>CAZRWT010000033.1:6242-34160 GCA_964603955.1 uncultured Syntrophobacteraceae bacterium
TGTCCACTTTGTCCACAAAACTCAGGTCATGGTCGGCCGTTACCTCCACGTTCTCTCGGAAGCTGTCTGAAAAATGTCGTTCCATCCAGAGAGCTGTGGACAAAGTGGACAAAGTGGACATGGTGGACGTAGGAAAAAGTGCAGGTTGTTTTGCTTTTCTCGACTCAACCCGACTCAACCCGACCCGAGTTTTTTTCGGCCAAGCCTATTGTTGCTATTCAAACTCTGGTGTAACAGGATTCTCGTTTCCAAGTCGGAGCTTGGAAACGAGAGAATTTTCAGACAGCTTCTCAGGGTTGCCCCAAAAAACGTATCCGCCCCTCGATGGCCGGTGCCACGGGGGAATGGCGTTCGATGTAGCTTTGAACCGCCGCGAGCAGTTCCTCCCCGACGGCCATGCGGTCGCCTTTTCGAAATGCGCTGAAGCGGTCTCCCCCGGCCGACAGGAAGTCGTTGACGGCGACGCGGTAGCGTTTATCGAGGTCCAGGGGATTTTCTCCCACCATTACGTGGGTGACCTGGCCGCCCGGTGGCCTGGAAAGGTCGTACGTCACTTCCAGGCCCGAAACCTGTAAGATGCGTTTTTCCAGTGTGCCGCTCTGTTCGAGGGCATCCAGGATTTGGGTTCCCGTCATGTCCATGGTGACGATCACGTTTTTGAAGGGGAGCATGGTGTAGAGGTCTCCCAGGCTGATCTTTCCCGCCGGGATGTCCATGCGGATGCCGCCGCCGTTCTGAAAGGCGATGGGAGTTCCGGCCGCCTCACGTATGGCATCGCAGATGAGATTGCCCAGGTTGGATTCGCCTGTGGGGTCGCGCACCAGGTCCACCAGGGTTTCTCCGATCTCGACGGAAAGCTTTTCCTCTATTTTTTCCGTGTATTGTGTCACAATGGCCTGTACGGTTTCATCGGCAGGGGCTTTTGGGTCCGGGGAAACGAGCCGAAGGACATCGGTGTGGGAGTGATCCTTTATCCGACCGGTTTTTGCATCCACCTCCAAATCGAGCACCCCCAGGTACACCCCGTAGTATCCTGCCTGGATGATGAGGGTCCCGTTTTCCACGACGGGGGCGTCGATCACCGTGTGGCTGTGTCCGCCGACGATGACATGAATGTCCGGGTTGTGACGGGCGAGCCTGCGGTCCAAGGGGAATCCCAGGTGCGACAGGACCACGATGATGTCCGCGCCCTTTTCCTTGAGTTCCTCGATCCACCGGCTTGCGGCTTCGAGGGGGTCTTGAAAATCGAGGTCTTCCACCAGGGTTGCTTTGACGGCGTAGAGGGTTTCGGGAGTCGTCAGTCCCAGGATGCCCAGCTTGATTCCCTCCCGTTCGAGGATCACGTAAGGCTCGATTCCAGGAAGGGGTTGGCCGTTTTTGAACGAAACATTGCTCGACAGGATGGGGAAACGGGCCCGGGACACAAGGGTTTGGAGCACCTCGAGGCCCCAATCGAATTCATGGTTGCCGAGCACCATGGCGTCGAATTCCAGGTGGTTCATGATTTCCATGACCGGTTGCCCATGGAAGAGGTTGGACACGGGAGTTCCCTGGAACATGTCTCCGGCGGAGAGCAGCAGGTTGCCGCCGGGATTTTTTCGGCGTTCTTCATGAATCAGTTCCGCCAGGTAGGAGGCTCCCCCGACTTTTGTCCGGGAGTCGATGGTCCGGTCCGTTATGGGTTCGAGGTGGCCGTGAAAGTCGTTGATGTGCAGGAGGGTGATTCTACGGATGTCGCCGACGTCAGCGGCATGCGCCGCAGTGGCCGCTGCGAGGGTGATGGCTATGAGAAGAGCGTATAACGCCGTTCTTATTTTCGTGGTAAGAGAACTTTTGAGTTTCATGGGAGCCACCTCCGGCATGAGAAATGAATATGAGATCATGGGCCTTACGGAGTGGCATTTTAACAGAAATTGCCGTGAAGGTTCGGAAATTTTTGCTGGATAAAGACACTTTCAGCCCGGGGAATTTGCCCTGCGGCCGTCCATGATCGAAGGTCCCGTGAATATGTCTTCATTTGTATGGTGCGATAAAGAACAAAGGCGCGTTCCCACCTATCGTTGTCGCCTCTGCGATGACAGGTGCCGCAATGCGGGGATGGAAAGTCCGGGAGGGGAGCGCGTTGTCCAACTGTTGATCTTTTCGGGGAAGCTGAAGGAGCGTTTCGTGATGAGAAAAAAAGAAAAACCGGTGCCTCAAAATCAAATCGTCAAGGAAGCGGAACGTATTGGCGGTACGGATGACCTTGTCGATACCGATGTGGAAAAGGGTACGGAAAGCCCGGAGCCCTCGGAAATCATGCCGGGCGGAGTTTTTATCTTGGAAGAAGGACGTTTGAAGCCTTTTCCCAGGGATGCATACACGGTTTCGACCCTCTACGAAATGGCCGAGGCCTATGAGGTGGATTGCCGCCTGGTCAAGCCCGATGATCCGGGCAATATCATTTACGAAGGGCGCAAGCCGTCCAAGAAGACGCTCCCAGTGATTGTCAAAAATACCGGGGAAACGTTGTTTCTCGATTCCTGGAGTGCCCTGGATAGCGATCCGTCCCAGTTGTCCGATGCCCGTGAAGTGTTGGGGGTCGTTCCCATGAAACAGGTCTTTGTGCTCAAGAAGAAAGATGTATGATATGATTTTTTGTGTAAAATGATAACTTATAGTAAGAATTTGTATTCGTTCTTAAATTGTTATTGCAGTTGTTGCGGTCGCTTTCTGTGTTTTTTGCTGATATAAGGGGATTCTAAGACTGAATGTCGCTGTTCGCGGCAGGCGGTGCCGTCTCGTTGCCTGGACAGGCGTCGCTGATATGGTCCGTGGAGGCTCAATGCAATTTAAGGCAATAGACTAATGGGGGAGAGTGATCTAAAGTATGCGGGAGGAAGGCATGACCATGAAGGAAGACCTGCTGGAGAAAACATGCAAAAATATGATCCGCACCGTATTGTGTTGTCTCTCCTCTGCTTATAAAGGGACCATTTATCGGGTGGGGTCCATGCCGGATCTTCAGGTCGTACGCGTCACTTCGGGCATTCGGGGGCGAGATGTGGATGAGATCAAATGGGGCCTTCCCGCCACTTCCGATTACAACTACCCGGGCAAAATCTGGAAACAGTACTGTGACCATCCGGACCGCCCCCTGGAAGCCATGGGATGGTGCGTGGAAAAACAAAAAAGCTGGACGGCGGAAAATCCCTACGAAGACCTGCGCAGCGTGGCCAAACAGCTCCGTGGGGAAATCGAGGACTTTTACCACATGGAGCCGGTTCTGGTTCGTAAAACGGATATCTACGGTTCGTGCCTGGACGCTCTTCCCTATCCCCGCGACTGGCAGGGCAATCCCATATGGCAGGACACGGAATTCGTGGTGGTGGCGGTGATCAAAATCCATTTTCTGCCCCATACCGTACGCCGGGATGACCAGTCCACCAGGGTGATCCGAGAATTGTCGCGAAGTCTGGGCACGGAAATACTCACACACCAGATTCGGGAGTCCCTCCTCAAGGCTCAACGGGAGTTTGCCCGTCAGCGCCTGCAAAGCTGCGAGGTGCTGGCCCATGAACTGCGAAACACCCTCATCAAGTTTGCCTTTATCCTTTCCGCCGTCAATGCTCAACTGGGAGTCCTTCGCCAGGAATGGGAAGCTCAACTCAAGGAAGCTTTTCCGGCGATGCACTGCCGGAGAGGCATTCTCCAGCGCTTGCAGGGGATTCTTGCCGGAGGATCGGCTCTATGGGGCGAGAACGATGAACTGGTCCACCTGGTTCACAAGCTTTCCCAAGACCAGGAAGAGATGATGTCCCATTCCCTCCTGCCGCAGCAATACGACCAGTGGCTTGCCTACAAAATCATACCCAAATGGGAGCGCCTGTTTTCCCTCGCAGCCCTCTTGGAAACAGACAGGGAGGAAGTCGAAAACCTGCTGCACCTTCTGAAGGAAGCCATTTACAGTGTCACTGACAAGGATCTCGTCCGTCGAATCACCCACCTGCCCAGGGATCTGTGTGAACAGTGGATAGAAACAGCTTTTGTTTACTTTACGGCCGAAAAACTGAGTGCCGTCGATGACGCGATTTTGCTGTTGAGCCGCCCGGACCTTCCCGTTGCTCAACAGCACCAGATGAAGAAAGTGCTCATATCTTTGAAAACCCTTATTGAGCTGGTTCCCGAGATGGAAGAAAAGGCGGATCGGATCATTCATTCTCTGCGTTACAGCGTTACCGCGGAGCCCGGCGGTGCCGGAAAGATCGAAGATCTAAGTGCCTGCCCGTTGCTTTGATGTGATTTAAAGGCTATGGGTTGAGCGAGGTATGGTCATGGAAAAGAAAGAAAAGGGATGCGATTCTTCTACGGGACCGCAAGGGGAAACCGATGCAGGATTTCATTTTCCGGCTGCGCCCGCACTGTTGCTTAAGGGAAGGCGGTACAAAAGTTTTTTTGATGCTTCCCTGGACATGCGCTTCGTGGTGAATCGCAAGGGGGTGCTTTTGGAAATCAACCAGGCGGGGGTGGATATATTCGGTTTCAAGTCCAGGCGGGAAATGCTGGAGCTTCCTTCCATCGATTGCCTTTTTCAAGACCCCTCGGACATGGACCTTCTAAGAAAGAAAATAGAAGGAGATGGTTTTGTCAAGAACCACCAAGTGGTCATGAGAAGGAAAAACGGGACCACTTTCGTGGGCAATATCACGGCCAACCTGTGGTTTGAGGAAAATGGGAGCGTGTCCTACGAAGGCCTTCTTTTGGACGTCACCAACTGGAGACGATGTTTGCAGGCTCTCAAGGAATACCAGTTGCAAAACTTCAGCCTGGCCCAGTCGGAAGAGCGTATTCGGCAACTGAATGAGCAAATTCTCCAGATGCTCATGCTCATGTCCCACGACGTTCGGGGCTCCCTGGTGGCCATGGGTGCGACCCTGAAGCTGCTCATACGGGGCCGTTACGGCCACATGGATGAAAGCGTTTCCAATACCGTCAAAGACCTTTTTTCCCGCGTGGCGCAACTTTTAGCAACGGCAGAGGAATTCATCTCCAAGGCGTCCTCCATGGCCGACTCCATGGAAGATGGGCCTCAAATGCTGGACCTGCGTCAGGACATCATCGATCCCGTGCTGTATGAGCTGGCTGGGGAACTTGAAAAAAACAGCATCGTCATCGACAATCTCATGGGGGCCATTCCCGTGGGCCGTATTCCTATCCATGCGGATAAAATCTGGTTGAAATCCGTTTTCAGGAATCTTTTTCGCAATGCCATCAATCATGGAGGCTCAGGGTGCCGTGTGGCCTTCGGTTTCCAGGAACTCGGAACCCATTACCGGCTCAATGTATACAACAGCGGCACTCCCATTCCCGAAGACCGGATGGAAAAGCTTTTTACCCGGCTGGGAAGAATTTCCAGTGGGGCACTCACGGGGCGATCCGGCCTGGGAATCGGGCTTTACCTGGTTCGGGAAATCATTCGAAAACACGGGGGAAACATGTGGTATGAACCTCGCCCGGACGGTTCCGACTTCATCTTCACCCTTGCCAAGGACTCCATTTGCCGGGATTCCGACTGATTTTTAGAGTGATGAGAAAATGATCTGTTTTGATGAAATACGGAAGGCCGAGGAGCTTGTCCGAGGCCGGTTTCTCAAGACGCCCCTGGTGTACTCTTCCACTTTCAGCAAATTGACCGGTGCGGAAGTTTATCTGAAACTGGAAAATTTGCAGGAAACGGGGTCTTTCAAGATTCGGGGCGCCACGTTCAAAATCCTGTCCATCGCCGACCGTATCGGTTCCGAAGGAGTGGTGGCCGCCTCGGCGGGAAACCATGCTCAGGGAGTGGCCCTGGCGGCGCGCAGGGCGGGAATCAAAGCCACGATCGTCATGCCGCAGTGGGCTTCCCTTTCCAAGCAGGAAGCGACCCGTGCTTACGGCGGCAAAGTGATTCTTTCCGGAGCAAGCCTCACTGAAGGCCTCCAGGTAGCGCGCGAATTGGAACGAGAGGGCAAGACATTCATTCATCCCTTCGACGATGTGGACATCATCTGCGGTCAGGGCACGGTGGGGGTGGAAATTTTTCAAGACCTGCCGGACCCTGATTTCATATTCGTGCCCATCGGGGGTGGGGGGCTGTTCAGCGGAATTGCGACGACGGCCGACGCATTGCGGCCTTCGACCCGGATGATCGGGGTGCAGGCGGCTGCATGTCCCTCCGTTGACGCGGCTCTCCACGCGGGAGAGCCCGTCAGCGTGGACCTCAAGCAATCCATTGCCGACGGCATTGCCGTCAAACAACTGGGGGCCATCACCTTCGAAGTCATTCGGCGCACCGCCCATGATGTGGTGCTCGTGGACGAAGGAGATATCGCGGCAGCCATCCTGATGCTGCTCGAACGCCGGCGAGTTCTGGCCGAAGGGGCTGGGGCGGCTCCCCTGGCCGCACTCCTGAAGGGGCAGGTGGGAATTCCTCCCGGAAGCAAGGTGGTCCTGGTCATCAGCGGCGGCAATGTGGACACTCCCCTGGTGGGTCGCATCATTGGGCAGGGGCTTTTTCGCCATGGGAGAATCGTGCGCTTCACCGTGTGTATTGACGATACACCGGGGTCTCTGGCAGGATTGCTGGCTCTGGTAGCTTCCCATCAGGCCAACGTTTTGCACATCTATCATGATCGGGGAGGTAAAGACCTGCCGGTGAACCTCACGCGCGTTGAGCTCGAGCTGGAAACCAGGGGACCCGACCACGGGAAAGAACTCATGGGGGCCCTATGGGAGCAGGGCTATCACGTGTTGCATCCATGAAGCCTCTTTGCCGTGCCGTGGGAGCGTACCGTGGTTATCTTGGATATGCTCACAAAATGACAGTGACGAACGGTTGAGCAACGGCCATGTTGTGTTGTCGGCCGGGATGCTTTCGTTATTTTGACAGTACAATGAGCCAGGAGGATTATTGATGTTTGAGAGGATTCTTGTACCTACGGACCTCACTGAAAGAAGCTTCAAAGCGTTGGAAGTCGCTTTGAAGATCGCCCGTCATGATGAAGCGACGGTTACTTTGCTTCACGTGGTGGAAATGATCATGGACACCGATACGGAGGACTTCCGGGACTTTTACGACAAACTGGGACGCCGGGCTAACAGGCTCATGGATGAGGCCGTCACCCGATTTAAAAAGAGCCCCTTGCCCATCGACAAACAAGTGATGTTCGGGCAAAGGGTGAAAGATATCGTCAGTTTCGCCCACTCACGGGATATCGACCTGATCATTCTCATGTCTCACAAGATCGATTCGGCTGATAGTTCCAGGGGGTGGGGGACCATCAGCTACAAGGTGAGTATCCTTTCTCATTGTCCCGTGATGCTGGTCAAGTAGCTACATCACGGCTGACGTGGCTTTTTTCGTTTTGCAGGAGAGACTCGATTGATCCCGATTCGTGACATCAATCCTTCCAAGGGCACCCCCGTGGTGAATCGCTGCATCATTGCCGCATGCATTGCGATGTTTTTCTATGAATGGGCGTTGGGGGCTGAACTCGAGAGCTTCCTGTATCGGTACGGCCTGATTCCCGTACGTTTTTTTACGATGTTGGAGCTTTCCGGATTTCATTTCGGAGAGCTCATGTTGCCTTTTTTGTCTTCCATGTTTCTGCACGGTGGATGGTTCCACATCATCAGCAATATGTGGATTCTTCATATCTTTGGAGACAACATCGAAGGAGAACTGGGGCATGGGCGGTATTTTCTGTTCTATATCCTTTCGGGCATCATTGCCGGCATGATACATGTGTTGCTCCATCCCGCGTCGGCCATGCCCACGGTGGGGGCAAGCGGTGCCATTGCCGGAGTCATGGGTGCCTATTTCATCTTTTATCCCAAAGCCAAAATCCTCACGCTGATACCGATCTTTTTTTTCCCCATGATGGTGGAACTGCCCGCATTCATTTACCTGGGAATGTGGTTTCTCATGCAGTTTTTCAGCGGCACGCTGTCCCTTCTGGCCCATGGCGACGAAGTGGTCGGCATCGCCTGGTGGGCGCATGTGGGAGGATTTCTGGCAGGCATCGTCCTCCTGTTCTTCATGCGATCTAAATCCCCAAGGAGAAAGTACGTGTAAAGGCGAAAGGGATATCTCCTTGGAATCTCAAACACCTGGAAGTCCGGAAGCAATGATCGGGATATGGAAGGCCGTGCCTGTTCCTCGGGCTTTTTTTCTCGGAAAATTCGGTGATGATGGATCAATCATTTAATTTTGAAAAAGATAAAGAGCTAACGGTTCAAATAGAAACTATCAATTATTGCAATCGTAGCTGTATGTATTGCTTTTGGGGTTACTGTAATCCTCAAAAGCCGGCGATAATGTCGCTGGATTTATTCGAAAGAATATTAATTGAGCTAACAAAGCTGAAAAGACCTATTAAAATTGTTAGTTTTGCAGCATATAACGAACCTACAATCGATCCATTTTTTATTAAACGTCTCGATCTATTAAAAAAATATAATTTAAAGTATTGGAATATTACAAATGGAACAAATCTAAATACAAAAATAACCGATTACTTTATGAATAACCTTGATTTGATTTATAAATTTGTTTGTATAGATTTACCGGCAGTTTCTTATGAAGCCATTCATAAATTAACGAATTGTTCAGTTGCACAATACCGAAGGTTGATGAAAAATATTGAAAACTATGGTCATTGTATTGAAAAAAATAAATTAAATGCAGTGATCACCGTTCTTGGATGGAACGATGAATTCCATGAAAAAAATTTAGATGAAGTAAAAGAAAAGTTCGCAAAATATGGATATAATATTATCAAAGGCTTTTTATGCGATAGGGCTGGACAGTTAAAGCCTCATATTGACAATAAATTCTACCTGGAAAATCCACGGCAATGCAACTGTGGTGGAGATAGAATAAACGATTTTCTCCACTTTGGAGTCAAAGGCAATCTTTATATTTGCTGTCAAGATTTTCATCAGAGATATAGTTATGGGAATATATTGCAAAAACAGTTGCCAGAGATACTCGATTCAGAGGAAAGGATCCATAGCATAAGAGGGATTTTGTCGGATTTGTGCAAACACTGCTGTTATGCAAAGTAGCGCGACAAGAAGCCTCTTCGAGTCCGTATCGCTCCAGTGGACTGAAGTGAAAGGCGAAGTATAAGCCGCTTCTTCCTTCGCCTTTCACTTTTTTTCATCATTCCTCCGCCTTTTGACCTCCAGCTTTGGATTTCTGTTGTTTTTCCGTTAGGATGCGAACCGTCTCGGCGATTTCTTCCGGACTCACTTCCTGCCGTAATTTTTCCAGCTTCCGCATGATATTGGAAAAACGCACTCCCTCGGCAGCGCTGATCCATTCCAGTTGCAGCCGCTCGGGTCTAATGCCCAGTTTCTCCATTTTCTTCCAGACCTTGTTGATCCTTTTTTCCGTCCAGTGGTTGGCGTCGATGTAGTGGCAGTCACCGATATGGCAGCCGCTCACCAGCACCAGAGGGGCTCCCTGGGCAAAAGCGTGCCAGATGAAGCTCTCGTCCACGCGACCCGAACACATGGTGCGGATGACCCTCACGTTGGGAGGGTACTGGAGCCGTGATACCCCCGCGTAATCGGCTCCGGCGTAGGAGCACCAGTTGCAGGCGAAGGCCAGAATCTTGTTTTCCGGCTTTTCCTCGAGCATTTCATCGATCTGGGTGGTGATCTGCTGATCGGTGAAGTGGTTCATGGTGATGGCGCCGAAAGGACATTCCGCCGCGCAGGTGCCGCAGCCCGCGCACGCCGCGCTGTTCACCACCGCGGGGGTTTTCTTCTTCACATCCACCGTGATGGCGTTGTAGGGGCATACTTCCGCGCAGATGCCGCAGGATTTGCATTTTTCCACGATGATTTGCGACGTGATGGGCTCCGTGAGAATTTCTCCCTTGTGCATGAGCCGTATGGCTCGCACGGCCGCCGCCGATGCCTGGGTCACCGTTTCCTTGATGTCCTTGGGGCCTTCGGCGCACCCCGCGTAGAAGACGCCTCGAGTGGCCGCATCCACGGGGAGCAGCTTGGGGTGGGCTTCCAGGTAGAAGCCGTCGGAAGTGAGCTGAAGTCCCAGCATTTCCTGCAAGCGCTGCGTGCCTTTGGACGGCTTCACGCCCACGGCGAGCACCAGCATGTCGAAAACGTAGAACTCGAGTTCCCCCGTGGATGCATTTTCCACGGCCACCTTGAGACTGCCGTCGGGCAGTTCCTCCACATTGCCCGGCAGACCCCGGACATAGTGGACTCCCGACCGGCGGCTCCGGGTGTAGAGGTCCTCGAAGCCCTTTCCGAAAGCCCGGATATCGATGTAGAAAACCTTGATGTCGATATTGGGGTAATGCTCCTTGAGCACCAGCGTGCTCTTGATGGTGTTCATGCAGCACACGTTGGAACAGTAGGGATGCCCCTTCTGAGCGGACCTCGAACCCACGCACTGGATGAAGCCGATGGACGAGGGGGACTTGCGGTCCTTGGGGCGTATGAGGTTCCCCTTGGTGGGACCTCCCGCGTTGACGAGTCGTTCGAATTCGATGCTCGTGAGCACGTTTTCGAACCGGGTGTATCCGTACTCGTCCATTTCCGTTGGATCGTAGGGTTCCATGCCCGTGGCCACGATGATGCTGCCCACCTTTTCCACGATTTCCTCATCGGACATGTGGAAATTGATGCAACCTTTCTCGCAGGCTTCCACGCACTTGGCGCACACCACCGGGTTGTGCCCCAGGCATTCGGCCGTGTTGATGAGGTAGGCCGACGGCACGGCCTGAGGAAACGGCGAGTGAATGGCCTTTCTCGACGACAGGCCGAAGTTGAACTCGTCGGGGCGCACCACAGGGCAGACTTTCACGCAGTCGCCGCAGGCGGTGCATTCCTTTTCATCCACATAGCGGGCTTTCTTGAAGATTTTGGCTTCGAAGTTGCCCACGTAACCTTTCACATCCACCACTTCGCTGAGGGTGTAAAGCTTGATTCGGGGATGCCGACCGACATCCGTCATTTTCGGACCGAGAATTCAGATGGAGCAGTCCATGGTCGGAAAGGTCTTGTCCAGCTGGGCCATGATGCCGCCGATGGAGGGTTTTTTTTCCACCATCACCACATCGTAGCCGTTGTCCGCCAGGTCGAGGGCCGCCTGGATTCCCGCCACGCCGCCGCCGATGACCAGGGTCCGTTTGGTGAGGGGGAGGGTTTCGGGTTCGAGGGGTTCGAGTTTTTTCACGCGCGCGACGGCCATGCGGGTGAGGTCCCGTGCCTTGGCGGTGGCGGCTTCGGGTTCTTGCAGGTGAACCCAACTGCAATGTTCACGGAGGTTGGCCATTTCCAGCAAATAGGGGTTCAGCCCGGCCGATTGCAGCATCTGGCGAAAGGTGGGTTCATGAAGGCGCGGCGAGCACGATGCCACCACGACCCGGTCCAGGTTGTGCTTGAGGATGTCTTCCTTGATGCTTTCCTGGCCCGGTTCCGAGCACGCATAGGGGATGTCCTTGGCGATGACGACGTCCTCGATGTTTTCCATGTCTGCGGCAACCCGGCCGCAATCGACCGTCCTGGCGATGTTGAGCCCACAATGGCACACATAAACGCCGACGCGTGGTTGGTGATGTTGTTTTTTTGCGGTCTCCATAGAAGTGACGCTCCCTATTCCCATTTGATGGTTCCGGCCAGAAGGCCCGTGAGGTCCATGATCTCCATTTCGATTTCATTGCCTCGAAAGGGGTCCTGCATGGCACATTTCAAGTGAATCCAGCATTTGGGGCAGGCCGTGACGAGCAGGTCGCTGCCCGTGGCCTTGGCCTGGCGCAAACGCTTGTTTTGAAGAGCCTTGGTGTAACTGTCGCATCCCGTCCAGGCACAGTTGCCGCAGCACAGGGCAGACACGCCGCGATCCTGCATTTCCTCGAAAGCCTTGGGGCGCAGGCGCTGCAACAGCTTCCTCGGAAGTTCGGGGCGTTTGTCCAGGCGGCTGAGGCGGCAGGGGTCCTGAAAGGTGATTCTGCGGTCCATTTCCTCGAATCCCACGGCACCCTTGTCGATTTCCTTCTCCAGGAGATCGTAGAGATGCGTCACTTCGATGTCCAGGGGGACGCCCGCTTTCGGGTAGTCATGGGAAAGGGCGTGGTAACATTCGGGGCATGCCGTCACGATCTTTTCGATGCCCATACGCTTGAAGGCTTCCGCGTTGAGCCGGGCCAGCCGCAGGAAATTTTCTTCGTCTCCCGACCACAGGAGGTCGTGTCCGCAGCACCGTTCATCGGAAAGGACCTTGGGAAAGATGTCGAAAAAATTCATGAGCCGCAGGCTGTCCGCGAGGATGTCGCTGGTCTTGACCCCCAGGTGGTGCCGGAAGAAGGTGTCGAAGTAGGGGGCGCAGCCTCCAAAGTACAGGATCTTGCTCCGGTCGTCCGTTTTGATGTCCTCGGGCAGCCAGTCCCAGTGGCGGATGGGCAGGTCCGGGGAAGTCATGGTTTTCATGATGGATTGAAAGAAGCCCCCGTGTGCCTGGTTGCCCTCGACCCCGCCGCACTTGAGCACATGGCGCATTTCGCGGACGAAGTCGGGGAAGTTCACCGCCGAAGGGCACCGGTCGGTGCAAAGGCCGCAGGTGAGGCAGGCCCACACGTCTTCCACCACGGGTCGGGATTCCAGGTCTCCTCCGATGATGGCGTTGGCCATGGCTCTCGGGGAAAACACCTTGCCCGACAGGGTCACGGGGCAGGCAGAAGAACATTTGCCGCAGTCCTGGCACGCATACACGTCGTGAGCCGCCACCACCCGAGCGGTTTCCATGGGGGACAGGGCGACGGCTTCCCGTTCCCGGCGCTGCACCGGTGTTTTTCCCATGGTTACGATAACGTCTCGAAAGTCCTTGAGGAAGGCCAGCAGAGCGTCGGATTCTTCCGGGAGGAACATGGCCGGGCGCAGCCGGTCCCGTCCCAGACCCAGCAGGTCCAGGATGTCTTGCGTGTCCTCGACGTTGCGTTCCGCCGATTCCGTGCCGCTGCCGTAGCGGCACGAACCCGGCTCGCAGCCCACCAGGGCCACGCCGTCGGCTCCCATTTCGAAGGATTTGAAAAGCAGGGACTTACTCATCCTTCCCGTGCAGGGGATGCGGATCATGCGGACTTCCACCGGAATATCGGCATTGTTGTCCTGGAGCGTTTGAAATGCCGCGTGAGGTCCCCAGTTGCAGATAAACAATATGATTTTTGGTTTTTCCATGGTTTTCTCGTTATCCATCACAGGAGTATCTCCTCGAGCATCTGTTCGAGAAATCTGTGATCCCGATAGGGACTGTCCGCCGCATTGGAGGGACAGACCGAAATGCAGTTGCCGCAGCCTTTGCAAAGGGCTTCGTCGATGACCGAATACCACCCGCCGATGTCGTTGCTCCTGAAACTGACGGCCTGGTAGGGGCAGACCTGCATGCAGCGGCCGCACCCACGGCACAGGCTTTCATCCACGACCACCGTGTAGCCCTTGTTCTGGCGCGGCCCTCGGGGCATGACGCAGGCGGCAAGAATGGCCGCCGCCTTGCCTTTGGTCCGTTCGGAAACCTTGAGCCCCGGCGGATTTGCCAGGAAGAGTCCCGGAATGGAGGTGGCGCCGGGAGCGAAGAAAGGCACCCCCGTCATGCCCTTGGATTGCATGGATGCTTCCACAAAGTGCGGCGGAAGCTGCTCGGTGGCCGTGTAGGGGATTTTTCGGCGACTCTTTTCTCCCAGGATGACCGCCCCGGCATGCAGAACCTGTCGCGATCCCTCCGTTTCCACGGTGACCTGAAAATTCCCCACCGTGCCTTTGAGTCCCACCACCCTCGATCCCTTGAAATTGTGGATGTTACGGTGTTCGAGGGATTGGGCAAGTGGCTCGTTGGGAGGGCCGAAGAGAAACACTTCCATCCCAGCGTCGGCCAAGGTCATGGCGCTTTCGAGGGTCGCGGGGGAATCCCCGATGACCGCCGTGGTGAAGTTGTAGGGTCGGGCCGGAGTGGGCATGGCCTTGAGATTGGCGGCGCGTCCGACGGAGCGTTCCATGAGTCCCTTGAACCGCTGTATGGCCAGGGCTTCATCGGTTTTGAAAAGGCGAAGCACTTCACCTCTCAGGTTGCACGTTTCCACCATGGCCCGGTTGACGCCCGTGCCGTGGAAGAGAGCATACTTGAGGCGGGTGCGCTGATCGGAGCACGCCGTGCAAATGAAATCCAGGGGGCAGCACACGCAGGAACCCAGGGCCAGGCGCGTGAGGTTCTTCTCGCGGATGGTGCGAAGGATCGAGTCGGAACCTTCAGGGATGCAGGCCGACCGGAGGGCTTCCACGTGTTCGATGTTGGGAAGGGCGGCCAGTTCTTCCAGGATTTTTTCCAGCCCCTCGGGCCACCCGTAGGTATCGTTGCAGCGACAGACGAAAACCCCGATGCGCACCGAGCTGGAAAGCTGGGGACCGGCGGAGGCGAAAGAAAGGCCGTGGCCCCTCATGCGCTGAGCGGTGCCTCCGAGCAAGACGAGGGCTTCCGCTGCGGCGGCAAAGCCCCGCTGCATCATGGCGTAGACGTCCTCTCCGGAAGCCCTGGTGCTGTAGGCACGCAGGACGTCTTCTCCCTTGATGGCCGGAGTCAGGTTCGGGTCGGCGATGATGACGATTCCCGCGTGCTCGACTTCTTCTCCGGGTCGAGCGTCATGGCGTATGGTGAGAGGGCTGACGCACACTTCACCGCACTGGAGGCATTCGGAGCAGACTCCGCAGTTGAGGCATCGGGAGGCTTCCGCGTGTACCTGGTCCTCATCGAGCCCGAGAGCCACTTCCACGAAATCCCGGACACGGGCGGAAGGTTGCACTTCGGGCATGTGGATTCTGGCAACGGAAGGCACGTCGGGGGAAATTCCAGGGAAGTCCCTGTCTTCGGGCCGAAAGGGCTTCACGGTGAAAGGCTCCTGACCCGAAAGTTTTTTCAAGACGCCTCGAGCCGCCTCCCGCCCCGAAGCCATGGCCCGAACCACGTTGGATGGCCCCTCCACCGCATCTCCCGCAGCGAACACCTTGTCCAGGGATGTGGTACACAGCGTGTCCACCTGGATGAAGCCCCCCGGCGTGGTCAGCACGCAGGTGTCTCCCTCGGATACGGGAGTTCCTCCCGTCTGGCCGACGGCCACGATGACCCGGTCGAAACCCATTTCGAAGCTCTGCCCTTTGGGGTCGATTTTTGGCCAGCAAATGCCCTTGGCGTCCGGATCACCGGGCAGGGTGGGAGCACATCGGAGTTGCTTGAAACGCCCGTTTTCCCCGAGGAATTCCGTCACCTGGGTCGATGTGACCAGGCGCACGCCTTCCTCGACGGCAGCCGTCACTTCTTCCGCGTCGGCGGGGATCGCGTTTTCGGGAAACCACGAAAGGATCGTTACCCGGGCTCCCAGGCGTACAAGGGCCCGCGCCGCGTCGAAAGCCGAATTGCCGTCTCCGATGACGGCGATATTTTCCGGCAGGCGCTCGATTTCTCCCCTGTAAACGGCTCCCAGGAAGGCGATGCATCCATGCACCCCCTCCAGGTTTTCCCCCGGAACTCCCAGCTTGCGGTCGTGCCAGATTCCCGTGGCCACGATCACCGCGTGAAAATCCTTTTTCAAATCTTCATAGCCCTGGGCAGGATCGATGGGAGTTTCGAGTTTGAATTCGACTCCCAGGTTTTCGATGTTCCGAATTTCATGGTCGATGATTTCACGGGGCAGGCGGTAGGGCCCGATGCCGTAGCGCAAAAGCCCTCCCGGGTCCTTTTCCTTTTCGAAGACCGTGACGGGAAACCCTTCCCCGGCGAGTTCGGCGGCTGCCGCCAATCCCGCAGGTCCGGACCCCACCACGGCAATGCGTTCCTTCCTCCAGGGTTCCCGGCGAGGCCGGCTTTTCCGGGGTTGTTTCATTTCATAATCGGCAAGAAACCGCTTGATGTCCCGGATGGCCACGGGTTCGTCCAGTTCTCCCCGTCGGCAGGAAATTTCACAGGGATGGGTGCAGATGCGCCCGCAAATGCCGGGAAGGACGTTGTTTTTGCGAATGAGTTCCAGGGCTTCGTCGTATTTGCCCGCCCTGGCCAGAGCCACGTAACCCTGGGCGTTCACTCCGAGGGGGCAGGATGCCTGGCAGAGGGGCAGTCGGCGCTTGTCGATGAGGGCATGGCCGGGAAGGGCCTGCCTGCCGGCAAAGCGGATGGGCTTGCCGCCGTCGGGAGCGCAGGCGGGGCATACTTCGACGCAGCGGCCGCACAGGACGCACAGGTCGGGGTCCACGTATTGGGGTGGAGTGCCGATGTGAGCGCAAAAGCCCTGGGGAGTGTGCTTGAGGGAGAGCACCGTTCCCGGCAGGATGGCTCGTATTTTGGCGTTGCGAAAAATGCGCAGGAGTCCGGGTCTCAAGGCGTGGTTGGTGAGCTGTCCCGAAGCGAACCGGTATTCAGCCGCCGCGAGCTTCGCGTCCAAATCGGCTTGTGAGTCCACCAGGGTGATGGGAATGCCCAGCTCCCCGAGCTTGTTGGCGGCGGCGATGCCCGCCGGGTTGGCGCCGATGATCAGGACTTTGTGCAGTCGGTCTTTGGGGACTCGCATCACCTGGCTCCTTTCTTTCCGGCCGCTTTTTTCTCGATTCCCTTGAGGATTGCCGCGCCGTAGTCATGGCCCTTGTTGAAGGCTGCGGAATTGTTACTTTCCGTGCCTTTGGGAACGGACCGGAGCACGGTTTCGTGCAGGGCTTCCCTGGACACCGCGTCGCTCACGGCGCTCAGGAAACCGAGCATGACGATGTTGGCCATCATTTTTCTCCCCAGCTCTTCCGCGAAGCGGGTGGCGGGCACCTTGTAAAAAATGAGGTCGTCATGTTCCGATGTCTTGACCAGGTCCTGGTCCACGATGAGCATCCCGCCTGCCTTGAGGGCGGGAGCGTACTTGTCGTATGCCCCCTGGGACATGCACACCGCGATGTCGGGAACGCGCACGTAAGGGTAATGGATGGTGCTCTGAGAAATGATCACCTGGGCGCTGCACGCCCCGCCCCTGGCCTCGGGTCCGTAGGACTGGGTCAGGGTACTTTCCTTGCGGTCGATAAGACTCGCGGCCTTGCCCAGTATCTGGCCGGCCAGGATGATGCCCTGCCCGCCGAAGCCGCTGACGACCACTTCCTTGCGCTGAATTTTTTCGGATGCTGTTGTCGTTGCCATTGAACCGCTTTCCTATGGAGTTTTCCTCCATATTGAGTCTTCCTCAATATATGGATGATCGAGAATGTATGGATGATCAAGCCGGGCCATATCCGGTGGGTGTGGTAAAGTGCTGTACCCACCCCACCTTACGCCATGTGCAACTTTCTTGTTCCCAAGCTCCAGCTTGGGAACACACTTGCCCGGGAAGCTCCAGCTTCCCGTCTCAGAGCTTTTTGTGGCCGGGTGGAAGCCGGAGCTTCCACGATAAAGGCGTTCCCAAGCTGGAGCTTGGGAACGAGAAGAAAAAAGTTGCACATGGCGTTACCTTACTCACTGGAACCTCCAAAGCAGAGGTGTTCCCAAGCCGGAACTAATCTCTCGCCCCTCGCCCCTAACCCCTCGCCTCTCGGCCCTAACCTCACATACAAGAAGCAGGGTCCAGCCGACACGTCTTTTCATAAACGTCGATGAAAGTCGGCCGCTCCACATTCACGAAGGTTCCCAGGGTGATGCCCTTGTGGTAGTCTAGAATGATGTCCGCCGGATGAGCGTCATTCTTTATGATGGATTTTTCCTGGTAAAAGCGCAAGGAATCCAGGGGTTTTTCCTTGTTGCGCCGCCCGTATCCCGTGGGACAGGGTGCCAGGACCTCGATGAACGAAAACCCCCGGTGCTGCAAAGCTTCCTCCATGGACTTGGTGAGGTCCCGGGTGTGCAGGATGGTCCAGCGGGCCACGTAAGTGGCGCCCGAGGCGAAGGCCAGGAGCGGCAGGTTGAAAGGGGGGTCGGGATTTCCCTGGGGTGTGGTGGTGGTCTTGCTCATGGAAGGGGTGGTGGCGGCCACCTGTCCCCCCGTCATACCGTAATTGAGGTTGTTGACGCAAACGACGGTTAGGTCCATGTTGCGCCGCGCCGCGTGAATGAAGTGATTGCCCCCAATGGCGAAAAGGTCTCCGTCACCGCTGAAGACCACCACATTGAGTTCGGGGTTGGCCAGCTTCATGCCCGTGGCGAAGGGAATGGCGCGGCCGTGGGTGGTGTGGTAGGAATCGAGGCTGGTGTAGCCGGCTCCTCGAGCCGAGCAGCCGATACCCGAAACCATGGTTGTTTTCCCGATGTCGATGCCGCTGGATTTCATGGCGATGAGGCACGCCGAAAAGGCCGTTCCGATGCCGCAACCGGGGCACCAGATATGGGGGATACGATCCGTGCGAACCAGGGAGTCGAGAGGGTGTGCCGTTTGGGTTTTTGGTTTTTTCATTTGAATTCCCCGAAATTTTTCATGGATGAATCACTTGCTGATGCCCAGCAAGGCATCGACGACACGGTCCGGCGAAATCACCGTTCCCCCCGCGTGCCCCACGAGGAAGGTGGCGCATTGGCCTCGCGAGCAGCGTTCCACCTCGAGGTGGACCTGGCCCAGGTTGATCTCGACGGTGACGAGGGCCTTCACCTTGCGGGCAAGGGACTCGATGAGTTCCTGGGGAAACGGCCACACGGTGACCAGTCTCAAAAGACCGACCTTGATGCCCTTTTCTCTCGCTTCGTCCACGGCCGCCAGGCTGCTGCGCGATGAAACTCCGTAGGAAACCAGGGCGATTTGCGCATCCTCGAGTCGGTAGCTTTCCGTTTGGATGATGCGGTGACGATTGTCCTGAATCTTTTTGATGAGGCGCGAAACCAGTTTTTCGTGGGCGTCGGAACTCATGACCGGGTAGCCCCGCTCGTCGTGAGTGAGCCCCGTCACATGAATGCCGTAGCCTTCTCCGGCGGCGGCCATGGGGGGCACACCGTCGGGGCCGGGCTGGAAGGGCAGGAAGCGATCCTTGCGCCCCTTGGGCCTCGGGCGGTTTTGGAGCTTGATGGTGTTCGCCTCGGGGATGACCACTTTTTCACTCAAATGCCCCGTGATTTCGTCCGCCATGACCAGCACGGGGGTGCGAAAGGTTTCGCTGAGGTTGAAGGCGGTGATGGTCTGGTAAAACATTTCCTGGGGGGAGGCCGGTGCCAGGGCGATGATTTCGTAATGGCCGTGAGACCCCCAGCGGGCCTGCATCATGTCTCCTTGGGCGGCCATGGTGGGCAGTCCCGTGGAGGGGCCCGCCCTCTGCACGTTCACCAGGACGCAGGGGGTTTCCGTGTAGATGCCCAGGCCCAGGTTTTCCATCATCAAGCTGAATCCGGGCCCCGATGTGGCCGTCATGCTCTTGCTGCCCGCACAACTGGCGCCGAGCACCGCGGCGATGGCCGCAATCTCGTCTTCCATCTGGATGAAAGTTCCCCCCACTTCGGGCAGGTGCAGAGCCATGTGCTCGGCTATTTCCGTGGCCGGGGTGATGGGGTAGGCTCCGAAAAAACGGCATCCCGCCGCCAGAGCCCCCTCGGCGCATGCCTCGTCGCCCGTGAAAAAATGTTCGCCGGTCAATACTTCTGGTCTCATAGATTTTCTTTCGTTCACCCAAATATAATGGAAGTCGTGATCAAGTCCGGGACGGTGCCTCCGCTTCCACCGAAAAAATGGCGAAGTCGGGGCAAATGGTCTCGCAGTAATGGCAATTCACGCAGGTCGCCGACTTTTTCACCCGTGGCGGATGATACCCCTTCTTGTTGAACTCGGGCGATTCCTCGAGCACATCCCGCGGGCAGTAAACAATACAAAAGCCGCAGCCCTTGCAGCGGTCCTCGATGATATGCACGACGCCTTCGGTGACCTCGACTTCCAAAGCATCCAATGGAACACGCCAAAATTTCATACTCACCTGTCCTCGATCAAAAAAAGAAAGCCGCCCTCATGGAGGAACCGGCTTCTGGCCTGCCGCCCATTCTCGCCGACTCGGGCAAAGCCGTCTGTTTTTATACGCCATGGCCTTGTTCCATGGAGAAACCCTTCGAAATGTTCCCGCCCAATGGCCATGACGTGGAAGCGTCATAAGGCGATAACAATCCTTTATTGTCCTTTTTGAGTGCATTAGTCAAGGGGATTTCTGTGCGGCAATATAAAAAACTGCCATGGGGTGGCAAAATTTATGGGGGTATCAAGAAGAACTTCCGGCTACTCTCTCGTTGTTCAGAGTTGCTCCTCGGAGCCAGGTCCTTTCCCGGCGAGAGAAGGAGAAAAAAAGGCATCGGGGGAACACCTCGATGCCTTTTGGTTGTAGTGGTTTTTATGCCCAATTCGGTTCGGGAACTTCCAGGCTTTCCATGGTAAATCCCGGTTCAAAGGGCACTTCTGTTTCAAGCATTTCCCTGGCCCCCATGCGCAAGGATTCCATAAGCTCTTCGCGTGTTCGCTCCTGGGCGTTCACTCCCGGAAGATCGACAAGCCAGCCGATCCACCAACCTTCGGTTTGTTTGATAATAGCCCTGTATCGCATGTTCCCCTCCGGTCGGAGCATGGGTGCGTAGGGTTGCATTCATCCACAATTGGGGCAGCTTCCACACGAGGAATCTTCGTCGGGCTTCTTGCCGTTTTCCATGCCCTTGCCCCATTCCTTCACGATTTTGGCGATTTCTTGCAGGCGGTCGTCCACGGCTCTGAAAAGGGTGCCTTCGGGATAAGTGGCGTCTTCCAGCATTTTTCCCGCTTCCATGCCCGTGAGAATTTCAATGCCTTGTTCCACCGTATCCACCGGCCAGATGTGGAATTTTCCTTCCCGGACGGCATCGACCACTTCCTTTTTGAGCATCAGGTTACGGGCATTCTTGGAGGGGATCATGACTCCCTGTGCTCCTGTGAGCCCTTTGTGGCGGCAGATGTCGAAGAAGCCGTGGATTTTGTGGTTGACGCCTCCGATGGGTTGCACTTCCCCCTTCTGGCTCACGGAACCCGTCACCGCGATGCCCTGCCGGATGGGAACCTGTGCAATGGCGCTCAAAAGGGCGTAAAATTCCGTGCTCGATGCACTGTCCCCGTCGATCATTCCGTAGCTCTGCTCGAAGCACAGGGAGGCCGTGAGAGAAATGGGCCTGGCCTGAGCGAACCGTTCCTTGAGGAGGTTGGTCAGGATGATGAGCCCCTTGGTATGAGTGGCTCCGCTCATTTTGGATTCCCGGTCGATGGAAACCATCCCTTCCCGGCCCACGGAAACGGTGGCGGTGATGCGGTTCGGTTTTCCAAAAACGTGATCTCCCGTGGTAAGGACTGCGAGGCCGTTGACCTGGCCCACTTTTTCGCCTTCCGTTTCCACCCAGAAAATGTCTTTTTGGATCAGTTCCTTGATGCGCTCCTCGATGAGGTTGGACCGATAGATGCGCTTGTTGATGGCTTCTTCCACGTGCTTGCCCTGAATGAACTCACTTTCGTCAAGGCTTGCGAAGTAGTTGGATTCCTTTAGTAAGTCGCTGATATTCCCCAGTTCGAGGGTCAGCTTGTCGTGGTCTTCCGTGAGTTCCATGCTGTATTCGAGTGTCCTGGCGACACCGGTGTTGTCCAGGTGGCGGAGGTTGTGGTCCTTGCAGTAGAGCCCCATCATTTTGGCACAGATCATGGTGGATTCGTCTTTGCGATCCATCTGGGTGTCCATGTGGGCCTTGACCTTGAAGAGCTTTTGGAAGCGCTCGTCATAGGTATAGAGGAGCTGATAGATGTACGGGTCTCCCGTCAGGACGATCTTGACATCCAGGGGGATGGGTTCCGGGCGAATGGTACGGGTGCTGAAAAAGCCGTAAAGTTCGCCGATATCCTCGATCTTGATTTCCTTGTCGCGCAGGGCGCGCTTCATGGCTTCGTAAGAAATGAACCATTTGAGCAAGTCGAGGGACTTCATGACCAGGTAGCCGCCGTTGGCCTTGTGCAGGGCTCCGGCCTTGATCATGGTGTGGTCCGTGAACAAGGCTCCGAACCATGCCTGCCTTTCGATGGAACCGAAAAGGTTTGGGTAGGCCGGGTTGGATTCGATGATCACCGGCGCTCCCTGGGTCTCCGAGTTATCGATGAGCACGTTGATGTCGTATTTTCTGAAGTTCGTTTCCCGTTGAGGGACGGGAAAGGGAAGGCCCGGCTGGGGCTGCTGGGCTTCAGGTTTTTTCTTGAAATCGTCGATGTTTTCGAGGATGTCTTCCTGGACTTCCTTGAGGTATTCGCGCACATTTTCTTCGTCTTTGTACTTTTCCTCGTAACCGTCAATCAGTTGACCCACGACGAACAGGGCGATTTCATTGTCGAGCTTGGTGTGCTTCTCCTTGAATTCCGCTTCCGCTTCGCGAATCTTCTTGATAGCGTCCTTCATCTTTTCGTGTAGATCGTCGCTTTTGCGGCGCAGCTCGGCCCTTTCCTCCTCATCCAGGTGGCGCAGGTCTTCCTGGGTCATGGGTTCTCCCTCCTTGTTGGAAGGGATGATGACCATGCCCACCTGGGAAAATTGCAAAATGAACCCCTGCTCCTTGGCTTCCTGGGAAAGCTGGTCGATGAATTCACGCCGTTGGCGCTCGAAGGCCTGGTGAACCTCGCTCTCCTTGGCCCTGTAGTCGTCACTGTCGAAGACTTCGGGGATTTTTGCCTGGAGCGTCTCGATGAATTCGCTCATGTCTTTTTGCAGTTGCTTGCCCAGGCCGGGTGAAAGCTTGAGGCTCTTGGGCTTGTCCTGCTCCTTGAAGTTATAGACGTAACACCAGTCCGGGGGGGTCGGCTCCTTCTTGGCCTGTTCCTCGATGAAGGAATTGGCCATGTAGGTCAGGCCCGCCTTGGGGGGGCCCGCGATGAAGATGTTGTACCCGCCTTCTTTCATGCCCATGCCGAACTTGATGGCGTCAATGGCCCTTTCCTGGCCGACCACTCGCTCCTGAAGGGCTTCGAGAGCAGCGGTGGATTCAAAAGGGAGTGAGGCGGGGTCGATATGAGCCCGGAGTTTTTCCACGGGCAGTTCCGGAATCCGCTGATTGGCCATAGAGCGTGCACCTCCATTTCTTGTCTGTCAATCGACTATGTTTTTCATGCAAAACGGCAACGGTCTTTTTCAATTCAAAACTTCCAGCTTTGCTTTTTTTTTGTGGCTTGAAGCCGCTGCTTGAACGATGGTTCGTATGGCGTTGATGGTGCTTCCATTTTTCCCTATGATCTTGCCGATATCATTTTCGGCGATCTTCACTCGAAGCACCAACGTATCGTCGGTGTCTTCCTCCTGGAGTTCGACCTCCTCGGGATGGTCGGCCAGGGACTTCACCAGGTATTCAACCAATGTTCTCATGATAAGACATCCCTCATTCGTTTGCTTCGGGTCACGGCATGCGTCACGATAGTTTTTTCAGGACCGATTGAACTTTTTGCTCGGGAGTGGCCTGAATGTCCCTGCGGTCATCGATTTTCACATGGGTGAGCACCCGCGGCACTTCTCCCTCGAAGCACGCTTCATGCATCTTCCTCAGCACACTCCAGATGTCGTCGAGGTTTCCCGATAGAATGGTGCCCATGGCCGTTAGCTCATAGGACACGTTGCTGTTTTCGACCACTTTGAGAACCCGAGCCACATGGCTGCTCAAGCTCTTCTCCCGCACGCCCAAAGGCACAATGCTCACTTCCACGATTGCCATGATCCATGGACTCCTTCCCAGGGTTTCATTCCAATATGATGTCGGCAACGGCCTTGCGAACATCCGACAAAACCATCACGTACCCTATATCATAAAGAACTCGAGGTCGTTACCCAATATCTTTTCGAGCCCCTGAAGTGTTTCGGGTAGATGCTCTCCCGTGTGAGGCTCGACCGTCAAGACCGGATTGGCCGGGTGTGTTTTGATCGCGTCCATCAGGCACTTGAAGTCTATGGTGCCTTTTCCCACCGGCAGGTGCCGGTCGCCAAGCCCGTCGTTGTCATGCAGGTGCAGCTCCCCCAGGTATTTCATGAGGGGGTCGAGCCATTGCTTCATGGTGGATGTGGAAAAGCAGTGCTGATGCCCTACGTCGAAGCAAAAACCGAAGTGAGGGGCCGGTAGTTTCTCGAAAAGTGTGCGATGAAGTTCGGGTCCACTTTCCCAGACATTTTCCACCAGGAGCTTCCCACGGAATCCTTCCGCCCTTTTAACCAGGAATTCCCAGGTTGGAAGACTTGCCTTCAGCCATGGATCGAGAGGGCCCGGGTGGTGCCGGGGATCGAAGCCCGTGTGGCACACCAGGGTCGCGGGATGGAAAATTTCGGCGGCATCCATGAAACGGCTCAGGCGCAGGTGGGATACCCGACGAATGAGCGGATCGACACTGCCGGGATTCAGGTCCCGGAAGGGGCCGTGGAGCGTGACGCGACATTTGCTTGCCCGGAGTTTTCGTGCGATGAGGTCAAATTCCTTGCGAGCCTTTTTGTCGAGAGAAACTCCGTCCAGCCCGATTTCAAGGTTCATTTTCAGTTCCAGTACGGCGTCCAGGCATGCGTGGAGGTACTTCCACGGCATGTTCACCTGCACGAGAGACAGCAGGGTCATGGCACTTTGGGTGCGTAATCTGGGAAGAACGGATTGAAGGGTTTCGAGCATAAACTCTCAAGCTTCTTAGTTGGGAGAACAGGGCCAAAGGCTCCATGGTATTGGATCATTCATTAAGATTGTGTTCATACTCGTTAACGCGGAGCGGGTTGTCAACCTTTCTCTTTGCCGGGAGGTTTTTCCACGGAATGGGAAGCCATTGTTCAATATTTTGAGCTGTTCTTTAGAACTTTTTGTTGATAGACTGCCCCCAAGGGTGTAGTTATCCTTAGATTAAGCAGGGGCATTGCGATGTGTTTTTAGTTGGACAACTCAATCATGCTTATCTTGTGAAGCTTATGAATCTTCCTGTAAGAATCCTGGTGGTCGACGATGAGCCTCCGACCTTGGAGCTGGTTTCTCAGGCGCTCAGACAGGCCTCTTTCGAGGTGGATGCGGCTTCAAACGGCCTGGAGGCCGTTCAGAAGGCCCAGGAGAATTTGTATGAGATCGTGATCACTGAAATGTCCATAGCCGGTCTTGACGGCATGGGGGTGTTGGCCCACTTTCATGAGCATTTTCCGGAAACGATAGTCATTGTTTTGACGAGTTCCGGGACCGTTGAAACCGCGGTGGATGCGATGAAAAGCGGAGCCTTCGACTACCTGACCAAGCCGGCGAAGATCGATGAGTTGTTACTGGTTGTCAAAAGGGCTTTGCAGCTCAAGAGTCTGAAAAGTGAGAATCGGTTGCTCAATTCCCAACTGAACGAGCGTTATCGGTTCGCAAGTCTTATCGGTAAAAGCCGACCCATGCAGGCCCTTTACCGCATGATTGAAAGAGTGGCCGGAACGGATTCGACCGTTCTCATAACCGGGGAAAGCGGTACGGGCAAGGAGCTGATTGCCAACGCCATTCACTTCACCAGCCACAGGAGGGAAAAACCTTTTGTGCCCATCAATTGTGGGGCCATTCCCGAAGAGTTGCTGGAGAGCGAGCTTTTCGGACATGAGAAGGGGGCATTTACAGGGGCTCATCGCGAGCGTATCGGACGTTTCGAACTGGCGAATCACGGCACGATATTTCTTGATGAAATTGGTGAAATGAGCGCCAGGTTGCAGGTCAAGGTTCTCCGTTTCCTTCAGGAAAAGAAGTTCGAGAGAGTCGGCGGCTCCAGAACCATACAGGTGGACACAAGGATTTTGGCCGCCACCAACCGGGATCTCGACAGTATGGTAGCCGAAGGGACTTTTCGGGAGGACCTCTTCTATCGACTCAACGTGATTCCCATACGGATCCCGCCCCTGCGTGATCGTATGGAAGACATTATCTTGCTTGCGCGGCATTTCCTCCACATGCACAGCCAGCAAAAGGGAATCCCTCCCAAAAGAATTTCTTCGGCGGCCATGGATGCCATGTTGCGTCACAACTGGCCGGGAAACGTGAGGGAGTTGGAAAACGTGATCGAGCGCATGATCATTCTCGCGGAAGGGGATGTGATCCAGTTGGAGGATTTGCCTCAACGGATGCGCCTGGCGTCTGGGTACCGGCCCTTTCCGCCCATCGGTCTCGATGATGAGGGGATCGATCTCAAAGGGACTCTGGATGAGTTGGAGAGCTCGCTCATCATGGAGGCTCTGAGGAAGTGCGGCGGCGTTAAAAATCAGGCGGCCAAGCTGTTGGGGCTCAACCGTACGACCCTCATTGAAAAGATGAAAAAAAAGCAAATCCTTTTTCCGGAAAAAATGGGAGGGGCGGGCGGTTGAAATTCTCCCTGTCCGTCCTCCGTCATGCCTGAACCTTTCTGTATTTGCCTACGGAGACATTGTCTTTTTGCTGTATCGGCGAGCGCACACCCGGCACAAAGGGGAACGAACACTTTCCCTTCATTCCAGGCTTCCTTTCCGCAAAACCGTGTTTGGCATGTTTAATGCCAGTAGCGCTTCCTGTTGTTGTGCGCTTTGGATCAAGGGCCATCCTGTGCTTCGTTTTTTCTCTGAAGGGCTCATGTCTACTGATGATGGCGGTAGAGGGATGTCGGCGGTTTTTATCAAGCTTTTTCAACTCATCCTCTTTGTGTCGCTCCTGTCGGGGGAGGCTCAAGCCTCTGAGCTCACTCGCTTGCACAATATTCGTTTGGGCCAACACAGCCAGTACACACGTCTGGTTTTTGACGCTCAGGGTGCTCGACCGGTTCGTATCGAACACACGGAAGAAGGCCGCGTCGTTGTTCATTTTCGTGAGCTCGAAACCTCTCTTTCCGCAAGGGTCAGGGGAACGGGGCCCGCTTCTCATGTTCGACAGGTCGAGGTGGCGCAAAAAGGAACCGACGGCCGGGTGGTGGTGCTCTACGGCAAGGGCGCCATGGTGCGCAAGCACGACTATTTGGCCGGGATACCCGGTCGTAGGGACGGGTATCGCCTGTACTTCGATTTCGTGACCACGCGGGAGGAGGGAGCGAATAGGAGCCGTTCCCACAGTACTCTGCCGCTGGGATACATGGAAACGGGCGGTACAATCGCTCCTGCACGACCGGCTCCGGCGGAGGTGACCGTTGATCCGGCCCCCCCTCTTGTCGATAAGGTGAGTGTTGCGAGGTACGGTCCTTGCCTGGAAGCGAGTGAGGAGTGGATGCGGACCGGCAGCTATGGGGACGCGGCGGGAGTTTTCTGGGAATGCCTTGAGAAATCAGGGGAAAACGGGCAATTGCGCCTTCAGGCTTCCTATGCCTTTGCAGATGCTTTCTATGAGCACAATGAGTCACGCCTTTCCCAGGTCGGTCCCGACGTCTTGATGGCCTATTTGAAAGCTTTGGATGAAGGGCATCTCGATGATCGAACGCCCGAGGCACTGTTCCGGTGCGGCCTGGCAGCGGGGGCCATGGGGGATTGGAGGCAGGGAGAAGCTTTCTTTTTGCGGGTAGTCAATGAGTTTCCGCAGAGTTCTCTGGTGGGACCGGCCTGGCTGTCCCTGGCTCGAATCTACCAGGCCGCCCAGGCCTACCTGGAATCTGTCCAGGCGGCTCGCAAAGCTCTTGAACATCCTTTGTCGGAGGCACGGAAGGCAGAGGCCCATTGCCTCATAGGGGAAGGGCATTACATGCTGGGAGAGCCTGAAGGGGCGGTGCAAAATTTCAATGCGTGCCTGAGCGAAAACCCCCAGTTTTACCTGTCGCGACCCGGTTTGTTGCGGCAAGTCGGCGAGGCTCGATTTTCCTTGGGCAATCATCATGAAAGCAACGACTATCTCATCCGCTACTTGAATCTGGTTGATGATGTTCCGGATCGGGATTTTCTTTTGGCCCGAATTGCCGAGAATCTTTCTTTGCAGGGAGA
>CAZRWT010000034.1:0-33667 GCA_964603955.1 uncultured Syntrophobacteraceae bacterium
CTTCTCGTTCCCAAGCTCCGGCTTCTCCACTTCTCGTTCCCAAGCTCCGGCTTCTCCACTTCTCGTTCCCAAGCTCCGGCTTGGGAACGCCTTTATTTGGAAGCTCCAGCTTCCACCCAGCCACAGAAAGCTCTGAAACGGGAAGCTGGAGCTTCCCGGGCAAGTGTGTTCCCAAGCTGGAGCTTGGGAACAAGAAAATGACGCACTACCCCGATTCCTTGGAAAATGAACCATACCAAAAATTCCACTTCGACTGGGCATCGAGTATAGTTTTTCACCCATCAAATTACAATTTTTTTTCTTTTTCACTGTACTGAAAGCCCTTCTTGTTACACAATGTGTTTTTTTTGGTATAGGGAAACCGTGAAATTCGAATGATCAAAACGAGCATGGGACAACATGAATCAAGAACACACCGACAGCCAAAATCACCCGGATTGGGTCATTGCCTGGGACGATGACTGGCAGTATCCGAACATCACGGAAAAGCACGCATTCGACAGGATCAGGGAGCTTCCCCTGAAGCTCGATAACATCCGCTACCTGGCCTTTCCATGGGCCACGTACGTGGATCAAAAAATCAAAACACCCGAGGCGTCAGAGCGCCTCCGGGAAGCCCTGAAAAAGGTGAGCGCCCGGTTGTCGCCCCGGGATCACGTCATCACGGTTTGCCAGCACATCAGCATGGACCGGATCATCGATGAAATGATCGAGGCGGGAGTGAATCACGTCTTTTGGACCCACCATGTGAAGCCTGCTCACGACAAACTGTCCCACAAGAACATCTCCATCCGCCCCTTCCCCCTCTACCCGGTGCAGATGATCGAGGACCCGGTCGCGGGTCCGGAAGCCATGGCCGTCCAACGGCCGTGGGCCGACCGCCGCTACCTTTTTTCCTTCGTGGGCAGTCATGCTCCTCGCTATTATCTCACCCAAACCCGAAACCACATCATCGAGCACCTGGGGGCTCACCCCAAAGGGCTGGTGGTCGAGCGCAAGCAGTGGCACTACCACAAAATAGTTTACGAACATCAAATTTTCCAAAATGTGGGGCCGGACCAGGAACTGGTGGACGAGGCGGGAAGCCGTGAGTTCCGGGAGGCCCTGTTCCAGAGCGTCTTTTCCCTGTGTCCTTCGGGCTCCGGGCCCAATTCCATTCGCCTGTGGGAATCCATCGGTGCCGGAGCCATCCCGGTGATCCTGGCGGACACGTATGTCCCTCCGGGAGACCCCGAGCTGTGGAAAGCCGCCGCCGTGTTCTGCCGGGAAACCCCCGAGGCCCTCAAAACCCTCCCCTACAGGCTGGAAACCATCGCCGCCGATCCCCGCCGCCTGGCCGCCATGCACCATGCCATGCGCAGGCTCCGGCTGCTCTACGGTCCCCGGTCCTTCGTACACGACATCCAGAAACTGATGATCGACCTTGCCGGATATCCCCCCAGGCAGCTCCCCATGGTACAAAGCGACCTGCTCACCAAGGTCAGGAGGCACCTCACAAAGCAATCCTCCTTTTCGGAGCAAGAATCCCTGACCCTGCTGCGGGCCTGCTCGTGTGAACTCCTGCTGAATCATCCCAACTTTTCCCTGAGGATGTCCGGAAACACGCCCATCAACCGCCTCATCACCACGGCCCGGAAAACACTCCCTGAAAATCACCCCGCAGCGCGGCATTTCGATGAGGCTTTGAAGCAGGCACAGGCGCAGTCCGCCAAAGTCATGGGCATCGACAAACGGGTGAAAGTATGCCTGTTGGGCCCCGGTGTCCACAACATCCCCCTTCGCCGTGTTCCATTCCGTCGCCTGTTCAACAACCGGATACACTTTGTGGAAGCGCCCCATGAAGCTCACGTACTGGCGGCAAGCTCCGAACGGGACCTGCTCGAAAATGCGCAAATGCTGGGGCCGCTCATGAAAGAGCACCCCCACATCCGCGTGGTGGTCATCTCGGAACCCCCCCTTGTAGACGTTCCACCCAACGGCGACCCAACCCAAAAGGAACGGCTGTTCACTCACAGCGATCCCCCCTTCGCCTGGCGGCACTTGAGCCACGACACTTCACGCATTTTTCACTTTGAAAGCATTCCCTACCCCCTGCTCACCAGCTACGACCTGCTGCCCCTCTACCAAAGGCACCTGGCACACTGGTCCGAAATGAAAACCGGTGAACTGCTGGAACACTGGAGGCGGGCCCCGGTGCATGCCGCGTTTTTCGCGGATCGGCACGAGGGTAAAAGCAGGGGCAAAGGCGATGCCGTGACCGGATCGACGCCGTTCGGAACGGCTGTCCATGGAACTTACGTGGCTGAAAAGGTGGTGGGTGGAACGGTACTGAGGGTGGGAAAGGGATGGGACGACGACCTGTCATGGGAAAAGGTTCCCCAGAAACACCTGGGCAAGTTCGTCACCCTCGACCGCCGGACACGGATGGTCTCGGGCTATGAAATCACTCACCACATACACCATGTTTCGAGCAACATCTTCGATGCCTTGGCCGTGGGTGCCGTTCCCATCTATTTCGCGAGCCCCGAGCACCGGGTGTTCGAACTGGTGGCCCCCGAGTGCATGGTCAACACCTTCGGCCTGTCCTCGGAAGAGGCCGCCCGGCGGATCAGCACCTTCGAACCCGATACGGCATGCGCCGAGGCGTGGCTGGCAACCGCCGCTCGACTGAGCCGCAGGTTCAGTGATACTCCAGCCGTCGCCGCAGAACAACAGCGCGTGGTGGATGCCTGCATGGAGGAACTGGAGGCATTGCTCACGCCGAACCTTCGGTAAATAAGGATTGAAACTTGTACAGCTCTCATTCAGAAAACCTGTTGGTCCATTTTCGGCGCATCGAGCACCTGAGGCACGAGGCGTCCGGATTTCCGTCCGTGGATTTGAACCGGAGACAGCTCAGCGACCTCGAGCTGCTCCTGAACCGGGCTTTTTATCCCCTTTCCGGATACATGGGACAGCGAGACCTTGAATCCGTTCTGGAATCCATGCGCCTTGCCGACGATACGGTCTGGCCCATCCCCATCTGCCTGGACGTTTCGGAAAAAACCGCCCGGGGGCTTGACGCGGGAACATCTCTGGCTCTCAGGGATGAAGAGGGCTTCTTGCTGGCTGTGCTCAAGGTCTCCGAGGTGTGGAAGCCCGATAAAGGGGCTCATGCCCTTTCCGTGTTTGGAACGGACGATCCGGAAGCGCATCCGGGAGTCCGCCGGCTGTTTCATGAAGTGGACGACTGGTTCGTGGGAGGCGGGATCGAAGGACTGCACCTTCCCCTGCATTATGATTTTACCGAACTCAGGACCACCCCTGCGGAAACTCATAGAATTTTCGCCCAAAGGGGTTGGAGGAAGGTGGCCGGGTTTCAGACCGATGAACTCCTCCATTGTGCCCACCGGGAAATGGTTCTGAGAGCCGCCAGGGAAGCCGGAGCCAACCTGTTCATTCACCCTCCGGTAGGCCGAGCCGGGCCGAGAGACCTGGACCACTTCACCCTGGTGCGCTGTTACCAGGAGTTCGTCAAAAACTTTCCCAAAAACATGGTCCAATTGGGACTCATTCCCCTGGAAAAACGCCTGGCGGGTCCACGAGAAGCCCTGCTGGAAGCCATCGTCCGCCGCAATTACGGCTGCACCCATTTCATGGTCGGGGATGATCATGGGGACCCCTTTGCGGGAAGCGAGTGTGACCGGTTTTATCCTCTCGGGGACGCACAGAAGCTGATCCAATCCCTGGAAGACGAAATCGACATCCGCATGATCCCCCTGAATAAGATGGTGTATGTGGAGGAAAAAGCCCGGTACGTTCCCCTGAACCAGGTGAACGAGGGGATGCCGGTCAAGGAAATCACATCGGCCGAACTCAAGCGGAGACTCGAATTCGACCTGGATATTCCCGACTGGTTTTCATTTCCGGGGGTGGTTCGGGAGCTGAAAAAGGCCTATCCCCCTCGCCATCGACAGGGATTCACCATCTTCATGACCGGTCTTTCCGGTTCGGGAAAATCGACCCTGGCCAGGGTCCTTCATGTCCGGTTCATGGAAATGCGCGAGCGTCCGGTGACTTTGCTGGACGGAGACATCGTGCGCAAGAACCTGTCCAGCGAGCTGACCTTTTCCCGGAAACACCGCAACCTCAATGTACAGAGAATCGGCTTTGTGGCTTCGGAAATCACCAAAAACGGGGGCATCGCCATCTGCGCACCCATCGCCCCTTATCATGAATCCAGACTGGCAGTCAGGGAAATGATCAGGCCCCACGGAGGCTTCATCGAAGTTTTCATGTCCACGCCCCTTGAAGTGTGTGAACAAAGAGATCGCAAAGGGATTTATGCAAAAGCCAGGGCCGGCATCATGAAAGGAGTCACCGGCATCGACGACCCCTATGAACCTCCTGAAAACCCGGAACTGAGCCTGGACACCACCACTTTCACCCCCATCGAAGCCGCCCAGGAAGTCTTCCTCTTCCTGGAAGAACAGGGCTATATCAGGTGAGAGTCGATTGCGCTCCGCAGAGACGCCGCTGCGCCTGCGGAAATCTTTGTGTCGAGAAATCTCATCATTTCCCGGCACACCGGTTGCGAAAGACCAGGCAAAACAACTCTCAAATTCTCCAAAAAATCTTCCGTGAACAAGGGCTGTGGCTCAAAAGGAACCGGCGGTCGGTAATAAATTCCAAAACTCTCACGGAGAAACACCATATCCCCGGCCACCGCAGCCCATAATTTCTGCTGCTCCGCATAAGTCAGAAAACTCGCGTTGCCCCCCTTGATTCCAAATAGCAAGGCCTTGTCATTCTCCGTTAATGGGACACGCATTTGCCTGTTTCGTATCATTACACCACGATCCGTTTCGCTTCTCTCGTAAAGCCAGGAAAGAAAATGGATAATCTCCGGCGATATCCCTTCATTGGCTTTCTTTGGAATAATGTTCTGGTCGTTCACCCCGATGATCTCGAAGAAATCACCAATCAGGCCCTTTTTATGTGCAACGGCATGTTCGAAAGACCGAAAAAAAATTGTTTCCGGCGAAAAAACAAAAGAATAATTGCGATATATATCTTCGTACAACTTACTGCGACCACTTACGCGAAATTTAACACAGTCTTCCATGGCCATCCCATTTCCCTTGACATTTTGTTGAATCGCGCTCGAAGCCCAGGAAACGGGGTGTCTCGTATATAGAAGGATATTATACTTGGGATGACCGCAAATTTGATCCAGGATGCGTTTCATATTCAGAATATCATTTTTATTAAGTACCGTACCTGCATCTTCGGCAGAAAAAACAATTTTTTCTCCTTTAAAACCTTTCAATTCATCTTTTAAATTGGGGAATTTCTGTTTTACACGGTTCAGTATCAATTCAATAATCTTTTTGTCTCCATGATGAAGATGCCTTCCGGGATTTTTGGAAAAAACATTCACAAAAAATCCCGATTGGTTTGTCGGCAGACTCCTGGGGTAAAGCACACCGCGCGATAGGAGGATATTGCGATTTGCTGCAAGCGTCTGCTGTATGCTGCTGGTTCCAGTTTTATGGCGACCGATGTGCAGAATAACAGTTTTGTTACGAAACTCTGCAGTCATTAAAACTCCTCCCCTTGGACCGTACCTTTTGATAGACGTCCAGATGTCGTTCCACTGCTTTTTGGGGATCGTGGAAGGCCGTAGCGGAAATCCTGCCGAGCAGTCCGCGTTTGATGGCCGTTTCCTGGTCGGCGGACAATGCCCAGGCAATTCCTCGGGCAAAGTCGTCGATATCGAGATGTTTGGCCACGTAGCCGGTAACATTATGCCGTACCAGGCTGGGAACGTGCCCGACGGGAAAGGCAACCACCGGCGTTCCACACAAAAGGGACTCCCCAACGGTCAACGGCGCGTTATCTTCGCGTGAGGGAAGCAAAAAGGCATCGACGGCGGAATAGGCCAGCCCCAGTCTGGTGTCCTCTGAAATATAGCCCAGAGTGTGAACCGGAAACGGCAAGGAAATTGAATTATTACCGAAAAGCACAACCTCAGCCGATATTTGAGGATACAGGTGTGCCAGACGTTCCAACATGGCACTCAGCAGATCACTGCCCTTGCGATGGTTTTGGAGGCTGTCGGCCCCAAAGAGCAGCAGCTTTTTATCCACAGGCAGACCCAGTTGAGCGCGAGCCACGGTTTTGTTGGTCAGGATAAGGCGATCGGTGGGAAAGGCATTAGGGATATGGTGAATGGGCCTGTCGCCCAGCAGGGAACTTCGCGCCGCCCGATCCGCCATCCATTGGGACGGGCAGATGATGTGCAGGTTATCGAGGCGCTCATAAGCCGCTTTCTTGATTTTCCAGTTTTCATGGGCAAGCTTGCCGGTTCCACCCAGCAATGGACAGACCCGACACTTCCGCCTGTATTCTTCACACCCTTCCGAATAGTGGCAACCGCCCGTAAAGGCATTCATATCGGCCAGGGTCCAGACCAAGGGTTTCCCGGCCAGAACATCTCCGGCCCGCTGGAAATCGAACATACCGACCACCCAATGAAAATGGATGACATCAAAAGCATCGAAAAGACCGGTCATCTTTCTGAAATCCACCACCGAATCGGGACAGGAGAATAATTCAACGGCACAGTAACCGGGAATGCTCCGAACCGGTAAAATGGCTCGCTCGCGAACCTCACGCCACACCTCCGTCTGCCTGGAAACATCCACCGACGGAAGATCGGGCACCACCCGCTCGACGTAGGGGTGAGAGGACTTGACCACCAGGGAAAAGATTCGGGCATCCACACCGTTGCGACGCAGAGCCTCGACCCGACGCTGCGTGCCCGTCCCCGCGCCTCCATGATCCAGAGAGCAGAAAGTGGCCACTCGCAGCGAATCCGAGGGCATGGCGACATGCCGACCCGACCCGGCAAGGGACTCGACTCGATCGGTGGAAGGCCCGACGACCGAGAGAAGTGGAGAACCGCCCATCAATGCTATGGCGGCATCGTCATTTCCAGACAGAATCATTGGAAAAAGATCAGCCAGGAACCCCGGGGGTTTTTCAGTCAAAGCGGTTATTCCCGCTTCGAGAAAGGAATTTCGAAACCTGCTCAAAAACTCACGAAGCTGTTCACTACCGGTATTCATAGCCAGATTGCGGAAAAACGATTCAGACCAATAAGCTTGCAACAGGCGATCACCAATCTTTTCAAACCCGGCATCTTTGAGGACATGCCGGGCTCGACGCCGCCACTCCAGGGCGTCCTTGTATTTGCGAAAGGTGAAGGTATTCATTGCACTGTCGGGATTGGCACGATAGTGATACACCACCTCGTCGATGATGCTGATGGTCCGGGCTCGCACCAAAGCATCAACAATAAAGATGCTGTCCTGCCCCATCTTCAGGTCCGTGGGGTAGAAAACTTTTTTGGCAAACTCGCTCTTGTACAGATACGACCAATGCCCTTCCGTCGTCTTGAGCAGTTCGGGCATCGCGGCCAGTGAGGTGTTGGTAATGGGCGGAGTACCCGGCTTCAACCCCCGACGCTCGGATTTTTTATTTTTCCGGCCAAACAGCAGCTGTTCATGGAGATAGGCCCCCTTCGTCATGTCGCTGCCATGGGGAACCGCATGGGTATAAAGGCTTTCCAGTGCCCGGGGGGGCAGGGTATCATCCGGATCGACATGAAAAATATAATCGCCTCGGGCAAAAGCCACTCCACGATTCCTGGAGGCCCCATGCCCGATATTGACCTCGTTGATGAGGGAAACGATACGCGTGTCCCGAGCACGGTATTCATCGACGATGGCCTGGGAACTGTCCGGGGAAGCGTCGTTGATGCAAATCAGTTCAAAGTCGGGCAGAGATTGCGCCAGAATGCTGTCCAGGCATTCTCGCAGGGTTTGTTCGGCCTTGAAAATCGGCAGAATCACGCTGACTTTGGGACGGGAAGAAACTTGCGGCGTTTTACGGCTTCCAGCAGTCATTGGTTCCCAAATCGAATCGGGCCGAGAAGCCGAAACCATTTGTTCGCGTAACATCATCTCGGCTTGATCCTCCTTACTTTCCAGAACCAGCTTGAGAAACTCTCGCCGGTGCGATGCCGCCTTTTCGTCGATGGTGTCCAAACCGGCTTCCCCATATGCCGCACGCAAGGCGGCTCCCAGGGCATTCAACTCACCCCTGTCGGGACTGAAGGCGTAATGGCGAAAAAACTGATCATGCCAGGGCAGGTGTGCGTAAGTTCGCAACAGCCGAACTCCAAGTTCACGCAGACCGGAGTCGTTGAGCACATGAAACGCACGCCGCCTCCATTCCAACACATCCATGTACTTGCGGAAAGAGAATACATTCATGGCCGACTGTGAATTCATGAGATAATTGTAAACCACGTGGGAAATGATGGTGATGGAATCGGCCGCAGGCAGAATGGTGCAAAGGAAAATCGAATCTTGCCCCATCTTGAGGTCTTCCGGATACGGCACCCGTCTGGCCGACTCGGCCCTGTACAGACAAGCCCAGTGCCCTTCCGGGGTTTTGAGCAGTTCCGGCACGTCGGCCACACGTACATTTACGAGTGATTTCTTGTGTCCGAGGGGATGCCTGATCTCCGGTTTGTAGTGGCTGGAGCCATGATGGAACTGTGAACGCAAATACGATCCCCGCACCAAGTCACTGCCATGCTCCATAGCCTGCCTGTAAAGGGTTTCGAGCGCATCGGGCGGAATGGTGTCATCTGGATCTATATGAAAAATATACGCTCCCCCGGCAGCCTGAACCCCCTTGTTTCTGGATGCACCGTGGCCGATGTTGATCTCGTTGATGAGGGAAACGATGCGTGGGTCCCGAATTTGGTACTCACTGATGATGGCCTGGGAGCCGTCCGGGCTTACATCGTTGATGCAAATCAGTTCAAAATCACCGAGGGTCTGGACGAGAACGCTATCGATGCATGCGCGCAGGGTTTTTTCGCCGTTAAATACCGGAAGGATGACGCTGACTTTGGGTGAAATCCGACCGCGATATTCGCGAAGGGCCGTAAGCATTTGCCGGCCGCCACGTCGCCACTGTTTCCGCCCCCTTCCTTGAAGTCCGTTTGCCGCGTTGTCGGCAACGTAGGCGTGCAGAGCCCGTACCAGGGGCTGTGAATGATCATGCCTGCGAGCGAGTTCGAGAAGCTGTTCGCCCTGGTGGTTTTCCCGGTCCGCCAACAACATCGTTTCATCGGACGACAGAAAAGGAAACAGCTTTCCCAGCAGGCGAATGCGCTCATCGAGCACATTTTCCATGTTGGTGTTGGACACCCCGGTATTACGAAAATACAACAAGGGCCGGGGCACTTCGTAGTGAGTGTACCCGGCATCGAACATGCGTACGGCCAGATCGTAATCGGCAATAATGGGAAAAGATTCGTCGTAGTTTCCCACACGATTGTAGACGGCTGCGGAAATGAGCATGGTTTCATGCCGCAACGGCATACGCAAGCGGACGCTATCGTCAAAAGGCATGGAGCGCATCACCGACACATGCCGGCCGTCCTGGTCCACAGCCTGAGCCAGGGCGGACACGAAGCTCGTGCCCGCATACCTTTTTGCACGAACCAACTGCTCGATGGCGGACACGTCATACCAGTCGTCGGAATTGAGAACCAGGATGAAGTCTCCGGATGCCAGTTCCAACCCCTTGTTCATGGCATGATAAAGGCCCCGGTCCGGCTCGGAAATGAAGTAATCGACGGCACCCTCGTACTGCCCGACGATGTCGATGGTGCCGTCCGAGGAACAGGCGTCGATGATGAGGTATTCCACATTGGGATAGGTCTGGCCCAGCACGGACCGGATACATTGTTCCATTGTTTGGGCCGAGTTGAAGCACACGGTGATGATGGTCACCAACGGCAGATCGGGCAAGGAACCCTTGAATGAGCCCCGGATGCGCAGCCCTCCTTCCGCGACCCGCTTGCCGGTCCGGTCGGGATAGCGCAAATACCGGCCCACCACACAAGGCGGTTCGTGGCACTTGGGAGCATTTCGCGTGATATTTTTTTGTGTCGCGTACATCATGACATCCAATCGGCTCTCATTGACCCCTGTCCCTCCTCATCCCTATTTTCCATGGCGCAGAAACCAGGTCCAGGTGAGTTCCATCGCTTCCTCGATGCTCACCGTGGGGCGGAAGCCCAATTCCTTTTCGGCAAGATCATAATGAGCGAAATTTCGTTCCACTTCCCCCTTGCGCCTGGCATCGAAATGAATGGGATGATCGACAACACCTGCGGTCCGGCAGGCGATTTCAGCCAGTTTCTTGATGGAAACCTCACGTCCGCCTGCCAGATGATAGACCGTAAACCCGGGTTTGCGGGCTTCCAGGGCGGCAATGATGCCCCTACACAGGTCTTCCACGTAAAGAAAATCCCGCGTCGCCGACCCATCGCCGTAGATGCGAATGGGGGCACCGCCCATGATGGCCTTGTAAAACGCGGTGACGGCCCCTTTTTTGTGCAGGCTGACGGGACCCACCACATTGGCGAAACGCAACGAAGTCACGGACATGTCGTAGGCATTGGCAAAAGCGCAGCAATAGCCTTCGCAGGCCAGTTTGCCGGCACCGTAGGGTGAAATGGGCCGGGGTACGGAACGCTCATCCACGGGAGGCACGGCATTGCCGATGAGCGCCCCGCCCGTGGAAGAGAAAATCACATGCCTCACCCCGGCCCGCCGAGCCGCGTTCAATACCTTGAAAGTTCCCTCCACATTGACGGAAAAGTTTTCTTCGGGAGCTTCCACCGATTCAACAACCGATCCATAAGCCGCGAGATGAATGACGGCATCCATGTTCACGGATGCCTCGAACACCGCGTCCTCGTCACGAATGTCGGCCTCGATGATCGTGTAAGCGTCGGCATCATCCAGGTAATCCCGGCTGCCGCGGGAAAAATTGTCCAAAATGGTGATACGATGGCCTCGCTCACGCAGCATGGGAGCCAGGTTTGCCCCGATGAAGCCGCAGCCGCCGGTTACCAGTAATTCCGCCATATTTTTTCACCTTTTATGTTGTGGCCATGTGCAACTTTTCGATGGTACGTTTACCACCCCCTTCGGCCTCTCTACTTCTCGTTCCCAAGCTCCAGCTTGGGAATGCCTTTGCCTTGGAAGCTCCCGCTTCCAGTCTCCGTGGCGTGAGGAAGCTGCCCCTGGATTCGTTGAGCGGTTCACGGGAAGCTTTTGAACAGGATGACAAGGTGGAAGCTGGAGCTTCCGGGCAAGTGTGTTCCCAAGCCGGAGCTTGGGAACAAGAAAGTTGCACATCGCGTTTTTATGTTGTGATCCTTTTATGTTGTGATCCGTCCCATTCAGGATCGGTCATGCTATTTTTTTGCTTCCGTGGAACCCTCGCAATCCACTTCCATGTCGTTGCACCAGCAAGATGTGCAGATGATTCGGCTCGGGTCACAACGATCCTTGTATTTTTCCACGACCTGCATCACCTCGTGGATCAGGCCGGTTTCGAGCTTGATGGGGTTGAGCCCCAGTTTCAGGAACTTTTCGTTGCGAACGACCAGGTCGTTTTCCGGAGCTTCCTTGCGAGGATTCTTGTAATACCGGATTTGCGCACCGGTGCTTTTCGAAACCAGCTCGGCCAGGTAGCGAACCGAATGGGTTTCGGTGGCCTGGTTGAAAATTTCCACGCGCGTTGCGAATTCAGGGGGATGGTCGATGGCCAGCTTGATGCACTGAACCGTGTCCCGAATGTGAATGAACGCTCGAGTCTGGCCACCCGTGCCATGCACGGTGAGGGGATGCCCCACCACCGCCTGCACCAGGAAGCGGTTCAGAACCGTGCCGTAGTCCCCGTCATAGTCGAAACGGTTCACCAGGATGGGGTCCATCTCGGTTTCCTCCGTGGTGGTGCCCCAGACGACCCCCTGGTGCAGGTCCGTGACCCGAAGCCCGTCGTTTTTGTTGTAGAAAAAGAACAGGAGGGCATCCTGGGTCTTGGTCATGTGGTAGATACTGCCCGGACTTGCAGGATAAAGAATGTCCAGCTCCTTGGGACCCTGGTCCGTTTGTACCATCACTTTGAGATACCCCTCGGGAATTTGCAACCCGGCCGTCTGGTAGCCGTAAACGCCCATGGTTCCAAGGTGGACCGTATGCACGTCGAGCCCCGATTCCACGACGGCCGCCAGGAGATTGTGGGTGGCGTTGAGGTTGTTGTCCACGGTGTAGCGTTTGTGCTTGGAAGATTTCATGGAATAGGGAGCGGCTCGCTGTTCGGCAAAATGAACGACGGCATCCGGCTCGAAGTCCTTGATCAACATCAGGAGCCGGTGGTAGTTTCGGGAGATATCGAAGTTGTAGAAGGGAATGTGCCTGCCGGTAAGTTCCTTCCAACGTTCGAGCCTTTTGAAAATACTGGCGATGGGCGTCAGGGAATCGCATCCCAGTTCGATGTCGATCATCCTGCGGGAAAGGTTGTCCACGATCACGACTTCGTAACCCTGCCTCGATAGGAACAGGGATGTGGGCCACCCGCAAAAACCGTCACCACCCAGAACAATCACTCTTTTCGACATTTCTTCTCAATCCTCTCTTTTCAACTGAATAGGAAGACCTTTTTGCCATGCCCAATCCAGGAGGGCACATCGACATTGAAGGCAGCTCAAAAGCGAGAGAGCGGTGCTCACTCCCTCTGAATCGGCCGGTACTTGTATTGCCCTGTTCCCGGCGGTAGGATTCGTGCCGACAATCAGAGCTTCAAAAACATGAACATGCTGGCTGGAAAACGAACTGTCCACATGCCACCCCCCCTGTGCGTTGAGACGATCGAGACGCCGGACACAATCCCGAGGCACATGGAGTTCGCGCTCCAAAACGACAAGAGCGTTTTCCTCGTGGGATATCCCCTCGTCGAGTCTTCCTCCGGGAAAATCATAGGTCGCCTGCTGGATACCGTGCCGATAGGAGGGATTCAACAAAACCAGCCGCCCCTCCACCATGGGGATGACCAGGATGGAGTCCGCTCGTTTGACGCGCCAGTACATCAGCTTTTGTCCGTTGGAATCAAGAACGGATTCACCGATGAGTTCGATCCAACGATTGCGAAGGGTCGCAATGGATTCCAAAAGGGTCCAGGGTGCTTTCATCGAGGCAAAAACCAGAGTGTTTTAGACATTTTAAAAAACAATACACACATCATACAGTCCGGCTTCTCAGCTTCGAAACCGATCCCGGTTGTCCACAAACCAGGCGTAGGTCGCCTTCAAGCCCGCTTCCAGGTTGACGGCAGGTTGCCAACCCAGGGCGCTGAGAAGACGCGTATCCAGCAACTTACGAGGGGTACCGTCGGGTTGATTGGTGTCGAACACCAACCGTCCCTTGAACCCGGTCACCCCGGCCACCATTTCGGCCAGTTCCCGGATGGTGCAATCGGCACCACTTCCCACGTTGATGTGCGAAAGCATGGGTCGGGTATGAGCCTTGTAAGTCTTTTCATCCAGGTTCATCACATGCACACAGGCGGCGGCCATGTCGTCCACATGCAGAAATTCCCGCCGGGGATTGCCGCTGCCCCAAATCGTCACCTCCGAGTCCCCACGCTGCACGGCTTCATGAAAACGACGCAGGAGAGCGGGAATCACATGGCTGTTTTCAGGGTGGAAATTGTCGTTGGGACCGTAGAGATTGGTGGGCATGACACTGCGGTAGTCGCGTCCATACTGGCGATTGTAGCTTTCGCAGAGCTTGATGCCCGCAATCTTGGCAATGCCGTAGGGTTCGTTGGTGGGTTCGAGGAGTCCCGTCAACAAGGCCTCTTCGGGCATGGGCTGCGGGGCATGCTTGGGGTAAATGCACGACGACCCCAGGAAGAGCAACTTTTGCACCCCCGCCAGGTGAGCGGCATGAATGATGTTGGCCTCGATGATGAGATTCTCGTAAATGAACTCAGCCGGAAAGGTGTTGTTGGCATGAATCCCGCCCACTTTGGCGGCCGCCAGGTAAACCTGGTCCACGGGAGTGGCGGAGAAAAAACGCCGCACGGCCCCCTGGTCGGTAAGATCGAGTTCCGCACGGGTGCGGGTGATGATCTCGCAACGGCCTTGCGCTTCCAGTTTTCGCACAATGGCCGAACCCACCATGCCCCGATGACCGGCAACAAAAATCCGCCGGTTCGATTGATTCATACGACACTCCATTTTTTCCAGCCTGGACATCATGGCCTTTCTCTTCTACTGCGGAACATCTCTTCCTTCACATCATGGCCTCGATGACCGCGCTCCGCTCGCGTAATATTTCCATCTGTTCGGGTGCCAACGGCCGCTCGCTTTCTTCCATCTCCGCATCGAGATCCGTGCTCCGCTCACGTAACTTGTCGATCTGCTCCTGCGTCAGCGGCTGCGAACCCTCTTCCATCTCCGCCTCAGCGGCCGTGCTCCGCTCGCGCAATTTGTCGATCTGCTCCTGCGTCAGCGGCTGTGAACCCTCTTCCATCTCCGCCTCGATGGCCGCACTCCGCTCGCGCAATTTGTCGATCTGCTCCTGTGTCAGCGGCTGCGAACCCTCCTCCAATTCCGCAAGAGCCAGGGTGCTTTTTGCACGGAGCAACGCCAATTGCTCTTCCGTTAGAGGCGATCGATCACCACCCGGAGCGGACGAGCCGTTCAAATCCTGCCCACCGGCAACCGATCCGGCGGAGCTCAACAGCCAGACGGAAACCGTATTCCGTTCCCGATTGTAACGGATGGCCGAATTCATCACGCTAGCCTGCTTCATCACTTCCTGTAAAGCCTGTTGAAGGGACAGGTTTTGGATTTTCACGCTGAAAACATTTTGCGGCTCCTGTCCCGTGACGGAAATGGCAACCCCGTATGCCTGGGCCACCCTTTCCAGCCCCTGCTGCAATGTCACCCGATCGAGATCAACGCTCAACATTCTTTCCTCAGCCGTTACCACACGGGAAGAGGACAAAAAAAACAGTCCAAAAACGACCGTAAAGAGTATCGCAATCCCTTTCATGACCCTTGTACTCCTGAAGTGTGGTTTGGATGAAGCATCCATCAGTCCGACACCGAACTCACGCAAACATGCTATTTCCTGCCCTACCTCATTGTCAAGATAGAAAACCTTTAAAGCACCACAAGCCCAAAAAGGCAAGATTTTCATCCCCTCAAGTTTGTCCCTACCCAAATGGAGCAAAAAATGGAGCAAAATGTGAGTCATGGATGTAACAGTTCAAAGTACACAACACGTTCTAGTATTCTGAAATAAATTTCATATCCATTCTTTTTAGATTCAAAACCGTTCCTATATGAAATCCCTTCCAATGGCTTTCGGGAATATTTGCGGCATGCAAGTCTTGAATGGAAAAATCCTTTGTCGCATCAAATTCAGCAGGGACATTGATGAGCTTGCCCAGATGCGATGCGATATCTTCTCTACCAAAACGGCGCACATGGTCATGTTGCCCAAAGCGTCTTATGCGCTCTTCATTGCTTAAATCTTGAAATGATTCATCGTACTTTCCTTTCATGAAAGGAATTACGCAAAGGTGTGTACCGTCTTTTTTGAGCATCCTGTGCAGGTGAAACAGTGTATAGGCTATATTGCAGGGAGTATGTTCCATTACATGAAGATGAATGATGAAATCATATTGAAAAGAAGGCTCATCATCCAAACGGCATAAATCTATCTTAACACATTTATCCACAAAATGATATCTTCGGGGATCGAAGTCCGCAACAATATAATTTTCTTTATCAACTATTTTTGATAGTTTACGATAAATGCCGACTTCCGGAGCTATATGTAATATTTTTGATGCTTTATCTATGTTCAACTTTTGAAGATACATCCAAAATAAACGTGTTCTCTCCAAAGAACCGCACTTCCCACATTTAACATTCTTCCTCGCATTCATATCAATAAATGTATCGTTTCCACATAGATTGCACGTCATAATCATTTCCTCTCGTAAGGACCATAATCAAAGCTCACCGGACAACCCCGTCGTGCGTGCGAAATGTAAGGCCCTGAAAGTCCCGCCCCCCCCTCACTGCCCCGTGACCCGGAGCACTTCCTCGATGGAGGTTTCGCCGGCTTTCACCTTGCTCCACCCGTCCTGGCGCAACAGGGTCATGCCCTGCTCCATGGCCAGGTTGCGGATGGCCGTGACGCTCTTGTTGTGCAAAATCAGCTCCCGGAGAGTATCGTTAACGACCATCAGTTCGAAAATGGCCGTCCGGGAACGGTAGCCCGTCCGGCTGCAAAGGTTGCAGCCCATGGGCATGTACAGGGTGGGCACCTCGCCGCCGTTGTCCCCCAGGTCATAGCGCCGCAGCAACTCCGGCTCGGCCATGATGGGTTCCTTGCAATGCTCGCACAGCAACCGCACCAGGCGCTGAGCCATGATGCAGATGATGGACGAAGCCAGCAGGTAGTCCTCGACGCCGATTTCCATGAGCCGCGAGATGGCTCCCGCCGCGTCGTTGGTGTGCAGGGTCGAAAACACCAGGTGCCCCGTCAGGGCGGACTGGATGGCGATGTCCGCCGTTTCCTTGTCCCGGATTTCACCAATGAGGATCACGTCCGGGTCCTGGCGCACGATGGAACGCAGGCCCGAAGCGAAGGTCAGGCCGGCCTTGGCGTTCACCTGTATCTGGTTGATGCCGTCCAGTTCGTATTCCACCGGGTCCTCGATGGTGATGATCTTCCTTTCCACGGAATAAATGGAGCTGAGCGCCGAATACAGCGTGGTGGTCTTGCCGCTGCCCGTGGGGCCGGTGACCAGCACGATGCCGTGGGGCGCCCGGATGATGTCTTCGAACAGGCTGAGTTCGCGCCGGGGGAATCCCAGGGATTGCAAGGAAAAGGAAATGCTGCTCTGGTCCAGCACGCGCATGACCACCCCTTCTCCGAACATGGTGGGCAGGCAGGAAACCCGCAGGTCGATGGTCTTGCCGGCGATTTTGAGCCGGATGCGGCCGTCCTGGGGAATGCGGCGTTCGGCAATGTCCAACCGTGCCATGATCTTGATGCGCGTGGTCAAAGCCTGGTGCATCTGCGGAGGCAACCGCCGGTGCTCGTGCAACACCCCGTCCACCCGAAAACGTACCTGTATCCGGTCCTCGAAGGGCTCCACGTGGATGTCGCTGGCCCGTTTTTCCACCGCCGCAGTGAGGAACTGGTTGACCTCCTTGATGATGGGGGCTTCCGAAGCCAGGTCCCGGAGATGCTCCATATCCTCCAGCCCCTGGAACTCCGAGGCCGCCTCGCTTTCCCGGCTCTCACCCTGAGAGCGTTCGCTTTCCCCCATCCCCAGGTGCTCCTGAATCCAGGACTCGATACGCTTGCGGCGACACACATTCACCACGACGGCACGGCCGGGAGCCACCCGTTTCAGGTTGTTCAAAAGCACATGATCGAAGGGGTCGAAAACCGCCATGCGCAGAGTATCGTCGGTCAGTTCCAGGGGAAAACAGGCGTGCTCTTCCAGGAACGGGGCGGAAAGCCCAGGAAAATTTTTGATGTCAAACCCTTGGGGAAGGCTGTCGCAAATGGGCAGGTCCAGGGTTTCCGCCGCCAGGCGGATGTAATCGTCTTCGGACACCAACCCCGTGCGCAGCGCCAGCAAATGAGGCGCCTCGAGGCTTTCCTTGGCTGCCAGAATCCGGTCCAGGTCCCGCTTGAGGACCAGGTTGGAATCGATCATGCGTTGGATGAGGCTCATCAGTACATGCCCGCCTTGATCGTATTGAGCCGTTGCAGAAAATTGTGGGTGATGAAACTGGAATCGTCCTCACCCGCGACCACATGAGGCGTGATGAAAATCATCAGCTCCGAATTTTCGAACTGCTGCCGCTGGTACCCGAACAAATATTTCAATATGGGAACCCGGATCAACCCCGGCACTCCGCTGGAACCGTCGGACTGACGCCGACTCATGAGCCCCCCGATGACAATGGTCTGCTGGTCGTTGACGGCCACGGTGGTGGACGTGTGACGAGTGGAAATGATAGGGGCGTTCACGCCTTCGACGACCTTGTCGGTCAAGCTGCTCACTTCCTGGGAAATCTCCATGCGCACCATGCCCATGCGGTTGATCTTGGGAAGGACCTTCAAGATGATGCCCGTGTCCCGGTAACTGATACTGGTTTCCGTGGACCGTCGGTCCAGGCTCACGTCGTCGTCCCGGACAATTCGGGACGTGGGGATGGGGATTTCATCGCCGATGTTGATGAGAGCGGGTTTGTTGTCCGAAGCCAGCAGGGTGGGTGTGGAAAGAATGCGCACATGTCCCGCTTCGGCGGAAGCCTTGAGAGCCGCCTGAAACCGTTCGGAACTCTTGATCACATAGGAAAGGCCTGTGCCGATGAGAGCCTTTTCCACGGGAAACACGCCGCCGATGCCCGTTTGCAGCCCAAAATCCTGAAACAGCCCTTCAGGCGAACTTGCCAGCCGCCATTCAACCCCCAGCTTGGTGTCGTCGGTCAGGTTGACTTCGGCGATGATCACCTCGATGAGCACCTGGCGGGGATACTGATCGAGGCGCTCGATCACCGAGAGAATCTTCGGGTAATCCACTGAGTTGCAGCGGATCAGCACGGCATTGACGGCTTCGTCCACCACGAACACCACGGGGCCCGTCAGCTTGCCGCTCGCCGCCGACGGTCTGTCGCCGGTGGGGGTGGGAAAAGGCTGCTCCCGGATCAGAGTGGGGGGCTCCGCAGCCTTATCGCGAGACTCCTCCGGCACCCTGGCCGACAGGGGAAGCGTCGTCTTTTCATCTTTTTCCGGTTCCTTGTATTCAAAAAGCCCTTGCAGAGTCGTCACGATTTCGTCCGCGTTGCCGTACTGGACGTCATAAACATAAATACCTTCCCCGTACTGCTCCTGGATGTACTCGGGCAGTTCACGGTCCAGTTCCCGTACCCATAAATCAATAAAATCAAGTACCTGCGGGTCCCGGGCCAGGGCCAGCAAGACATTCAACCGGGCCAGGGCCAGAAAGGAAACCCGCCCTCGCACCCCGATACCGTCCGCTCCCAGTCCGAAGGTTTTGGCCACCTCGTTGAGTTCCTTGACCGCATCTTCCGCCGTGACATACTTCAAGGCATACGTCGCTGTATGAACACCGGCGAAAACACTTTCGTCAAAAACCGAAATGAGCTGAGTCGCCCGGGTCAGGGCATGGGGATAGTCGCACACCAGCATCACGCCGCTCGATTCGTGGGCATAAATTTGAGCGGTTTCAGAGAGATACGGCTTGATGATGTTGGTCATTTCCGTGGCGGAAATGAAGCGCAGGCGAAACGCCTGGATCATCTGTCCCCGCCGGGGCAACCGCCCTTCTTCAAAAGGCTGAAACCACCCACGGGAAATGTGCTTGGGAACCTGTGCCAGGGGCAATATCTCCCAAGTCTCCTCCTTTTGGATCATGGCCATGCCGTTGATGCGCAGGATGCCTTCCAGCAAATCGAAAATCTGGTCGGGACGAAAGGAATCGGAAACGGACAAGGTGACGCGGCCGCTCACCTGGGGATGGATCACGAAATTCATTTCCAGCAGGCTCATGAACAACCGGATCACTTCCAGGAGGTCGGCATCGTAAAAATTGATGGACAAAGGCTGCGCATCTCCCGCAGGCACTTCGACGGGCGGCATCGCCACGGGGGGAGTCCCCCGCTGAGATGAAACGGCCATGGTACTCCGGACCCTCTCGTTGAACCGCCGGTTCTGCTGGTCCATTTGTCGCTGAATCGCCCTGGGATCGATACGAGGAGCCTCCTGGGTTTCATACACAGACTGGGATGGGGCTTCCCGAGGCTCGCTCCTCCTGGCCACTATGGAACCGGGTTCGGGAACCTCATATCGAGCATGCTGGGTCATGGTGCCGCAGGAAGCAGTGAAAAGGCTCAGCAGCAAAATCGCGATGAGGCCATATTTGCACATGAAACACACTCTCTCAGAAACTGTCTGAAAATTCCTTTACCCGTCATTCCCGCATGCTTTGGCGGGAATCCAGACCGGCGCCTCTGTGGATTCCCGCCAAAAGACTGCGGGAATGACGGTGTTTGATTATGCCGAAATTACGACGAGAAGTTCCTCGCCCCATTTTTTCAGACAGCCACTCAAGACAAGGAGCCGCCCACGGCTCATGGTTGTGGTGCCGATGGTGATTGGTTCCGAGACTGCGGCTGAGACGGAACCTGCGGTCTTGCCTGCATGGCCTGCGGGCGGGGGGGCCTGCTGAGAGTGTGATCGTACAGTCCAACGGTGTGTTCCCGCCCGTGTTGGTCTTCCAAAATCACCTTGTCCCGCTCCAGGCGCTTCAAGGTGTAAACAAGCCCGTCAGCCCTCTCCCCATCATCCCGAGCCGTATCGCCCTCTTTCATGACCCGGTATTTGTGTTGTGAATTGAAGCGTTCAAAATAGAGCAAGGCATTTTTTTGGTCAAGGACAATGGTTGTGCCGTAGAGCCGGACTCCTATGGGACCCGGGGGGGGAGGAGGCTTCTGCTCCGGCGAAGGAGCATCCGCCGAAACCACGGGCGATTCCCAGGCCTTGCGATCGGGTGAAAAAAGATTCTTTTGCGTCACATCGTCGAACCGGGAAACGGGAGGGGGCATATGGGCAAACAATGTGTTCAATTCCTGGATCACCCCGGCTGAAAGGACGTCCGTTTGGGCATCCTCGGAGACAAGGGACCTCCCCGCCTGCCGGCGATACTCATTCCACCCGGCCCAGGCTAGAACCAGCGTCGCCGACACCAGCAGCAGGCTGATCACCGTGCCGGGATTGAACTTGCGATTCATGCTTCCCTCCCGAGATTCACGACACCGTCCAGGCCACGAGCTGCGCGTTGAAATAAAAATACCGGCGCTCCTGCGTGCCGATGCTCTTGATTTCGAGGTCCTCGAAAAAGATGAACCGACGGCTTTGCCTGACCAACTCCATGAAATGCTGAATGGCGCCGATTTCCGACCGCGTGTTGATGACCATCCGTATTTTGCTCAAGTTTTCCCTGTCCTGCCTGGGCAAAACACGCACGGTGAGAATGGTCACTCCCGACTTTTCCGCCCACTCGTTGACCACATGCTGAAACATGGCTTCGGCAAGAGACGGAGTGGCCGCCTGGATGAACATGGTGGAAAGCACCTCGTCCCGGAAAGCACCGACTTCGACATGCAGCTCTCCGGACTCTGCCCAGCCGCTGACGTTTCGAGAAAGCCGTTGATACTCCAAAGCCTTCATCTCGATGGCCTCGTCCAGGCCGTCGGTATAAGCCGTCCAGGCATCGATCACCCCCCTGGCCGCCACCATCACTCCAAGGACAAGGCACAGGACCAGCATCCCCCGCACCCTGGGAGGCGCCCCGCGCACCCACGCCCTCACCCGCTCCCATTGAAAGCTCATGGCTCCAGCTCCGCACGGACTTGAAAAGCATCCATATTGCTCACCCGGGTCACCGGAGACTCGAAACCGACTTCCTTAAAAAAAGGCGATTTTTCCATGGCTTCGATGATGGCCGTGGCCGATGTGGCCCGTCCCTGGACGCGCACCCGGTTCTGAGTGAAAAAAAACGATTCCAGCCAGGCATCCGCCGGCAAAACCCGGGTCAGTTCCAGGAGCAGGTCCAGCACCATGGGTTGGCTTTGAGCTTCCCGGGCCAGCTCCCGCAAAAATTCCGTGGTGTCCTGGACCTCCCCACGCCGTTGCGCCACGGTTTCCCCCTGGGAACGGATTTGAGCGATGGCCGCCTCGAGTCGTTTCAAATGCGCCTTCTTGCCCAGCATCTCCGCCAAAGGCAAGGCGGCCAGGGCCAGGAAGAACAAAGCCAGGACTCCAAGACGCAAATGCCGTGAAAGCCTGCGTTTTTTCAGCTGTTCCGGCTGATCCATGCCGATGCGAAACGGCGCACGCTCCAGCTTCGACCTCCCAAACTCGGGAAAGATCGTCTCCACATTTTCCACGTCCATCCCCAGGCTCGAAGCCAGCTCCCCGGGCGAAACCCGGCATTCCCACGCATGAACACGGGTGGGCGGAGCCGGAAGGTTATCGAGCAGGGGCCTGATGGATTGCAGAAACCGTGTGGCGCTTCGTGCCGGAGAAACATCGTCCCAGGCATGAAAAACCATGGCCTTTCCCTGGATCACCAGAGCTTCCACCGTGGATGTGCCGGCACTGACATAGACCCCGTCCCTGCCGTGAGCCCTCGCCAGGTAGGCCAGGGACGGGAACACTCCGGCGGGATGAATGCCCCCCCGGCCCAGGGCGCTCACCAGGGCTTCCAACTGCTCATGGAGCGCCACGGACACTTCCACCTCCTCCGTGCCCGCCACACGAGCGTACCCGATTTTCGCCAGGGAAAGATCGAAGGGAACATGGCGCAACAGAGCGTAGCGCACCGCCTGGCCCAGGTCCGCATCGGCGGCGGCGGGCAGGCGCAGTTTGACCAGGTTGAAATACTTGAGGGGCAATCCCAGGTACCAGGCATCGTCGGAAGCCGGGTGCAGGAAACTGAGAACCCGTGTGCAGGCGGAAGCCGGGTCGCACTGATCGAGGCTCACTTCCATCGTCGGCCGGGCCGGAATCCGAACGCCGAAATAGGGGATCGCCCCGTAGGCCAGGAGCCTGTCCGGCAGGAGGAGCAACGGATAGGTATTGGGAAAAAAGGGCGAGAGAAGGCGATGGACCAGCACTTTGGGCCGCAGATCGAGACTCGATGGCTTACGGACCCCCTGGAGCCTGGTGGTCTTGTTGGATGATCGACTGAACACAGGGAAATGCCTCTACAAGTTCAACTCCACACGCAAGGGCCGGCCGGGCCGCCCCGTGTCCGGGTCCACGACCCTGGCCTCGATGGCGACACGCCCGGCCTGCAATACATCGAAATACCGGGTCAACAGCTCGTAGTCCCGAGGTTCCACCACCGGGGCCAGGTCGGACATCTGCTTGATGCGCCCGGACATCCTTGCCTGAATTACAGCTTCGACGGTCTCCTCGCTGATTTCCCCAACGACGAGCATGGAACGGGGCGAAGCGCTGTTGATATCCATCCTTTCTCCTTGCCCGAAAACCGTCAAAAAGTCAATGAGCCCCGCATGCTCCTCCGTGCCGTGAAACAGATCGCCGTCAATGCCCCGCACCAGGAGCAACTCCTCGATGCTTTCCATCGGAGCGTTCTTGGCGGGATAGGGATGCTCCAGGCTCATGTAGTATGGGGTTTCCGCACCTTCCATCCTCCGCAGGTCGTCTGCATCGATCCAATCCTGGACGGCATCCATCACCCTCGTCATTTCCACCCCGATCTGCATGCCGCAGGCGGTCAAAACCCTCTCCAGCAAGGCGGGAGAAATGGTATTGACATTCCATTTTCCCGTTTCCCAAACCATGCGAACCTCGACGGAAAAATCATCCACCTCGAGGGCATGGGCTTCATACCGTGGATAAAACAGGTGCCGTTCCGCCTCGAGGGCCTCATCTTCCGGTGAGGACTCGGCAAGGAGTTCGAGGCGCTCCCGGTTGGCCAGGTACTTGCGCAGATTGTGCTCGGCCCTGGCCACGGCGGAGCGCAACACGTGAGCTTCCACCATGAGCCGCTCGCTCGTCATAGCCCGCTGGGCGTTCAACCGGGAAGTGACGGCGTAATTGAGAGCAAAAACGGACAACAGCAGGGTCACCCACAGCACGGCAATGAGGATGAAACCCTGCTGATTTTTTCGAGGGGCGAAGGGGCCGGCTTTCAACGCCCGCATCCCGGCTGCGGATGAGGGTCCCGCAGTTTTTTTCCACATGTTTGAGAGGGACGACGGACACATAAGGCCATTTCCGAACGGGCAAAGCCAATTTTTTCTTGTTTTTCCTGTTCCAAAGCTGGAGCTTGGGAACGAGCAGTAACGAGAAGCAATCAAACGGATGGACGAACGGAGTATCCGGGGGTACGATTCACGGCTCCTTTTCATCCGGTTCATCCGGAAGTAACATCACCCGCCCTCCTCCGGCACGTCTTCCCCATGGATTTGCGGCAGGCGCTTGAGTCCCACATGGGCCAGGAGAGCGTTCAGGTCGTCACGGTCGCACCAGAGGACGCCCTGATCGGCCATGAGGGTTTGCGCTTCCGCCGTGAAGCCCCCGTGGGAAAAAAACCAGAGCCGCAGGAGCTGCAAATCATCGCCTTTGTCTTCCGTAACCCGGCGGCCCTTGGCCAACAACGACCGGACATCCTTGACGCCGGCCTTGCGGTTCCGGCGCCATTTGCTTTCGCACAGCCACACTTCGCCGCCCGCCGCCCCATAGACATCCACTTCCATGTCCGCCGCCGCCCCCAGTCGCACCCGGTGGTGGATATAGCTGAAGCGCCAGTTCACGGGAATGTCCCCGTCCGAGTGGAAGTAGCGGCCGGGCAGGGTCTTGTCCTGGCTGTTCCAGAGTACCTGGGCCATGTACACTTCGCCCAGGTAGCCCAAATGGTCGGCGATGCGCCGTTGCATCTTGCCGTACAGAGTGCGCAGCTCATCGTGTACGGCAGAGGCGCGGCGCCCCTCGACGGTGATCCGCCCCCAGACCTTGAGGAATTCGAGGAGGATGGGGTCGTCCACCTTGCGAAACCAGTTGCCCAGTTCGAGAAATTCCACCAGGTCCCCCCGGGAAAGCTGGATGAGCACGTCCCGGATGGTCTCGACGCTCACCCTTTTGCGGTCTTTTTCCCAGAGCCGCCGTTGGATACGTTCGAGGTCGATGCGCTCGCCCTCTTCCAGGGCCGAGAGATAAAGAATCCACTTGGTGATTCCGTGCTCGTTGATACGCTCGATCCACCGGGTCACCTGGTCGTTCAGCTCACCCCAGATGAACCCCGAAGACAAATCCACCGCCAGGATTTCGTTGATGCGCTCCTCGCTGTCCAGAACTTTGTCCTGACGGACGGACTGGCGCACCACAGCCGTGATATAAAACGGATTGCCGCCGCACCGGGAAGCCAAAACCGGCGCCATGTCCTCGGACAATCGAGCCCGGTAGTGTATGGCACTCTTCAGTGCCAGCTCGGCCCCCCAGTACTCGGTCAGCGGTCCGATGGGTTCGCTGCGAAACCGCCCGAACAAGGACCCCCGGCCCAGTATCTCCGCCGCCAAAATGCTCATGGCCGAACCCGTCACGAAGTGCGGGCAGGTGGGCGATTCCACCGCCTGCTGCATCATGCCCACAAGATCGACATTGTACTGGGGCAACCGGGTATATTGGAACTCGTCCAGGAACATGACAATGGAACTTTCGTCCCGGTCGGATACCTGTCGCGGCAAACGCAAGGCCCGGCCGGCAGGATCGGTCAGATCCCTGCCCGGCAGGGCGTCGAACAGGTTCAAGGCGCCCTGCAATCCCTTGCTCATTTCCAGCCTGTTGCGAATCAACAAGCTCAAGTCGGACTTCTCCATTGAAGCATGTTCAAGAATATCCACGTCCCGCAGCCGAAAGGCCGCATACCAGCGCAGGAAGTTTTCCGTATAGACCTCGGCGAATTCCCACCGGTCCATGGGTTTGTCTTCGAAACAAAAATACACCGGCACCACGGACGCCTGCGGATCGGCATGCTCGGGCTGCTCGAAAAACAGCCGGTTGACCACCCTCTTGAAAATTTCCGTCTTGCCCATGCGCCGTTGCCCGAGAAGAACCGTGGACATGGCCCGGCGCGGGATCGTTTCCAGGGCGTAATGGTGGAGGTACTCCAGGTGCTCGGCCCGGTCCGTATAAACGGGTTCGGGCACCAGGGGCCGGACGGCCCAGGGGGGCATGGTGGAACAGCTAGCCATCAGTCACTCCTTTGCGAAAGTTAAAGGGTGGCCATAGAGTCCTTTAAAATTAAAATCAAATTGTCCCCGGCAAGCGGCCGCCGGTTCGCAAGTCATCCCATTTCCCACTCGAATCGGGAAATGTTGCGGTCTTCCGGATCGAATCCCACCCCGATGAGATAGACGGTCGTGCCGGGTTTTTTGTACTTTTCCCCGTAGCGTTTGCGTTTGATCTGATCGAGGGCCGGGCCGGGTTGATCGCTCTTTTTCATGATTTTGAATTCGAAAATGAACACCCGGTTTTCAAATCGAACAGAAAGGTCCAGGCGCCCGTGATTGGTGGTGTCTTCCGGGACGACATCGAGTCCCAAGGCTGCGAAGTAACAGTAAAAGATGGACGAGTAGTAGCCTTCGTATCCGGAGATTTTGTTTTTGCGGTACCAGTCGTGGGGAATGGAGGCGAAAAAGGAATGAAAAAGGGGTTGCAGACCCTCGGGGTCGTCTCCGGCCAGGATGTCCAGGAGGGAAGCCTGGTTCCTGGTCTTGGCCAGGCGATCCTGCACCAGTTCGCTCAGTATGGCGTTGTTCAGACTGGCCTTGACTTCCATGTTGGGATACCCGAGCCGGTAATTGCGAAACGCCCCGATCTGGGAAAACCCCCTGATGGTCAGGTACCCCGCTTGAAAGAGCAGGGTTTCGGCGGTGATTTCTCCCACTTCGAAGCTGCCCACGATTTCTTCCCCGGCGGAAAGGTTTTCGATCCGGGCGATGTTGTATCGGCCGCTTTGCAGGAGCCTGACCAGAAAGGTGGGCGTACCGGTTTCGAACCAGTAGGGACGGAAATCCCTTGAATCGAGATACAACAAGATGTCGAAAGGATTGTACACCTCTTCGCCCAACCAGTTGTAGCCATTGTACCACAACCGGACCTGTTCCAGGTCCGTCCCGTGCAGGTAATCGGCGAAGACCGTTTCCAGTTCTGCCTGGGTGTATCCGCAAAGGGTCGAGTAGCGTCCGTCCAGGGTGATGTCCTTGAGGTTGTTGAGACCGCTGAACAGGGAAACCTTGCTGAATTTGGACACGCCCGTGATGAACACCAGTTGAAGGTAGGGATCGGCATCCTTGATCACCGAGTAGTAGTTTTTCAATTCGTCTCGGATGGTTGCCGCCATCTCGGGGTTTTCGATGTTGTCCAGGATGGGCTTGTCGTACTCGTCCACCAGGACGACCACCTTCCGGCCATACTTGTCATGGAGTGCCTGGATCAGTTCTGCGAAGCAGTTCTTGAGTTCGTCCTGGCTGTAGGTGTAGGTGATGTCGTATTGCCTGGCATTTTCACGGAGAGCATACCAGAAGGTCGATTTCAGTTCGGCGATGTTCCGGGCCATCCCCGATCCGAAGCTGACGTGTACCACGGGGTGAACGCCGTCCCAATCCCAGTGGTGCTCGAGATGGAGTCCCCGGAACAGCTCCTTTTTTCCCTGGTACGCGGCCTTGATGGTGCTCAAAAAGAGGCTTTTGCCGAAACGCCTGGGCCGGGACAGAAAATAATACTTTCCCTTGGAAGCGAGATGATCCACAAAAGGGGTCTTGTCCACATAGCAGTAACCTTCGACGATCAAGTTCTCGAACGTCTGGATGCCGATGGGTAGCTTTTTCAGGGTCATGTTCCACTCCCTCTTCAAAATGTTGATGGTGGTGATGTCCGGCGGCTGCGCGAATCGGCGATAATTATACCCTGAAACTGATGATTTTCCCACGATCCGTTTGAAACTCTATTCCTGCGGCACCTGATTCCCAAAAGAACGGGGCGGCCCCCTTTCCGGAGACCGCCCCGTTTGCTTTAGCTCCTCGCTCGATTCAACCTGCGGCCGGCTCGTGAAAGCCGACCACGACTCCCCCGCAGAGTTTAACGCAAAACAGGGAGTTACTCATCGCCCAGCAACAACATGAGCACTCCGGGCAGACTTGCCTTCTTGCTGAAGTGAGCGGTCAGGGTCCGGTCGCGCCGCGCCGTGAAGGTGTACCGGGCGTCGGTGGAAACAGGTACCCCGGCTTCGGTCCACCGGGTGAAGACGTAGCCTTCCAGGGCAAGAGCCTGCACCGTCACCTGCCGATCATGGGCGTGAGTACCACCGCCGCCCACGGTGCCTCCCTCTGCGGGAGCTGCCAGAACCGTTATCTCGTAAGCCTCCTTCGCCTGGCCGAACACTGCCACGGGATTCAGGTTGCCCGTGACCATGAAGCTGTACAAAAAACGGATCATTCCCGGACGTTCCCGGTTTTCGCCCCCCCCCAGCCAAAACGGCGAAATAAGACGCTTCCAACCTGGGGGGAGTGATCCTGGTAATTCATGGAGCACGTAATGTACGGTAATCGTGCCCATGTCTCACTTTATACTGATGTGCCAATGATGCAAATGGCCCGGAATGCCTTTCGCTTTACCCGGCGGCGTCCACTTGCCCATGCCGGGAATGTCGACATCATTAGGGAACTTACCATCAACCAGAGCTTTCATCATCCAACCGTCTCCAAAATAGACAACACGGGTGCCAACAGCATTCGCCTGCGACTCGATTAAATTGCGATTGGCTGTAATCCATTTTTTGGCAGCATCAAGATTGACACCTTTACTTGCATCATCAAGCAACTTCTTAATATGCGTTCCATTATCGAAGCCGCCCAAATTATCCCCATAGGTGCCATCCCCATTGTCATAACGCAAGTCGATTTGCTGTCCATCGGAGTGCCCGCTGTGATTTAAAATAGATCGACCGTCTGCCGTTTGAGCAACGTGAACAGCACTTATATCGTCAAATCGAAAATTTTTGTGTGCATCCCTTCTGAGCCACTCAATGGATTTATATGTTGCCCAAGAATCCCCGCCTGGATCCCGGCGACCGTAGCGCCGGATCCTTAGATCGTTTTCTTCACCGGCAAGATACAAAGGGATGAAATCCGTTTTACCCTGGAAAGATACCCGCCCGCCATCATTCGGATTCGTTCTGAATTCCACCTGACCGATTTTCCCCGATACGCGCACGAAGAACTCCAGTGGGCGGCCGTCCATCTTCAAGTCCGGCATCGGCGGCATCACAATGCCCGGAAAGGATATTCTTCCTTTGGAGATCACGGGGGGGGGATTGGATGCAAGCAGATTGGCTGCCGCAAAAGCTATCTCGCCCGTTGAACCTTTATGGCGAAACCCTACGTTCACTTCCGTGATCTCTGCTTTATCGGCGTTACCGGACAACTTGATCGTAAGTGGAACGAAAGTTTTTTTAAGCTCACCGATTATTTTGGTTATATTATTGGACGTTGATATGGAAATATAATGCCCTGTCAGATTATTTTGTGTTTTAACTGGTGCGATGATGTTATCTTGGCCTGGTAATGATGATATAGAAGCATCTGTTATTATAATATCGGATTTAGATATATCATCACACAATACATACCAGCCAGAGTAATCAGTCAAAGGCGATCCTTGGACAGGACATGTGCAATATCCATTTCCTTGATGGCCACTTTGCCAATTATCCCAACTGATTAAAATCCACCCGGAAAACAAATCGGGTATGCATATGACAGTACCATGATGATTCACAGTAATACCATTTGCATTGTCAGGATTATTTTTGAGTGAGCTGACACGATCTCCAGCATTGAATAATCCACCGCACATTTGGCAATCACTGGACGCATGAACCTTAGATGAATAGCAATGAGACCCATCCGGCGGCGGACATGGTTCAGGGAATTGTGAGACCCTTTGGTTTGGAGGGTTCGGAGTGTCAAAATATCTTTCAGAAGATTCTTCATCAGGAAGGTCATGATATTCGAGCGTTACTTCAACCGTCGTGGAATCGTTGGAAACAGTTGCAATGCTGGAAACCCAATCGGGTTTTTTCAGCTCCAGCAGGGAGAGGTGGTAAACATCGGGGATCACATCGGGGACGAGAAATGTGCCTTCGGCATCGACAGTGACGACCCGCCTCAAGTCTGTATCGGCACCTCGCACTAAAACTTTGCGCCCGCTCAGGCCGGTTACCGGACCTCCATCGGGGTACAAGACCCTGCCCCTAATATTTGCAGACGGCCGGATAGCCAGAAACCGGTATTCTACAGCAAACTCTCGATCATATGAAACAAAATACAAGTCAACTTTTACAACCCCCCCCTGTAAACCTTGCATCAGTTGAACCATCCCATCTTCGGAAATAGTGAAGCTTGAATCGGCTGGATTGTAGGACCACAGTGACTTCATACCAACGTCATTATCGTTGCCATCGACCATGAACCCCTTGCTAAGTTCGGTGTCGAGTAGAGGAGCGCCGGGAATGTGAAATTTTAAAGCATTTCCGAGCAGTTCGTTATTGGGACCCAGACCGGTAATTTTGAGCTTGGGAAAAGTGATCGAAGATGGTGACCCGTCTTCGTCGGCATCTTGGTGTACCCGGACATCCGTGGGCAATGCAGCCTGCACAGTGGTTGTCAAAACGATGGACGATGCTCCCACTGTGAGCGTGACCGTGCCCTCCTGGTCTTTACCAGCATTCTCGTCGGTGGCGATACGCAGGCTTCCGTCTTTAACAAGTGCATCGATCAGACAACCGGAAGTTTTGGCGACCACCGCTGTCTCGTCAATGCCAAGATCATCCAGATAAAAGAGATAGACATCTGCAGGTCTCGTATTTTGAAGCCGGATGTCACGGGATTCCTGCCCATCGAGCAGCAGAGCCAGAACACCGGGCATAACACGTTGCCGTTGACTTGCATGGGACGGAGGTGCGATTGCCCAAATCAAAGCAGCAGCAATTAAAATGGCAGCAGAAACCTGAATCAGCCGACGACATTTCAACTGACACCAGCATGCCGCTATGGAAATATGGGCATTATATCCGGTTCTGAACTGGTGACATTTTGTCGCCTCAGACGTTGTGTTGTGTTCACTCTGTGTCATATTCACCTCCCTTTGCCTTTTGAAAATTCCAGGCACTGAAATTGGCCCCAAAAGGCCATTTTTAGACACCCCATATCTAGATCAAACTTACCATGAGAATGGGGAGCCTTAAAGCCATATCCCAAAGCACCGTCGCCAACGTGAACCGACCTGGGGTTGGGTAGCGGTGATTTCGCCCCTAAGGGCCGACAACGAAAAGCTTTTAGCCATTGCACTACACGGGAAACACACCTGAGACAGGCATCGCCATTTTAGGGTATCATTCAAGGTCAATATCGTTTAGCAGACACCTGGATGGGTGTCAATCATGAATACTACGGTTGTTCCCATTTTAAGGAAGTTTCGAATGGAATACGGCAGGAATATGCAAGCAATAAGCAAAATAAAGGGTTTCCCATCAAATGGATGCCGATAAGCAAAAGAAACGGCCCCAATTCGATGCGTCGGTACCTTCCTTTGTACCTTGCCGGCTTCCCCTGATGGGCGGTTACGGCAACCCGACAGACGAACGGAGTATGCAGGGGCAAGGTCCATGGCTCCTTTTTCCTCCGGTTCATCCGGAAGCAGCATCCTCCTCCGGCACGTCTTCCCCATGGATTTGCGGCAGGCGCTTGAGCTCTACGTGGGCCAGGAGAGCGTTCAAATCGTCACGGTCGCACCAGAGGACGCCCTGATCGGTCATCAGGGTTTGCGCTTCCGCCGTGAAGCCGCCGTGGGAGAAGAACCAGAGCCGCAGGAGTCGCAAATCATCGCCTTTGTCTTCCGTGACCCGGCAGCCCTTGGCCGGCAACGACCGGACATCATTGACGCCGACCTTGCGGTTCCGACGCCATTTGCTCTCGCACAGCCACACTTCTCCGCCCCTCGACGGTGATCCGCCCCCAGGCCTTGAGAAATTCGAGGAGGATGGGGGCGTCCACCTCTCTTCACGGCTGCTCGTCATCCTGAAGTAACATCAATACGCCGGGCAAAATTTTGGGAACGCCCCCGGCGTAACTCACAATTACCATCTTATCGGTGTTCATGGTTAAGGTACAGGTTCTTGCCGATGCGTCCGTGAAATCGCAACCGGTCCAGAAAGCAAAGTTATTGCTGCCGCTGGTTTCAGGGGCGACCAGGGTGATGGTCGTGCCGCCGGGAATGCCCGCCCTGGAGTAATCCGTCGTCCCTGCGTAGGTTTCCGGATTGGCCGTGACGGCAACACCGGGTGCATTCGACGAAGAATTCACATGGAGAATTCTCTTGTCAGATCGATAATTTGCGATGACGTTTTTTATTTCTCTCAATGTGCGTGCATTATCGCCATGTGTGGCATGCCCTGTGGGTTCCCCTTCATAAACGACCTCCGGGTTTGAAAAGTAGGGAACCCTTACATGAGTCAGCCCGTCCGGAAAGTACCGACCATCTTCGTAAGTCATCACCGAGCAATACCTGTCGTCGTTGCCGTCATTCCAACGCCAACCTGCGGACCAGGTATTCTCTTCCCAGTTCCACCATTCCATCGGCCCGGGTTCAACATTTTGCTCCTTATGATGGTGTGCCCCCATATTGTGACCTATTTCATGAATGACCGTGTAAGTGTTGTGGGACTGCTGAACACGATTGAGGTTGAACGCATAATTGGGCGACCCGTCGCGATCGTTCAACAACCAACCGAGTCCTCCCACGTCGCTCACGTGGGCCAACAGGCTCACCACATCCGCACCGTAAGTATCGCGCCAGTCATGTACTTCATCCATGTAACCATCATCGGTTTTGCTGAACCTCTCGATATCAACAAATGAATCACCGCTTTCAGTATATAATATCCTCGCTGAATGCACGAGGCGCACAGTGATGCCGACCCGACTGTTGTCCAAAACAATCTGAGCTCGTGACATCACCTGGCCGATGACGTGCTCGATACTGCCGGCATTGGCTTCTGCCCAATCCTCTGCGGCGGGAGTGTACACGATCATCAGGTCGATGCCCATATCTCCGCCCGTGTCCGCCTGTAACCGCAATCGAGAAGAGAGGGGATCGAGAACGTCAGCGATGCCGGGAGGGATCAGCGGAGGGCCCGGCATGAGTTCGTCCTTTTGCGCCGGATCGACTTCTTGAAGAATGTGCCCGGACAATCCCGGCAGCGTGCTCAGCTCAAACTCCCACCCATACTCCGGAAGCCTGATGGAGCCCAGTACCTTGCCGTCGGCTATGGATAAAAGCACATAGCCGGCCTCACTGTCCTTGACCCTGGCCATGACCGAGCTGACCCCGTTGACATTCTCTTGGACCCCGACAACGGTGGCCTGCAAGACAACGTCATGAAACAGGCCAAGGTATAGAGTCGTACCTTTCACCAATGCCCGAGGTTCAAGGGCCTGTTCGTTGATCGTGACGGTTCGAAAACGTTTTGCCGCATGGAGCGCCTCCACATCCCGACTGGAAAGGTGGTGTTCACGTAAAAAACTCTCACGGGCCATGGGGCTATCGATAACTTTTGCGTTTTGGAGTTCTTGCGGCATTTCCAGGAAAAAGTTTACGACCGCTTTCTTGCCTGGAGATTCGGCTGCTTGAAGGGAACCTGCCGGAAAAGCCAGTTGGAGAACAAGTACAAAGACCGGGAGTATCCTAAAAAAACAAAGTTCCTTGAGATTGGACACGGCTATCCTCCTCTTTAAAGTTCCAATCAAAAACACTATTCTCCTTCTCCTTCATCCAGAAATAACATCAACACGCCGGGCAAAATTTTGAGCATGTCTCCACCATAACTCACCGTTACCGTCTTGTCGCTGTTCATGGTTACGGTACAGGTTCTTGCCGATGCGTCCGTGAAATCGCAACCGGTCCAGGACAAAAAGTTTGCTCTCTTCTTGCTTGCCGGTGCGGCCAGGGTGATCGATGTGCCGCCGAGTATCCATGGCCTGTCGTGAACAGTCTGAAAGGCGCATCTTCAAGGACGCTCAGGGCACGGTTCCCGG
>CAZRWT010000035.1:0-29534 GCA_964603955.1 uncultured Syntrophobacteraceae bacterium
CGTGAATCCTGGTCGAATTCTTGCGCTCCGGAATCTCTTCCATCAACCGTTCTTCACCAACCGGACATTCGGTCGGGAATTCCCAAGTCAACGCACCGCCTATCTTTCCAGGCAGCCCGGTTTCTCTTGTCGGCCTTATGTCCACTCAGCTTCCCTCCTACCCCACGAAAACCCGGCACGAGGACTTTCACCTCGTAAATTCCGTGCCATGCCCGGCACACACATTGCGATAACCGGCGCGCCCGAAGTGGTACTGACGCGGGAATACGCCTCTGAGCCTGACAAGCCAAGGACTGGCGCATCCGGTTGATTGCTACGTTAGCCACCAATCAATTCTATATTTCTCGAGTAACAAATGTCATAGAAATCACTCTCATTGAAGGTGATCATCGCATCTATTTTGATATTCGGATCCAAGAGAGCACTTCTTATGACCTCGTCAACCAGGCTTAGAGACAGCCATGGGGTTTGACTCCCAAAAACCTTTTCCAGAGCATGCGAGCGATACTCGTCATCGGCGAGTTGCACAGTATTCTTGCGCATTGCATATACCGAGAAGCTGTTAAGCCAAGCACGCCTCCTCACAAACCTTGTATTGAGAGTTTCGTAAAGACAGGGCCAAGGAATGATCAGATTATGGAGATCCAGGAGATCGACAAGGATCTGTGCATCCTCGTAATGGGAATCTCTGTCATCATACAAGGCGTACCAAAACCCACTATCTAACAAGAGATTCTTTGCCATATCATTGCACTTCCTCATCTACTTGAGGTTCTTCAGAACCGTAACCCGACCATGGGGCAGCCTTACGTTTTCCAAATAGAAACTTGCCTTTCATTTTGCAGTCTTCGCGCCAAATTATGTAGACACGATCATGCTTGGCAAGATTTACGTTTTGGGACAGGTCTTTTTGTAGATCCTCTGCGAGAGCGTCAGCATACTCATAATCCAAAACGGCTACGCTGTTTCCGCACTCTTTGGCTTTATGGTTATCGAGCCAGGAATAGAGCCCTTCATAGTCTCCTTTCACTCCCAGATCATACGAAATCCAGACTGTCTTTTTCATCAAATATCTCCTCATTGTGACTGACTATACGCGGCTAACAGATATTGTGTGGTTTTATGTCCGAAAAAAATTGCAAGCCGGATGCCTTGCGCCACTCCTTCGCCGTTCATGTGCTGGAAGCAGGCCATGATGTCCGCACGGTACGGGAACTTTCGGGTCACGCGGACGCTTCCACGATCATGATTCGCACCCACGTATCGAGCGTCGGGAACCCTGCGGATTTTTGACATTTCCCACGGCCCGCCTTTTGCCGGGGTGCCATTGGGTGCCCGCCTCGATAACAAGCGCTTTTTCAGGACATGAGAATATCCGTAATCCTTATTCATGATCAATCAAAAATGGAGCAGATCAACCTTTTTTAGAACACTTCCACAAACTGTCCCGCCGCTTGCCAAAAAGGCGGTCGGCACGAGGGGCCTGAGAAACTGTCTGAAAATTCCGTTACCCGTCATCCCGGCAGGTTTCAAGCCGGGATCCGGTTTTTGCGCAGGGCTGGATTCCGGCTTGAAATCTGCAGGAATGACGGTGTTTGCCTATACTGAAGTTACGGCGAGAAGTTCCACTCCCCATTTTTAAGACGGCTTCTGAAAGCCCGCCGGAATGGAGTCCCAAGGGGAGCGGGCCGTGAGCCGCCATTTCCTTTCTTGACAGACATTGCGGGGGCGTGCTATCCGAATTGTGACAATTGAATGAAGCCGTCAGGTGCTGTTATTGCTTAATAAGGGAATCCCGTGAAATTCGGGAGCGGTCCCGCCGCTGTGATCGGGGACGAAATCCGAAGCAAGCCACTGTTTCGAGAGAAATGGGAAGGTTCGGAAAGTAGGATGATCCGAGAGTCAGAAGACCTGCCTGATGCGGACAAGGTTATCGGTACGTGGAAATATACGATGACCCCATGATGGACCAAGTGGAAACGGGTGCAATCCTCAGAGCTTATTAGCTCCGGGGATTTTTTTTTGCCCGGAATCCGGCGGGGAAGGGACCAGGATGCCGGACCGGAGAACACGACGCAAGGGGGAGATGAAATCTTGGATCAGCGTTCGAACATGGACCCGATTCACCGGGCGCCTTCCCCATGTGCCTGATTTATCACATCATTGTGAGCCATTTGCAGGAGATGAAGGGTCATGAAAGAACTGAAGCTCGTTTATTTCAGTGCCACGGGGGGGGAACTGCCTTCCCTGAGTCGAGGTGTGTCGCACTTTCGTGACGTCGGTGGGTGCATTTCGGTCTCGGCGCGCACTCAAAGTCAGCTCTTCGACAAGGCTCGCGTCGAGGCCTTCGTGAAGGAAGCCCTCCGGGCCGATGCCGTCGTGGTGACGCTCCACGGGGGGAAAGCTTCCTGCCCCGCCTTCGATCCTCTCCTGGAGGCTCTCGGGAAATACCCGGAGGCGCAGGCCCATGACGCAGCTTCCGGTGAGGAGCCGGGAGCGGCCGATTCACGGGCATCCGCTCCCACCCGAGCCCCTCATCTGCACATTCAGCCCATGGGAGGGGACGATGAAGCCGTGCTCCTGGCGCAAAAACATTCGGACGGCATTCCCGAGGGAACCTGGGGAGCATTGCACCGCTACCTGGCCTACGGCGGGGCCGTGAACGTGGAAAGAGCGCTGGCCTTCCTGGAAAACCATCTTCGAGGAACGGAAAAGCCCGTTCCCGAACCCGTGCCCGTGCTCAGAGAAGGACTGTACCATCCCGATCGGGGTTACGTGGAGGATGTGGACGCCTACCTCCGGGAATTCATGGACCCTCGAAAGCCCACGGTGGGCCTGTGGTTCTTCCAAAGCCAGTGGCTCAACGGAAACCTGGCCCACATTGATGCGCTCATCGAGGAAATCGAAAGACGCGGCGCCAACGCCCTGGCCGTTTTCAGCATGCGGTTCAAAGACGACTTGCTGGGCAACCGGGGTTCGGACGAAATCGTTTCCACCTGGTTCATGGATGGAGACTCACCGCGCATACAGGTCCTCATCAACGCCATGTCCATGTCCATGACCCTCACGCAACCGGGCTACTCGACCGTATTCCCACGATTGAACGTCCCCGTCGTCCAGGCCATGAACAGCTCCAATCCCTTTGCCGTGTGGAAGGAAAGCGATCAGGGCATGTCCGTCATGGACGTGACCTTCCAGGCGGCTCAGCCCGAATTCGACGGAGCGCTCATCCATGTCCCCGTGGCCACTCGGGAGGAAGACTCCGTGGATCCCGTCACGGGAGGCTTGCTCAATCGCCTGAAGCCCATTCCCGACCGCGTGGCCGCCTGCGTTTCCCTGGCGCTCAACTGGGCGAAGCTCGCCCGCAAGTCCAACGATCAAAAGCGGGTGGCCGTCGTCTTCCATCACTACCCGCCCCGAAACGACCGCATCGGATGCGCCGCCGGGCTGGACAGTTTTGCCGGAATCAAGCACCTGCTGGACGCCATGGACCGGGAAGGCTACCACCTGGAGCGGCTTTACGACAATGGGGATCACCTGGCCGAAGAAATGCTCCGGCGCATGACCTGCGACCGACGTTGGCTCACTCCGGATCAGATGGCCGAAAAATCCGAAGCCTCCGCCGACCGGGAAGTTTTCCTGCCCTGGCACGAGGCTCTTCCTCAAGCCGTGCGGCAAAAAATGGTGGAAAATTGGGGAACAATGCCCGGAAACCTCTTCGTCCATGAAGACACCCTCCATTTCGCGGGGCTGCTCAACGGCAACGTCTTCCTCACCATCCAGCCGCCCCGAGGGTACCTGGAAAACCCGGAAGCCATTCTCCACGACCTCCACCTTTCCCCGCCTCACCACTACCTGGCTCATTATCGCTGGATCAAGCACGTGTTCCAGGCGGACGCGGTCCTCCACGTGGGAAAGCACGGCTCCCTGGAATGGCTCCCCGGCAAGGCCCTGGGGCTCAGCGAAGAATGCTTCCCCGATCTTTCCATCATGGACCTCCCCAACATCTACCCCTACATCATCAACGACCCCAGCGAGGGCACTCAGGCCAAACGAAGGTCCTATTGCTGCATCGTGGATCATCTCACCCCCGCCTTCACCAACGCGGACCTCTACGAAGAAATGTCCCAGGTCGAGCGCACTATGGCCGAATACGCGGAAGCCGCCCGGCAGGACCCGTCCAAGCTTCGCATCCTCGAAGGGCTGTTGTGGGATGCGGTGGAAGGGGCCGATCTGCACCACGATCTGGAGTTGACCCGAGAGGAAGCTCTGGCGGATGTAGACCGTTTTATCGGGCGCCTCCATGCCTACCTTTCGGAACTTGCCGACACCATGATCGGCGACGGCCTGCACGTGCTGGGGCAGCCTCCCGAGGGGGACCGGCTGGTGGAATTCCTCGTTCAACTGACGCGCCTGGGCAATGGGGACGTGCCCTCCTTGAGGGAAGAAGTCATCGCCGCCATGGGATACCATCACGACGATCTTCTTGCATCTCGCGGAGAGGTGATTGCGGGAAGCGGGGGAAAGACCGGGGGCCAACTCATCGCCGAAGCGCATCGGCATGCCGTCGATCTCGTGAAGGCCCTGGCCGCAAGGCGGTTTAAGGCGGATGCCGTACCCCGGATTGTCCAAGAACACTGGGGCAGTCCCTTTCCCCGCATGGAACGGGTGCTCCATTATGCGGCCACTGTCCTGGTGCCCAACATTCAGCGCGCCACGGAAGAAATCGACGCCTGCCTGCGGGCGCTATCGGGCGGCTTCGTTCCGTCCGGTCCTTCGGGGGCTCCCACGCGAGGACAGGCGGACATTCTTCCCACGGGCAGGAACTTTTATTCCCTCGACCCGCGCATCATCCCCACCCCGGCCGCCTGGGAAACGGGCAAAGCCCTGGGAGACGCTCTCCTCCAGCGCTACCTGGAAGAAGAAGGGCGCTATCCGGAAAACGTGGGCATCATCGTCTGGGGAGGCCCCACCATGCGCTCCCGAGGGGACGACATCGCTCAAATCCTCTACCTCCTGGGCGTGAAGCCCGTGTGGCAGCCCAGCGGCGTGGTGAGCGGGCTCGAAATCATTCCATCCAAAGAGCTGGGACGCCCCCGCATCGACGTCACGCCGCGCATTTCCGGTTTCTTTCGAGACGCCTTCCCCAACCTGGTCCATCTCCTGGACGATGCCGTGCGCATGACGGCGGCATTGGAAGAAACGGGGGATTCCAACTTCATCCGGCGCCACGTGCTGGCGGACATCGAGGAATACGGAAAGGAGGGGCTCGATGAAGAAGATGCCTGGCGGCTGGCCACTCTTCGCGTTTTCGGCTGTCCTCCGGGAACTTACGGAGCGGGAGTGGCGGAACTGGTGGAATCCAAACAGTGGCAGACACGGCAAGACCTGGGGAACGCTTACATCCGCTATTCGGCTCATGCCTACGGACAGGGCCACTACGGAACTCAAACACCGGGAACTTTCCGGCGCCTGCTCTCCCGCATGGACGTGACCGTCAAGAACGAAGACTCACGGGAATACGACATGCTCTCCTGCACGGACTTCTACAACTACCACGGGGGACTCATCGCCGCAGCCGCGACGGTTCGCGGGAGTCTTCCCGTGTCCTATGTGGGAGACGCCTCGGACCCCGGGCGCGTGAAGCTCCGAAGCACCAACGAAGAAGCCCGCCATGTGCTCCGTTCGCGCCTCCTCAATCCCAAATGGCTGGAGGGAATGAAGCGGCACGGCTACAAGGGCGCGGGAGACATATCCAAGGTCATGGACATCCTCCTGGGCTGGGACGCCACGGCGGACGTGATGGAAGACTGGATGTACGATCGCGTGGCGCTCAAATACGCCCTGGACGAGGAAATGCAAAAGTGGCTCAAGCAAGTCAACCCCTACGCCCTGCAAAACATCCTCGACAAGTTGCTGGAAGCCGCCCGAAGGGGCATGTGGAATGCTTCGGACGACATGCGTCGGCAGTTGGAAGACGCTTACCTGGAAGTGGAAGGGGACATCGAGGAAACGATGGAAGTGTAAAGTGCGGCAGATCTCCTCGTTCCCAAGCTCCGGTTTGGGAACGAAAGTGCCCGGAAGCTCCGGCTTCCTCTCTGTGCATGGATGTCGGCTGCCCCTGGTCCTCTTCACCAGCTCAGACGGCTTCAGTGCCCGGGGTTTGTGTGGAAAGGGTGGGAGCGCTGGACACAGGGGAAGCTGGAGCTTCCAAGGCAAGTGCGTTCCCAAGCTGGAGCTTGGGAACGAGAAAGGCGCAGCAACTGTAGTAGAAAGGCGCAGCTGTAGTCGTGTGAAATGGGAATGGGGCAGGTGCCCATTCCCGAGAGGTGGGGCGGGTGGGGGCTCCCGGCAAGAACCGAAGCCCGTCCCGGGGAAGTGAACCATGTGGCGCGGCCCCCGAAGCTCTTGGTGAAGGAGCGAGGGGGGCCAAAAGGGAGGAAAAGAGAAATGAGTCGATGTAGCAGCAAGTTAGGAACGATCATGGGGATTTTGTTCCTGGCTTCCGCAGGATTTACGGAAGCTCAGGGAACGGGGGGCACGGATTCTGCCTCCACCGGGGAAAAAGCGCATCAAGTGGAAACGGTGGTGGTGACGGCCACTCGGGTGGAAACGCCCCTGTCCCAGACCACCAAGAGCGTCAGCGTGGTAACGGCTGAAGACCGGGATGCTCAGCAGAATTATTCCATTCCCGATCTGATCAGCGGGGAGCCCGGTGTTTTTCTGAGGCGTAATGGAGGACCGGGACAGCATTCCCTCATCAGCATCCGGGGAGCCGGCAGCCAGCACACTCAATTTCAGTACGACGGCTTTCCCATGCGGGATGCCGCGGACACTCAAAGCACGTGGCAGTATTTCATCAGCGATCTTTACGGGGGAGGCAACCTGCAACAGGTGGAAATCCTCAAGGGAACCCAAAGTACTCTATACGGGTCCCAGGCCATGGGAGGCGTCATCAACATCGTGCCCGAAAAGTGGAAACAGGGTTTCGGCGGTGAAGTGCGCACGGAAATGGGAGACCGCAACACTTATTTGCTCGGCGGCCGCCTGCAATATGGAGAAGATCGATTTTACCTGGACATCAACCCCATGTACATGACCACCAAGGGGCAGAATAATGGAGGTTCTCACGGTTTCTATTACGAAAATCTGGCCTATACGGTAGGGGCTGGATTTCGCATCACGCCCGACATGACCATCGAATACAGCTCCCTGTTTTCCGATTCGCAGCTGGCTTTGAGTAGAGTCAATCCAGGCCTGGATGCCCAGGGGAACCTGCTCAAAACCATGGCCGACCCCGACAGGTATCGCGACGGCAAAATGTTTCAGCATGGGCTCACGTTTTCTCACTCCGTATCTCCCGTTTGGGACTACACGCTCAAGGGTGCTTACGGGGAGACGGAGCGTGATTACATCAATTCCAGCACCGTTGGGGACTTCTCCTACTACGACGGCTCGACCACCTACCTGGAAACCCAGCACAACATTTACGCGACCGAATGGCTGTCCTTCCTGGTGGGAGCTGATTACGAACTGGCAAGATATTACGGCAGGGAACCGCGTGATTCCTGGTCAGGAGATTACAGCTCCGTTTTTTACAGGGAAAACTGGTACTCCTGGGACCTTTTCGGCCAGGCACGCTTCAAATTCCTGGATGAATCCCTCCTGCTGGCCCTGGGAGGACGTTACAACCATCACGAGAAGTTCGACTCCAAACTGGTGGGAGAAGCTTCCGCAGCCTACATTTTCAAACAGACCGGCACCAAGATATACGGCACTGTGGGCACGGGCTACCGCACCCCCTCTCTCTACGAAATCTACGGAGGGTATCTCTCGAACGGCCGACTCATCACCATCGGAAATCCCGATTTGCAGCCCGAGGAAAGCATCGGCTATGAAGTCGGCGTGGAGCAAAGCCTGCTGGATGGAGCCTTCATCGCGGGCGTCACGTGGTTTCAAACCGATTTTGACGACTTGATCATCTACGACGGCATACTCAACAAGTACAACAACGCCACCAAGGCCAAAACGCAAGGCATCGAAACCTATGCCCGCATCACCCCCTGGGAATGGCTCCAGTTGAATGTGGCCTACACCCACGCCAATCCCGAATACAAGGACAATCAAACGGGATTATGGACGCGGCGCGAGTACATGCCCCGAGACAAGGTCAGCGGGACGGTCACGGTGCGTTTTCCCGAGGACCTGACCACCTCCGTCCGAGTCAACTGGCAGGGTGAGAAGATCGTGCCCCTCAACGACCCCAACTGGAATCAAGTGCGGTGGAAGGAACCCAGTGTCGTCACGGTGGATGCCGCCGTCACCTACAAGTTTCTCAAAAACTATGAAGCCTGGATACGTGTGGAAAACCTTCTCGACAAGGACTATTCTGAGGCGGGTTGGACCATGCCGGGCCGATGGATTTATGGAGGGCTGAAGGTCTCGTTCTGACGCCATTACGCCATGTGCAACTTTCTTGTTCCCAAGCTGGAGCTTGGGAACACACTTGCCCGGAAGCTCCAGCTTCCCGTTTCGAAGCGGGTGGAAGGCAGAGGTTCCACAATAAAAGGCGTTCCCAAGCTGGAGCTTGGGAACGAGAGGTTTGTCAAAAGGAGAAAAATAGATTCGGAAAATCAAGGAGCATGACCGGGATGATTCAGAGAGTCGGCGGTATTGGAACCATGGGCACAGGTATGGGTATGGTGGGTATGGGTGCTTGCAACCTTGTGATCAACGTGGAAAAGCATGGCCCCGGTACAATCGTCAGGGAAAGTTTCCCGCTGCGCTATGGGAAGTACTCGGAGGTCAAAACCTCCGAGTACGAATTTGTTTTCAATTTGAATGGTGAAATCAAATTCATACGAGGTCTCAATGTGGATTGGCCCCATCCGGCCGAGCAGCTGAAGCGAACGGACGGCAATGACTGGGTTTATTACACGGTCGGGGATGACAGCAGCGCCAAGGGCATCATTTCCTGGCTTGGAGAATACTACCTGCCGTGCCTTCCGTATCCCAGCAATCCGATTTGGGAAGTCAATTACTTTTCAAACACGGGAATCATGAATGCCTTTGGCGCATGGTCCCAGCTGTACGCCAGTCTTTACGGTGTGCAAAAAGACCGGTTCAGTTTCAAATCGAAAAAGCTCATTGAAGATATTTTATACAACAATGAGACGGTGCTCCATGAACGTGCTCAGGAGCTGCATTCAATCATAGGGGGGCGTGTATCGGTTCTTCCTCCCGACACACGCCATGTTGATTATGAAGTGATACCCCTCAACATATCCGACGGATGTTTGTACCATTGCAAATTTTGCTGCGTGAAATCATCTCAAAAGTTCCAGGTTCGCTCTCAAGAGCAGATTCTCGATCAAATCAAAAAGCTCAAATCCTTTTATGGGCGCAACATACAAAATTGCAACGCGGTGTTTTTGGGAAATCATGATGCGCTTCAAGCCGGTGAGGCAACCATTTCTTTTGCAGCTTCAAATGTCTGTAAATATTTTGATTTTGAAACAAACAGCAAAAAACCTTCACTGTTTATGTTTGGAAGCGTGGATTCTTTTTTGAAATGCAGTGACACATTCCTTGAAAATATCAACAGGCTTCCATTCCATACTTACATAAATACGGGTCTCGAATCTCTCGATTCACCAACATTGGCTTTGATAGGAAAACCGATCACTGAATCGAAAGTTCGTGAAGCATTCAAAAAAATGCTCCATGTCAATGCTTGTTACGAAAATATAGAAATTACAGGTAATTTTGTCATGGGAGCCGGATTGTCTCCGGAGCACTATATGTCCATCAAGGAGCTTCTTCGAGACGTACCGTCCACTTCCAAGAATAAAGGAGCCGTGTACCTGTCGCCGTTGAAGGACAGTCCCAAGAAACGGGAGCTGCTTCCGTTGGTGAATGAAATCCAAAATGAAAGCAAAGTACCCGTTTACATATACCTGATCCAAAGACTTTGACAGCGGTTCCGATCATTGTTGCGGATTGTGCCGCGTTCCCACGCCCTTGCGTGGGAACGCATATCGGACCTGCCGGATTTGATGTAGCCGGCACCTTATTCAGCTTATCCTGTGCTGCTCTCACGTCATGATAGACCATCATTCATCGTCGTCGTTTGAGAGCAGTTGCACGATGATTCACACAAGAGAAGAGGAGATACGGAGATGACTCTCACTAGAAGACAAAAGCTTACGGGATGCGGCATCATGGCCCTGTTCTGGATGTGTGTGGTCCTGATGGGGACCGCCGGGTCGTCCTGGGGCTATTCCGTCCGCTTCACCGATTCCAGGGGCACGCAAGTGGAACTTTCGACGCCCCCTCAAAGAGTCGTTTCCCTGGTTCCGGGAATCACGCGGACTCTTTTTGCCCTGGGCGTGGGCGAAAAAATCAAGGGACTCACCTGGCACGACATTCCCCCCATCGCGTCGGAAACCCCCACCACTGCGTCGGAAGCCCCCACCATCGTGGGAGGCTTTTTCGCCCCCTCCCTGGAAAAGGTCCGTTCCCTCGAACCCGACGTGGTCTTCGCCTCTTCCCTGCACGGCGAGATTATCGAGGGGGCCTCCCAGACACCTTACCGGGTGATCGTTCTCGATACCGGGTCCATCCGGGACATTCACGGCAACCTTGCCTTGCTGGGAGACATGTTTCAACGCCAGGAGGACGCCGCCGCCCTGAGCCGAAAAGTTCAGGGACAGCTGGACCTCATTGCCCGAAAGGTCCAAAAAATCCCCGAGGCCCAGCGCAAGAGAGTCTTTCGGCTCATGGGCCGGGATCGGGTCATGACTCCCGGAGACGATTCCTTCCAAAACGATTTCATCCGTGCTGCCGGGGGCATTCCCCCTCGCCTGGGAAAAACCGGCTCGGTGGTCGAGGTCTCCCTGGAAGAATGGACGGAATTCAATCCCCAGGTGGTGTACGGGTGTGAGGAAGACAGGACGACGGCGGAAACGCTCCTCACCCGCCCCGGCTGGAAAGACGTGGAAGCCGTGCGCGAGGGGCGCATCTTTTTCTTCCCCGCCATCCTGGCCTGCCAGGCCTCCCTGCACACGGGAGATTTCGTGAGTTGGCTAGCCGCGACCCTCTACGGCGAAGCCTTCAGCGACCCGTCCAACCTGGTCCTGGAGGAAAAACGCACGGGATCGAGATCTATCGTGCTTCCCCTGGATTACGTCCAGTCCGCCGAAGTGGTGTCCTCGACCCTCCAGGACTTCCCCAACAAAACCCTGCTCGTGCGCTTCAAAGAGCCCATGCGCGTGCTTTCGACCTTCGAGGGGGAACGGACCGGAATCACCACCGTGGGGAACCACAACATCCCGCCCCCATGCTGGCCCCTCGGGCACCGGCAGGGCATCGAAGCCGCCTGGAACCGCATCTTCACCGTCCTGGGCGAGGACCGCGCTCGGGGCAGTCTTCTCATGACCGGGGCCGACATGGACAACCTGTCCGTGAGCAAGGCCGAGCACAAGGACATCACCGTTTATGCCCTGGTGACGGCAGGGGCGGAGAGCAACGCCATCCGCAGCGCTTCCGACGAAGGACGCTACTACGAGCCGGGTACCATCAATATCCTTATCCTGACCAACATGGCCCTTTCGCCCCGCGCCATGGCTCGGGCGGTCATCAGCGCCACCGAAGCCAAAAGCGCCGCCCTCCAGGACCTGGACGTGCGGAGCCGGGGGGAGCCCCTGCGGTGGCAGGCAACGGGCACGGGCACCGATGAAATCATCGTGGTGGAAGGGAAAGGCACACGGCTGGAAAGCGCCGGAGGCCACAGCAAGCTGGGAGAACTCATCGCCCGTGCGGTGTACGAAGGAGTGCGGGAAGGGCTTCTGAAGCAAAACGCCCTGGGAGCTCCGCGCAACGTCTTGCGGCGCCTCAAGGAAAGGGGCGTCACGCCTTACGACCTGCTGCAGCGGTGCGCGGTTCCCGCGACGTTGAACGACCAAAGCCTGCGCCCGGCCCTCGAGTTGTTCGAGCAGACCCTCCTCGATCCGCGATACGCCGCCTTCATGGAATCGGCCCTGGCCCTGAGCGACGCTCACGAAAGGGGCCAGATCGCCGATCTCGAAGCCTACGCCTCCCACGCACGAAGGATCGCCGAAGAAATCGCCGGAGTGGAATACGGAAGGGGGCAATGGGAGGAGCGGGTTCAAGATAAAAAAATTCCCGTTGTATTGCGCATGGCCCTCGATGCTGTTTTGAACGGCATTTTTCAGCGGCTGGAAGGTGTGCCGCTTCTTGATGAGAATGTAGCGGGATACGAGGGGGGAAGGGGTGTGGACATTGTGGACGGGCTGGACGGAATGGACATAGTGGACGTTTTTCAACTTTGCAGCGCCTCGACCGGGATTTGAATTCATGAAAGCGACTTGTTGCCTCGCGCAATCCTCTACACGATCCGTATCTTCTCGACGATCCGTACCGGTTTTTCCTTTTTCGGCCATCCTGGGGCAGGAGCGCATGAAGCTGGCTCTCATCCTCAACGCTGTCGAACCTCGTGTGGGCGGGGTGCTCATTCGAGGTGAGAAAGGCACGGCCAAATCCACTGCGGTGCGTGCCCTGGCCGCCTTGTTGCCCCATGGGGTTGTGCGTGCGGGATGCGCCTTCCACTGCGATCCCCGGCGCCCCGAAGAATGGTGTCCCTCGTGTCGCGCCCGGTCGTCCGTGGTCGAGGAACGACGGCGGGCTCCCGTGGTGACCTTGCCCCTCAATGCCACCGAAGATCGGGTGCTGGGGGGCATCGACTTCAGCGCCACTCTGCGCCGGGGGAGCCGTGTTTTTCAGCCGGGCCTGCTGGCGAAGGCTCACGGAGGCATCCTCTACGTGGATGAAGTCAATCTCCTGGACGATCACCTGGTGGATGTCATTCTCGATGCGGCGGCGTCCGGAGAAAACGTCATCGAGCGCGAGGGGACGGCGTTTCGCCATGCCGCGCGCTTTTCCCTGGTGGGTACCATGAATCCCGAGGAGGGGGCTTTGCGGCCTCAACTGCTCGACCGGTTCGGCCTGTGCGTCGAGGTGGAATCGGAGCGGGACGTGAGCCTGAGAGTGGAACTGGTGGAGCGCCGGGGGGAATTCGACCTGGACCCGGCGGAATTCACCCGGCGCTTCGAGCAGGAGGAAGCCCGGACGGCCCAACGCCTGGCGCGGGCTCGGGAAGTCCTGCCCGCCCTGAGCGTTCGAGACACCGTGCGCGCCTACATCGGGGAACTGACCAAAAGCCACAACGTCGCCGGTCACCGGGCGGATCTGGTCATCGAGCGTGCCGCCTGCGCTCATGCGGCCTGGAACGGAAGGCGCGTCACGGACCTGGAAGACGTGCTCGCCGTGGCGGAAATGGCCCTGTGCCACCGGAGACGCGAAGCACTGCCTCCACCGCCGCCGCCTCCCCCTCCACCCCCACCGCCTGCGGAGGAGCAGGAAGAGCCGCAAGAGCCGCCCCAGGAATCCGAGTCGCCTCCCGAGGAGCCGCAGCAAGAACCTCGGGGGGAGGAAGACCGTCCGGAACCCCACGGCGGCGAACCCCGTGACGGTGACGATTCCAGGGAAGGCGGCCCACAAAATCATGACGACACTGAAGGGTGGGATCAGCACTTCCAAGTGGGGGAAACCTTCGCCGTAAGAAAACTCGTTCCCCCCGACGACCGGCTGCTTCGGCGCGGTTCGGGAAGGCGCTCCCGCACCCGCACCAGCCAGAAACAGGGCCGGTACGTGCGCAGCCGCATGGGAGGAAGCGGGGACGACCTGGCCCTGGACGCCACCCTGCGAGCGGCGGCTCCGTACCAGAAAAAACGCCGCCGGTCGGGAGGCGCCGCCATCGTAATTCAGCCCGGAGATTGGCGGCACAAGGTGCGGGAAAAGCGCGTGGGATGCTTCATTCTCTTCGTGGTGGACGCCAGCGGGTCCATGGGAGCACGGGGAAGAATGGGGGCTTCCAAGGGCGCCGTCATGTCCCTCCTCCTCGATGCTTACCAGAAACGGGACCGGGTGGCCCTGGTGGCCTTCCGGCGCCGGGAAGCCGAGGTGCTCCTGCCGCCCACGTCTTCCATCGAACTGGCGGCCCGGCTCCTGAGCGAAATGCCCGTGGGGGGCCGCACGCCCCTTTCCGCCGGGTTGAGCAAAGCCTACGAGATGCTATGCACCCGGCTGCGGCACGATCCCAACCTGCGCCCCCTGGTCGTGGTCATCACCGACGGCAAGTCCAACGTGGCCCTCGGGCAGGGCTCCCCACGGGATGAAGCCCTGCGCATGGCCGCGCGCCTCGGAGAAGACCCTCGCGTCCACTGGATCGTGGTGGACACGGAAGAACCGGGCATCGTGCGCTTCGAACTCGCCCGCCGCCTCTCGACGGCCCTCGGCGCTCAATATTTTCGTATCGACGGCCTGCGGGCCACGGACCTCGTCAATGTCGTGAAAGGACACACCGCATGAAAAAAAGCCAGTACCCCTTCGTGGCCATCGTGGGCCAGGAACGCATGAAAACGGGACTCATCCTCACCCTTGTCAACCCCACCCTTTCGGGCATCCTCATCCGGGGGGAAAAAGGAACGGCCAAATCCACGGCCGTTCGAGGCCTGGCGGAGATCCTGCCCTGGATCGAGGTGATCCGGGATTGCCCCTTTCAACTGGCTCCCTGGGAACCGGGGGAGGTCTGCGACGGCTGTTCGCGCCATGGGTGCCGCGAGAGCCGCCGGCGTGGGGAGTCCCCCGAGCTTTCCAGGAGAAAAGTGGCCGTGGTGGAACTTCCCGTGGGAGCCACCGAAGACCGCGTGGTGGGGTCCCTGGACCTCGAACATGCCTTGAAGGAAGGGGAAAAGCACTTCGAACCGGGTCTGCTGGCCGCCGCCCACCGGGGCATCCTCTACGTGGACGAAGTCAACCTCCTGGACGACCATGTAGTGGACGTGCTCCTGGATTCGGCCGCCATGGGAGTGTGTACCGTCGAGCGCGAGGGCGTTTCTCACACGCACCCCGCACGGTTCACCCTGGTGGGCACCATGAACCCCGAGGAAGGCGAGCTGCGCCCCCAACTGCTGGACCGCTTCGGACTTTGCGTGACCGTCCAGGGCGCCGACAACCTGGAAGAGCGCGTCCAGGTCATGGAACGGCGCGTGGCTTTCGACGAAAACCCCGACGTCTTCGCGGGCAAATGGCGGGAAGAATCGGAAAAGCTGGCTCGAACCATGGAGCTGGCGATGGAACTGTACCCTCGCGTGACCATCCGGAGGAACCTGCTCGAGGAAATTGCCCGGTACTGCATGGATGTGGGAGTGGATGGCCACCGGGGCGACATCATCATGATGAAGACCGCCAAGACGCTCGCCGCCTTCCATGGACAACAGGAAGTCGCGCCGTCCCACGTGGAGGAAGCGGCTCAATTCGTACTCCCCCACCGCGTCCGCCGCCAACCCATGCAGGACATCCTGGAGGATGTGTCCGGCCTGCGCAGGCCCGTCGGGTGATCGGTTGAGGTATTGACCCGGCAACCACGGCTGATGCGATCCGCAAAAATAAAACCTCTCGTTTCTGAACCGGAACTTGGAAACGAGAGGCTCCCGGAACCCGGTCAAAACATCACGAATCCCAGCAACAAACCGATGATCAATCCCGCATTTGCCAGGTGACTGTGCAGAGCATTTGCTTGTGGAATCAGTTCGTCATTGACAATGTATACCATTGCCCCGGCCGCGAAGGCCAGGGAAGCGCCGATGAGCACTGGCGAGAGGGAAAACAAGAGCAATCCCAGCGCTGTACCGGCAACCGTTACCATGCCGGCGGAAAAAGTAAAAAACACGACCTTTCCGGAAGACATGCCGCCCGCACGCAATGGGCCTGCAACGGCGATTCCCTCTGGGATGTTATGGAGAGCGATGGCAACGGCAATGGCCAGGCCCAGCTCCGGATTGACCTCCAGACCTGCTCCAATAGCCAGTCCTTCCGGCAGGTTGTGCAGAGCGATGCCCAAAAAGATCAAATAGCCCATACGAAGTATGGAATTGTCGAAAGCCGGAGTGAGTTCGGTGTTTTCCACGGTCAGTTCCGTCTCTGTGGACATGTGGGCATGAGGTAGCGCGATGTCCAGAAGGAACAACAGAGCACAGCCAAGAATAAATCCAATGATCGTCGCCGGCATGGTGCCGAGCGCAAGAGCTTCCGGCAGCAGTTCAAAAACCGAAATTCCCAGCATGGTGCCCCCGGCAAACCCCAGTAAGACGGCCATGGTGCGTTTGCCGGGCGAACCCAGAAACATGATGAGAATTGCACCAATAACTGTCGATGCTCCAGCCAGGAAGCTGTACGCGATGCTCTCCACCCCTCACCTCCCTTATGGGTACCAACGTGATACCCGGCAATCAATCGCCTTAAACTGATATTGTCGTATTGATGAACTTTAAGTTTTTCTCGGCGGTGAAATACCCCTCGGCAGTGCCGATTGCAGTTGATAGTCCATCAGGCTATGAAATAAAATTATTTTTTGCATTCATTCATGATAAAATCAATAAAATTGCTAAGTATACATTCAGGGAAATGATTATTGAAGGAGGACCTGCTTGTGGAAGACCAGACGATGCTGTTTCAGACCGATCTACTGCAGGGAAAGCAGTCTGTCGAGGATATTTTGCAACAAGTCTACAAAGCCTTGCAGGAAAAAGGATACAATCCGCCCGGCCAGTTGATCGGCTACCTGCTTTCCGGAGATCCTAACTTCATCACCAGCCACAAGGGTGCCAGATTTTTGATCAGCAGTCTTGACCGCAACGAAATTCTCGAAGAATTGATCCTCCGTTATTTTGACGATCAATGAGCATGCTGTTGGGAGCGATTGCCGCGAGGAAAGAGCATTGAGCGGGGAAAATGAAGCAAAGGAAAGCAGAGACGTGGTGACCATCGATCGGGAACGGTACGATGCGCTTCTCATCGAGCTTGGGGAACTACGCAAGTTGAGCCGATTTTTGGCGGAATATCGCGAGGAAATTCGGGAAAGAGACCGCCTGCTCAAGGAAAAGGACATGGAGTTGGAGGAAGTCAAGGAAATCCTCCTGGAAATGGAATGGAAGGACTATGAGCTGGACCAGAGCCAGAAGCGCGTGCGAGAGCTGGAGCTGGAATTGGAAAAGCTCAAATCCGGCAGCTTTTGGAGACGGTTGTTCGGCTGACTCGTTTTCCCTCGGGTTCGATGTGAATTTGTATAGTTACGACATGTGCAACCTTCTGATGATTTCTCTGACGGTGAGCGTTGCTCCCCTTGCTCCCAAGCTCCGGCCTGGGAACAAGGAAGTTGCTCATTGCGCAGTTTCTCCTCTGCTTTCCTCCGCGTTCCCCAAACGAGAAAAAATGCGATCTCAATTGCTTGCCGCTTTGCGCCTCATATGGGCTGGCGGCTGATCTTCACGGCACAGAGTTTGCCGCACATGCTGCATGCTTCACGGTCTTCGGTGATCTGGAGGCGTTCCGTCACCAGGTCGGGATCGAGGGATTCCCGGATGACTCCTTCCCAATCGAGCTTCTGGCGCGCTTCGGAAATGCGTCGGTCCCGATCCATGGCTCCCGGCAGGCCCTTGGCAATGTCCGCGATATGCCCCGCGATGCGCGAAGCCATGACACCCTGGTACACATCATCTGCATTGGGAAGTCCGAGGTGCTCGGCAGGCGTCACGTAGCACAGGAAATCCGCGCCCGCTGCTCCGGCGAGAGCCCCCCCAATGGCTGCCGTGATGTGGTCGTATCCTGCGGCGATGTCCGTGGGCAGAGGACCGAGGATGTAGAAGGGGGCTCCGTTGCAGAGCCTTTTTTGGAGCTGCATGTTCATCTGAATCTGGTTGAGCGGCACATGGCCCGGGCCTTCGATCATGGTCTGAACCCCTCGCACCCATGCCCTTCGGGCCAGCTCTCCCAGAGTCATGAGTTCTTCCAACTGAGCCCCATCGGTGGCATCCACGATGGTACCGGGCCGAAAACCGTCACCCAGGCTCAAAGTGACGTCGTACTTGTGGGCGATGTCGAGCAGGTCGTCGAAATATTCGTAGAGGGGGTTTTCCTTTCGGTTTTTGCGCATCCAATGCATATGGATGGACCCCCCACGGCTGACACAGGGCATGAGCCGCTCATAGGTCTCCAGTTTCTTCACGGAAGCCAGGGTCACTCCACAATGCACCGTAATGTAATCGAGCCCCTCCCGGCACTGGCCTTCGATACTTCTCAAGAGCATCTCGCCGTCCATCCGGTCAAGAGGCTGGTGGCGATACACCATCTGTGTGGCCAGGCCGTAAATGGGCACAGCTCCCACCATGACCGTGGACTTTTCCAGGAAGAAACGACGGAGTTCCGCCAATTCTCCCCCGGTGGAAAGGTCCATGATGGAATCGGTTTTGGCACGCAGCGCGGCATCGAGCTTCTTTTCCTCCAGGTCCTGAAGATGACATTCCCCGCTGCTGCCCAGGTTGGCGTTGACCTTGGTCTTGAGACTCCTGCCGATGGCCTTGATTTGCTCAAAGGAGTGGTTGATGTTTTTGGGAAGTACCGCATGCCCCTTGGCCATGAGGTCCCGCAGTTCCTCGGCGGAAAGGGGCTCGTCCTGCACGGCACGTTTCATTTCTTCGGTAACGATTCCAGCTTTGGCTTGGTCCAGTTGTGTCATGTTTGATCTCCCTTGGTGAAAAATACCGGTGGGAGGCGTTCTTCGGTGCTGAGATCAAAAAAGAGGCATAAAAAAGGCCGTTCGCAAGAACGGCCGGACACATGGTGTCTCATGATTTGCCGCTCCCTACGCCAGTATGACCTGGTTCAGGTTCTAAGGGTATGATCTCAGCTCTCTGAAAGAGAGCACCCCCAGGCTGTTGTCAGCTGCATTGTTTTGTGGCCGTCAAAAGCACCGCCACTATCATCTATGTATCCAAAGTTCATCCCATGATCAAGTGATTTATGCCGTGCCGCGAAACATGCTTTTACTCCATTCCCTTTTTAGGGGGAAAAGCATGTTTCGGTTACGCGTGCCCCAATAAGACCATGCGTTCATGGGCTGCGGCCACACGCTCTTTTTCGAGCTCTGCTCGGATCTGCCTCAAGGATTCCAGCTCTTGTGCCAGTTTTTCCAAATCGTACGGGGCGCTGTCATTGCCGCCTTTTATTTGGCTTCTCATGCTGTCTTTCAACTTTCCGGCCTTGAACGACACCTCATGGATGGCACTCAGAACCCGTTGTTCCCTGCGAGTGAAGATGGCTTTTCGTTCGGCACATCCGTAAGGCTCATTTCCGGTCGTGGCCTGGAGCATGCAACAACGGCTGTCTGCATTGGGGAAAATGTTGGAAGAAATTGCATTTGTCATGGCGACCTCCTTATTTACATTTCCAGCAGGTTGTCGCTCTTTCATACCTGCCATCGGTTCTTCATGATTATTAGGGGCCGTCGTGTGGCCCTTTACCGTGCTTTCCATACAGGCCACGGCATTCTTAGGATTCAAGTTAATGCATTTGCAACAAATGAAAAGGGATGGGATTCTATATTTTTTTGTCATGACACTGCGATGATTGAGTTTTTTCCAAGAGTGGTTATTTTTAAAAATTGGTGCGTAGAGAACGATATGTTATCCGACTTTCAATCATTAGAAGCGAGTGGAGGAGTGAGAAAATGGCCCTGATTCTGTATATCGAAGCGAGTCCCATGGGAGACCTTTCTTTTTCCACGCGCGTGGCGCGTGCTTTTCTGGATGAGTATCAAAAGGCCAATCCGAAAGATGTCATCAAAAAATTGAATCTTTGGAAAGAGGACCTGCCCGAGTTTGATTTTACCGCAGCATCGGGCAAGTACAAAGTCATGAGGGGACTGTCCCATTCGGCCGAGGAGGCAGGGGCCTGGTCGAGAGTGGTACAGCAGGTGGAGCAGTTCAAGAGTGCGGACAAGGTGGTGCTGTCTTCGGGTATGTGGAACTTTTCAATTCCTTACAGGCTCAAGCAATATCTCGACAATATCGTGCAGCCGGGCCTGACCTTTTCCTTCGATCCGCAAACAGGCTATTCGGGGCTGGTAACGGGGCGTCCCGTCCAGTTGATCCTGGCCAGGGGCGGTCAGTACCCTGAAGACAGTCCCATGGACTTTCAGGCCCCGTATATCGAAAGGATTTTCGGATTCATGGGCTTCACGGACATTCGTACTCTCAAGGTGGAAGGAACTCTTTTCCCCAATGCGGAGGAAGCTCTCAAGGGGCATATGGAACAGGCTCGCGAAGCCGCGGCAAAGTTTTAACCCCTCATAATAACGCAACGGGCAACGCAATTTATGCCTCTCGTTCCCAAGCTCCGGCCTGGGACGAGAGGTTTCACTTTCCTTTTTCTTCCTTGTACATTTTGTAATTGATACTGTCCACCAGGGCCTGCCAACTGGCTTCGATGATATCATGGGATACCCCTACGGTGCTCCAGTGATCGTTGGCATCCCGCGACTCGATGAGAACCCGCACTTTCGATCCCGTGCCTTGTGTGCCCGGAAGCACCCTCACCTTGTAGTCCGTAAGTTCCATGCCTTTGAGCTGGGGGTAAAATTTTTCCAGGGCTTTTCGCAGCGCGTTGTCCAATGCATTCACCGGGCCGTGGCCCAGGGCTGCCGTGTGCTCCATGTGTCCCCCGACTTTTACCAAAATGGTGGCTTCGGCCACAGGCTCCTGGCTTTCGTTTTGCTTCTGGTCGATGACACGAAATCCCATGAGTTCAAAATAGCGTTTGCTGCGTCCCATGGCCCGGTTGATGAGCATTTCGAAGCTCGCTTCCGCCGCTTCGAATTGGAAGCCCTGGTTTTCCAGTTCCTTGAGTTCTTCAAGAACCTGCATGGCCACCGGATCATCTTTCATGAGGCTCAAGCCGTAGTCTTCCGCCTTGCGCTTGATGGTCGCCCTGCCGGAAAGGTCCGAAACGAGAACGCGCCGCGTGTTGCCCACCAGGTCCGGGTCGATATGCTCATAGGTCTGGGGATTCCGCTCCACTGCGCTGATGTGGACTCCTCCCTTGTGAGCGAAAGCGCTGCGGCCCACGAAAGGCTGGTAGCGGCTGGGGGGGACATTGGCCAGTTCGAGCACATAGCGGCTCACGGGGCGTAGTTTGCGCAGGTTTTCGGCCGTGAGACAGGGAATGTTCATCTTGAGGCACAGATTGGCCACGATGGAGCACAGGTTGGCGTTGCCGCAGCGTTCTCCGACCCCGTTGATGGTTCCCTGGACCTGCACGGCTCCCATTTCCACCGCGGCCAGGGAATTGGCCACGGCCAGGTCCGAATCGTTGTGAGCGTGGATGCCCAGAGGGGCCGTGGGGAAGCGGTCTTTCACCACCTGCATGATTTCTCGGATGGTGCTGGGGATATTGCCCCCGTTGGTGTCGCAGAGGATGAGGCACTCCGCTCCGCCCTCGACGGCCTTGCCTAAAGTGGCCAGGGCGTATTCCGGATCTGCCCGGAAGCCGTCGAAAAAGTGTTCGGCATCATAGAAGAGCGTCTGAACATGGGGACGCAGATAAGCCAGGCTGTGGTGGATGAGATCGAGGTTGCGCTCGAGGGTTGTAAGGAGGGCATCACGTACATGCACGGTCCAGCTTTTACCAAAGAGGGTCACCACGGGGGTTTTTGCGTTGAGGAGCGCCTGGAGGTTGCCGTCTGTCTCCGGGGTTTTGGAGGGGTGGTGTGTGGAGCCGAAGGCGGTGATCCGCGCGTTTTTCAGATCGTAGTTCCTGATTTCATCGAAGAAGCCCACATCTTTTGGGTTGGATCCCGGCCACCCTCCTTCGATGTAATGAAATCCAAGGTCGTCCAGCTTTAGGGCAATGCGGACCTTGTCTTCCAGCGAAAGGGAAAAGTCTTCGGCCTGCGTTCCGTCGCGAAGTGTGGTGTCGTAAATTTTGAGTTCTTGCATCCGGCACCCTTTTTCCAGGTTCAGTTTATTTGTGTGTTCGATTTCGCTCCGTTGCCGGACAACTTTAAGTGTATCCGGCAAACGGCATGCTTCATTGATACATCAGCTCTCTTCCTGTATTCTAATACGTTCATGGGGTGGTTTGTCGAGTTCGAAAGCGTCGTGCAGTACCTGAACCGCCGATTCCGTGTGTTTTTCGTCGATGATGCAGGAAATCTTTATTTCCGAGGTGGCGATCATTTTGATGTTGATGTTTGCCGCCGCCAGAGCGTTGAACATCTTGCTGGCCACACCACTATGGCTCCTCATGCCCACACCGATCACGGATATCTTTGCGATGGCGGGATTGCCGTGGACCACACCGGCCCCCATGTCTCCGGCCACTTTTTCGGCGATGTCCCTGGTCTTTTCGTAGTCGGGCCTGGGTACCGTGAAGGAGATGTTGGTACGCCCTTCTATGGATCCACTTCCCTGGACGATGAGGTCGATATTGATCCCTGCATCGGACAGGGCCTTGAAGAGCCTGGCGGCCATGCCCGGCTGGTCGGGGACGTTGGTGAGGGTGATCCTGGCTTCGTTTTTGTTGTAGGTGATTCCGGAAACCACCACCTTTTCCATTTCTTTGTCCTCCTTGGTGACAAGTGTGCCTGGGGCATCCGTGAACGAGGAAAGCACCATGATGGGAACATTATACTTCATACCGAATTCCACGGACCGCAGGTGAAGTACCTTGGCGCCCATGCTTGCCATTTCGATCATTTCCTCGTAACTTATCTTTTCTATCTTGCGGGCCTTTTGGTAAACATTGGGATCCGTAGTGAAAACCCCTTCCACATCCGTGTAGATTTCGCACATGTCGGCTCCGAGAGCGGCGGCCAGGGCTACGGCCGTGGTGTCCGAGCCGCCTCTACCCAGAGTAGTGATGTTGCCCTCGTCGTCATAGCCCTGGAAACCAGCAACGACCACGATCTTGCCTTCCTGTATTTTTTCCATGACGGGAAGGGTTTCGATCCACTGGATGCGAGCCTGACCGTAGCTTCTGTTGGTGATTATCCCCGCCTGGTAACCCGTCATGGATACGGCTTCGAAGCCCATTTCCTTCAGGGCCATACTGAAAAGAGCAATGGAAACCTGCTCCCCTGTGGCCAACAGGGCGTCCATTTCCCGAGCGTCGGGGCGCGGCGTGATTTCCTTGCCCATACGGATCAGGCGGTCCGTTTCGCCGGCCCTGGCGGACAAGACGATCACAAGACGGTCTCCCGCCTTTTTCCGTGCGACCACCCGCTGAGCCACGGCATGAATACGATCGGCATTGGCCACCGACGTTCCGCCATATTTTTGTACCACAAGTGCCATTGGATTGGAGACCTCCCGTAAAATGAGCTCATAATTGTATTTCGCAGGCCATGCCTCTTGCTTGCGTTTGCCTGTTTTGCCTTTGATTCTGCAAGCCTGTGCAGGTATCCAATTGAAGAGGCAGGTCATCTTACTTAGCACAATTCTTTTTGAAATTATACCAGGATTTTTGGGTTTACATCATTGTGCTTGAAGTTTCACAAAGGGATATCTATGATGTAAGCCTTTGGGTAAAGGCAAGATCGTCAAAGACATGAAAAAGGGGAGCCAAATGAACGAATTTGCAGAATTGCCGCCGTCCAGAGCACAGATTGCCATCCGACTGCTCTATACCATTCTCTATCTTTGTATTTTTGAAGTGCTCAAGCTGGTTTTCTACATTACAGTGATTTTTCAGTATATTTATCTTCTCGCTACACGCAACTACAGCCGACCTTTGAAAAATTTCTCGAACAAACTGGCCGTTTATGCGTATCGCATCATTCGGTACACCACTTTGAACGAACATTTGAAACCTTTTCCCTTTCAAGAATTTCCCGGGGAAGTGGAACCGGCCCAGGAGCCGGTACGCTTTGATTGAGGCATCAAAGGCCCTTTAAGGGCTTTCTGTTCTTTGCGATGCCGTTATTTCTCCTTGCTTCTTGAGAGCCATTTTTCCAGTATCTCTTCAAGAATCCTGCGCGAAAAGGGCTTGGTTATAGTGTCGTCCATTCCCGCTTCCAGGCATCTGTCGAGTTCTTGCTGCTGAGTATGAGCGGTCATGGCGATTATGGGGAGGCGATTGCCGGCGGCAGGGATAGGGGAATGGCGTTGATCGCCTTGCCCATCCCATGAAGCCGCCTTTCTCTCTTCTTCCCATTGCCTGATCTTTCGCGTGGCTTCCAGTCCGTCCATGCCGGGCATCTGTACATCCATGAGCACCAGATCATAGGAAGCGGTTTTCACTGCATCGACCGCTTCCAATCCATCCGTCACCGAATGGGCTGTCATGCCCATTTTTTTCAGGATGGCAAGGACCACGATACAACTGGTGACATTGTCCTCCGCTACCAGAACGCCGGTATTTTGAAAACCGGCGGATAACGGTTGTTTTTCCGGACTATGAAGATCGGATTTTTGCGTCATCGTCAAGCTCCTTTTACACGTTTTTAAACTATAATATACGTCAATATACGTCAATTTCCCTGAATATGAAACGTGAAATTATTGTGGGGCCTGGTTCAGGCATCAGAGTGTCGGATTATTTTCTTGACAGGAAGGTATTTTCTGGATATTAGCTTACGCTAACTTTTAGTTGTATTGTAAATATTTTTTTGATTGCCATAACCCATCGATAACCCCGAAAGGCACAGGGAGTTTTTTACATGGTCTCCAATTTCCACATTGAAACGAAAAAAAGTAGAGGAAACCTTCACGTTATGCCCACAGGAAATCTGGATGGAAACGCTGCTCGCGAATTGCTCCGTGTACTCCATGAAAATTATGAAGGGAGCGGGCGGGTCTTTATCAAAACCGATCGGTTGGATGAGGTTTCACCGGCCGGTTGTCAGGCTTTTCGAGATGGGCTGAATCCGACCCTGTTGCCCATGGAACAACTGTTTTTCAAGGGCGAAAAAGGCCTCAAAATGGCTCCCGGAGGAAGCCGGGTCTTGATTCTCGGACCTCATTCCCGCCGATGCCGGTGCAGCGGACGCTGCGCCGTTTGTAAATGTGCTCAGGCAGGCTTATAAAAAAAAACAACTCAAGGCGTCCGGACCACACGCAACCCCACAAAGCTGCTTTTGAAGTTTGGAATATACTTGGTGCGATTGCCGGCGCGAATGTTTCTGGGCATATCGTACCAGGAGCCGCCGCGGTAAACGCGGTGGACGCCGGTTCCTCCGGTGACTTCCGGGTCCTGCCGTCTGTCGGAACGGGAATAGGCTTTCTCGTCCCAGGCATCCAGGCACCACTCGTACACATTGCCGCTCATGTCGTAAAGGCCCAGGGCGTTGGGGGCTTTTCCTCCCACGGGCCGGGTTTTTCTGCCGCTGTTGCCGTCGTACCAGGCTACGCGGTTGATGTCGTTGCCGCCACAGTATTTTTCTTTCTGCCCGCCGCCTCGGCAGGCGTATTCCCATTCGGCTTCCCGGGGCAGGCGGAAGCCCGAGGCGGGGCTGAGACTTTCGAGCTTCTTGACGAATGCCTGTGCGTCGTTCCATGTTACATTTTCCACCGGATTGCCGGTCCCTTTGAATCGCGAGGGATTGGAGCCCATGACCTTTTCCCACTGGGCCTGGGTCACCTCGTATTTGCCGATCCAGAAGCCGCTCACGCACACCTCATGCACGGGCTTTTCCGCGCCGTAGCACTCGCCGGTCCATGGTCCGCATCCCATCTGGAAGCATCCTCCCGGCACCCGGACAAATTCCATCCCCGTGTGAGGTTCGATCCAGGTGTCGGCGCCTTGTGGGGGAGTGCCCGGCGCCTGTGCCGCCACGGTCTGGGCATGCTGTTCCAGTTGAATCTCCATTTTCAGTTCCTGCCCTGCGGCCAGCATCACTTTTTCGTTGTGAGTGACGTACCCCTGCTTTTCCACGCGGATGTGGTACTCGCCGGGTTCCAGCTCCATTCCGGCACGGTAGGCCGGGGCGATGTTCATGATTTTCACCGTGGCGTCCTCGGGGACAGGTTCCACGAACAATCTGCCAGTGGTGACTTCAGGCTCCAGGAGAGCGCTCACGCGAACACTGCCGCCGGCTTCCAACTCCACCCGAGTTTCGAAGGGCTTGTGGCCCTCGAACTCCACGCGCACCAGGCGGGAACCCGGCGTGACCTGTGCTTCGACACTCCCCGTTCCCACCTGTGATCCGTCCACCAGCACGCGGGCTTCGGGGTGGGTGGGTTCGACCACGATCGTACCCGTTGGCCGGGAATCGAGACGCACTTGAACCCTCACCTCCTCCCCGGCGGCCAGGATGATTTTTTCCTCCTGAGGCACATAGCCCTCTCGTTCCACGCGGATGTGAATTTCACCGGGAGGCAGTTCCATGCCTTCTTTGTAACGCTCGGCGATGTTTATCAACTCCACTGTGGAGTCCTCGGGAACAGGCTCCACGAACAGACGCCCTGTGGCGGCAGGCGGCTCGACAGTCGGCGACTCGGTAGTTGTTGGGGGAGGCCCGGCAATTGTGGCTGGAGCCTCGTCAGGGGGTGACGGAAGCTCGGAGTCGGTAGCTGAAAGCTCTGAATCGACGGCCTGAGGTTCGGAAGGGATGATTGACGGTTCCGCAGTGATGGTCGGCACTCGCGCATCGACGGCCTGCGGCTCCGGAGCGGTTTGCGGCGGTTCCGAAGTGGAGATTATCTGCTCCCCGGTTTCCACCGGGCTTTTGCCGGCTTTATACCAGAAATAGCCCCCGAGACTCAAAGAAACGATCAGCAGCAGGGCAAGGAGGGGAGCCCACAGGGGAATGGCCCTGCCTTTGGACTCGGGGGGCCTGGGAGGTTCGGGTGTCGGCGTCGGTTCGGGCGAGGGTATATCGAGCAGGTCGGCCAGCCTGGAGTGTGCGGGAGGGGTGGGTGTCGGAGGCGGCGCCGGGGATTCAGGATCGAGGGACGACCCCGGGGGCATGGAAGATTCTGGTGGTGGAACAGGAGATTCCGGGGCGATGGAAGATTCCGGGGGTACGGGAGGCGCCGGAGACCTGGAAGGCTCGATGGAAGCGGCCGTTCGAGGCGATTCCAATGGTGCGGGTGTTGCGGACGGGGAGGCGGAGGGAGCGGACGCATCCTGCTCACTTTCCCCTCCTCCTGTGACGGCGGCGCTTTTGTCCTGGAAAGCCGGGGCTTCGGCGGCCTGATCGACCTGGATTTTTTTCAGAGCACGGATGAAGGCCTCCGCATTGTAGAACCGGTCTGTGGGGTCCTTGGCCAGGACTCCGTCCAGGAGGGGTTGAAAACGGGCGAGGTGATCCGGCAGGACAGGCAGGGGATCGTTGATGTGGCACAGGGCCGTGGCGAAAGAGTCTTCGGCTTCGTAGGGAACCCGGCCCATGAGCATTTCGTAGAGCACGATGCCCAGGGAGTACAGGTCCGATCGCCCGTCCATCTGGATTCGGGCGCGTGCCTGCTCGGGGCTCATGTACTTGGGGGTGCCGATGCTCGCTCCCGTCTTGGTCAGGCGGGTCGTGGCCCCCGTGGCCCGTGCGATGCCGAAATCCATGAGCACCACACGGCCCCGAGCGTCGAACATGACGTTGGATGGCTTCACGTCCCGGTGAATGAGGCCGTGTTCGTGAGCGAAACCGAGAGCATCGGCCATCTGCATGATAATGTTCAGGGTTTCATCCAGGTTCAGACCTGCCTCGATTTTGTCCCGCAGGTCGCCTCCCGGCAGCAGGGCCATGGTGAAGTACGGCAGCCCCTCATGCTGGCCCACGTCGTACACCGTGGCGATGTGCGGGTGATCCAGGCTTGCGCTGAGGCGGATTTCCTTCTCGAACCGGAGCACCCGCTCCTTGTCCCGGGAAAGCTCGGCGGGCAGGACCTTCATGGCCACCCGCCGATTCAGGAAGTCGTCATTGACTTCGTAAACATCCGCCATGCCCCCCGAACCGAGCAGCTTGATCAGGGTGTATCTGCCTCCGATGACGGTACCTGGCTGCAGCATTGTGGAGTCCTCTATGATGTGGTTGCCTTTCCATAGAATCACGACAAATATTTCGATATTGTATCAACGGATATCAAGGTACATGAAAAAGCCCGCTCATTCAATGTCAACCTTACAGTCCGGGAAGAAAGGGATTTCATCACGGCGGATGTTGCCCTGAAGGTGCGAAATGAATAATTTATTGTTTTTGTTTGTTTATTTGTAGTGTTTTTCATGTATGTGGCGGCAGAGAACCGTTGATTTCTGAAAAAAATGTTTCTTGACCTTCAACTGCCATACCTGATATCGAAAACGATCATCCAGTAAATAAAACAACCTCATATTCAGAAAAGAGGAAAAGGCATGGGCATTCAAGATTGGTCAGAGTTGAGCGATAACAAGCCCCGAACCGTTTGTGGTCCGCTTGCCGAGCTTCGGAACACCCAAATCAAGAACAAAGTCTGGTGTCTTGTCGTGATCGTCCGGCGCGATGGCGGTGTGCATTATCGGGCTTACAGCAGTCACATGAGTCCTCAGCAGCATGCGGATGAGCTGGCACGCATCAGCGCTGAAGTGAAAGCGTTGCAATATATGCGCGATGTCGTCAGGACGCTCGATAAGGGCAAGAAGTCGGCTTTCATCGTGGATATGGAAAATCGTTTGAAGGAAGCAGAGCGTTGCACTGGAGAACTGCCGGCTCCCGTCAGAAAAGCCGCCGAGGAATGCTGGCGCAAAGAGATGGAAGTGAATGAGCGGGTGATGAGCATCTTCGAGGAAGTTTTTTACTGCAGCCATGCCGAGCATCAATTCATCCGGGAATGGCTCGCTCTCCCCACTGAGCAAATCGAAGCCGTCAAGGAAGTGGGAATCTACACAAAGACCAGCCCCTGCGCCTTTATCAAAGGGGAAGACGACTCGAAATACAGCAAGCCGGAATCCTGCCGCCTTTCTCATGGCGGCGTGTTGGTTCTTCCTGCCGGATGCCTGAACAAAATAGAATTGCTGGCAAAAACGTATCCTCATATCATGTGGGATTCTTACTTTGACAACGTCCATGGAACTGCCCAAGCTCAGAATCAGGGTAGAGACATGATGCGACAGGCCAGGGCCGCCCATGGCAACCTGAATTTCTGGCTCATGGGTGCTCAGCTGGGGAGGACGTGCGGCTTTGCCGCAAGCGTGGACCCAAGCTTTCATAAAGACAACAAGGGCTGGTACAAGGATAAGAAGCAAAAAGGGCATAAACCTCAAAAATAATAGCGGCTACCGGCAGGATCGAGCGCGGCTTTCGCCGTTGACCGTGAAAATCGTCGAGGCCGTAAGGATTTGCCCGCAAGTCCATTGCCCCCCAGAGTCGGCGCTTTTGCCTGGAATCTACGCGCGTCTCTGCATAATAGTTGTAACGTTGGAGCCGGGTGGGGATTCTTTCTTCGGGCGATGCCGGTATGCGTTCCCACGCTGGAGCGTGGGAACGAGGAGACGAGGAAGATGCGGCTCTTGTGAGGAAAGTAATGTCCTTGTAATAGTTGCCCAACCCAAGTGCATCAAATGCAGGTGATCAACAGCCATGCCCCTCAAGATCGATATACTCAATTGTGGCGGACATGCCGCCCCGGGACCTTCATCCGCCATATTCG
>CAZRWT010000035.1:29634-33507 GCA_964603955.1 uncultured Syntrophobacteraceae bacterium
GATATACTCAATTGTGGCGGACATGCCGCCCCGGGACCTTCATCCGCCATATTCGAAGACGTGGGCGGAACCATCGGGCGCCTGCCCGGAAACCATCTTGTACTAGGTGACGATTCCGTCTCGCGCAGGCATGCCCGTATTGTCCATGAAAACGGTCGGTATTACCTGGTCGATGAAAGCACCAACGGCACCCTGATTGCCAACCGGGATTTGCTCCTGATCGGCGAAAAAGCCGAGCTGGCCCACGGAGACATCCTCCAGGTCGGCGACTGCGAACTCGTTGTATCCATTTTCGTTCAGGATGCGGCTCCGAACATGGAGCGGAAGATCGATCCCGCCGCCTTTCTCGGCGAACCGGAAGAACAAGGGCTATCGTCACTGCTCGATGTTCCCCGGGGGGACCGCAGGACGGATGCTCCCCCTGCAATGTCCCCTGCCCTTGAAAAAGAAAAAACACCCGCCTTGAAGACCATCACCTCCATTGATGATCTCTTCGATGACGCAGCCGAGGAAGAAGCCCCATTTCCTTCCGTCGAACCCCCAACACGCAGAGAGGTGGAGGAAGAGGGGCATTTCGGGGAATATGGTTTGCCGCCCATAAAGCCCCGACCCGGTGGTGTCATGGACACACCGATGCGCCCCAGAAAAGCTCCACCCGTCGAACATGCCCGGACCACCACCCCTCCACCCCCATCCCCGCCGCCCTCACCCGATTTTCTTGATGTACCGGAGATCGTGGTTAAGCCGCAGACTGCCATGCCCACGGAAGTAATACAAGCCGAGGAGCCGCCTTCTTCCCCACCACCCCATGAGGCGCCGGAGGTTGTGGCGCGCCCTCGAGTTGCCACGCCCACGGAAGAAACGCAACTTGTGGCCCCGCCTCCCTCACCCGTGCCTCCTCAAGTACCGGAAGTACCGGAAGCAGTGGCTCAGCCCATAGCTGCCACCACGCCCACGGAAGCAGCTCAGGTTGCGGCACCGCCTTCTTCCCCCCCACCCCATGAGGCGCCGGAGCCCAGGCAGGTTCCCCCGGAAGTGAGCAACGAGCTGTTCCGGCTTTTTCTCAAGGGTGCCCGGCTCGATGACCCGAGGCTCCTGGAGCGGGACGATATCCCGGAAATCATGGAGAACCTGGGGGCCGTGCTGCGGGAAATGGTCAACGGCCTCTGGACCATTCTGCGGGGCCGCGCAAAACAAAAAGCCGAAACGCGGCTGTCCATGACCCTCCTTCAGCCCGCCGCCAACAATCCCCTCAAGTTGTCTCCGCGCGTGGAAGACGCTCTCAGGCTCCTCCTGAAAAAAGAGCATCCCAGCTTTCTGGAACCCGTCGAGGCCGTCTGCGAGGGATTCAAAGACCTCATGAGCCACCAGATGGCCATGAACGCCGGCATCCAGGCTTCCTTGCAGGAAGCCCTCGATAAATTCGATCCGCAAAATTTTGCCGAGCACAAAGGCGGTTTCTTCGAATTCCAGAAAAAAGCCGCCTGCTGGGACGCCTATTGCGAAGCCTACGGCAGGATCAAGGACGAAACCATGGAAGATTTTTTCGGAAAGGCGTTCGTGCATGCCTACGAAGAGCAGATGGAAAAGCTGTGCTCCAGGTCGAAGAAATGAAACACGGGCGTGGTGAAACCTGATATGGAGAATGAAACCTCAATGGGGGTGAACACATGAGTGACGGCAACCGGGTCGTCTGGTCACAGGGGATGTTCATGCTTCCCCAGCATTTTCAACAGAACGACCGTTACGTGGAAAATCTGGTCAATGGCCGCTGCCTCGGGCTTCGGCCTTACGGGTGGGGTTTTTATACGCTCCAGGTGGATCATGACCTGCTCCGAATCGGCAAGCTGGGCTTGAAGGAATGCCGGGGGATTTTTCCCGACGGCACGCCCTTCAACCTGCCCGAAGACAGCCCGCTGCCCGTGCCCCTGGACATTCCCGAGGGCATTCACAACGAGGCGGCCTTCCTGGCCCTGCCCTTGCGCCGCCGGGGAGGCGGAGAAGTGGACGGCGACCACGATCCCCATGTCCTGGCCCGTTTTCGCATCGAGGAACGCGAGGTGAAAGACCACAACTGCGGTGCGGAAGGACGCGCTCCCTTGCAGGTGGGGGTGCTCAAAACGCGCCTGTTGCTCGAACGCGGGGAACGTTCCGGCCACGCCTGCCTGGGAGTGGGCCGTGTAGTGGAAATGAGCGTCAACCGCAACGTCGAACTCGAAGCCGGGTACATCCCCTCCCATCTCAACGGACTCGCCATGCCCGTCCTGAACGGGTTCGTGCGGGAACTGCACGGACTCCTCAACACCCGTGGGGAAATGCTCGCGCGGGACCTGGTACGACCGGGATTCGGCGGCGTGGGAGAAGTGAGCGATTTCCTGCTCCTTCAACTGATCAATCGCTACCAGCCGCTGCTCAGGCACCTTTGCCACATGGAAGGTCTCCATCCCGAAGATTTTTACCGGGTTGCCGTGCAACTGGCGGGAGAACTGTCCACTTTCTTCCGGGAAGACACCCGCCCGGCACTCTTCCCTCAGTACGATCACTACGATCTCCAGAACACTTTTTCCCCCCTCATGGAGGAACTGCGGGACCTGCTCGCCAGAGACCGCATGCGCCGGGCCGTCCGCATCCCCCTCAGCAAGCCCAAGCTCGGCGTCTATGGCGCCCGGCTGCCCGACAGGAACCTGCTCGAACAGGCCATTTTCATCCTGGCGGCCAAGGCCCAGGTGACTTCGGAAGCCATGCGCACCCATTTTCCCGCTCAGACCAAAATCGGCCCGGTCGAGGGAATCCAGCAACTGGTGAGTTCCCACCTGCGGGGCATTCCCATCGAACCCCTGCCGGTGGCCCCCAAGGAATTGCCGTACCGCACCGGGTTCACCTATTTCGAGCTGAACAAGCAAAGTGAACACTGGATGAGGATGAAGACATCGGGAGGCTTCGCCATCTGGATCGGCGGGAGCTTTCCCGAACTCGAACTGGAATTTTGGGCCATCAAGGAAGGATGAGAAGTATGAGCCGGGACGATCCTTTTTCCGAATCCGACGGCAAGACCAGGGTCGTGGACTGGTCTGCGTCGGGCGAGCAGAAACGGCGCACCACAACCGACGACGCCACACGGGTGATCGTTCGACCGTCGCCCGGCGGGCGCGGACGCCGGACCGCGCCGGTGCAATCCACCCCCTTTGCCGGGCCGGACCCGGGTCCCATCGACATGAGCGTTCCCGCAGGTTTTCAAATCGGGTCCGGGGCTCTTGCCGCCGCCGCTTTCCCGCTGCTCATGGTGGTGCCCAAGCTGCGCGGAATGGCTTTTCACAACGCTCCCGGGGAATTGCGGGAACGCCTGACCGCCGAAATCAAAAATTTCCACACGAGATCCCTCGAACAGGGCTTTGCCGAAAACGAGGTCAAGATTGCAAGCTACTTCCTGTGTTCCCTCATTGACGAAGCGGTGCTCAACACGCCCTGGGGCGGCGGGAGCGACTGGGGACACGACAGCCTGCTGGTGAGGTTCCACAAGGAAGCCGTGGGCGGTGAGGAGTTTTTCCTGATCCTCGACAAGTTGTTGCAGCGCCCCGCCCAGCATCCCGATTTGCTCGAACTGGCCTACCTGTGCCTGAGCCTGGGGCTCGAAGGCAAATACCGCTTCGGGGTGGATGGGCTGCGCAGTCTCGAAAATCTGCGCCTGGAAGTTTACCTGCAACTTCAAAAGGTCAGGGACAATCGGGACTCGAGCCTTTCCGTCCACTGGCAGGGCATGCGGGATTTGCGCTCCCCCCTGACCCGGCATGTTCCCCTGTGGGTTTTCGGGGGCGTGGCCGGGATTTGCCTCCTGGCGGCCTACCTGGGATTCTCCTACGCCGTCAATACCGC
>CAZRWT010000036.1:0-33404 GCA_964603955.1 uncultured Syntrophobacteraceae bacterium
CGGCCGCATAAGCCACTTCAGGAATCCTCGGCCTTCAGGCCGGGGAGGATGTCAAAGGCCATGCAGCCCTGACAGCCCCGATACTGCAAGTCATTGAGGACAAAGGTTTCCACCTCGCCGCCCAGCTTTTGGGCCGTGTCGCAAAAGCGTCGGGCCAGGATGGAGCTGTTCGCGTCGTTTCGCGGACTTCCCAGCACACATGCAATTTTCATGAGGCATCCTCCATTCTTCGTGATGAACAGACAATGATAGCCTGCCGGGCACGGTAGTCCCCAGGCAATACTAGCAAACGAGACGGGCAGCCGTGGGAACGGTCAATCTGGATAACCGCTCCTTTCGCCTCAACTTTGAAGCCACCGCACTGGTGGAAGATTCCCGGTTCGCCCACGAGGTGGAACAAATGTTCCAAAAGGACTTCCAGGGCTCACGGATCATGACGCAAGAAGAGATCGACACGAAATCCTTCCGGTTTCGTGCGGTATCTCGGGCGGCCCACCTCTTCGCCCCCCTTCTCTAAACTGCGACTGCCATGGGCAAATCAGTTCGACAGGGCCGCCATTTCGTGCTCCGAATAGACATCACCGGCGGAAACGTGAATTCGATCCGAACCGACTGGACGGGCATCCACTTGACGAGTAAAAAGGCGAAGCCCCCTCGATCCTTCACTCACAGCACCCATGAATTGCTCAAAAGCATCCCTCGATGACGATATTTTCCTCACCTGAAAACTCCTGTTGGAGTCGCTCACCGCACTTCCAACGCTTGCACGCTCTCCAAGGAAAACCGGTCCACCCACCGCCGCAATGACCGCATCTTTTTTACCCACCGGCACAATCAGCTCATAGGCAGGTACGTGAGAGGGAATGACATTGGACTGGAGTTCGGGATTGTGTGTTTTGAGGGTCTGCTCATCCACCCCGATTTTTTCTCCCAGCCGGCAAAGTCTGACGCCTCCCGGTACCATGACCGTTTCGTATTTGGGAGTATACCTCCAGGGCTCATAGTGGAATCCGTACTGTGCCGGATTTTGGCTGATCTTTACGACCGCCATGATCTTGGGGACATACTCACGAGTTTCAGAGGGTAAAAAGCCGTTGTCTCTCAATTCCCAGAAAGTTTTGAACCCCGTCCGATCAAGGGTCGCCCTGACGCGATTTTCTCCGCAGTTGTATGCTGCCAGAGCAAGCGCCCAGCAGTCGAAAAGGTCATAGAGGTGCGACAGGTATTCGGCAGCGGCCTGGGCAGCCTTCATAGGGTGACGCCTTTCATCCCTCCATCTGTTTTGCTCCAACCCGAAGCGTTCTCCTGTCGATGCGATGAACTGCCACATACCAACCGCATTGGCATGAGACTTTGCTGTGGGTAAAAAACCGCTCTCCACCAGTGCCACATAGACCAGCTCTTCCGGGAGCCCATGTCGTGCGAACACTCTCTGAGCCGGCATCACGTACGCTTCGCCCCGCCCCAGCAGCGTCTGGAAAGAGCGAGGGGTCCTCGCGGCATAATAGTGGGTCCAGGTATCGATGGATGGATGATCGGGAATGGTAAGGATGTTTTTTTGAGGTTTGGACGGATCCGGGTGAGGCAAAACGTGAAATTGAGCATCCATCAAGTGGCTTCCATGCAACCCCGACTGTTGTGGAACGGTGCCGCACCCCACGGCAAGCAAAGCCAGGCATCCCAACAAAAAGAATTTTTGGAAAAAGCAGCTTTCGGGCTCGAACCGTTGTCTGCGATGCTCGATAGTTCCTTTCATCGAAAAATTCTCTCGCGCCGTCATCGATCATTTCTCCCTTTCCATAGAGTCCTCATCTCAATTTCCCATGGCCGATCATCAAGAAATCCATCCCAAATCCCAATAGCTGAAGGTTTACTGCCACCGTCAGGTAAGCCGAAACAAGAAAAATGCTTTACAGTATAGGGAGAAAAATCAAGCCTGCAAGAAATTTCGTACAGCAACAAAAAAGCATGCGATCCGTCACCGCATCGTCATTTTTTCGTAACGTTTCTTGTCCATTCTTTGCAGGTTTTTGGGCAACATTGAATGTTTTGATGTTCAGGCGTTGTGATTGCAAAAATAAGGTGAGAAGCGATATGAATAAAAAGCGCATACTTTTCGTGTGTATTCATAACAGTGCACGAAGTCAGATGGCCGAAGCCATGGTGAATACTTATTGGGGCGACCGATTCGAAGCCCTCAGCGCGGGGTTTACTCCGGGTCGGCTCAATCCCCTGGCCATCCAGGTCATGCAGGAATGGGATGTGGACATCTCTTCCAATAAAAGCAAGAGCGTGTTCGATTTCTTCAAGAAAGGGCTGTTGACCGATTACGTCATTACCGTGTGTGATGAAGGCGCGGCGGAACAGTGTCCCATTTTTCCGGGCATCACCAAAAGGTTGCATTGGAGTTTCCCGGACCCGGCGGCTTTCGAAGGAAGCTTCGAGGAAAAGATCGAGAGGACCCGCAAATTAAGGGATTCCATCAAATCACACCTGGAAAACTGGATCGCTCAACTGGACGGCTGAAAAGTCCAGACACCGATTCTCCCTCCCACGCTCAAGCGCGGGAGGGTCGGCGTACAACGACGCAACACCATTTCTCGTTCCCACGCTCCCACGTGGGAACGCCTACAAGCATCGATCACCAATCAGAATATCTCCCAGACGCACGCTCAAAGCTCATGGTGACCCAGAAGCTCTCCCCCCGGCCCCACAAATTCCAGGCGCAATCCACGTTTTCCAACAGCATGGGTCGAGCAACTCAGGCAAGGGTCGTAGATGCGAATACCGTGCTCCATGCGGTTGAGAAAGCCTTCCGTGACTTCCGTCCCATTGCCGAAGGCCAGGGCAATCTGCAGCAGGGTCCGATTCATGGCCTGGTTGTTGTGTCCGCTGGCCACCACGAGGTCCACATGCCGCACCAGCCCCCCTTCATCCACATGGTATTCGTGGAACAATGTGCCCCGTGGAGCCTCGATGATCCCGATTCCCACCCGCTCGTTGACGCCCGCCTGGGCGCGCACATGAGTATCCGTGATGTGGGGATCGTCCAGGATTTGGATGATTTTTTCCAGGGCAAAGAGAATCTCGATCAAACGGGCTTCGTGCATGTGGAAGCTTCCCGTAACGGGCTTTCCTCTCCTGCCCCACCGCCGGAACCTCTCCAGGGCTGTGTCCGCCCCGGGCGTACCGGCGCGGTCGCACACATTGAGCCGGGCGAGAGGCCCCACACGACAAAGCCCTTCTCCGGGACCCAGGGGTTTGTAGTAGGGAAACTTGAGATAGCTCCAGTCTTCCACTTCCTCCGCGAAAAGGTCCCTGTAGGATCCGGACGCCGCACCCCCGACCAGCACGTTGCCCTCGGCATCCACGACTCTCAGCAGCCCGTCGTAATGCTCCAGATTCCCTTCCGGAGTCACCAATCCCATGAAAAGGCTGGGGAAATCTCCATAATGCTCCATCTCCGAACGGAAAGACCCGCTCGGCTCGATATAAGCATCGAGGGTGCGTTCCACGATTTCCAAAGCTTCCCGAGCCAGTTCCCCCAAGGGAGTTATATCTTGAGAATCCAGTGGAGTGCGAACCCCTCCCGGTACGGCCCAACTGGGATGGATGCTCTTGCCCCCCAGCATGCGGATGATTTCCTGCCCCGCATGCCTCAGGCGAATGCCGTCCCTCACCAGTTGAGGGTGGCTCTCCATGAGGCCGAAGATATTCCGCCGCTCCGGGTCGCTTTCCATTCCCAGGAACAGGTCGGGACCGCTCAGATGAAAAAAACTGAGGGCGTGGCTTTGCACGATTTGAGCCCAGTGAATCAGACGACGCAGTTTTTCAGCGGCTGCGGGAATGCGTACCCCCAAAATGCCGTCCCCGGCCTTGGCGGATGCCAGCATATGGCTCACGGGACAGATGCCGCAAATGCGTGAGGTAATATCGGGCATTTCCCAGAACGGGCGCTGCTCGCAGAATTTTTCGAAGCCCCGGAAATCGGTCACATGAAAGCGAGCCCTCACCGCACGGCCCGCTTCATCCAACTGGAGCGTGATTTTGCCATGCCCTTCAATGCGTGTTACGGGATCAATGGTCACCGTCCGCTTCATGCCGTCTTCTCCTTTTTCTTCCTCATCCGAAGCGCCTGGCAGCTTCCGGCAACACGACCGCTTCCCCCCGGATCAAAGCCGCCAGGACCGCTCCAATGGTTCGAGCATCGGGTGGGCATCCGGGCAAATAGACATCCACGGGAATGACGGCATGGAGGGGTTGCACTTTGGGCAACAGCATGGGCACTTCCCCCTGCGGATCGAGGCCCGGCACTCCCCTGCCTGAATGGGAAGCGTACACGGACCGGAGCAGTTGTCCCGTGTCCAACCCGTTGCGCATGGCGGGTACATTCCCGGTGACGGCACAATCCCCCAGGGCCGCCACCACCCGGCTCCGCTTTCTGAGGATGCCCGCAAGGTGCAGCTGTTCCACATTACCCACGGCTCCCTCCACCAGCACCACGTCCACCCCCTCGGGAAATGTTTTATGGTCCGCCAGAGGGCTGTGAACGACCCGGATTTGCCCGCCCAACTCCAAAAGCTCCTCGTCCAGGTCCAGAAGGCTCATGTGGCAGCCGGCGCAGCCGGAAAGCCAGACCGTCGCCAGGCGAATTTTTTCTGCAGCAGTTGAAGGCATGATTCGTCCTCGCAAAGCATTTGGATGGAGTGATTGGATGGATTGATGGGTACGGGAAACCTCTACCAACGCCGGATGCCCTTTTCCCGCCCATCCAGGATACGGGTGAGGAAATCGGGCCGTTTCTCCCTGGAGCCGTGGAGGCCTTCTTTTACATACATGGCTCCCGTAGGACATACCTGGACGCACTTGCCGCAGCCGGTACAGGTTTCGCTCTCCCCCCACGGCCGGTTCATGTCCACGATGATACGGCCGGAAAAACCTCGCCCCATCACGTCCAAAGTGTGCGCCCCCTCCACCTCGGCGCAGACGCGCACACAGCGGGTACACAGAATGCAACGGTCGTGATCGAGAACAAAACGCTCATGGCTGGAATCCGTGGGAAATTCCGGGTGGAGGGATTCAAAGCGCACATGGTCGATTCCCAGCCGCGCGGCAATGTCCTGAAGCTCGCAATGCCCATTCATGACACACACGGAGCACACATGATTCCGCTCGGCCAGAAGAAGTTCCACCAGCATTCGCCGGTAACGGACGAGCCGATCAGTCGAGGTCTTCACACGCATGTTTGCCTGAACGGACGTGACACAGGATGCCATGAGCCGGGAAGAACCTTCCACCTCCACCACGCAAAGGCGGCAGCCTCCTCGATCACTCAAGCCCTCCAGCCGGCACAGCGTGGGCAAGTCAATGCCGTGCTCACGAACGGCCTCGAGCAGGGTTTGCCCCTCCCGCGCGGTGACGAGCTGATCGTCAATGGTGAGCGTCACAACCGCCATGAAATTTCCTTCCTTTCTTACTCTCCGTTATGAAAGCATCTTGCACACCCCGGCGGGGCAATGTCTATCCTGGATATGAGCTTCGTATTCATGGCGAAAATGGCGCAGGGTACTCAGCACGGGATTGGGAGCCGTCTGTCCCAGTCCGCACAGGGAGGTTTCTCCGAGAAGTTCACACAACTGCTCCAGTTTGTCCATATCCTCGGGCACCGCCCTCCCCCCGGCGATGCGCTCCAGCAGGCGCACCATCTGCACCGTTCCCGCACGACAGGGAGTACACTTGCCGCAGCTTTCATCCATGCAAAATTCCATGAAAAATCTGGCCACATCCACCATGCAGCTCTTTTCGTCCATGACGATGAGCCCACCCGATCCGATGATGGAGCCCAACTCCTGGAGGCTTTCATAATCCACGGGAGTATCCAGGTGGGAAGCGGGAATGCACCCGCCGCTGGGACCACCCGTTTGAGCCGCCTTGAAGGTCCCTCCACCGGGAATGCCTCCCCCGATGTCAAAGACAATTTCTCTGAGGGTAATGCCCATGGGCACCTCGATGAGCCCCGTGTCCCGCACCTTACCCGCCAGGGCGAAGATTTTGGTCCCCTTGCTCTTTTCCGTACCCAACCGCGCGTACCATCTGCCCCCGCGTAATACGATGGGAGCGACGCTGCCGAAGGTTTCCACGTTGTTGATGAGCGTCGGATATCCCCACAGGCCCTGGTGCGCCGGATACGGGGGTCTCGGAACCGGCTGCCCCCGCCGTCCCATGATGGAGGCCATGAGGGCGGTTTCCTCGCCGCACACGAATGCTCCCGCGCCCATGCGTATGTCGATGCGGAAATTGAAACGGCTTTCCAGAATGCGGTTGCCGAGAAGCCCCTGCCGCTCCGCCGCGCGAATGGCTCGCCCCATCCGTCGCGCCGCCAGGGGATATTCCCCTCTCACATACACAAAACCCTGTTGCGCCCCAACGGCATAGGCGGCAATGGCCATTCCTTCGAGAATGCGATGGGGGTCCGACTCCATGAGGGTACGGTCCATGTAAGCACCCGGGTCCCCCTCGTCCCCATTGGCCACCACGAACTTGCGGTCTCCGGCGGCCTTGCGCACAAGCTTCCACTTGACCCCCGTGGGATATCCCGCGCCGCCACGCCCGCGCAGTCCGCTGAGCACCATTTCCTCGCACACCTCTTCGGGGGTCATGTCTCGCAAGGCACGGGCCAGAGCGGCATAACCCCCATGAGCCACATAACTTTCCAGGTGCTCGGGATCCACGCGCCCGCTGGTTTCCAGAACGATCTTTTCCTGCTTGGTGAAAAAAGGGCTTCGAGGAGAAAACGTCGCATGGTCGGAACCGTCAAAGGGGCCCGGCTTCAGGTGGGCTTCAACGAGAGAGGCCGCCTTGTCCGGAGTCACCCGTTCATGGATGATTTCCTCGCCATCGTCCTTGAGCACCGTCACCAACGGCCCCCGGCTGCACGGCCCCATACACCCCGCCTGGACCACCTCCACGGAAGCCTCCAGTCGGGAAGCCGCCACGGCCTCCCGCAAGGCATCCCTCACGGCGGCTCCACCTGCGGACAGGCACGGAGTACCCGCACAACACAGAAACCTGAGAGGCACCGCCTTCAACCGATCCCGTTCACACCGGGCCAGTTCCAAAAGTTCCGTGCGATTCATGAGCCACCCCCGTTTTGAACGGTATCCCCGGCCCGTGAATCCGTTTCTTCAGCACCATCCCGGATTACCCGTTCGAGAGCCGCCACAAGGTCTTGGGGCGACAGCCGTCCCAGCAGCTCACCATCCACCAAAGCCACGGGAGCCAGCCCGCAGCTCCCCACGCAACGCGCGGTGGAAAGGGTCAGACGGCCATCGTCCGTGGTGCTGCCGGAAGTGATGCCGAAGCGTTCTTCCAATGCGCCCTGAAGCTGTTGGGCTCCCCCCACGTAACAGGCCGTTCCCGTACAAACCACGCAGTGATGCTGCCCTTTGGACGCCAGAGAAAAGAAATGGTAAAAAGTCGCCACCCCATAAACCCGACTGGGAGGCAGCTTGAGGCATCGGGCTACATGGGTCAGTACTTCTTCCGTGAGCAGGCCGTAAGCTTCCTGGGCGGCGGTGAGCACCTCGATGAGGGCGTCCTGCTGAAACTGGTGGCGTTTCATGACGCGATCTATGATTTTGAATCGTGACTCGACGGCGGGCTCTGAATCCCGCCCCTGGGCAGATACCGCCCCGGCTTCCCGTTTTGCCGACATCATCATAAAAATAGCCCCTCTGTCGAGGTTGTCCGATGAATGCTTTTTCACATGTTATCGCGGAAGGCGAATCAAAGCAAGTCGGCGGCTCTGCGAGGCAGCAAAAGCACGGGGCACGGAGCCAGCCGTGCCGTATTGTAGGCCACGCTCCCGAGAAAAATTTCCGAGAGCAGACTTTTGCCCTGCGTGCCCATGAGCACCATGGAATGGTTTCCGCCCTCGAGGGTTTCCATGATGCGGGAAAGGGGGTGGCCTTTGGAATAATGGATTGCGACATTCGGGATTCCCGCCTTCCTCAAGCGATCCGCCACCGCCTCCAGGCGGGTTCGGATGGGGGTCTCATCCATTTTGAGGACGGAAAGGGGGTCCAGCTTGATCACTTCCAGTGTGTGCAGAATGGTGACTCCGGCAAGTCCCCTGCCGGCCAGGCCTTCCAAAATGGAAACGCCCTGTTCCGCCACTTCCGAAAAATCCGTCGGGTAGAGCACATGCCGCAGGAGTTCCGTCGTGCGCAACTGGCAGACGGCACCACGATCATCGGTCCGGAGACGCTTCACATTGAGGAGCAGGACGGGAAACCGGGTGTTGTGAAGCAGTTCATTGGAAATCGACCCGAGAAGAGCCTCACGCCAGGCCGATTTCCCATGGGATCCCACCAGAATGAGGTCGGCTCCGTAACGCCGTGCCACATCGTTGAGAACCCGACCGGGCTTGCCCACCGGGGTTTCCAGGATCACCTCGAACCCATGGGCTTCCAGTGCCTGCTTCCGGGCTTTGAGCCCGGGCGGCGCGTCCTCTCCCATGGCGGCGCCGTGTTCACCCGGTCCTTCACTCACGAGCATATGGGTGAGGATGACTTTTTCGCATCCGAGAGCCTTGAGTTCTCCCGCACATTGAAGAATCTTATCCCAGTCGGGAGATAAATCCGTGGCCAACACCATCGTTTCGAACATACACGGGCTCCTTTCAAAATGCGGAAAAGGGGTTCAAACCTCTCTGGCGCGGTTTATCAGGCTGCTACTTCTTGATCCATTTCAAAACGTCCGCTTTGCCGGGAATTTTGCCCACCGACTTCACTTCCCCGTCCACCACCACGGCAGGAGTTCCAAATACGCCATATTTTCCGATATCGAGGATGTTGGTCACCTTCTCGATGGAAGCATTGACTCCGCTTTCCGCCACCGCATCCCGAACCACCTTTTCCGTTTGAGCACACTTGGGGCATCCGGGACCCAGAACCTTGATTTCCATGCCGTATTTCCTTTCAAGTACCGTTCAAGTACCGTCGTTTGAGTTGATTGATTGAAACCCGTATCGAATGAGTGGATCGATCACGCTTGCAAAATGCACGAGCCGATCCGCATCACTCCACGATCATGCCGAAGAACATTCCTGCCAGCGTTGACAGGACCACGATGATGGCCACCAGCACGGCGGTCTTTTTCGGGCCCATGATTCCCCCGATAACCAGCATGTTGGGCAAGGACAGGGCCGGGCCGGCAAGGAGGAGCGCCAATGCAGGCCCCTTGCCCATCCCCGCCCCGAGCAGTCCTTGCAGGATGGGAACTTCCGTGAGGGTGGCAAAGTACATGAGCGCTCCCGAAACGGATGCGAAGAGGTTGGCCCACAGAGAATTGCCGCCCACCAGGTTTTGAATGTAGCGTTCGGGAATTAGGGCTTCGTTGCCCGGACGTCCCAGAAGGAACCCGGCCACGAGCACTCCCGCCGCCAGCAGGGGAAGTATCTGCTTCATGAAGGACCAGGTGCTTTGCACCCAGGTTTCCAGTTCCTCGCGTGAAAACCATGATTTGAGCATCCAGGCCAGCACTACGAGCAGCACGCCGGTGATGATCCACTTCATGGAAAAGATGGCGGGCCAGAGCCCCGTTTCTCCGGGAGCCGGAGTGGCAAAAGCGGCAAACACGAGGATGAGCACCATGGTCAGGAGATAGAAGGAATCCTGCCCCAGGGTGCGGGTTTTTTCGTCGTCTTCGGGCACATGAATCTGCCCGGCCGTACGATTGGCGTCGTCGCCCCGGAAAATCAGGGCCATGAGAAGCCCCGTGACCACCGCCAGGATGACGGCGAAAACGGCCCGCGCCAGTCCCAGCTGCCACCCGAGAATCCGCGCGGTGAGCACGATGGCCAGGACATTGATGGCCGGTCCCGAATAAAGGAAGGCCGTCGCCGGACCGATGCCCGCTCCCCGCGTGTAAATGCCCGCGAAAAGGGGCAACACCGTGCAGGAGCAAACGGCAAGAACGGTTCCCGACACCGAAGCCACGGAATAGGAGAGAATTTTATTGGCCTGAGCCCCGAAATACTTGAGAACCGAGCCTTGGGAGACGAAAACCGCGATGGCCCCCGCGATGAAAAAAGCAGGGATGAGGCAGGTGAGCACATGCTCGCGAGCATAATCCTGGAGCATCATGAAGGCCTCGAGGCCCGAGCGCCGAAGGACGGGGTCGTCCCAGGGCACGAAGTAGCACACCAGGTAAACAAGCACGATCACCAGCAGTTTGGTACGTTCTTGCATGAAGCACCTCGATTACTCAGAACAAAGATTTCGCATGTATAAATGGCGCATTGGTGGTCTCAGAATAATTTTTCACTCTATTTTCATGGATATACTAAAGCCTGCTTGCTCAAAGTAATGATCAAGAGTCAATGCTCTCATCAAATTATATTCGTTCATGACAATAAATGAAATGCAATCCGTCAGTCCCCACTCTTTATCTAATCTCGAACCATAAAGCCAAAGTGCTTTCTCGAAAATCCTTGTTGTTACTGGAACTACTTTGAATATCGTTTTACTCTGATGGATTACATTTATCCAATGGTGAAAAATTTGTCTCCATTTTAATTTTGATAGACTATTTCCAAACTCTATCAAAATAGCTTCTGTTGTAATTATTGACCACTTTTTCTTAACTAGTTTATTATAAGTTTCTTTAGATATTCCATTATAGTTATCGGATATATCAATTAGAGCAATAAGAAAAGCTGTATCCATAAAAATTTTTTTATTCATTTACTCAATTTTATATATATAGTGATCATGATTTTCTGAAAAATCTCCTCTACCACTATCTATGGTATAGTTAAGCAAATCAAGCAATTCTTTCTGCTCGTCATTTAAAATAAACTCTTCTTCTTTAGTAAAAAAGGTTTTGATGTAATCTGAAACTTCCTGTAATTGTGCATGTGGCAACTGCTCAACCATACTTATTATTTCCTGTTTCAACATGAATCACCTCTTTGTTTGTTACAGGTTTTGACTGTCACAGGTTTTTATCCGTGAGCCATTGGGGCAGCTTTTCAATGAATTCGCGAATCTCGTCCCGAACTTGACGATAATGGACCAGGATTTTTTCTTTGGTACCCGAACCGATAGCCAGCCTGGGAGGATCGTCGAAACCCATGTGAAACACCTGTATGCGAGCGGGGAAGACGGGGCAGGATTGTTGAGCATTTCCACACAGGGTGATGACGTAGTCGAATTCCAGGTGATCGAGGGTGTCCAGGTGTTTGGACTGATGGTGGGAAATGTCCACTCCGACTTCGGCCATCACTTCAACTGCCAACTGATCCACGAAATAAGGCTTCACGCCCGCCGACCAGCAGTCGATCCATTCACTTTTCAAATGCCGTGTCCACCCTTCGGCCATCTGGCTCCGGCAGGCATTGCCGGTACACAGAAAAAGAATTTTTAATCTCCGGGTCTCGCCTTTTTGGGACATTCCATCCTCCTTCAATCTCATTCCTCGGGTTCTCGGCACACAGAGTTTTTAACTTCCAGTAAATTTGCATTCATCAATATAGTCTTCTCCACAACATTCGTCAACCATAATTCGATTTCCGGTTGGAGCACCTGCCCAGGCGAGAGTCATCCACCCTATCTTTGTTGCGGTGTCACTCCCGCCATTTCCATCATGTACCAGCCGCCCCCCAAGGCCTTGTACAACTGCACGAAAGCCAGGAATTCATTGAGCCGGGTGAGGGACAGAGCCTTTTCCGCAGGATAAAGCTGCTGTTGGCTGTTCAAAACCTCATAATAGCTTGCCTTGCCCGCAACGTAGCGCTGGAGGGAAACCTGGATGGCCGCTTCGTAGGCCTTCACCGTTCGGCTTTGCTGCACGCGCACTTCCTCCAGCTTGACCCGGGAGACGAGGGCGTTGGACACTTCCTGGAAGGCGTTGAGAGCGGCTTTCTCGTAGGCGGCCTTGGCTTCTTCCCAGGCGGCCAGTGCCTGTCGATACTTTGCAACGAGAGCGCCTCCCTGAAAAACGGGGCCTGACATGGTGCCGGCAACGGCCCACATGTTGGCGCTCCCGGCGGTGAAGGCCGAAAGGTCGGGGCTCACCCGCCCCAGGAGCGTGGTGAGTCCGATGCGGGGAAGAAAATCGGCATGGGCCACGCCGATCTGAGCGTTGGCGGCTCGCAGCTTGTGCTCCGCCTCGCGGATATCGGGCCGACGTTCCATGAGCGTGGACGGAAGACCCGCAGGCACATGGGGCGGCAGACGCTGCTCCAGCAGGGCGGCACCCCGCTCGATGGGACCCGGATTACGCCCCACAAGGACGTTGATCTGGTTTTCCTTCAAGACAATCTGGCGCTCGATTTCCGGAACCATGGCCGCAACGGTGCCCAGGTAGCCCTCGGCCGTCGAGGTTTCCAGCCTCGAAGCCACTCCGCCCTCCAGGCGCCGGGTGAAGATTTGCAGGGTTTCCTCGAAAGACCCCGTGTTTCTCCGAGCGATGTCCAGGGACAGGTCCAGTTCCAGGAGTTCGAAGTAAGCCTGGGCCACGCCGCTCACCAGGGAAAGGGTGATCCCCCGGCGGGCTTCGTCCGTGGCCAGATATTGGGCCAATGCGGCTTCGTTGAGGCGGCGGATACGCCCCCAAAGGTCCACTTCCCACAGGACGCCAAGGTCCATGAGAGCCGAATCCTCGGTGGTTCCTCCCATGGGACTGGGATTGCCCAGCATGCTGTTTCGCCCCACTCCCACAACACCGTTGTACTGAATGGAGGGGAAAAACTGGGAACGCGCCTGGGCCGCAAGGTGCCGGGCCTGCTCGACGCGGCTCAAGGCCATGCGCAGATCGTGGTTGTTTTCCAGGGCTTCGGCAATGAGTGCCTGAAGGTTTTCGTCCTGGAAAACCTCCCACCAGGGAAGGTCCCCCAGGGAAGCTTCCGAAGACGAAGCATCGGCACCGCGAAAGTTGTCGGGAACCTGGACCGTCGGTCGCACGTGATCGGGCCCCACGGCACAGCCCCAAAGGAAAAAGAAGGACAAAACGAGAATCCCCACCATTGTCCATGCCTTGCTCATCACTTTCATCCCGATCATGACGAATGCCCTCCCTTGCTGCCGGTCGATGCACCGCCCGGCTGAGAAGCATGACCACCGCCGCCGCTCCTGCCGATCAATCGCTCCACCAGATAGAACGTCACGGGAATGATGAAGATGGCAATGAAGGTCGCTGCCAGCATGCCTCCGATGACGGTGTAGCCCATCACCTGCCGGGAAAGAGCCCCGGCGCCGCTCGCCTTGGCCAGGGGCAAGCAGCCCAGGATGAAGGCGAAGGAAGTCATGAGAATGGGCCTGAGGCGAAGGCGTGCGCCATCGAGTGCGGCATCCACCAGGGGCTTGCCCTGTTCGTGCCCCATTTTAGCGAATTCCACGATGAGAATGGCGTTTTTGGCCGCAAGGCCAATGAGCATCACCAAACCGATCTGGGCATAGACGTTGTTTTCAAAGCCGCCTAACCAAAGGCCGGCAAAAGCTCCCGCCACGGCGATGGGAGTTCCGAGAAGCACGCTGAAAGGCAGTCCCCAGCTTTCGTACTGCGCCGCCAGAATGAGAAACACGCACAGGAGGGAGAAGGCGAAAATCACCATGGGAGACAGCCCTTCCTGAGCTTCCTTTTCCTGGTAGCTCATGCCCAGGTAGTCGAAACCCATTTCCCTGGGCATGACCTCGGCGAACACCTCCTCGAGAGCCTTCATGGCCTGCGCCGAACTGAAACCGGGAGCGGCGAAGGCGTTGATCTGGGCCGAACGGTAAAGATTATGACGCATGGTGAATTCCGGTCCCGCCGTGCTGTGGACTTCCGTTATGGCCGAAAGGGGCACCATGCTCCCATCGCTGTTCCTCACATGGAATTGAGCCAGGTCTTCGGCTCGAGTTCGGTATTCCCCTTCCGCCTGCACATAAATCTGCCACTGACGCCCGAAACGGTTGAAGTAATTGACAAAAGCTCCACCCATGAAGCACTGGAGGGTTTTGTAAACGTCGTTGAGGGGCACTCCCTGTTTGAGCACCTTGTCCCGGTCCACATCCACGATCAACTGGGGCACCACGGGCAGGAAGGTGGTGCTCACCGCTGCCAGTTCGGGCCTCTTGCGGGCAGCAGTCATGAAGGTCTGTGTTTGTTGAGCCAGGTAAGGAATGTCCCTTCCGGCACGGTCCTGGAGCAGAAAGGTCACTCCCCCCGAAGACCCGATGCCCGGAATGGCAGGCGGGGAAAAAGCAAAGCCTATGGCTCCCTTGATCTTACTGAATTCTCGGTTCACATGGGCCATGACGGCCGCATATTTTTCTTCGGGTTTCTTGCGATCTTCCCAATTTTCCAGGGTGATGAAAAAAAAGCCGCTGTAGGTGTTCTGAACCTGGCTGATCATGTTGAAGCCCAGCACGGAGGTGTAATGCTTCACTCCGGGAGTTTTGCTCAGGATTTCCTCCGCCTGCTTCAGAACTTCATCGGTACGCTGCAACGAAGCCGCATTGGGGAGCTGCACGCCCGCGTACAGGTAGCCCTGGTCCTCTTCGGGAAGAAAGCCGGTGGGAATCCCTTTGCCCAAAAATCCCGTGAAAACGCTGATGCCCACCAGGAAAAAAATGGCCATGAAACTTTTGCGGATGAGCAACCCGCAAGTGCTCACATACCCTCCCGTCAGCCGTTCGAAAGTCCGATTGAACCAGCGGAAAAAAGCGGCCAGGGGGCCTCGGGATTCTTTCCTGGGACGCAGGAGCAGCGAAGCCAGGGCGGGGCTGAGGGTGAGGGCGTTGAAGGCCGAAATGACCACGGCGATGGCGATGGTAACGGCGAACTGCTGGTAAAGCAGTCCAGTGATGCCGGGAATGAAGGCGGTGGGCACGAACACGGCCACGAGAATGATGGCGATGGCCACCACCGGCCCCGACACTTCTTCCATGGCCTTGAAGGTGGCTTCCTTGGGGGAAAGCCCCTTTTCGATGTGATGTTCGACGGCTTCCACCACCACGATGGCGTCGTCCACCACAAGACCGATGGCCAGCACCAGGCCGAATAGGGACAGTGTGTTGATGGAGAACCCAAAGAGTGGAAAGAGGGCGAAAGTGCCCACGAGAGACACGGGCACGGCCAGGAGAGGGATCAGGGTGGCTCGCCAGCCCTGGAGGAAGAGAAAAACCACCAAAATCACGAGCAGCAGGGCTTCGATGAACGTGTGCTGGATTTCCTTCATGCCCTCGGTGACAGCCAGTGTGGTATCGAGGGAAACCACGTAATCGAGGTCCGGGGGGAAGCTCTCCTTGAGTTCTTCCATGAGCTTGATGGCCCCCTGGGCGGCTTCGATGGCGTTGGACCCCGGCGTCTGGTACAGGGCTATGACGGCCGCGGGCTTGCCGTCGAGCCTCCCCGCCAGGTTGTAGGTCTGAGCGCCCAGTTCGATGCGCGCCACATCCTTGAGACGCACAAAACCCCCATCGGGTTGAGCACGCAGCACGATTTCGGCGAATTCCTCCTCCGTCTCCAAACGCCCCTGGGCTCGAACCGCATACGTGAATTCCTGCCCCGGAGGCACGGGTTCGGCACCGATCTGCCCTGCCGGGTTCACCGTGTTTTGCACCTGGATGGCGTTGATGATTTCGGGAATGGTGATGTTGAGGCGAGCCAGTTGATCGGGCTTCACCCAGAACCTCATGGCGTATTGACCGGCTCCGAAGATGGTGACACTGGCAATTCCGGGAACCCGGGTCATCTGGTCGTTGAGGTTGATATAGGCGTAGTTGGAGAGGAAAATGCCGTCATAGGTTCCGTTGGGAGAATAGAGGGCGAACAGGAGCAGTGGAGAGGCCATGGACTTTTTGACCGTGACTCCCATGTTTCTCACGTCCGCCGGAAGCTGCGAATCGGCCTGGCTCACACGCATCTGGGCCAGGATTTGATCCGTGTTGGGATCGGACTTCACGTCGAAATTGACGTAAAGGGTCATGGAACCGTTGTTGGCATTGATGGAATACATGTAAGTCATGTCGTCCACGCCGGACATCTGCTGTTCGATGGGAGTGGCCACCGACTGCTCGACGGTCAGAGCGTCCGCGCCGATGTAGGCAGCCGTCACGTTGATCACCGGGGGAACGATGTTGGGAAACTGCGCCACGGGCAATCCGAGCATGGCTACAAGACCGACGATGACCAGGAGAATGGACATGACCATGGCCACGATGGGACGATTGATGAAAAATTTGGCCATGGTCGATCAATCCTTCCCTTGAGCGGTTGGAGAAGGAGACGGGCCGTCCTTCGACGATGAGGGTCCGGGTTCCGAGGGCGGCTCCCACGGGGTCACCTTGGGCTTGACGGTCTGACCGTCCCTGACCTTTTGAATGCCCTCGACCACGACGTTTTCACCCGGTTGCAGCCCTTCATCGATGACCCACAGGGAACCCACACGTTCGGCGGCCTTGACACCGCGAATCCGAACCGTGTTGTCGGACCCCACCACGGCTAACTGGTACTGGCCCTGCACTTCGTTCACCGCTCTCTGGGGAACGAGGAGAGCACCTTTTTTGAGATGCGTCATGGCCTGCACGCGGGCATACTGGCCGGGCCGCAGGAGGTTCCCCGGATTGGGAAAAACCGCCGCGATGCGGATGGTCCCCGTCTTCATGTCCACCTGGCGATCGGCGTACAAAAATTTGCCTTTATGGGGAAAGAGCGAACCGTCGGCCAGGAACAGCTCCAGTTCGAGATCTTGTTCCAGATCATACTTGTACCCCATTTCAATGCCCCCCAGGATTTCCCGCGTGGTAGCCATGTATTCTTGTTCGCTGATGGAAAAGAGGACTTTGATGGGGTCCACCGTGGAAACGACGGTCAGTTCCCCCAACTGCCCCGGTCCCACCAGATCGCCGATTTGTGCTTCGGCTCCACCGGCAATGCCGTCGATGGGGGAAGTGACTCGGGTAAAGTCGAGGTTCAACCGGGCATGATCCACGGCGGCCTGTGCCGAATGAACTTCCGCCCTGGCCGCGAGATTGGACTGGACGGCGTCATCGAGCTCCTGTTGGCTGATGGCACTGTCCCGGGCCAGGGGCGTGTAGCGTTTCACATCGAGTTCCGTTTTGCCCAGCTTTGCGCGGGCCTGTTCGAGCTGCCCCCGCGCCTGATCGAGAGCCGTCTGAAAGGACCTCGGATCGATTTCGAAGAGGATGTCCCCTTCTTTGACGAAAGAGCCCTCCTTGTAGTCCTGTTTCATGAGGTAGCCCGTCACCTGGGGGCGGATCGTCGCGTTGACCAACCCGGCCGTGGTGCCGATCCACTGGGTATAAACGGGCACATCCTGTTGAACGACGGGCGTGACCGCCACTTCGACCACGGGAGGCGGACCCGTGGGAGCCTGACTCCCCTGCCCACAACCGGTTAGGACCGGAACCGGGAGCGCCAAAAAAAGAAAAACAAGAGAAATACATGCAATGTTTGACAAATGAGGATCATAATACTTTTTCCATAATCCTTTGTTCCCGACACGATCGAGATCATCATCCGGCAGTTTCCGTTTGAACGAACACTTCCCGAGCATCGGACTCCCGGTTTTCCACCCCAAAATGTTCATGCTTTCTCTCCTCTTTTCCCGTAAAAAGGTGACGATATTCTATCTATTTTGGACAGCAAAATATTATGGAGCACTACAACATCCGGAAGCTATTCGAACTGATTATCTCACAGCACGGCCAGTGAGTTAAATATTCATACATACAGACTGCAACTCGACGGCATTATTTGAAAAAATCCAATCAACCCCACGGTTGAGCTCCCGATACAAAACATTTCGGGAACCGGCATGGCCCGTCCCCACTTTTTGACCCGATTTTCGATGTCTGCGAAGGATCGCATCGGAAAGCAACAGGTAATGCCCCGCAAAACCTCCCCAATCATTTTTTAATGCAATTTCGCTCATTTGCCTGACATGCCTCGTGCCCACGGCCACAAAAGTCCGAGGGGGTAAGAAATCCGCCATGGCGAACACTTCGGGGCTGAGACCGAGAACATGAAACTCCTCCACGGGCTGCAAACAAGACAGCAGAGTACGCAGAACGCTTTTGCGACGATCATTCGCAAACCACGACTCTTTTTTAAGCTCGATCATGAGGTGTATTTTCCCGCCGTAACGCCCCACCACTTCTTCCAGGGTGGGAATCATGGGGAATCGCCCCTGGAGTGCCACCAGGGAAAGATCCGCCAGGTACAAGGGCTTGCCATGAAGACGCGCGAGGCTCGCATCGTGATACACCACAGGATGGTGGTCCCGGGTCCATCGCACATCGAACTCCATGCCCCAAACGCCGCCTTCCAATGCTCGATCGAATGCCGGGACGGTGTTTTCCATGCAACGAAGATTGTCGTGATCTCCCCGGTGAGCAACGACCTTGCAATTGCGGAGAGAATCCGGCAACGGAGCCTTTCGGGGAACAAGGGCAAAAGCCAGGTCTACGGCTTTCATGCCCATGTCTTCCAAAGTGTCTGAAATTTTGCGCATCCCTTTCGCCACCGAATGTTTTCTCACTCTATACAACTCAATCCTGCTATAAAATAAAAGATCAAGCGGCAAATCCACGCAGGGCGTGCGATCTGCCCGACTTTTTTTCATCCATATACTAATAAAAAGGGGAGGAACATCCCATGCAAATCACTTGTTTTGGAGCGTCTCAGTGCGTTACCGGTTCTTGCTTTCTCGTGGACAACGGGAAAAAATATCTCATCGACTGTGGGCTTTTCCAGGGGGCCGCCCACCTGGAAGCCATGAATCGCAAGGAGTGGGGCTTCATTCCGGAGGACGTGCATGCTCTTTTCCTCACTCATGCCCATATCGACCACAGCGGCAGAATCCCCAAGCTGGTGCGTGACGGCTTTCGTGGGAAAATCTATGCCACCGCGCCCACCATCGAGCTGTGCAAGATCATGCTCCTGGATTCGGCCCATATCCAGGAAATGCAGGCCGAGTGGGAAAACCGCAAGAACCGCCGCCGAGGCCGCAAGGAAATCCTGCCCCTTTACACGGTCGATGACGCCAGAGCATGCATGGACCTTTTCGAACCCATCTCCCAGGACGAAATGATCACGGTGGACGAGGATATGAAAGTGCGCTTTCGCAATGCCGGGCATATCCTCGGGTCCTCAATTCTGGAATTGTGGGCCGGTAACGGCACTAAGCCCCACAAGCTGGTTTTTTCCGGGGACATCGGCAAAAAAGACCAGCTCATCGTTAGAGACCCCCATTCCATCTTCATGGCGGACACGCTCTTCATCGAGTCCACCTACGGCAATCGTAACCACAAACCCTTCGAAGAAAGCAAGAAGGAACTCATCGAGGCCATCCACTACAGCCACAAGCACGGGGAAAAGGTGCTCATTCCAGCCTTTGCGGTGGAACGAACCCAGGAAGTCCTCTACCTCCTGGGAGAGTTCTTCCGAGACGGGCTCATTCCCGAAATGCCCGTTTACCTGGACAGCCCTCTGGCCATCGCGGCCACCGAAATCTTTCGAAAAATGCAGTCCTTCTACGACGAAGACACTGCCGCCATCGTGGCTGAAGGTCATGACCCCTTCAATTTTCCACAGCTCGTCCTCACCCGCTCCACGCAAGAATCCATAGCCATCAACGAATCCAGGGGTCCGGCCATCGTCGTGGCCGGCAACGGCATGTGTACCGCCGGGCGCATCATGCACCACCTCAAGCACAACATCTGGCGCCGGGGAGCCTCCCTCGTCATCGTGGGCTTTCAGGCACAAGGCACTCTGGGACGCAGGATCGTGGATGGAGCCCAAATGGTGAAGATTTTCGGGGAGCAGTTCATGGTCAAGGCCAAACTTTTCACCATCGGCGGCTTTTCAGCCCACGCGGACCAGGCGGACCTCCTGGAATGGCTCGGCAATTTTGAAAACCCCCTCCTCAGGGTCTACGCCATCCACGGCGAGCCCACGGTAGCTCGAGGATTCGCCCAGGTGGTGCAGGAACATCTGGGATTCATCACTTACGCGCCCGCCATCGGGGACATCATCCCCCTCACACCGTTCCATGCCGATGCGGTCAAAGAAGAACTGGAAGACCTCAAATGGCAGCGCCATCTCATGCGACTGGTGCAAAGAGCCGAGGAAATCCGATCCCTTTGGGACTCGCATCCCAAAGCCTTCAGCCGTAAACTGCTCAAGCAACTGGAAGAAGAAATGTCGCGCACGGAAAAGCAAATGGAGTTGCTGCTGACAAAAGCACAGAAAGCTCGTGATGAGCAGTAAAAAAAATATCCCCCCCGGCTTCGCCGCTCGGAGGGGATATTTTTTTTCACTCCATGGACTCCAGGTAGACGCCGATGGACGAATGCGCGCCTTCGGGAGCAGCCACGAGGTGATCCGTGATCCTTTGTCCCCCCAGGTATTCGCTCAAATGGAATTCCGTCCCATCGAGCTTGCAGATTCTCCCCCCCGCCGCACCGAGTATGATCTGCGCGGCCGCCAGGTCCTGATAGGAAACATGAGCCAGGAGAGCCGCTTCGGCACGCCCTCGAGCCACATAACACAGGTGGGCTCCCGTACATCCCAGGTTCCTGATCTTACCGGGGAATGTGGATTTGTAATGGTTGTGAAACCGAGAAAAGGTCAGGAGGACACTTTCGTTATCGACATGACCGGTAGCAGGAATGGATATTTCCTGGTCTTTCCAGTAAGCTTTCTCTCCCGCCTGGGCAAAAAACAAGTCTCCCGTGACGGGCATGTAAAAAACCCCGAGAACCGGCCAAAAATTCTCCAGCAGTGCCAGGGAAATACCCCAGATGGGAATACCTGCCTGAAAGTTGGCCACTCCGTCCAGGGCGTCGTAAATCCACAGATACCTCTTGGCCCCATGGACGTAATCTTCCTGGGGCTCGACATCTCCAAAAATCCCATGGTCGGGAAACCTGGATTTCAGCTCGGACCTGAAAAAATCCACCAGCTTCAGCTCAGCTTCAGTGACCAGCTCTTCATCGAACTTCACTTCGGGATTGCCCTTGCCGTAATAGGGTAAGGCGATATCGCCGGCCTTGCGTATGGTGTTCACTGCAAAATCGTTCAAATCCTTGATACCTGGACTCATGAAATTCACCCTTCACACTCCTTATTTGCCGTTGGTATGTAAAAAATACACCCGGAACCGCTTTTTCCCAGCATCCGTCAAAGACTCCTCACACGACCGCTTTTTAAATTTTCGCAGCCGATACAAATCATTCAGGCATGAGAAAGGCATGTTAGCAGAGCAAAGGTGAACGGCCCAAGGGAAAACTTTCGAGGAGCGGGCATGATGCAAAAATAAAGGACAAGTTGTCTTGACAAGTTGTCCTGTTTGGGGCACACTTGTCTTCACCACGACAGAGGAGAGGAAATGTCGGAGTCGGATAGGAAAAGGAGTTTTCTACGCCATGTTCGCCCCTACGGCAGATCGCGAATCCGATGAAGACCCGGCTTGGAAACGAGAAATAGCGAGAGATTATGAAGCTCAATCCACAATCACCCATTCCCCTCTACCGCCAGTTGGCCCAGGTGCTCATGACCCGCATTCGGTCCGGAGAGTATGTTCCAGGAAAGCCCATTCCCTCGGAGCACGCCCTGGCCCAAGAATACGGCATCGGGCGCCCCACGGCACGCCAGGCCACGGACTGGCTGGTGCGCAGGCGTCTCCTGGTGCGCAAACGGGGGTCCGGAACCTTCGTCTGCGACAATGCCAAAGAAATCGATCTCTTTTCCCTGGCGGGAACCCTCACGGCTTTCCAAAAAAAAGGCATTGCCGTTCAATCGAGGATCATGGATGGAGCGCGCCTCATCCAGGTGCCTTCCAGCGAGGACAATCCCTTTTCGGGTCGCGAGGCTTTTTTCATCTCCCGGCTCAGCAGCGTGGAAAAAACTCCGGTACTCCTGGAAGACATGTACCTCCACCCGGAAGTCTTCCCAGGAATCGATGCCGTGGACCTCAATGACCGTTCTCTGTCCCAGATCGCCGAGGAATTTTATTTCCTGCGCCCGAAGGGAGGAAAGCAGACCTTCCAGATCAGGGCCATCGATGGTCACAAAGGGCGCCTGCTGGAAGTGTCTTCGACCACCCCGATCCTGGCGGTCCGGCGCTTCCTGGACTTTCCATCGGAGGCCAATGCCGTGTATGCGGAGCTTTTTTGCAGAACCGACCAGTTTGTCTTTTCCCAGACCATTGGAGGCTTTTCAGATGAATGAGCGAGGCTATTACGAAGGATTCGGGGGAGCTTTCATTCCCGAAGTTCTCAACACAACCTTCGACGAATTGGAAGCCGCTTTTCGGAGCGCCCACGACGACCCGACTTTTTGGCAGGAATACGAAACCCTCATGTCCACTTATTCCTGCCGCCCCACCCCGCTGACCTATGCGGAAAACCTCACACGACAACTGGGAGGAGCACGCATTTACGTGAAGCGCGAGGACCTCAACCACACGGGAGCCCACAAGGCCAACAACGTCATGGGCCAGGGGCTCCTGGTGAAGCGCATGGGGAAAAAAAGAGTCATCGCCGAAACGGGAGCCGGTCAGCATGGAGTGGCCACGGCCACCATGGCCGCCAAATTCGGCTTCGACTGCACCATTTACATGGGCGAAGTGGATGTGGAACGGCAACGGCCCAACGTGTTCTGGATGGAACGCCTTGGCGCGGAGGTAATCCCCGTTCGGGTGGGCACACGCATCCTCAAGGACGCCATCAACGAAGCCTTCCGGGACTGGGTGACCAACATGAGCACCACCCACTACGTGCTGGGAACGGCCTGCGGCCCCCACCCTTTTCCCCGGATGGTCTCCCATTTCCAGTCCATCGTGGGCCGGGAAGCCCGGCGCCAGATACTGGAGCGCGAAGGGCGCCTCCCCACCAGGATTTATGCGTGCGTGGGCGGAGGGTCCAACGCCCTGGGCATTTTCAGCGCCTTCATGGACGATCCAGTGGAACTCGTGGGCGTCGAAGCCGGAGGAAAAGGACTCGATTCGGGGCACCATGCCGCGCGGCTGTGCTCGACCGATGCGAGCGTAGGGGTGGCTCAAGGGTATAAAACCTACTTCCTCCAGGACAGCGACGGCCAGATGCGGGAAACTCACAGCGTGGCCGCCGGCCTGGACTACGTGGGAGTATCCCCTATCCTCTCCGCCCACAAGCACACGGGGCGGGTGCGCTTCGAAGCGGCCACGGACCGGGAAGTGGTGGAAGCCCTGGCCCTCACGGTACGCAAGGAAGGCCTCATTCCTGCCCTGGAATCGGCCCACGCCTTTGTGCAGGCTTTCAAGGAAGCGCCGGGACTTTCCCGGGACGACATCGTCATCATCAACCAGTCGGGAAGGGGCGACAAGGACATCTTCACCATCGCCGACGCCTTCCAAGACCCTCAGTGGAAACAATTCATCGTGGAAAAAGCGGAGAAATACCGTGCTTGAAAAATACCTGAAAGAACGTCTCGAGAGCCGTAAAATCCTCCTCATGACTCACATCGTCCTGGGTTATCCCAGCTTCGAGGATTCCTATCGCATCGTGCAGTCCATGGTGGAAGCAGGAGTGGACGTGATGGAGCTGCAAATTCCCTTTTCCGAACCCATCGCCGATGGACCCGTGATCCTCCGGGCCAACCAGGAAGCCCTTTTCCGGGGCGCCCGAGTGCGTGAGTGCCTGGCTTTCGCGGAAAAGGTGTGTGCCGACTTTCCCATCCCCTTTCTTTTCATGACCTACTACAACATCCTCTTCAAACATGGGATGAGCCCTTTTGCCCAGGCCATGGCCGATGGGGGCGTCAAGGGGGCCATCATTCCCGATCTGCCCCCCGAAGAAGGTGAAGAATACCTGGAAGCCATGGCCCGTCATGACCTGTGCCCCATTTTCATCTTTTCCCCCTCGACGCCCCTCGAACGCATGAAGCTGCTCGCTTCCCACTCCAAGGGATTCATCTATTGCGTGGCAAGGACGGGCGTAACGGGAGCCCGAACGGATTTTTCCGGGGAGTTGGAAGAATACCTGGCTCGATGCCGGGCCGCCACCTCCCTTCCCCTGGCCCTGGGCTTCGGAGTGAAGGACAAGTCGGACGTGGATTTTCTCACGGGCAGAGCGGACATCGCCGTCATCGGCACCCAGACCATCCGCATCGTGGAAGAAAAAGGCGTGGAAGCCGTGGGAGATTTCATCGCGAGATTAAGGTAATAAACGGATCATTACCGATGCTTTCGACTTTATCAAACTTTACACGCCTTGCACTGAGCGAAACCGGTTCTCAGAAGAGACTCCCGGTTTACCATGCCCTGGTAACGGCCCTGATCGTCGAGCACGGGCAGGCGTTTGAGATCGTTTTCGGCTATGAGCCTTATGGCTTCTTCGATGGGCACGCCCTCGCGGATGGTGATGTGGTCGGAGTCCATCACCTCGCCTGCGGTCCGGGCTTTCAACTGTTGGATGAGTTCCCGGTACTTTCTCCCCGTTTGCCCGAAAGGCACCTTGCTCACGATGTAATCCCAAAGGCTTGCCCGGTAATCGCTGAAAACCGCCAGCAGGTTTTCGTCGGAAACAATTCCCAGATAATGCCCCTCGGAATCCACCACGGCCACCCTCCCCATGCCGTCGGAATGGATGATGCCGATGATTTCCTCGATGGGCGTGTGGGGAAGCACCTTGTGAGTGTCCCGGCGCATGATGTAGGAAATGGTCGTCAGGTTTTCCACCTGGATGTCATGATCGCGGAATGCCTGCCAGTCGGGGGCCTTTTGGGTGATGAGCCGGAAGATGTCCATGCAGGAGAGGATGCCCGTCAGCTTCCCTCGATCATCCACCACGGGCAGGCGTTTCAGCCGTTTTTGCAGCATCATGAGTTCGACGGCTTCCGTCAGGGGCCGGTCTTCTTCGATGCACACGGCCGGAGTGCTCATGATTTCCCAAGCGGTTCTTGAAGACATGGTGTCGAGGAAGGAATCCACCCGATCTTGGTCCGATTCCGCCAGCAAACAGAGCCTCAAGGGCATGCCCGCCCGGTTGATGAGGTCCCCCTGCGAGATGACCCCCACGGGACGGTTGTCGGCGTCCACGATGGGAATCCCGGTGAAATCCTCGCTCAACAGCAGGGTCACCACCTCGCTCAAGGACGTTGACGGCCCAGCCGTGCGGGGATTCGTCGTCATCACCTCCCGAACCTTTACATGCCTGGGCACGAATCGGTTTTGAGTTTTGTGACCGACCACGTCCAGGGTATGCAGGGCCACGATGCCGTCCGTGACCATTTTTTCTATCTCCGGCAATACGCGGTCCAGGTCGGCGGCGGGCAGGATGATACGGATATGCACGGGCATGTTGTAGGAAATCACCTCGATTTTTCTGGAGGCAATTTCTCCGTTTTCGTAACAGCCGTCCGTGCCGCGAGTCACCATGCAGCGGGCGGCGATTTTCGCGTCGCAAATGTAGCGCAGCACGGCGTCGCCCAGGGGCTTCCCCTGCCAACGGGCTTCCTCACTGGTGAAAATCTCGATAACTTTGTATTTGAGCATTTCCGGGCACCTCTCAATGCAATCGACCAATCCAATGAAATCATATCAACGCAATCGTCCAACCCAAATTCCCAGAAGAACCAGGGTCACTCCCAACAGGTTGTTGGCAAGAAAATTGGCCAGGGCGTGCCCGAAGTCCCCTGCACGCATGAAGTGGCTGCTTTCGAGGGCGAAAGTGGAAAAGGTGGTGAGGCTTCCCAGGTAGCCCGTCACGAAGAACAACCGGGGCAGAATGCCCATCCAGGAAGTTCGATCCGCCAGGCTGAAGGCAAGCCCGATGAGAAAGCATCCCGCCAGGTTCACCAGGAGCGTCCCCCAGGCGAACTGAGCACCGAAAAGCCTCACGGCCAGCAGCGACACGCCATAGCGGCAGAGGGCTCCCAGGCTTCCTCCTGCCATGATCAATGCGATTTTCACGATGTCCTGGTTCATGGAACTCCCGAAATAATGGTGCCGATTTTCTCTTAATGTAACTCTTTCATGGAAAACGAGGAATCGCTGCTTCACTCAAAGTTTTCAGCCCCGGTTCATGGACAAGGTGACGGAGATCATGGCCGCACCCCCAGTACCTGCCAGTAAGGCTTGAAAGCATCCTCGACGACACTCATGACAAGACGATAAAAGGGAGCATAGTCATTTCGTGTGTGGGCCGTATCGAGAGCCTCATAATACTCGAGCCGTTTTTCCACGGGAAAAATGGCCGGTGGATACCCTTCCTTCATGAGTTCCAAATTCATCAGGAGCCTTGATGTTCTGCCGTTGCCGTCCACAAAAGGATGAATTTTGACAAAATCCGCATGAACCCTTGCGGCTCGTTCCACCGGATGCAGCAAGCCGCCTTCGGTCCCATGCCAGTGAATGAATGCTTGCATTTCATCGGCCACATGCAAAGCATCGGGGGGGATGTGATCGGCGCCTGAAATGATGACGTTTGTTTTTCTGTACACTCCTGCGTGGTCGTCAGCAATGTTTCTGAGAATAAGCCGATGAATGGATTTAATTTGCCATTGAGACAGGGGTTCGTTCTTTTTGACAATATCTTCCACGAAATAGATGGCTTCGCGGTGATTGATCACCTCGAAATGCTCCCTGAGGGTTTTACCACCGATGGTTATGCCTTCCAGGGCGACTTTGGTCTCCTTCAGGGTGAGGGTATTCCCCTCGATGGCATTGGAGTGGTAGGTCCAGCGGACCACAAGGTCCTCGCGCAGATTCCCAACCACTTCAGGAGGCAAAGGCCGAAATGAATCCAGTTTCAGTTTCAGTTGATCCAGCTTTTTATAATCAGGCATGGGTTGCCCTCCCGTTCGAACACTCTGCCGTATCTTCCTTGTTCCCAGGCGTTCTCTCCCCGTTTCCGGACTTCAGCCCGGGAAAGAGAAGAGGTGATTGTATCGGATCAACGATCTGGAAACCCATCAGCGGTTTTCGTCCTGAACCTCGAAGACCCTTTGGGCATATTCGTCGAGCAATTTTTTGCACAGAGCCAGCCTTTGCTCCGAATCCTCCCGCAGGGCAGCCCCGTAGAAATCCAGCTTGCGGATTTTTTCCAGCCAGGACTCGAGTTTTTTCAAATCCACATCGTTTTCCTCGAGTTCTGCATAAGTAAAATGAGCAGCTGCGGTTTCCACCGCGATCTCGGCTTCGAAATCCGCGCATTTGTTCAAAAACTCGCGGTATTCCTCGTCTCGGTCCGCCTTGAACCGCTCGATGACCCGTTCTTCTTGCACCCGATCCAGGGCCGTCGTCTCCAAAATCACCGCCTCGCCGCCGTTTTCGGTGATGTCGTTTTCGATCATCTTGAGGCGACGGAAATGCTCATCCGTCCTGGGCAGCATGCAGACGCCGTTTTGCAGATACACCGCCCCCATGGCCTTGAGCCGTCGCCACAGGGCAACCCTCTTGCGGACCGGCTCGGGCGGAACCTTGTAAGTCAATAACAGCCAGTTGTGAGAGCACATAACGCCACCTTTATTTGACCACTGTTTGTCCACATGGTCGTTTCTTCGAGAACACGGCAAAATTCGAAACCGCTCCATCTTCATACAAAGGGTCCCAAATTTTCGCAAGCGCCGTTTCTCGTATGCCGTGCAATGTACAAATTTCTTGTTCCCAAGCTCCAGCTTGGGAACATACTTGCCCGGGAAGCTCCAGCTTCCCGTTTCAGAGCTTTCCGTGGCCGGGTAGAAGCCGGAGCTCCCACAATAAAGGCGTTCCCAAGCTGGAGCTTGGGAACGAGAAGAAAGCTTCAGCTTGGGAACGAGAGGAAACGAGAAGTTGCACATGACGCTTTATGCCGTCATTTTTTACGCATCCAGGCCAACCACTTGAGAGGTTCGAGCCAAAAAGCCCCGACCAGGGCCAGGGACATGGCCAGTCCCCAGTCTTGCAGGGACAGGGGTACCGTGCGGGTGAGCGTTTGGGCGAAGGGAGCGGCGGCCACGAAAACGAGCAGCAAGGCCACGCCCGCTCCCCACACGACGAGCACCTTGTTCGAGAACAGTCCTTGCTTGAGCAACGGCAACCGTCGGGACCGTGCGTTGAAGGCCATGCCCACGTGGCCCGCCAGCCAGGTGATGAAAGCCATGGATTGGGCGCGGGCGGCATCTCCGGTCTGATACCAGGTCAGGAGGTAAGCAATGGTGATTGCTGTGAGCAAACCCACGGCCGATATCAGGATGGAACCGATCAGCGCGCCATCGAGGAAGGGCTGCTTACGATCCCTGGGGGGGCGTTTCATGACGTCCCCTTCGGGTTTTTCCCCGAGGAATCCGGCCGATGCCGCCAGGTCCATGACCAGTTCCATGAGCAGTATCTGCGCCACCACGAAGGGGAGTGGAGCCCCCAGCAGCGTCGGAATCAGCACCGAGCCGGTCAGAGCTACCTTGCAGGCCAGGTAATAGCGCACCCCTTTGGTCAGGTTGTCGAAAAGAGTCCGTCCTTGCTCGACGGCGCCGGGAACAGCGGCAAAATTGTCATCCACCAGGACCATGTCCGCCGCACTACGAGCCACATCCGTCCCGGTCGCACCCATGGCGATCCCGATATCCGCCGAAGACAGGGCAGGAGCGTCGTTGATGCCGTCGCCGGTCACGGCCACGCAGGCGCCTTCTTGTTTCAGTGCCTGTACCAACCGGAGCTTGTGTTCCGGAGAAACCCGGGCATAGACGCCGACTCGGGCGACGGTTTCCGGCCACCGGCTTTCCGAAAGGCGATCCAGTTCTGGACCGGTCAGAACCGGGGCGTCCTTGTCGAATCCGATTTGACGCGCTATGGCACGGGCATTGAGCAGGTGGTCGCCGGTGATCAGGATCGGACGGATACCCGCAGCCCGGCATCGAGCAATGGCCTCCGCCGCTTCGGGACGCAAGGGGTCGAACATCACGGCAAGACCCAGGAAGCTCAGTTCCTGCTCCGCTTCTTCGGCATTCGACGGCTTTTCGGCTGTTGTTTTCCGGGCAAATGCCAACACCCGCAGACCCTGGCCGGCGAACCGGGCCGCCTCATCCAAAATCATGTTGCAGTTCGATTCCGTGAGCAGCTTCGGCCCGTTTTCCGTAAGGAGGAATCGACACTTTTCCAAAATCCATTCCGGAGCCCCCTTGACCCACACCCCGAACTCGTTTCCCTCACGGGTGGTTACGGACATGCGTTTGCGGGTGCTGTCGAAACTGAATTCATCCACCAGTTCATGAGTCGTTCGCAGCATTTCCACATCCATGCCGTCCTGAACGGCGGCTCGGAGCAATCCCGCATCCAGGGGATCGCCGAAAACGGAGCCTTCGTTCCAGGCCGTGTCGCTGCACAGGACCGCTGTCCGCAAAACCTCCTCGCGCATGGGTGAAGGCCATATCTCGCACAGTGTCAGGCGATTTTGCGTCAGTGTACCGGTCTTGTCCGTGGCCACGACCGACAAGGCGCCCAGGGTTTCCACGGTGCGCTGCCTGCGGACGATGGTTTTCTGCCTGGACAGCCGATACGACCCGAAGGCCAGGATGACGGCGATGATCACCGGCAACTCTTCGGGGACACTTGCAAAAAACAAGGCCAGTCCGGTCAGGAACATCTCGAAGGGGTCTTGCCCGCCAAGGAACCAGCCCAACGTGGGGATGCTCACGCAGAGCACCAGCGCCACCCAGACCATCCACCCGGCGACCCGGCTCAGGGCTTGCTGGAGCTGCGTGGGGGCTTCCTCGTCGATGCCGGTCAATTTGGTCACGTGTCCCAGCTCCGAATTCGGTCCGGTGGCCACGACCACTCCCAATCCACGACCACGCAACACGGTCGTGCCGGCAAAGACCATGTTCGCCCTGTCGCCCAACGGAGCATTGGCGGGCACCACCACGGCGGCATTCTTGTCGCTGCCGACAGCCTCTCCGGTCAGGGCCGATTCTTCCAGCAGCAGACTGTGGCTCTCCATCAGTCTGGCATCGGCCGGAATCTTGCGCCCGGCCTCGAGGACGACGATGTCTCCTGGAACCACCTCTTCCACGGGAACATCCGTCGTGTGGTCGTCCCGGCGCACCACGGCGTAAGGTTCGGCCAGGCGCTTGAGTGCGGCGATGGCCTTGTCCGATCTCAGTTCGTTCACGATTTCAATGGTGGCGATGATCAAAACAACGCCGAACACGATGCAGGCATCCAAAACATTGCCCACCACCAGGTAGAGCACGCCGACACCCAAAAGCATCAGCAGCATGGGGGCACGGATGTGATCGAAATACATCCGCCAGAGCCGAGGGCGCTTTTCTTCCCGTATTTTATTGGGCCCGTACCGTTCAAGCCTCTCACGGACCTGCTCCGTATCCAGTCCTTCGGGCGCCGACCCGGTCATTTCCAGTGCCTGCTCCGCCGACAGCGTGTGCCATGGGGCGCTATCGAGGTATCGAGCGTTGGAGCCACCTTCGAATCCATCAAATCGAGTATTGTAACTCATTGCTTTCATGTCGGTTTCCTCTCTTGAAACAGGCGATGTCGTACGGAATGAACAAGGAAATTCTCCAAAACCGGTTCATTGGAATCTCTTTTTCAAGATGGTGCGGTCTCCTCCAAGCCGCGAAACAAAAAATGTCTTACAACACCATGCGCCCCTTTCTTGTTCCCAAGCTCCTGCTTGGGAACACACTTGCCCGGAAGCTCCAGCTTCCCGTTTCGAAGCGGGTGGAAGCTGGAGCTTCCACAACGATAAAGGCGTTCCCAAGCTGGAGCTTGGGAACAAGAGGGCTTGTCAAAGGGGGCACCCAAAAGTTGCACATGGGGTTCTTACAGCAACCTTACTTCCTTACTTCTGTCGGGTTGCCGGCCCACGGGTCGGCGTGATTCCCCGGCAACGCATCCCACAGGCCATTTGAAACTAATGGTAGTTTATTAATTTGTATTTTTCAATTTTAAAAAAGTAACAATTGTTACATTTATAGCATGATTGACTCTTTCTCTCCAGATCATCCACGCCACTATCCAAGAAGGTGAAGATTCGAGCAAAGACGGATGTTCCACCCGGTGCGCTTCCTGCGCCGTCGGGACTGTAAACGCGTATCCATACGGATCGAAATACCGAGGTTATGTTTGCAATGAGGTCCTGTTGGTTTCATTATGAAGGAGGGGATCGTGAATAGAACGCAAACAACCATCAACACATTGCATCCGTGAGGCGACTCACGAAAAGGAGGGTCCATGAAACACTCAATTGCATCCATTCGTGCTTTGGAGATTTTGGATTCACGCGGCAATCCGACGGTCCGGGTTCTTGCCGTACTGGACAGTGGACTCGCCGTTGCGGCTTCTGTTCCTTCGGGTGCTTCCACCGGGGAAAACGAAGCGGTTGAATTGCGCGATGGGGATAAAGGGCGCTACGGGGGCAAGGGAGTGCTCAAGGCCGTCTCCAACGTCAACGACGTGATCGCTCCCCGTTTGATCGGCCTCGACCCCACTCGCCAGGCTGAAATCGACCGGATCATGATCGAACTCGACGGTACGCTCAACAAAGGGAATCTCGGGGCCAACGCAATCCTCGGTGTTTCCATGGCCGTCACCAGAGCCGCCGCCGCAGCTTCGGGCCTCCCCCTTTATTTGTACCTGGGGGGACCGGAAGCCCTGCGTATCCCCATGCCGCAAATGAACATCCTGAACGGCGGCAAACATGCCGACAACAGCGTAGATTTCCAGGAATTCATGGTGATGCCCGTAGGCGCGCCGTCTTTTGCCGAAGCTGTGCGTTACGCCGCCGAAACCTTTCATGCACTGAAAGGCATCCTCAAGAAAAAGGGCTACGCCACGAGCGTCGGAGATGAAGGCGGCTTCGCCCCCGATCTCAAAAGTAACGACGAGGCCTGCGAAGTGATCCTGGAGGCCATTGAAGCGGCTCACTACACACCGGGCAAAGACATCGCCATCGCCCTCGATCCCGCCGCAAGCTCCTTTTTCGAGGACGGAGCTTATAACCTGAGCAAATCCGGCCAGGGGAGAAAAACAAGCTCGGAAATGACGGCTCTCTACAAATCCTGGGTCGAGAAATATCCCATAGTTTCCATCGAAGACGGTCTTGCGGAAAACGACTGGGACGGCTTCCGCGAGCACACAGCCATCCTGGGCGACAAAATTCAGATCGTCGGCGATGACAATTATGTCACCAATACCCGGTTCATCGAGCGAGGAATACGCGAAAAGTCAACCAATGCCGTGCTCATCAAGCTCAATCAGATCGGCACGGTTACGGAAACCATCGAGGCCATAAAATTGTGCGGAAAGGCGGGCTGGGGCTTTGTGATCTCTCACCGATCCGGTGAGACGGAGGATTCTTTCATTGCCGACTTTGCCGTGGCCATGGGGGGAGGGCAGATCAAAACCGGTTCCGTTTGCCGCAGTGAGCGAATCGCCAAATTCAATCGCCTGATCGAGATCGAGGCCGAACTCGGGCGAGCGGCACTCTTCGGAAATCCGCTGAAGCGATAAAAAAGCATGATCACCGTGCTTCCATGAGAATTCCGAAAAGATACTCCCATGTGGGGATGGTTCAAAATTGGTTGGCATTTGGTTGTCTGCGTGTGCCTTATCGTCGGGGCATCGTCGGATTCGCGGTATGCCGTAGGGGCGAACCTTGTGTTCGCCCAAGTGGGATACCCGATATGCAACCGGCAAAAGGGCGAACACAAGGTTCGCCCCTACGGGACATTCCGAACGGGAAAAATCATGCAAAAGTGTAAACTGATTTTCCTGGCAAAATGAACCATCCCGCGACAAAGATGGAACGAAAAGCCTATGGAAACCCAGTTTAATGACACAGAAACCGAGATGCTGCCGGAATATGATTTTAGAGGCAAAAAAGGTGTGCGCGGCAAGTATTATCATGCTTATCAACAAGGGCATACCGTCAGGATAGAATAAGAGGACGGCAGCGTTATCACACAGCACTTTACTTTGGAAGACGGAGCCGTGTTACTCGCGCCGGACGTGCGGGAGTATTTTCCCGACTCTGAAAGCGTCAATCAAGCCTTGCGCGGGTTGATCCGTTTGGTGCCGCATAAAGTCTCGTGAGGGCAAAGCCGCCCAAACCATACTCGCAGGCGACGGCGCAAGGCAGGCGAGATCACCCGCCGGAAAGTGGTACGAAGGCGACATTGGGCTTCTCTTTGCGGGTGCTGTCGAGTTCCCTGTCATACATAATTTCCATCTTCCGTACAAAAAGAAATTCTGTGCATGGTTTCGCGTTGATCGTTCCTGTTCGATCCTGTATTTTAGGGTAATGGTTTAAAGTAAAATAAAGGCGAATCTTATTTTAGGATCAAGGCGGGATGAAGCGAGAACTCCAGGGTTGCGCCTGATCGAAGATGGATTAATATAATTCTAAAATGGGCAATTACCG
>CAZRWT010000037.1:0-7189 GCA_964603955.1 uncultured Syntrophobacteraceae bacterium
CTCGCACACCTCCTCCCAAGCGCACAACAATGGCCATTTATTTGATCCGTTCACATTAAAGTTTGGAGAAATCATGAAAAAAACCCTTGCATTCAAATTGGTTTTCGGTGGGGTTGTCGCCGTGCTCATTCCCCTCCTGATTGTGGGGTCTTTTGCGGCCACCCGGTCTTCAACGGCGTTGCGGTCGGCGGCCGATGTCCGATCCGGGATGGTCGCTAAAAACGTGGCAAGCATAATGGACATGGCTTTGAGACAGGAATTGAAGAACGTGACGGCCCTCTCGACGGACCCGGTGTTTACGGACGGAGACCTCGCGGCCATGGGAGCCAGGTTGGCAACACTGACGAAAGCGATAGGGGAACATTACGAAGCAATCATTGTCGTCGATGAGCACGGTATCGTCAAGGCCGACGGCCTTGGGGGAGCCACTACCGGAATCGATATATCGGGAAGGCAATATTTTGCCGATGCCAAAAATGGAAAGTCCTCGGTGGGAACTCCCGTGAAGTCCAGGAACTCAGGGAATCCGATTTCCGTTGTCGCTGTTCCTCTCTATGGGCCCGGAAACCGTTTTTCGGGAGCATTGTGTGTTGTCCTGAAAATTGATTTTTTGATCGATATCATTACCGGGACTCGAGTGGGATCCACGGGATATGGCTTCATGATCGACCATGAAGGCACCATAATTGCTCATCCGCGCAAAGAGCTCATTCTGGATCTCAACATCTCAAAAGTTTCAGGGATGGAGGGAGTCTCGAAAAAAATGCTGGCAGGGGAGAGCGGAGTGGCTTCCTATGTTTTTGAAGGCATTCCGAAGCTTGCCGGATTCGCTCCCGTACCTTTGACGGGGTGGAGCGTCTGTTTGACACAAGATGCCTCCGAGCTTCTGGCTGAGGCATACAATATACGTAACATCATCCTGGGCGTGGCGGTATTTTTTCTGCTTCTTACCGGTATGGTCATATTTTTCTTCTCGCGGACCATCACGAAACCCATCCGTCGGATCATCGAAGGCCTCGACACGGGAGCCGATGAAGTGACATCGGCTTCCGAACAGGTTTCCTCGGCCAGCCAGTCTCTGGCCGAGGGGGCAAGCGAGCAGGCTGCATCGCTCGAGGAAACATCTGCCTCGCTGGAAGAAATATCTTCCATGACCAGGCAAAATGCAAACAATGCCGGAGAAGCCGACGCCCTGATGGGAGAAACCCGGCAGGTGGTATCCAAGGCGAATGAATCCATGAGTTCATTGACGGTATCGATGAGCGATATTTCCAGGGCGAGTGAGGAGACGTCGAAAATTATAAAGAGCATCGAGGAGGTTGCATTCCAGACCAACCTGCTGGCTTTGAATGCGGCCGTGGAGGCGGCACGGGCTGGAGAAGCGGGAGCCGGATTCGCGGTGGTGGCCGATGAAGTGAGAAATCTTGCCATGAAAGCCGCCGAAGCTGCAAAAAATACTTCCGAGTTGATCGAAGAGACGGTCAAGAAGGTCAGGGAGGGCTCACAGCTCGTTACGGTAACGGATGAAGCATTCCGGCAGGTTACGGCCGGTACGACGAAAGTGGCCGAATTGGTGAGCGAAATAGCCGCAGCTTCCAGTGAACAGGCACAAGGGGTCGAAGAAGTGAACAGGGCGGTAAGTGAGATGGACAAGGTGACTCAACAGAATGCGGCGAATGCCGAGGAATCGGCCGCCGCTTCCGAGGAACTGAGCGCCCAGGCCATGCAGATGCAGATGATGGTGAACGAGTTGGTGAGTCTTGTGGAAGGCGTGAAACTGGAAGCCTACGCGGTGAAGCACGACACCAAAAAATTCAATCATGTATCGCCTGTCAAAGACAGATCCGCAATCGTCCCGGCAAACCACAAAAAACAGGCCGGCAGAAACAAACCAAAGGATTCTCATATGTTGATCCCGTTTGACGACGACGATTTCAAGGATTTTTGAAAAGTTTTTCGATTGATCGAAGCCGATAGGATAAGGTTTCACAAAATGATGAAAAGTGATAGTCTTAAAAAAGTATTTTCGGATCGAGCCGGTTGTCGAGGAAGCCCGCTTTTCTTGCTGGGGCAAGCTATGGGGGAGAAGCTTATTTGTACGTTTTGATCATTGATGACGAACATGGGCTGCGCCGTTCCCTGGGAGCCTACCTGGAGGATATGGACCATGAAGTCCTGGAGGCTGAAAACGGCCTGAAAGGGGTCGAGGTACTTCGAAAAAACCTCGAACGGATCAAGGCCGTGATCGTGGATCTGAACATGCCGGTCATGAACGGCTATGCCTTCATCGAAGAGGCTGTACGGGAAGCTCCGGAAGTACCCCTTATCGTCCTTTCCGGAGTGGGGATCGTGGAGGATGCCTTACGGGCCATGCGCCTCGGAGCCTGGGACTTCATGACCAAGCCGTTGCACAATATGGATATTGTACAACATACCTTGGAAAAGGTTCTGGAGCGGGCCCGGCTCATCGGGGAAAACAAGAAATACAAGGAAAACCTGGAATCCCTGGTGCGTGAACGCACGGCGGAACTCGAACTCACCCGGCGGCAGGTGATGCAACGCCTGAGCCGTGCCGCGGAATACAAGGACAACGAGACGGGAAACCACGTCATTCGTGTGGGGGAGATCAGCGCGCTCCTGGCCGATGCGTTGGGGCTGCCCCACGATGAATGTGAAATGTTGAGGGAGTGCGCACCCTTGCATGATGTGGGCAAGATCGGCATTCCCGATGAGATTCTACTCAAGCCCGGTCCCCTGGACGAGGAGGAGTGGAAAATCATGCAGACTCATTGCCTGTACGGTTGCGAAATTCTAGGGCCCCTGGCCGACAAGGATGAAGTGCTCAAGAGCTGTTCCGGTCTCGAAGCGGTCTCTTTCATCGGAGACAACGAACTCCTCCGCCTGGCTCGAATCCTGGCGCTGTTTCATCACGAACGCTGGGACGGAAAAGGGTATCCTTTTGGACTCAAAGCCGAAGAAATTCCTCTCGTCGCCCGCATCGTATCCGTGGTGGACGTCTTCGATGCCTTGAACAACCGTCGCCCTTACAAACCGGCACTTCCCGAAGAAGACTGCCTGGAGATCATCCTGCGGGGTTCCGGGTCTCAATTCGACCCCCAGGTGGTGGAGGCTTTCATCGCCAACTTCGATCACATTCGCATGATTCAAAAAATGTGGGAGGATTGACGGCATGTCGCAGGATCAATTGCAGGCCCGATGTGATTCCGGTTCGGAACTGGAAGCTGCCCATGCACGTATCGCGGAACTGGAGCGGGAGCTGTCACACGTCGCCGGAGGCCTGGAGAAGGCGTCCATTCTGGAGCCCATGTTTGTCTGTGCTTCCTCCTGCATGCTTGTTGTGGACGGGTTTGCGCGGATCAAGGACATCAATCCGGCCGGGGAGAAACTTGCCGGAAAACCCGAGGAAGCCGTGGCGGGCAAAATGTTCGGCGAGGTTTTCGACTGCCTGAACACCTCGGGGGGGCAAAAATGCGGCGCCTCGGAAGCGTGTCCCCAATGCCCCGTGCGAGCCGTCATCGAGCAAACCCTTCGCATCCGAGAGCCCGTAAACGACCTGGAAATTCGATTGACGGTGCTCAAACAGGCGGGCCCCGAAACCTTTGTCGCCGTCCTTTCCGCCGTACCCATATTCCAGGGTGAAAAGGGCCTGGTGCTCATAACGCTGGACGACATCACCGATCGGAAACAAATGGAGGCATCCCTCCGGGAAAGCGAAGAGCGCTTCGCGGTGGCTTTTCGACAAAACCCGGTGCCTTTGACGATTTCGGACATTGAAACGGGGCGCTTCATCGATGTCAATGACTGCTGTACCAAAAAGCTCGGCTATTCCAGGGAAGAGATCATCGGGCGGACTTCCAAGGAAATCGATATCTGGGCGGATTTCGACGCGCGAGATTCCATCGTGGAGAAGCTCGTCGCACAGAAATATATCTGGAATGAGCCCGTGGAATTTAAAACCAGGTCAGGGAAGGTCATCAATGCTTTATGGTCCGCTCAAATCGTCACTCTTGAGAACAGGCAAGTAATGCTGTCCATGATCCATGATGATACCGGGCGCAGGCAGGCCGAGGAGGCCTTGCGCCTGACGCAATTCGCCATGGATCGGGCTTCCGACAGCATCATCTGGATAGGAGACGAGGGAGAGCTGGTCTATATGAACGACGCCGCATGCGCGTCCCTGGGCTACGCTCGAGAAGAATTGCTGCGGATGAAAGTTTTTGACATCGACCCCGATTTTCCCCCTGAAAACTTTCCAAGCCATAAAGAAGAACTTCGCCGTGTGGGATCCATGCGGTTTGAATCTCGCCACCGGGCCAGGGACGGTCGGATATTTCCCGTCGAGGTGACCACCAACTATTTTGGGAGCACCGGCAAGTTTCTGGCCTGTGCTTTCGACCGTGACATCACGCAACGCAAGCAGGCCGAAGAGCAACTGAAAAGGCTGGTCGAGGAACAGGACATCCTTCTGAACAACATCGACGTCCAGGTGTGGTACTTGACGGATGCCCGGACGTATGGCGCTTTAAACACCGCCCACGCGGATTTTTTCGGAAAAGACAAGGGTTCGTTGGAACACAAATCGCTTGCGGAAATTTTTTCTTCGGAACAAGAAATGCAACGGTGCATGGAGGCCAACCGGCAGGTTTTCGAAAACAAACAGCAGATCAGGACCGAGGAATGGATGATCAACGGCAAGGGGGAATACCGGCTTTTGGCCATCACGAGGACACCCAAACTGGGCAAGAAGGGCGATGTGGAGTATGTGGTGTGCTTCGCGAACGACATCACCGAGTTCAGACAGATACAGGAAATGATGATCCAAACCGAAAAAATGATCTCCGTGGGCGGCATTGCAGCGGGCATTGCCCATGAGATCAACAATCCGCTGGGCATCATTTTGCAAGCGGCACAGAACCTGGTTCAACGCACCCGGCCGGATTTTCCCAAAAACCTGAAAGTTGCAAATTCCATCGGCTTGAACCTGGACCTGGTGGCGCGGTACATGCAGGAACGAAAGCTCGATGTTTTTATAGAGGATATCCAGGCCGCGGCCATGCGAGCGGCAACGATCATCCGCCATATGCTCGACTTCGCGCGCAACAGTGAATCCAGTCGCTCGGTATGCGACCTGGCAAAAATCATCGAAAAAGCAGTGGCCCTGGCTCAAAACGATTATGATCTAAAAAAATGCTATGATTTTAAAAAGATCAGTGTCAATCTGGAGTTCAATGGCGATGTGCCGGCGATCAACTGCACCGAGACCGAAATCGAGCAGGTGATTCTCAATTTATTGCGCAATGCGGCTCAGGCCATGGCCGATGTCTCTCCCCCACTGGAGAATCCCCATATCGATATCCTGGTGTCCGCTCGACCCGGCGGCGTGTACATCGAGGTACGGGACAATGGACCGGGTGTTGCACCGGAGCTTCTGGATCGTATTTTCGACCCGTTTTTCACCACCAAGGAAATCGGTAAGGGCACCGGGTTGGGGCTTTCCGTGTCCTATTTCATCGTGACCAAAAGCCACGGGGGCAAAATGAAAGTGGAATCACAACCCGGTTCCGGGACTCGCTTCATCATTGAACTCCCCGTGGAAATGGCCAGGGAGTGGAAACCATGAACACCTCTTTGCCGCGTTTGCTCATCGTCGAAGACGAAGAGCAGCTCAGAAATCAGATGCTTTTATTTCTGGAAGATTATGAAGAGTTCCAGCTATTCGTGGCGGAAAGCGGAGAGACTGCTCTGGAGATGCTCAGGATCGAGCCGGCGGATGTATGCATCGTGGATATTCGTTTGCCGGGCATGAACGGAATGACATTCATTGAGACCGCACGAGGAGAGGGGCTTTGCAAGCATTTTTTGGTGCATACGGGATCGGTCGATCTGGTCGTCACGGAAACATTGTATCGCATAGGGCTGACGGATCGGGACATCCTCCTCAAACCCGGCAGCCTGGAGCAAATCCTGTCGCGGGTCCGGGGTTTTTTGTCCGATGCTCATTGATTTCGATGCCGATGCTTTTTCACTGGCTCCCATCCTTCTTTAGTCCCATTCCCATGAAGAGGCTTCAGCATGAGAATGGGCTTTCCGTTTGCTATGGCAGAATCAGCAGGAGAAACACAAAGCCGAACAACCCCACGGTTTCCACGATACCCATGGCCATGATCATGAAGACCAGCCCCTTCCCTTCTCCTTCGGAAATGGCCCGGCAGGCTCCCGCGCCCACCAAACCCTGAGCCCAGGCACTGAAAAACTGGGCCAGCCCCCCGGCAAGCCCGATGCCGAACAGGGTGCCCCCATGAGAGGACGTGACCGGGTTCTCTCCCATGACCAGGGGCACCAGCCCCACCAGGGCGAGGATGAACCCGTAGATGGTTTGAGAAAGAGGCATTCCCATGAGAATGATATAGGAAAAGCTCAGAGGCTTTCCCGCCCTGGCTTCCTTGGCCCAGGCTCCCGCCGCGGCCTGCGCCGTGGCGCCGATTCCCAATGCGCTTCCCGCCGTGGCTCCCGCCAGGACCAGTCCCGGAGCCATTTGTCCCAACAAATCCATGAGTATCATGATTTTGGACTCCCCATTGTCTCTTCATGGCCTTCACCAAAAGGCCGGTAAGGGTAACCACTCCATTGCACGCCTGCGGCGTTTGAAAATTCCAGCATGTTGAGTCGAACTCCATGAGCAAAAATGGCGATGGCCGCCAGAACCATATTGAGGGCATGACCAAAAACAATCACCGGGGCCCCCGCAAGCCACCCGGCCGTTTCCGCGAGTTGGCCGCCCAGCATGTTGAAAGCGGCGGCAATGTAGGCGCTGGCAAGCCCCACGGCAAACAATCGAAGGTAGCTCATGGTGTCGCCGAAAGTGCTCAAAAGGGGCAGCAAGGACGAAGCGAAACCGATTCCAAAGCGCCTGGACAGTTTTTTCGAAGGTCTGGTGAAAGCGGAAACCAGGAAAAATCCTCCTCCAAGAACCCACCACACCATCGAGGGCAATCGCTCCAACCCTGCAAACAACAGATACCACACCAGCACCAGCACATCGACAACCACGATTGCCCAGCCCAGCTCGGCCAGAGCCCGCTGATCGGGGAAAAGGCCGATCAGGCGGCGCAGGCGAGCCGTCACCAGGTGCAGGCATCCCAGGATGAGCGAGACCTGGATGAGCATC
>CAZRWT010000037.1:7289-32102 GCA_964603955.1 uncultured Syntrophobacteraceae bacterium
AGGGCCACCATGAAAAAGGGGGAAAGGTCCGCTTCCCGGTAACCCGGAAGGGTCCCCAGCATGTCGAAGAGCCCTTTCATGGGCCTGGCCCACACAGGATAATGAACCAGGGTCGGCGGTGTTTCATCTTCCCCGACCGGCAGGAGCCGTACTCCCGCGGTGACGCCCAGTGCGCCCAGGTCCTCGGATAGGCTGTCCGCCTTCTCCGCAGGAACCCAGCCCTGCACGGCAAAAAGTTCACCACGGCCCAGACCGCCTTTTCGAGCCATGGCATGTTCCAGCCGGACCGACAACCGTTTGCGTTCCTCCCTCATGGCCCTCACCAAAGACGCAAGCTTGGAAAGCCTTGCGAGAGCGTTCCGTATGCTTTCATGGATTTGAGCGGCTTCGGCCAAAATGGAAGGGCGATCCCGGGACGGAAAATCCACGGGTTCGGCCCAATGGGGAGGCATCCACCCGTTCCACCGGTCAATGACCGCCACCAGGAGGTGTTTCTTGTCGAAGGAAGCCGTTACATGCATGCACTCACCCCTCACCTGTTCCAAAAACTCACGGGGCACCCGAAAAAACCGGAGTTCAATGCCTCCCTCCCCCAGTTTTTCCAACTGCCGGCGGGTGACATTCCCCCAGGGAGCCGTCTCCCCGGCCTGGCGCTCCAAATCGTTCAGGCGATTCTTTCCCTCCGTGACCGTCGACCACAGGCGAATCGCCTCCCGTGCGGCATCCACGGGAGCCATGTCCATTTCCTCCACTCCGTTGCTCAAGGGAGCCAGGATGCTCATGGCCCGGTCCAGTTGCTCCACCTCACCGAGCATATCCTCGCCGCCTTCGACCGCTCCGGTGGCTACGGGCTCGAGGTGCATGAGACTCAGCTTCCCCAGGGCATCCAGGAGCCCGTCCCTTTCGGAAGCTCGCACGACGACATACGCCTTTACCATTTCAACAATCATGGCAATTCGCTTCCTTCCGGCCGTTCATGCTCTCACGTTCATGTTCCGTTTTCTCCAGCCTGGCCTTGGCCATTTTCGCCCGTGCGACGGCTGCGCTCATGGCATCTCCCAGGGCAATGCGAATGCGGCGGATATTCCCCTGGGTTTCGGGAATGATCACTTTCTCGAAGAGATTGACCCGTTGAGTGACCCTGGCCAGTTCCGCGCGCAGCAACTCTTCTTTGGACCGGAGGATTTGCAGGTGGGACAATTGCGTGCTGCGCCTGCGCAAGTCCTTGACGGCTCGATCCACCCAGGGCGGTGTTCCGAAGAGGCTGTACGGGATTTGGGGAAAATCAATGGACTGTAACACGGGAACCGTGACCCCAGCAATGTTGCGGGTGTGGGTCTTCACCTTTTCCGGTTCGGACAGAGCCCTCACGTTGATCCCGGAGAGGCTTTTCAAAATCGCCCGATAAGCGTCGATTTCCTCTTCCGTCCGCTGAAGCATCCGCTCCATGGCCGCACACTCCTTTTCCGCTTCCATGACTTTCATCCGGAGCTGCTGCTGCTTGAGCTGAAGAGTGGGGAGGTAGAGCTGAAAGCACTGTAAGGCATTGCGCTGATGTTTCAACTCGGCCCAGGTGAATTTGATTTTTTTTCTCGGTTTGGGCATGAGCTTCGGCTCCCCTGAAAATCTTAAGCACCTGCACAGAAGTTTTGAAGTTTTTTACATTTGGAGCTACCACTCCGTCATTCCCGCAGTCTTTTGGCGGGAATGACGGGCAAAGGAATTTTCAGACAGTTTCTCAGTTTCCGACCTGCAAGCCCCCTGCGGGCCAATGCCCGTCCAGGACGGCCCTTCGTATGCCCGTCTCCTCGGGCTCGAAGCATCGCGCCAGGATGTCCCAGCATCGGTCCAGGGCGTCAAAAAGGGGCAGATTCACCTGGAGGTTCATGATTTCCTTCTCGAAGAGGTCTCCATATTTCAGCAGCTTTTGATCCCACGGGGACATTTCGAATCCCATTTCCCGTTTTTCCCGGCTGTCGTCGCACTGGGCATAGAGCTGGATACAGGCATCCATGATAGCCCGATGGTCGTCTCGCGTGTCTCCGTTCACCTGTTGCTTGAGGCGCGACAGGGAACCGAAGGGCTCGATGCGCCGGTTGCGCAGGTAAAGCTGTCCTTCCGTGATGTAGCCCGTGTTGTCGGGAACGGGATGGGTCACGTCGTCTCCCGGCATGGTCACACAGGCCAGAACGGTCATAGACCCCGCATCCTCGAAATCCACGGCCTTTTCGTAACGCCGCGCCATCTGGGTGTAAAGGTCCCCGGGATAGCCACGGTTGGAAGGGATTTGCTCCATGGTGACGGCGATTTCCTTGAGAGAATCGGCGAAGGCCGTCATGTCGCTCAGGAGCACCAGCACCCGTTTTCCCTGGAGAGCGTGTTGTTCGCCCACGGCCAGGCAAAGGTCCGGAACCAGCAGACATTCGACCACGGGGTCCGCCGCCGTGTGAATGAAGAGAATGGTCCGCTGAAGGACCCCACCCTCCTCGAAGGTTTTGCGAAAAGCAAGGTAGTCGTCGAAGCGCAGTCCCATTCCCCCCAGGAGGATGACGTCCGCATCGGTCTGCAACCCCACGCGGGCCAGCAGCTCGTTGTAGGGCTCTCCCGCCACGGAAAATATGGGCAACTTCTGAGATTCCACCAGGGAGTTGAACACGTCGATCATGGGAATGCCCGTGTGGATCATCCGATCCGCGCGACGGCGCCTCACGGGATTGACCGCCGGGGAACCGATGTCCACGCGCCGGCCGGTGATTCGAGGGCGATCGTCTCGCGGGCGGCCCGACCCGTCGAAAACCCGCCCCAGCATGGAATCGTCGAAAAACGCCTGCATGGGATGTCCCAGAAAACGCACCCGATCCCCCGTGGAAACCCCTTCGGTACCCGCAAAAACCTGGAGGCTCACTTCATCGTGATGCAACCGGATCACCTGGGCCAGAGAAGGTCCGAAAGCCGTGGTGATGACGGCCAACTCGTCGTAACTCACGTTCTCCGCTCTCACAGTGGCCACGTTTCCCGCTATGCGCAGTATTTCATCAAAGTACTTTCTCACCGCCCATCGTCCTCCCCCGGTGTCGATTCCCTTTCTTCGTCCCCCGCGCTCCCCGTGAGCGTTCTCCGGCTTCGAGGCCTGGCGTCCGAGCGGACACTTTTGATCTGCCGAGAAACAGGGCCTCCTGTTCCCTCATGCACGGCTTCCGGCCCTCCACCCTCATGGGAAGGGCGCAGAGTACCGCCCTTCGTCCCGATGAAACCATCGATTTGCCCCAAGATGTGTTGGAAATCTTCTCCTTTTGCCCCTTTCCGGTCATCGGTGCGTCCTTCGAGTTTTTTGCCGGGAGGCAGGCCGGAGTCCCCCGATTCCGTTTCGTCAGCCTGGGGGGGCGGGGCCCAGGGAGCGTAGTTCCAGTCGCGAAACAGGCTCCCGATTTTCATCATGGCTGATCGAGCCTCTTCCTTATCCTGGAAATCCATTTCCAGACCGATGACTTCCAGTATCTTGTCGAACACGAACTCCTGGCGTTCCCCGGGTGCGGCTCCGTCAACGGGATCGAAGGCATTCTGCTGGAGATACGCCCGGTCGAAAAAGTCGGCTTTGAGCATGACCGTAAAGTCTTCCAGGGAGGTGCCTTCCTCGCCCACAACGGTAATCATCCGGCGCACTTCGTCGCCCCGGCGCAGGAGAGTCCGAGCCCGTTGAGCCTTTTGGGGGTCGATGATCCCCCTGTATTTGCTCCAACTGTCCAGCGGATCGATGGCCGGGTAGCGCCGGGCGTCGCTACGTTCCCGGCTGAGCCCGTGGAAGGCCCCCACCACCTTGAGAGTCGCCTGGGTCACGGGTTCATCGAAATTGCCCCCGGCAGGGCTGACGGTTCCTCCGATGGTGAGGGAGGCTTTTTTGCCGTTGCGCAGGCGGATCATGCCCGCCCGTTCGTAAAAGCCCGCGATACGGCTTTCCAGGTAGGCGGGAAAAGCCTCCTCGCCGGGGATTTCTTCCAGCCGCCCGGAAATTTCCCGCATGGCCTGAGCCCACCGGCTGGTGGAATCGGCCAGGAAAAGCACGTGAAGTCCCGCCTGGCGGTAGTATTCGGCGAGAGTGACTCCCGTGTACACGGAGGCATCCCGTGCCGCCACGGGCATGGCGGACGTGTTGCACACGATGATGGTCCGTTCCATGAGGCTGCGCCCCGTGCGGGGGTCTTCCAGTCGGGGAAATTCCCGGATGGTTTCCACCACTTCCCCGGCTCGCTCGCCACAGGCGGTGATGATGACGATGTCCACTTCCGCATGGCGGGAAGTGATCTGTTGCAAGACGGTCTTGCCCGCACCGAAGGGGCCGGGAGTGCAGTAGGTGCCTCCTCGCACGACGGGAAAAAGGGAATCGATGATACGGATGCGGGTGACCAGGGGTTCTTGGGACATGAGCCGCTTCCCGGCCACGCACAGGGGGCGCTTGACGGGCCATGTCTGATGCATGGTCACGGGCCGGGCTTCTCCCGCATCGTCGGAGAGCACCGCCACCCGGTCTCCGATGGTGTATTCCCCGGCCTCGGACAGACTTTCCACCCGAAACGATCCGGACCAGGCAAAGGGGACCATTATGGGATGCTCGAAAATGCCTTCGGGCACGAAACCCAAGGCATCCCCGGCCTGAACCCGATCTCCGGCCCGCACGCCGGGCGTCCACCGCCACTTGCGCTCCGTATCCAGGGGTGAAGCCCAGAGACCGGGCGTCAGAAAGTGGCCGCCCTGTTGGGCGAGTTCGGGCAGGGGCCGCTGAAGGCCGTCGTACACGCGCCCGAGGAGCCCCGGACCCAGGGTGGCGGAAAGCATCTCCTCTTCCAGGGCCACTGCGTCTCCCACACGGAGCCCCCGGGTTTCTTCGAAGACCTGGAGGTCCGCAAGTTCCCCACGGATTCGGATGACTTCGCAAAGGAGCCGGGCTCCATCCCCCCGCAGGCACCAGCCGACGGCGTTCTTCACCACCCGGCCCCGCACCAGGGCCACGACCATATTTCCGAAAACGGACACGATGTGTCCCGTCACACCACTCATGGGCTCTTTCTACCTTCTTCCCGAATTTTGTCCCTCACCACCCGATGCCGTCGGTGCAAAAGCATCAGGCGCAGGGCATAGGCTCCCACCTCAGTATCGCGGAAGCTGTACCACTCGTCATGTGCCCCAATCCAATTCCAACGATGTTTTTCCAGCAATTCATGGGCTTCCAGGGGATTGCCCGCCATATTCCATTCCCTCACCAGGGTATCGAAATCTTCCACCGGATCGGCGATTTCAGGGGCCACCAGATAGATTTGCGGCTCCAACTCGAGAATTCCGGCCCGGACCACGGCCAAAGCATTTCGAAGACCCGTTTCAAAAGCAATCCATCTCCCAAGCAAGGAATCGGGCAGTCTGCGGGATACCTTGTCGGCATGAAGAAAATAACGGTGCCACGTCAGGTCCGCGAGAATGGGACTGCGAACGGCCGGTTCGCTTCCCTGGGCCGATGCGGTGAGATAATCCGGCAGGGGCTCTTCGCCCGCGGCCTGCTCCCGCGAAATAACGGCGGGAGCTACGTTCCGGGGGAGTAGCTCACCACAAAGCACGGCTTCCCGTTCGACCAGATCGTCAAAAAGCAGGAGCGTTTCCACCAGGAGCGACGGGCCGTCGCATTGGGCGACCAGCTCGGCGAATCGACGTCGCTCCAGGGGAGGCGGCCCATCGAAAGGCGGGAGTTCGGGGAGAGCACACAAAAGATAACGGTTGTTTTTTTTCATGGGAGCCGAATCATGGGGTTTCGATCTTCAGAGTCATGATCTTTTCCACAACTTCCTGCAAACCGGGGCTGAGCATATCGAACAGCACCTCGGCAACGGATTCCGTGGTGACCTCCACCGTTCCCCCATGGATTCGGTATTCGAAGCCCGCTTTTTGGAACATGGCCTGAACCTCGATTTTTGGGAGAGCGGCTCCCAGGTCTCCCAGGAGACTTTCCAGAGTCGAATGGAGGTCCGTCTTCCGGCCCGTTTCTTCCGCCAGATTGATCCGGAAAGCGTGTTCCCGCGCGGCATCGGCTTTGGCATAGGCGATGATCACCTCACGAATGATCTCTCCCAGCCGGTCGGGATTGGAAAGCTCTTTTTCCGTTCTCTCGACGAGCAGGGTGGACAGGACGACCGAGAGGGTTTCGCACAATTTGAGCAGAGCATCCCGAACGGCCAGTTCCATTTCCGCTTGGGCACGGGAAAGAACATCCTTCCCCCGGGCTCTCGCTTCAGCAACAATCCTTTCCGCTTCCCGGCGTGCATCCGCAAGGATTCTTTCCCCCTCTTCCTCGGCTTCACGGCGGATGGCTTCCGCAGCCTCCTTGCCCGCATTCACCCCTTCTTCCTGCAATTTGTTCACAAAGGATTCCAGGCTTTCCGACATTTTTCATATCTCCCGCGCTCGATTGCAGGCTGGAGCCATGCCGCGAATTTCCGACCGGGCGACCCCATCCTGCCGTGTGCCGAGTATCCCGACTGTCGATATGTCTCCGGTTTTGACGCCCATCTTTACGCACCAGAGGTCGGACCCGCATTTGCCGGCCCGACCTCGCGGCCGACTCGCTTCAGTGGTAATCGTGGGTTCCCATGATCACCGGGATTCCCGTCTTGGTTTGAAGGATCTGAGCCATTTCCTCCGCCGAAGCATAAGGACAGGCCGGTTTGGCATTGACCAGGCACGAACTCAGATAGATGGCATCGGGCTTGATTTCCGAAAGTTTGGCGGCCATGCCCACCGTCGGCACCAGGGCCCGTCCGGGGCATTCGCATTTGACGAAGGCCGTGACCTGCATGGGTTCCTCGAACTTACCCTCACCGAGAGCCGCCGCCTTGAGACACCTCCATTCCCCCGGACAGCCGTAACCACTATCCATGTAAGCGCCACACCCGACCACGGTTACTTTTTTCATTCCGCTACCTCCTTGTTGTGCTGTAACGCACCCTTTTGAATGAGACATTTCAGGGTAAAAGCTTAGCAAACGACCGGAAACATTCTTTCACCAAAGGACCGACCGATCAAGGCATTTGTGTGATTTTCAGTGAATCGCCGGACGTGGCTACGGGTATGTCCCGCGACACTCCGTTCTCACGGTAGTGATGCGGCTTCTTGCAGAGTCATTTCAGACTGATCCCCATCATTCCAGCCAGCTTGACGAGCATGGAAGCGGCAGCATCATTTTGGAAGTTTTCAAGCAGGCTTTTCAATTCACCCGACTTGATACTGCCCATATGCATCTCCACAAAACTGATCACGGTCGCCAAGAGTCCGTCATTGGGCACCTCATGGCGCTCCAATATGAGAAGCAGTTGCTCCATGGCCGCTTTCCCCTGCTCATGGCTCACCTCCTGCCATGAATCTGGAAGGGGCGCCAGGGTTGCCATCTGTTCACAAGCGGATTCCAAAGCCTGAGTCAGCTCCCGGCGCATTTCTCCGGTGACGGGCTTTCCGGCTTTGAAAGCCGCGTCGATGGTCGTGGCGATGCCCGCCAGGCGCACGGCCCCCAAGGTGGCGGCCGTGCCTTTGAGGGTATGGGCGATTCGGTGAGCAGTTTTTTCCTCACCCTCGTCGATCTTTTCCAAAATCGTGGAAAATTCACCGGCGAGCTGCTCACGGAAGCGGTGCAACAAGTCAAGGTAGAAAAGTGCGTCTCTGTCCGCGCTTTGCAATCCTCGATCGAGATCGAAGCCTTCCAGGAATTGTGGCAGGAGATCCGTCTCGAATTCCGCCCTTTGCTCCATTTCCACCATCCCGTCGCTTTCCAGCCAGTCAGCCAGTGTCCGGTACAACAGGCGCTCATCGATGGGCTTGCCCAGATGAGCGTTCACTCCGGCCGATCGTGCCCGCTCCCGGTCGGTATCCATGACCGCGGCCGACAATGCGATCACAGGCAACACGGGAAATTTTTCGCGAATTTTTCGGGTGGCGTCGAATCCATCCATGACCGGCATTTGAAGGTCCATGAGGATCAGGTCGAAGGATTGAGCCTCCACAATTTTCACCGCATCGAATCCATTGTCGGCCAGGGTGACCCGGGCTCCCGTTTTCTCGATCCACCGTTGGGCCACTTCCTGGTTCAAGGGATTGTCATCCACCACCAGGATGGAAGAACCGGCAAAGGAAGGCACCCGGTTTTCGTCGGTATGGGAGTGGAAGAAAGATTGCAAGGAACAGCCCGCAGCCCCCATCATGGCCTCCAAAAGAGCCGATACGGTGACGGGCTTTTTCAGAAACGCGCCGTAGCGGCCCCCGATATCTCCCGGAAGATCTTCTCGCGAATCGCCACTGATAATGAATTCCGGCACTCCGGCCCCCTTGAATTCCCCCTCTTCATAGAGCCGTTGCATTTGTTGCATGGCTTTTAGATTGTCGTTCCCCCCGCTTTTCTTCCAGTCCATGATGACAAAATCAAAGGGCACTCCTGCCTGAGCGGCCTTCGCCACGATTTTCACGGCAGCCTGTCCGTTCTCCGCTTCCGTAACGACAAAACGACAGTCTTCCAGCATTTTCCGAAGCTCGCTCCGCATGGTGGGCTGATTATCCACCACCAGAACCCTGGTCCCGGGCAGATAGCATTCCTCCCGAAACGAAGGCACCTGAGACACCGGCAAATCCAGTTCGAAGAAAAAGACACTGCCCTGTCCCAGAGAGGACTTCACCTCGAGACGTCCCCCCATGTGTTCCACGAGTTTGCGGCTGATCACCAGTCCCAGGCCCGTGCCGCCATACTTGCGCGTTGTGGAAGTATCCGCCTGGGAGAACGCCTGGAACAGCCTGCCGACCTGTTGCTCGTCCATTCCAATGCCCGTATCCCGCACCTCGAAGCGCAGCCTCACTTCATGCCCCGCACTCAACTCCCATGCCCGATCTCCCGCATCGGACCTCCCACTCCCGTCCACCTTCTCGACACAAAACTCCACCCTGCCCTGCCCGGTGAATTTGACGGCATTGCTCAACAGGTTGATGCACACCTGTCCCAGCCTCAGGGAATCGCCCACAAGAGCGTGGGGCACTTGCGGAGAAACCCTGAAGAGCAATTCAAGTCCCTTGGCACCGGCCGCGGTCGCAAACAATCCTTCCATCTTTGCGATGAACTCGTCCGTGCGAAAGCTGTGCGGGTCCAGTTCCAAAAAACCGGCTTCGATCTTGGAGTAATCCAGGATATCGTTGATGATCCCGAGCAACATCCGGGACGAGTTGATGATTTTGTCCAGAGTGTCTTGCTGCCTGGTATTCAGGGGAGTTTCAGACAGGAGCTTGCTCAGACCGATGACGACGTTCATGGGCGTGCGGATTTCATGGCTCATGTTGGCCAGAAAATCACTTTTGGCCTGATTGGCGCTCTGAGCCTCACGGGCCAACACTTCGGCCCGGTTGCGCTCGGCAATCAACCTGGCATTGGCCGCCTCCACCTCTTCACGGGCGTGCCGCTCGCTTTCTTCCGCATATCGCCGCTGCTCCACCTCCTCCACCAACAGGTGAACAAAGGTGTTGTTTTGCAGATATCGCAACGACATGAGCACCAGGATGGAAAAAATCAGCAGAGCCAGATGTACCTGATTGTCCCGATGAGCGAGGATAGGCTCGATGGAAATGATTTTACTCAATTCCCATATCCCCCCCGAAAGGGGAATGGAAGCCATCATCCAGAACTGTTCCCGCCGGTCGACCACCCATTGCTTACCTGCCGGTTCATAGCCGAGAGAATGTACTTCCCGGCACTCGAGCAGGTGATCGGCCGCAAGTTCCTTGAGAACATGCTCGTCCAGGGGGAACAGAGTCCCCTGTGCCATGCCTTCGGGGCCGGTGAGGACAAGGCCCCGATGATGCACGACCACCTTGTCCATGCGCACATTGTCCTCGATGACCGGTTTCATGTCGAACTTGGCAACCATCACCGCAAGCATGGCGGCGTCTTCATCCAGGAGAGGCCGCGCGTAGTGAGCCACCACCTTGCCGGACTCCTCCCGCGCATAATGCATGTTGGCGATTCCCCTCACTGCCTCCCGAAAGTACGGACGGCGAGCGATATCCCGGTGCTTGAGCGCGGGGTCCGATGTGGCGAAAACCCGGCCGTCGGTGCTCGCCAGGTAAACGGCCTCGGCACCGATTCTCCGGTTCAGTATGCGGAGCGCGAAGTCGTGCCTTTCATTGGGATACCTTGCGGCTTTGCCGGCAATGGGGTCCGCCGCCAGGGTCTTGAGCATACCGAGTCCATGACTTTCGTTGCTTTCCATGCGGTTTTTCATCAGTTCCAGCCTCAGGTAGGCATCATGAAGCAAACCCTGTTGAAAGTTTTGCTCCGAAGCTTCCATGAAACGTGCGGTACCCACCAACAGAAGGGGACAGGCGGCCAGGAAGAGCAACAGGGAGGCTTGGGCCCTGGGTGTGAGCCCCACTCGCCACCAAGTCGACACGACCATGGTGCCCAGGAGAACAACTTCCACCACCTGGAAAAAATAAGGGGATGGGTCCAGCCGAGACGCTGCTGCGGCAAAAAACAATCCTCCCATGCACAGGCGCAGCCGGAATGTTTCTTTCACGGGAGGCACGCACCGCAGTAAGAGCAGCACCCCGGCGCAGGCCGGCACGATCGGGTGTTCCCAGGCTGTATTCCAGAAAAACAGCAAGCATGAAAGAGTGAGGATGCAAAACCGCCACACGGCATCGAGAAGCCGTCCCCAGGATCTGGGCAACAGCAGTGTCGAGGCCAGGGCCACGGACCATCCCCCATCGAGCACGGAAACGATCCCCGCATCGAGCCTGGCCAGGGCATGAGGCAGTGTGAGCGCCATCCAGCCCAAAGCAAAGAGGACAAGCTGCGAGGTTTCCCGCCCGACAACCACACCACGGGCGTACAGAAAACGATGGGTACTCAATGCCGCCCCGGCAAGGGAAAGTGAGAAAGTGAGAACCCCCAGGGCCGTCAGCTGAGGGTACAGAGGAACTACCGTGCTTATTGTATCCATTCGTCCACGATGCTCTGGATGTTGGGATCGATGCGAATACCCAGTTGACGTGCCCGTGTACGATTGATGGTGACGATGGATCTCCCTGCGTCCACTATGGGAATGTCCTCGATGGGCATTCCCTTGAGCAGCCGGGTTGCCATGTAACCGCCTTCGAAACCCATCTGGTAAAAATCTATGCTCACCCCCCCGAAAAAGCCCGCCGCCGTGAAAGACGAATTGATGGAAAGGTCTATTTTATTGATGTGCTCGATGATGATTGGGGCCACGGACGACAAATCCCTACGCCGGTCTTCCACCGGGTCATGGACCGAAAGGGTCACGGGAATGTAAACGTCGATGCTCTTGTCGGCATCGATACTCGCGGCGGCTTCCACCAGGGACGGAATGTCTTCGGCGACAAAAAAAACGAGGCGGTTCTCATATTCCGTCCCCTTGAGTTCCTCCTGGATTTGATCCTTCACGATGGTACTCACGATATCCGTCGCATGGAGCACGGCCACCTTATCGAGTTCCTTTCCCAGGATGGCCTCCACCATGGCCAGTTGTTCGCGCATGAACAGGTATTCGAAAACTCCGGTGATGTTGGCGGTCGGCACACGATTCTCCATGAAGCGTGCTTTGGCATTGTAATCATCCAGCGAGCGATTCAACCCGGTGAAGATCATGTACATTTCGGGGTGCCGAAGCACTTCCTCGTAGAGCCTGGCAAATGCGGGATCATCCGTGGTGATCACGAATTTGGGCTTGAGCGTTCGAATGTCGGTGATGATCTGTTCCACGATTTGGGCCGTCTCTTCACCGGGAAGAAAGCGCGAGTTCAAATAGTATTCCCTGAAGGACAGGTCCGCGAAGCCACCCTGCTTGAAAGCGTCGATGGCCGCATCCTGCTGAGGCTGACCGCACACATCCCCTTTATGATAGCTGCCCACCACGAACACGTCATCCGCCAGGACGGGGTGACTCAAAAACACCGACAACAGCACAATAAAAAACCGGTTCTTCATGGATTGCCTTCTTTTGAGAAAACCTTTTCACGGTTCATTTCATGGTCTGGAGCAAAAAATCCATTTCCTGTCGGATGAAGGTTTCCAGGGTCATGCGGTCGCGAAAATGCCAGCCTTTCAACGTCCACATGTATGCCAACATGAGCATGTTGTACGCCGCCAGGTCCGCGTCCACTTTCTTGAAAACTCCCCGTGCCGTTCCCACTTCGATGATTCCGGCAAAACAACGGCTCACGGCTACCTCGTGATCCTTCACGCTTTGGCGGGCATCGGCGTCCAGAACGTGAGACTGGCGATAGAGCAGGAGTACTTTTTCTTTCTGGTCGGCCACGATCCGGCAAAAGAGTGCAAAGGCACGGCTCAACCGCTCTTCCGGTGAGTCCGTTTCCTCGAGTTCCAAAGCCAGGCGTTTTTCAAAGGCATCGAGCAGATCTTCCATGATGAGCTGCATGATCATGGACTTGCTCTTTACATAGCTTTGTACAACGGGAAGAGTGACATCTGCGGCTTCAGCAATCTGCTCCATGGACGTGTGATGAAAGCCTCGCCTTGCATAAAGCCGGCTCGCCGCATCCACCACCCTGCGCTTCACCTCTTCCCGTGAATGGATTTGATCGCGCACCGTAAACAGCCGTTTTTCGTTGCTCATTATTGTCCTCCCTCGGCAGAACCTGTTGGCCTATTTCTTCCTCCTCGATTAGTCGCCAAGAAGGTGCGGTGAATATGCAACTCTTGCATTTATATAACAAACAAGAATATCTCATTGGCAAAAAAATTCCAAAAAACCTTCGGAAACATCGAATGAAAAAGGAATGGACAACAAATTACTCAAGGCGCTTTCACAACCAACACATAAATGCTATAAAATTTGGTCACGTAAAAAGAGAGAGTAAAGATTAAAATGTCTGCCGATACTTTCAGCCCACGCTTGATCCAAGGAGCTTTCATGAAAACTATAGGCTTGATCGGTGGTATTAACTGGCAATCCACCCTGGAATATTACCGCATCATCAACGAAGAAGTGAACAGGAGGCTCGGAGGGCTGCATTCGGCGCAGATTCTCCTGTATTCTCTCAACCTGCATGATATCGAGGAACTCATACAGGAGGACAACTGGCCGGGTGTCGGCACGCGAATGGTCGTCTCCGCCAAAGTGCTCGACAAGGGAGGGGTGGACATGATCCTCCTTTGCAGCAACACCCTGCACAAAGTCGCCGAAGACATTGAAACGGCCGGTACGGTACCCATGCTGCACATATGCGATGCAGTGGGAGAAGCCATCCAGGAAAAAGGCATGAAAACCGTCGGACTCCTCGGCACCCAATACACCATGGAAGGCGGCTTCCATGCCCGTCGCCTCATGGACAGGTGGGGCATCGAAGTCCTTGTACCCGAGCGAGAAGACAGGGAAACTCTCAATGAGATCATCACCCGAGAGCTATGCAGGAATATGATCCATGAGGCATCCCTAAAAAAAATCAACGGCATGGTGGAAGGACTGGCCGCCCGAGGGGTTCAAGCCGTCATCCTGGGCTGTGCCGGGCTTTCCCCGGTGATCGACCCGGCTCAATCGAACGTGCCCCTCATGGACAGCACCGCACTGCACGCCACAAAAGCGGTGAGCCTGGCCCTCGATGAATGACAGGGAGGGGGCCGGTCATGACTTCCTTGCCCGGCCCAGGGCGTCGCCCATGCCGGCTCAGGGTTTCCATCACGGTGAACAATCCACCCGACGCACCTGGAGCCCGGATTTATCTGCCTGGAAAAATTGTTTTTTTGAACATGATTTTATGAGGATCAATATGGGGGATCAAAAGGGGCTGCCCGTGGCGGGCCTGCCTTTTGTTTGTGTTTTCTACTTGTCGTGGTGAGCGTCACGAACGACGATGATCCCCTCTTTGTCATCATCGTCGTCCTCGACGGAATCATCCACATCGAAAGGCCTGATGATGTCGTCTTCATCGCCGTCGGATACAGGGGAGCCTTTTTCCTCACTATCCTCGCCAGGGGAAGTCTCCAGGACAGAAGACAACGCAGGGGCCTCGATCTCCCTGATAGAAGCCTGGTCCGTCAGAACCGAGCAGTATCCGGTGATCATTCCCCCTTTGACTATAGTGATACTGGCAGCCGTCACGTCTCCCTTGATCGTACCGGTAGCCCCGATATCCAGTTGCCGACCGGCGGTTACATTACCGGCGATTTCCCCATGTACGGCAACGAAGGACGCGACAATTTCCCCCAGGACTCTACCGTACTGGTTTACAAGGACAATGCCCTTGCTGATTATCTTCCCCTTGAAGGTGCCGTCTACACACACACCGCCCTCGGTTTCAAGCACCGTCCCATCAAAAACCGCATTCCGGCCTATCACCGTATCTATGCTTTTAAGGTCCGCATCCTCGTTCTTTTTGGACCCTCCAAAGAGCTTCATGGATCATTATCCCATCGATGATTGCATCAATATCTTTCCGCCAGGCTCATCAATGTCGAGCTGCGATCCCAAATATAGTTGATGGGATCCACATGCTTGCCATTCACAATGACGGAATAATGCAGGTGAGTCCCCGTGCTGCGGCCCGTATTGCCCATGAGTCCAATGGTGTCACCCTGCTTGACCGGGTCGCCTTTCTTGACTTTAATGGACTGCAAATGCAGATAAACGGTTTCCACCTTGTCCGAATGTTCGAGGCGAACATAATTTCCCATAGCACGTTCATTGCCTGCGTCGCTCACCGTTCCGTCCGCCGGAGCGATAATGGGAGTTCCCAGTTTTCCGGCAACATCGAGGCCGTTGTGAAACTCCTGGCCCCTTCCAAAGGGGTTGCGCCGCCAGCCGAAACCGCTGGAAATCCAAAGCTCTTCCCCCTGAACGGGCAATATGCTGGGAACCTTGAGGAAGTTTACCCGACGTTTTTCCAACTGCTCCAAAACTTCCTCGAGCCCGGAACGTAGGGAAGAAGTACACAAAGTGGGTTGCGTGAGCACCGCCGGATAGATTTCCTTGAATGCACCGGAGCGGAAATCCACGGAGAGGTCTTCATAACCGCCCTGGTGAGCGAGATCCTCGTCCGGAGGGACTTTGAGGCCCAGGAAGCGGCGTATCTTGATTTCCATGCCGCGTATTTCAAAAAGCTCCTGGCGCGTTTTTTCCATTTCCAGGACCAGTTCCTGCAACGCGGCCTCCCTTTCCTGCAACTCCTGCCTGCTGGAAGCAAGATCCATTTCTTTGGCGTGCAGCATCCGCACCAGGTCTCCAGCGGGATTCTTCAGGGAATCGCGCAGCTCCGCATAGTCACCTTCCATACTTTTCAACTTGCCGTAGTTACCAAAAACCCAAAAACTGAAGATTAAAGATGCCAAAAACAAAAAGACCGCTCCCCCGAGCAGACCATAAACCAGGTGCTTCCTCACGTGCATGATTCTGTAGGGAGACGTCCAAATCAACGTGATTTTCTGCACAACATACCTCCTGCTACTGCCTTGTCCTTATACAAACACTAAATGGCGGGAGGGAACTCATGTCGGCGCATTTTATAACATCGGACACAACAGGATTAAAATCACGACAATCAATATATTCGGGTATTTATAAAAACAAAAGCGCGACGACAGGAACTTGCGACAACATCATTGCCGACAAATTCAAGCAAATGACTTCCAGCCGATCAATCCATATCACCAAAAGGCGTTTCCTCGGACATGGCGGCAATGAGCCCCCCCCTCACGGTGGCCGTCAATGGATCACTGGCCAGCCTTACGCCTGCAATGGTGATGGGAAACGTGAACTCTGTCAGAATCTTCTCAAACTGACTCAAAAACCCTCTGGGAACAGCCGTCCCTCCACCCAGCACGATGGGCATGGGCTCGCGTATCTGCGGCAGCTTGTTGCTCTTATCCAGGTTTTCTTTTAAGGCACGCAACAGCGTGTAGATGACTTCATCGTGAAAAATGTGAAGGGCGTTCTCGATGCGATTACGGGGTGCGCGGTCCAGGTCCAACTCGTTTTCCTTGATCATCCGTATTTCCGTCGGTAGCATGTTCATGACGGCAGCCACGGATTGATCGATATAGTCCCCCGCTTTCGATACACTGAAAGTCAACACCGGCACCGACAAATACGAAAAACAGACGTTGCACATGCCCCCCCCCAAACTGATGCCGATGCCGCTGAAATGCTTCTCGGCAAGTTCGGTGAGAATCACCGCCAGCCCTTCGTTGATTGTCTTGACACGATAACCTATCGATCTGAAATAGTTTTTCAGGATAGCCTCATGATAAAGCAGCCGATGCTCCTCTCCCTCCCTGACGGACGGCAAATTGATGCACACCGACTCTCCCAGCCGTTCAGGTTTCGCCACCAGAGTTTCCAGAATTTTCTGGATGACCTTCTGTCCCATACCTTCCTTGGGATTCAAAAGACCCTCTTTCATGGGGCGCCGCATTTCGGCATTCATCATGACGGAAAACCTGGCGGCCGCATTGCCGAAAATCACCAGAGAATCCCCATCGATGAAGTAGTCCACACGATTCTTGTCGAGCAGGTCCTGGGTGAACTTGCGATAGGGGACCGAAAAAAATGCGTTGAGCTGGCTTTGCGTAACAACCTTGGCACCGTGTTTGCGGCAAACGACAATCCGGCATGTACCCACATCGACCCCCAGGGGTCCTTCAACCGGCCGGGCCTTCTCAAAAACGCGATCTTCCGATTTCACTACTTGGGCCGCTGAGACATCCACCGCTGCTTCCATCATTTCTTCGGCCATCAGGCCCTCCTTGGCAAGATTCAGTCGGGATCATTCACCCTTCCGTCGAGGAATGAGCAACCGACTCTTTCCACTGGCTTTGCATCCAGTCCAGCTTTTGACTGAGCCCCTCATTTTCCCTGAGCAACTGCTGAGAGCGCATCTCCTGCTTTTCCGCATTATCCCGCATTTGAGACAGTTGAGCCTGGTATTCTCGAATATGGCGCTTCAACTTACCCAGTTCTTCGTTATATCTGCTCTGATCCTGCTCAATACGACCATGCAGCTCCTGAATATCCTTCTCGTCGCGCTCGATCTTGGCTACAAGAGTACTGTTGATTCGATGCAGTTGTTTGATATGTAAAAGCCATTCCTCCGCGCGATCATAAATGTCCTCGGGATCGGGCAAATGCAGCCTGTCATGTGTCGATAGGGCACCTTCATCCGGGGCATCAACCAAGAACCCCAGTGAACTCAACTTATTTCGCGCGGCCTTGACCTCCGCCTCCAAAGCTTCAAAGCGCTCTTCAGCCTGGGCAAGGCGATTTTCCAACTCCTCCTTTTCCGCATCCAAAGCCACTATTTGCCCGGCGTACCTCGCTTCCATATCCGCAAGCTGCCCGGCATGCCCGGCTTCCATATCCGCTATTTGTAGGGCATACGCTTCATTCTCCTTGCGCACGACAGCCAGAGCGGAACTATCCTCGCTCATGCGGACCAACTGAGACTGAATCATCTCCTTATCTTGCCGGAGCTGAGCACAGGCAGCCTCGAGTTGCTCGATGCGAGCATCCTTGTCGGCACAAACCCGGTCGAATTCCTCCCTCTTGCTCCGTTCGGCAGCCAGTCTGTCGAGATTGCGGCTGGCATCTTCAACCCTTTCCGCCTCGGAATAATCTCTATCTTCCGGCTCGGCAGTAATTTCATCCTCATGCTCATGCGCTGTCGGTAGACGTTCGTCGGGCACATCTTTTTCGGTCTCCGGATACAGCCGCATCCCTTTATGGACCATCTCCAAAAAACCGGAACTGCTCAGGGGCTCGACCATAAAAAAATGAATCGTCCCATCACTAACGGCCTGTTCCGCCGACTGCCCATCCGCCCCCCCCGGCAACAGCAGCATGCGAATTATCTCCGGGTGGGATTCACTTATGGAAGCAAGAAAGTCCATGCCCGTACCATCCGGCAACTGCTGACTGGCAATGAGCATTCGGATTTCTTTGGTTTCGAGGATCTCCAAAACCTGGCTTGTTTCCCGGGCAATGTAGACGCCATAAGAGCCGGCCAACAGCCTTGCCAAAGTCTTGGCCATATTGAAGCTCTGATGCAAAATCAGCAATTGTGGCTGGCGCCCTGTCATGCCCCCGTACCCTCCGTTACCTAAGATGGTGAAGTATCATAACTTTCGGTTTTCGCCCGAGTATCTGTAAAATGCCATGCCGTGTCAAGGGAAATTGTCTTAATCAGCGGTACATAATCTATTGAAACAATCTCCGCCTACACAAACAACAAAAGGCTGCCTTCCATACGGAAGACAGCCTTCTTGATTTCTGGCTCCCCGGGACGGACTCGAACCGCCAACCTAGTGGTTAACAGCCACCCGCTCTGCCGATTGAGCTACCGGGGATCACCGTGAAGCGAGGTGCATATCTAGCAGAATGAAACAGGCTTGTCAACAAAAAGTATCACTCAAAAAGAGCGGTACTTCATGAAGTATCGCACTATTTCTCTTCCACACCACACTTCTTGAGAAGGGCTGAATAATCGGCATCCACTCGTTCCTGAATCTGGGCAATCTGGTCTTCCTTGAGGTGACGGAATCTGCGCTGCATCTTCAGGTAATCGGCAACCGGCTTGGGCTTGGCTACTTTACGGGACAGCACGTACTGCCCATCGATCACTTCATACAAGGGGAATACCTTGGTCTGGATCGCCATCTTGGCCACGGTGATAGCCTCATCAAAACCACAACGCCACCCCGTGGGACAGGGCGAATAGATGTGGATGTACGCGGGACCGGGAACCAGGGACGCCTTCTTGACCTTGTTCATGAGGTCGATGGGGAACGCGGGACTTGCGGTAGCCACGTAAGGAATGTTGTGCGCCACGGCGATGGCCGGCAGGTTTTTCTTCTGCGTGGCCTGCCCAAAGCTCAGCTTGCCGGCCGGTGAGGTCGTGGTGGTTGCACCCCAGGGCGTTGCGGACGAGCGCTGGATGCCCGTGTTCATGTAGGCTTCGTTGTCAAGACAAAGATAGATGAAGTTGTGGCCGCGTTCAAGAGCGCCACTGAGCGCCTGCAGGCCGATATCGACCGTGGCGCCGTCACCGCCGTACGCCAGGAAGGTCACGTCGGGCTGATTGATGATGCCCTTGCGGTTCATGGCCTTATAAGCGGATTCCACGCCGCTGATGACCGCGGAGTTGTTTTCGAAAGCAACGTGCAACCAGGGCACGGTCCACGCGGTTTGGGGAAAAGGAGAGGTAATGATTTCCATGCATCCCGTGGCGCTGACCACCACCACGTTGGTGCCCAGAGCTTTCATGGCCTGGCGAAGGGCCAAAATCTCACCACAGCCCTGGCATGCACGGTGACCACCAGTGATGGGTTCAACTTCAGGCATGTTGGTCTTGAGGTTAAACCCTTTGTAATCCTTTAGAGCTTCAGCTGCGATTCCCATTTATTCCCTCACATTGATGATTTCATAAGCTGCCGGAGCTTTGGTCGTAGCGGCTTTCTGAACCATCTCTTCGAAGTTCTGTACGGTCACATCACGTCCGCCCAAACCTGCCATGAAGTTGAAAACGTTGGCGGAGTGGGCCTTATCGAACAGAATGGACTTGATTTCGGTGCATACGGGACCGGAATTGCCCGCGAAGTTCATCGCACGGTCCAACACCACCAGGTTCTTGGCGCCCTTGACGGCATCAAAGAACTCTTCCGTCGGGAAAGGTCTCCAAAGGCGGATCTTCACAAGGCCGACCTTCTGACCGGCATCGCGCAGGTGATCTATGGCGCTCATTGCCGTTTCCGAAAGGCTGCCCATGGTCACGACAAGCGTTTCGGCATCTTCGGCCTTGTAGGTCTCCACCGGCTTGTAATAACGTCCAAACTTGTCGCCGAATTCCTTCCAGGCTTCCACGATGACGCTTTTTGAATTCTTGAACGCCACATCCTGAGCCATCTTGGCTTCGGTGTAAACATCGGGCATGCCCACGGGACCAAACGTCACGGGATTTTGGGGATCGAGCCGAATCACCGGCTTGTAGGGCGGCAGATAAGCATCCACTTCGCTCTTGTCCGGCATGAGGATGGGTTCGATCATGTGGGTCAGGATGAAACCGTCCAGGTTGACCTGCACGGGCAGAAGCACACGGCTGTCTTCCGCAACCCTGAAGGCGTGGATGGTCATGTCCACCACTTCCTGGCCGTTTTCCGCGATGGTCTGAATCCAGCCCGTGTCACGGCTCATCATCATGTCCGCATGGTCGTTCCAGATGCTGATGGGAGCGCTGACGGCACGGTTGGCCACATTCATGACGATGGGAAGGCGAAGAGCCGACGCGATGTAGCAAATTTCCGACATGAGGGCATAGCCCTGGGAACTGGTCGATGTGTAGGTCCTGGCGCCCGCGGCGGAAGAACCGACGCAGCAGCTCATGGCGCTGTGCTCGGATTCCACGGGGATGAACTCCGCATCCAGATGCCCATCCGCCACCATTTCCGAAAGGTGCTCCACGATGTGGGTCTGAGGAGTGATGGGATATGCGGCAACCACGTCGACGTTACACAATCCTATAGCTTCCGCTGCAGCGATGGAGACTTCCATTCCAACTCGTTTGCTCATATTAGTTCTCCTCCTGCACCATCGTGATGGCACTCACCGGACACTCTTTCGCGCAAATGCCACACCCCTTGCAATGGTAATAGTTCTGAATGTAAAAATCTTCCGCATTCTTGCTGTAAACCATATCCGGGCAGAAAATGTAGCACATGCCGCACTTGGTGCATTTTTCCTGATCCGTCACCGGACGTTGAGAACGCCAGTCGCCCGTCTTGAGCTCGGCCGCATTGCCCGGAGTCGTGATGGCAATGCCCAGATTGAGCTCTTTCCAGCTCTTAATTCCCGTTTCCTTAGCCACTGTTATCCCTCCACCTTGGTTTCTTCGAAGGCACGCGCGCAGGCATTGATGTTTTTCTGAGCAATGCCCCCAAACCGATGCTCGATGGGCCCTTTAAGGCTATCCATTGCGATCAGACCCGTAGCTTTCACGAGAGCCCCCAACATCGTCGTGTTGGTGATGGGGACCTTCATGGTGTCCATTGCAATGTGGGAAGCGTCCACGAGGGCCAGACGGGCTTTGATGCCGGTTTCCTTACGGATTTGCTCTTCGCTCTTGGAGGTGTTCAAAATGACGACGCCACCTTCCTTGAGTCCTGCTTCCACGTTCACGATCGACAGAAGGGTCGGGTCCAGAACCACAACGATGTTGGGCTCATAAACCTTCTCGCGAGTACGAATCGGCTGATCGCTCACCCTCACAAAGGCCATGACGGGAGCACCGCGCCGCTCCGGCCCAAAGCTGGGGAAAGCCTGTCCGTACTTTCCTTCTTCAATTGCCGCCAGGGCCGTCAGCTCGGCGGAAGTCACCGCCCCCTGGCCTCCACGTCCATGAAATCGAATTTCAACCATGTTTTGTCTCTCCAAACTCAACGTTCCAGTCCATTAACATCACCTGGAGCAACTTCACCACTGTGGATTTCAAGCTTGCTTCCGGTGAATCACGCAGGGACTCGCCTGATACAAATTGCCTATCCTATAGCAGGGTTGTGCAAAATAGGTCAAGCTGTTTTACATTTTTTTTTCAACAGCTCAAAGACATTTCCTCAGGCGGACATTCACAGGGCCGGTATAAGCCCCAACTCAACCGGTCGCGGGGAAACGGTTCCAAGCACACCCCGCCTTGCGACAGGCTCACCGCGCACCTCGATATCAGAAGTCAAAGCGCCCCCTGAGAGCCCGTTCCACCGTGACTCGATCAATATACTTCAGGTCTCCCCCCATGGGAATGCCGTAGGCGATTCGAGAAATTCGAACCTTATGATCCTTGAGCAACTTTTGCAGATAGTGAGCGGTAGCCTCCCCTTCATTGGTGGGATTGGTGGCGAGAATCACTTCCTCGATGTGCTCGCTTTCAAGCCTCCGAATCATTTCCTCGATGCGAATGTCTTTGGGCCCCACGGCATCGAGGGGAGCCAACACCCCCTGCAACACATGGTAGCGCCCCTTGTAAGCCCCCGATTGCTCGATGGCCATGAGGTCCGCCGTACTTTCCACAACACACAGGGCACCCGTATCCCTGGACGGATCGGCGCAAAAGGCGCACAACTCCTGATCCGTAAAATGAAAACAACGGGAGCAGGTCTGAATACGCGATCTCATTGCGCGAACGGCATCGGCCAGAGCAAACACATCCTCCCTGGATGTCTGCAAGAGGTGCATGGCAATACGCGTGGCGCTTTTTTCCCCCAACCCGGGCAGCTTGCTCAAGCGCACGATGAGTTCCCGAACCGACGGCGGGTAGGCATTTATGCTCAAAAGAGCCCCGGCATTTTGAGGCCGGGAATATTGAGCCCCCCCGCCAGCTTACCCATCTCTCCCGCCGCCATCTCCTGGGCTCGCCGCATGCCTTCATTCACAGCGGCGATCACCAGATCCTGAAGCATCTCCACATCCTGAGGGTCCACCACCTGGGGATCGATTTTCAAACTGAGCAACTCCTGCTTGCCGTTGACCACCACGGTCACCATTCCCCCGCCGGCACCGGCTTCCACGGTCTTGAATGCCAGCTCTTCCTGAACTTTCGCCATCTTGTCCTGAAGAGCCTTGACTTGCTGCATGGGATTGAATCCTTTAGCCATTTTTCTTGCCTCCATCTTTTCCCGTCCCATTCCACTCACGCCCTCTTCCGGCGAGGAATCACGGAACCGGATGCGCCGCACGATACTTCTATAGAGCGCCGCCTGATTGTATCTGATCATCATGATGTCCCGGCGTTCCCGGTCCTACCTGAACCGGGCTGCCTGATGTCCACCAACTCTCCCCCGAGAATCTCCAGGGCCTGCAAGACCGCCGGATGCCGCATCACCACGCGCCTGGAGCCGGAACGACTCGAGGACGAACCGCCCTCGCCCCGCTCTTGGGGATTCCGGGGCACTTCCGCCCCGCTCTTCACGGTCCATTGACACTGAACCTTAAAATACTCATCCACGGCCTTCCGAAGTTTCGACAGGGAGTCCTCGCTTTTCAAGGCATCTTCGAAAATTTCCATCACGTGGAGCGTCCCCATTCCCTCTTCATCCATGGAAATGGTGCTGTTGCGCAGCTTGGCTCCCATGACCTGGTCTCGCGCACTCAAAAACCGCAAAAATTCCGGCCACTTTCCAACCATGGTCTTTAAAGGGAAAGGTTCCGCAGGGTCGATATTGCCACCCTCCCCGACATATGATTCCATTGCTTCCGTCGGAACCACTGGGGACAGAGTGCGAGACATCCCCATGGACTTCCCGGACACCTCCTCCATGGAAACACCAGGCGACTGATCCACACCCTCGGCAAGCTCACGAGAGGACGCTACCGACGTTTTCGTCACAGCAAAGCGAGCCTCCGGAGATGCCAATGCCCCCGTGGAAAACTCCCCCTCCTTCAAAAGAGTTTCCAGGGAATCCAGCTTTCCCACCAGCGACTGAAGGGATTCCAGTTGGGGAATTCGGGCCATTCGCAGCAAGAGCATCTCCAGGGTTATTTTGGGAAGGGATGAACGCCGAATGTCCTCTTCACCCTTCATCAGCAGTTGAAAATAAATAAACAACGACTCTGCCGATACCTTCCGAGCGTAAGCTTTCAACTGCACAGCCTCTTCCGAGGATACCTCAGGATGCCCTCCACCTTCCCCCAAAGCCAGAAAGAGAAGATTCCTGAAGTGATCACACAAGTGCCTGCAAAAACGCCTCGTATCCACTCCTCTGCGATAGAGAGCATCAACCGTTTCCAGGCACCCCCGCACGTTTCCTTCCATTATTGCTTCCCCCGCCGTCAAGACGGATCGCCGATCCACCATTCCCAGGATATCGAGGATTTCATCATCTCCCAGGCCGTCACCACTGAACGCCAGAAGCTGCTCCAAAAGACTCTGGGCGTCCCTCATGCTGCCGTCCGCTTCACGCCCTATGGCGTAAAGCACGGGCTCGGAAACCTCCATGCTTTCATTCCGCGCGATCTTGCGCAGATGCTCCACCATCAGGGACAGGGAAATGCGGCGAAAATCAAAGCGCTGACAACGGCTCAAAATGGTGGCGGGAATCTTGTGGGGCTCGGTGGTGGCGAATATAAAAAGCGCATGCTCCGGGGGCTCTTCCAACGTTTTCAAAAGAGCGTTGAAAGCCTCTTTGGTGAGCATGTGAACTTCATCGATAATATATATTTTGTAGCGGCTCTTGGAAGGGCGGTAGCGAATGGTCTCCCGAAGTTCACGAATGTCGTCGATACCACGATTGGAAGCCCCGTCGATCTCCAACACATCGGGCGAGGCACCCTGGGCGATTTCCCGGCAATTGGAACACTCCCCGCAAGGAGACGCGGACAATTCCCGGACGCAGTTGAGGGATCTGGCCAAAATACGCGCCACAGACGTCTTCCCAACACCCCGTGCTCCCGTGAACAGGTAGGCATGGGCAATGCGTCCCGACAAAACCGCATTTCGGAGAATCCTGGCCACATGAGGCTGACCAACGACCTCGTCAAAGTTTTGGGGGCGCCACTTTCGGGCCAGAACAAGATAAGACATGGCTTCTTAAGAGAAAAGGGGACAAACAGCCCGTTTTCGGTGGGGAAATATCGGTCGGAATCCATAGGGCAACGATGCCCGGCCGATCAGCCGCCGCACAGCTTGCGCCGACACGAACATCGCGGGGCTTGAGACCGGCAACAGCTAACAACTGGCGGAGAGAGAGGGATTCGAACCCTCGGTACACCTTTTGGGCGTACACACGAT
>CAZRWT010000038.1:0-3327 GCA_964603955.1 uncultured Syntrophobacteraceae bacterium
CAAGTCGGGTTGAGAGAAGCGAAATACAGCCTGCGTTTTTCCCTCTGTCCATTTCGTCCATCATGTCCATGTTGTCCACCCTGTCCACAATTTTCTGGACAGAACGACAATTTTCAGACAGCTTCTTGGAAAACACGAGCCCGTCGGGAGCCATGGTCCCCGACACCAGGTGTTCTCCCGCCCCTCGGACGGCGTACAGCATCATTTTGTCGGATTCCCCGGACAGAGGGTCCTGCGTGTAGAGCACTCCGCCGGCCCGAGCATCGATCATTTCAAGAACGAGCACGGCCATGGGCGTTTGCGTGTCCGAAAGACCATGGCCGATGCGGTAAACCAGGGCCTGGGGAGAATACTTGCTCGCCAGCACTTTTTTGTAGGCATCGAGAAGGTTCGTGGCCGGCACACCCAGCACGGAAGCATACTGACCCGCGAAGGAAAGGTTGGAGTCCTCTCCCACGCAACTGCTTCTCACCGCAAGAAAAGTCTCCGACAGCCGGTCCTGGAAAGCACGCTCCAGGGCCGCCGTCATGGCACTTTCGATATCCGCGGGAATCACTGCGTGGAAGATGAGGGACTGAAGTGCATGGGAAGTTTCCTCGATGGAGGTGCCGGACGACACATCCAACCTGGAAAGCAGTTCGGCAATTGGGGGAAGGAGTTCATTTTGAGACAAAACATGGCGAAACGCGGCCGTGGTCACCACAAAGCCTTCCGGCACGGTCATGGACCCGTCTCGGGCGGCGATGGCAAGATTCGAGGCTTTCCCTCCTGTCCGTCGAGCATCCGTCGAGAGGGGATCGTCCAGGAAAAGCACGTGAGGCGGGGAATCATCCTGAGGACTTTCTTCGAAAATGGAACCGCGTATGGATTGATCGATTTGCCGTAAAACCGCCGGAAGACCGGCATAAGCTCGCGGATTCATTGCCGTGAGTTGATCGACCATGCCTCCCAGGGATCGAACCAGCCGGTCGTAATGCCTGCAAAGGGCGAAATGGTCCCAGGGCTTTCCCTCATGATGGAGTTCCTGGAGCCGCGCCATCTTCTCGTGACACACCCGGTCGCATTCCAGGAGGGCCCTGAAAGCTTCGTACTTGCGCCGGATGAAAGTGCCGGGGAAGAAGGTCTGCTGAATGAGGCGCTTCAGATGACTCAAACCGGCCATCAGAAGCCTTTCTCCCGGCGTTTGGCAAGGATGGCCGCCACTTTTTCCTGAAGCTCTTTTTTCTCGATGGGTTTCACACAATATTCATCGGCCCCGAGATCCATGGATTTCCTTGCGGTTTCGAGGGTGGGGTACCCCGAAAGCATCATGACGGAAACATTCGGGTCGATTTTCTTGAGTTCCTCGAGCACTTCCACCCCGCTCATCTTTTTGAGCTTGATGTCCAGGATGGCCAGGTCCACGGGATGCTTCTCAACAAAACCGACGGCATCCTCCTCTTCAGTAAACACGGACACCTGGTGCCCCTCTCGTCCCAGTATCCTGCGGATGAGCACCCCGGCATCCAAAACATCATCGAGAACCAGTATTTCCGCCATGAAATTTTCCTCCTGGAATGTAAGCCATTCAACCGGCTCGAAAAAATCAGTCTTCCTGCCCTGAAAGCCTGAGCTTCAACCGGCGGTAGCGCGAAAAGCGAATCATAAATCGAGAATAGAAAATTCTCACGGGGATGTACAACAACAGGAACACGGTGAAATAGTCCATGGAGCTTCCCAGCAGGGGAAGGTTCACGGGAAGATCGAGTTCCACATGGGAAAAACGCAGGTTCATCCACGCAAGTCCAAAGGGAACCGGCCAGATGGAAACGCAAAAAATGGCCGCTCCCAGGGAAAAGGAATGGCCAAAGGCATCCAGCGCCTGGCGGTTGAGGGCTTTGTAGCTCTCCTTGTCGCCCATTTTGAGAGCGGTTTCCGACAACTCCCGGTGTTTATCCATATCCCCGCGAATCTGTTTCAGGCGCTTGCGGTTGAGAGCCATCACCCCCATGGAGGAAAAGTCTCCGAGAACCGCGCACTGGAGCCCCAGTATCGCGGTTCCCAATACATAACCGGCAGTGGAGGAGGAGGGCCAGCGATAGGGTCCTATGAGCCATGGGTCCAGAAGGGTGAGCACCCACGTGATGAATTCCATGGGAAAAAACTCTTGGTTTGCGGCCGGGAGTACTCAAAACGAGTCCCCCGACCACCGGTTGACTTTAGTGATAGCGGAGTGTCTTACCCAAAAATCCTGTAATCGAAGAAACCTCTCAGCACGTAATCAATGCCCACGTAGAGGGCGAGGACGATGAAGAGCCTTTTGAGCCAGACATCGGAAAAGTACTTGGAAGTTCGAGGTCCGATGACGGAACCAACGGCAACACCCACCAGTTCCACGCCGATGAGGACCCAGTCAAACTGGATTCCCTTGGTGATCAGGGTCACAATACTGGTGATCATGCTGATGAGAACCGCAAGGGCCGAAGTGCCGGCCGCCAGGTACATGGGAAGCTGGGACACACTGGTGAGGAAGGGAACGAGAAGGAACCCCCCGCCGACACCCAGAAACGCAGCCACGGCGGAAATGGCAATGCCGCCCAGGAGGGGAAGAAGGGGGTTGAATTTGAACTCAACTCCGTAAAAAGTGAACACCACCTGGGTGATGGAAAATTGAGTCACTTTCACTCCCAGGGCTGCCGTGTCCACTACCTCGCCGCTTTTTTGCTTCTTGACCGTGGCTTCGAATGCCGCGGCCGCTTCTTTCGCCTTCTTCTTGCTGGCCTGCCCCCAGGCGGAGGTTTCATAAAAAAGGTAACAACCGAGGGTGAGCACAAAAAGGCCGAAATAGCCCTGGTATTGAGAGAAGGATATTTTACCGGCGGTGAGGGTCACGGAACCCCAGGCGCCGATGATCGAACCAATACCCAGAGAAATGGCCAGGGGCACCACAAGACGGCCCATGCGGTAATAATTGAAAGATGAAATGAGTGCGGAAAAACCCACCAGGTACTGGTTGGAACCTCGTATGGAGTCCGTGACGTACTTGTTCAGGGTGGGGGCTGTTTCTCTAAAGCTCTTGGCATATGCCCCCAGTCCGAAGATGGTCATGTGGCCCACACCGGCCATGATGCCTCCAAAGGCTCCCACGGTGGAAAAAATCCAGCCCACCCAGACAGCCCAGCAAAACGCCAGAATGAGATTCACCTGGGGGCCTCCGGGAATGCCCAGGAATCCTTTGGGTTGGCCGGGATCGATTTGCCCGGGCCCGGTACCCTGGGGTGCCGATGCGATGGCTTCCTGGAGCCGATCGGCCCATGCCGGCTCCAGCCAGAGCCCCACGGCCAAAAG
>CAZRWT010000038.1:3427-15260 GCA_964603955.1 uncultured Syntrophobacteraceae bacterium
TTGAAAAAAAACTCCAAATCCCCTTCTCATCATTTTGATTTCGAGATTCCTTGCTTGAGTGAAATCAATTTTAATCATATAATTGGCTTTTTGCATGGGAAAAAATATTATTTCTTCAACAAACTTTAAAAAACGGAATGAACCACTGTATTGAAACATTCCTTGTAAGAACCGGTGGAATATGGCAGTTAATGTTCGTATGCAAAGCACTTTGCATACGAGCTTTTTTTTAACAACATCAGGGGGAGAAAAAATGAACTACACCAAAGCAATGGAAACTCTTATCTGGAATTTCAGGCTGGACTATGACCCTGTGGGCATCCGGTTCATTTTTGATGAGTCGGAAATAGAGTCTCTACCGATTACCCATACATGCAAATCCAAGTTATCTTACTGTCAATATCTGGCGGCGGCACGATCGGCCAAGCATGTGCTTTTCATGAAGCCCGATCGGCTTTTGTGCCAAAATGCCCAGACCGTGTTCGGATTTCGAAGCATGGAGCGGGACGGGGATGCGAAAAAGCATCAAAAATACCTGCTCGATGCCGACCTTTCCTGGCAGGCGGTTGTGGAAAAGCAAAAGCTGGAACTCAATGCCTGTAAGGGGATATTCATGGCTCCCCTGGAAACCTTCGATACTCTGGACAATCCTCCCAGCGTGGTATTCATGATGGTCACTCCCTATCAGGCCTACCATGTGCTCAACGATTACATGGGAGCCATGAACAAACCCAACCTGACGTTTTTCGCTACCCCCAACTCGGCTGTGTGCTCGGGAAGTGTTTATTCCTACAACAAAAACACGGCCAATCTGACCACCATGTGCGCGGGCTCCAAGGCTTCGGGAAAAACGGAGATGAACTACATGAACCTGTTCATTCCCGGATCGCAGATTCTTCCCACGGTCGAACAATTGGTCAAGCGCATGGAAACCACGGGTGGGCCGTCCCTGTTGGGAAGCGGAGGCCAGCCCTGGCCGGGCCTGGATGTGTGTTCAGGCTGCCCCATGATCAAATTCGAGAAGGTAACCGACAAAGACCGTTGATTGGAGCCGGTGGAGGTCGCCCGCCATTTCTGAATGCAGTGGTTGCCCCATGCGAATGTTGCGGTGAGAATAACGAAGACGGCCGACAACACTCTGGTTGTTCCGGCCGTCCATGGAAATCCGGCGGGGAAAATCCCCCGCCTCATTCACTGGTTGGCTCGGAGGAAATTGGTCAGGCTCTCCGTATCCTCTACGTTGAGCACCCTGGCGCTGCGATCAATACGCCTCAGAAGTCCTCGCAGAACCTTTTTGGGTCCCACTTCGACGAAATGCCTGTAGCCCTGTGCCAGGAGCTTTTCCATGGACCGGCGCCACAAAACAGACCCGCAAATCTGGTTTATGAGCTTGTCCGGCACATCTTCAGCGATTTGCAGGATTTGAGCGTCCACATTGTTGACGACCTGGATTTGTGGATCATAGAATCTGCAAGACCGAACATGAGGTTCGAACTTTTCCCGTGCGGCAGCCATACAACTGCTGTGCCAGGGGCCGCTCACCTTGAGCATCATACATTTCTTGGCTCCCGCTTCATCGCTTAGGGCCACTGCCCGCTCCACCGTTTCCAACCTACCCGTGATGATCACCTGTTCGGGAGAGTTGATGTTGGCAATTTCAGCGCCACATGAGAGGCAAATTTCCTGAATTTTCTCTTCTTCCAAATCCATGATGGCCGCCATGGCCCCCGGAGACTCCTCGGCAGCTTCCTGCATGAAACGGCCTCGCCGGCGGACCAACTGAAACAGGTCTTTGAGGTCCATCACGCCCGCAACGTAAAGAGCGCTGTATTCACCGAGGCTATGCCCCGCAGCGGCTACCGGGTAGATGTCATGCAATTGCAGAACAATATGACAGGCCAGGTTGACCACGGTGATGGCAGGCTGAACATTTTCCGTCCGTACCAAAACATTCTCGGGACCTTCAAAACAGAGTGCGGCCATGTCCATTTTGAGAATATCGCTTGCCTGAGAAAACAATTCTCGTACTTCACTGTAGTTTTCGTAGAAATCCCGCCCCATTCCCACATATTGAGATCCCTGTCCGGGAAAGAGAAACACCCAATCGGTCATTGTCCTGATTCCTTTCAAAGGTGGAAGACTTTGAAGTCATTGACTCCCTCAAACTTAGATGCTGGTGGGGCTTTTTATAAACATTGAAACGGCATGTCAATTCGAAAACCAGTTTTCATACATGCATGACCATGGCGTCCCCTTTTGGAACTGCGGAACTTCAACCGTCCCGGTAAAGGCCAAAAATTTTTGCAAAAGGTTATCTTAAAAAACCGATTAGAATCTTGTTTCAACTCATTCATTCATTGTAGTATGGTTTGTTTTGAATCGGCCTCATCAGCAATCAGGTGTTTACAAATGTAGAATCGTTATTTCTCTATCTGCCGGCGGGAGTAGAGTACATGATCTCAGAAAAATTTCGATCCACAGCTCAAATCGCAATCATTCTGTTCGCTATTCTCCTTTCATCCACCTGCTGGGCACGGATGGGAAAAAGTCCCCTGGAGGTCATCGAATCGGGGACGGACAGGGCCATAGAGATGCTTCGAAGTGTACAGGCAGGTCAGGCTCCCACCTTGTGGGAACGAAGAGCCGAAATACTGACCATCGTGGATGAATATTTCAATTTCCATGAAATGTCCATGAGAGCCCTGGGGCGGCCATGGCGGGATTTGACCACACCACAACGGGAAGAATTCATAAGGTTGTTCAAGCATCTGCTCTTCAACACTTACGTGGACAGAGTCGAAACCTATACCATGGGTGACGAAAAAGTGGCCTATGACTCCGAAGAAATACGTGGTCGGCACGCTTTGGTAAAAACGCGCATCCTCAATTACAGAGGCACCACGGTGGATGTGGACTATCTCCTGCGGCAGGAAGACAATACATGGCGCGTTTACGATGTCATTGTAGAGGGCATAAGCCTGGTCAACAATTACCGTAGCCAGTTCAGCTCCATCCTCGCCAATCGTTCATTTGATCAACTGCTCGACACCCTTCGAGATCGCGTGGACAGGGGCAAGTAGGCGATCGTCGCTTTTGCAAGGCAATGTTCAACAAATGCCCGGTAGGAGAGAATCGATGACCGACGGCACGGCGGCAGGACATCGGCAGCGATTGCGGGAGCGTTTTGAAAAGGCGACCCTGGAAGGCTTCCACGACCACGAGGTTTTGGAGCTTCTTCTCACCTACGCCATTCCCAGGCGCGACGTGAAGCCCCTGGCGAAAGACCTTCTAACGGAATTCGGAAGGCTTTCCGCCGTGGTGGATGCGCCCCTGGAAACCCTGAAAGCCTTTCCCGGAATCGGCCCCAACGCTGCGACACTCCTGAGCCTCATCCCCCAGTTCCTGGACCGCTATCAAAATGACCGCTGGCGTCAGGACACCATCATCGATTCCACCAAGGCGGCGGTTTCCTTCCTTTCGGCCAGGATCGGTGCCGAACGAAACGAAGTCTTCTGTCTCCTGGCCCTGAACAGCCGCAATGCCCTCATTGCGGCGGAAAACATCCAGAAGGGGACCGTGAACCGCACGGCGGTCTTTCCGAGGCTCGTGGTCGAGGCCGGCGTCAAGCACCGGGCCACCGCCGTCATCCTGGCTCACAACCACCCCAGTGGGGACCCCCAGCCGTCCACGGCGGATCGACACATCACCACCAAGCTCAAAAAGCTCCTCACCGAACTCGATATCCAGGTCCATGATCACATCATCATCGCGGGCCCCAATTATTTTTCCTTTGCCGAAAATGGAGGACTTGCATGAACAAAGACATGATGCCGGCGGTCCTGATCCGGGAACCGATGGTGAGAGGGGAATGGAATGCCCTCACCATTGGGGACGCCCCTATTCCCACTCTCCAAAAAGGAGAAATGCTGGTCCAGGTGGAAGCCTGTTCCGTCAATCGGGCAGACCTTCTGCAACGCAGAGGCCTCTACCCTCCCCCTCCCGGCGCTTCGGAAATTTTGGGACTCGATTTCGCCGGGTTCATCGTTCAAAAAGGCGAGGAAATGGAAAACCGGGAAATTTCCGAGCGGGTTTTCGGCATCGTCGCGGGCGGGGGTTACGGACGCTACGTGGCCGTACCGGCAGACCACCTGGTTCCCATCCCGGAAAACTTGAGCTTCCCGGAAGCCGCCGCCACCGCGGAAGTTTTTTTCACAGCGTTCTATAACGTGTGTCTGCTCGGGGAGCTTCAGCCCCAAGAAACCCTGCTGGTTCACGGGGGGGGCAGCGGCGTGGGAACGGCGGCCATTCAGCTGGCAAAGGCCATGGAGGCATCGGTGATCACCACGGCGGGTTCTTGGGATAAGGTTGAAAAGTGCCTCCAACTGGGGGCGGACCATGCCGTCAATTATCGTGAAGAGGATTTCGCCCAGAGGGTTTCCGCCATCACTCAGGGGCGCGGAGTGGACGTGATCCTGGACTGGATCGGAGCTTCCTACCTTTCGAAGCACGTGGAACTTCTTCGCACAAGAGGACGGCTCGTCATCATCGGGCTCATGGGAGGAGCCAAAGGGGAAATTCCCCTGGCACCGCTGCTCACCAAAAGGCTGCGTGTCATGGGCTCCGTTCTCCGCAGCCAATCACTTCAGGAAAAAGCGGCCATCGCCCGGGCTTTCCAAGAACGGGTGCTCCCGCTCCTCCAGGAAAAGAAAGTACATCCCGTGGTGGACCGAATCTATCCCATGACGTCGGTGGAAGAAGCCCACGCATATCTGCGAGAGGGAAACCATTTTGGGAAAATCGTCCTCTCGTGGCAGGAGTACACATCCCAATGAGCAAGGAAACCATGAAAGACAAACCACCCCACCGGGCTGACTGGATATCCCTCGAAGACGTGAGCCTCATGCGCGGCGGCAAGCTGATTTTGGACGGCATCGACTGGAAAGTATCTCCGGGAACCCACTGGGTACTGCTCGGCCCCAACGGCTCGGGAAAAACGACCCTCTTGCAGCTCCTGGCCGGGTACCTCTGGCCCACCCGGGGAGAAATCACCGTACTCGGCGAGAAATTCGGCCACACGGACCTGCGGGAACTTCGCAAAAAAATCGGCTGGGTCGGATCTTTCCTCCAGGCTCAAATCCCCCCCTCCCAAAAACCCCTGGACCTGGTGGTGAGCGGCAAGTTTGCAAGCATCGGCATTTTCGATTCCCCCAGCACCGATGATTATGCGCAGGCCCGAGAGATGATCGAGCGTCTGCAATGCGGCCACATCCTGGAATCCCCCTACGGCGTGCTGTCCCAGGGGGAGAAACAGCGCCTTCTCATCGCCCGGTCCCTCATCCACAACCCAAGGCTCCTCATCATGGACGAGCCCTGCGCCGGCCTGGACATGACGGCTCGAGAGCGGCTCCTGCAAACGCTCCAGAACCTGGGGACCGGACCGGACTCCCCCACCCTGATCTTCGTGACGCATCACCTGCACGAAATCATGCCCGTGTTCTCCCACATATTCCTCATCAAGGAAGGAAAATGCGTCGCTTCGGGAAAGAAAAGCGAGCTGCTCACCGGCGAGCATCTGAGCCGCACCTTCGACATTCCCCTGGAAGTGCAAGAGACTCAGGGGCGCTACTGGACACAGGTGTGGCTTCCGTAGAATGAGCCGACCCGTGATAAGGATTGGTAACTAATGGACTTTGAATGGGACGAAACAAAGGCAAAGAGCAATATCAAAAAGCATGGTGTTTCGTTTGATGAAGCCGCTGGAGTTTTTGGCGATGAACATTCTTCATGTGTCCAGGACCCTGATCATTCTTATGATGGAGAACGATATCTTCTTTTCGGGGTATCTCCAAAAGGCAACTATCTTGTGATATCATTCACCGAAAGGGGAAATAAAATCAGAATCATTTCAGCACGGCACATGACCCGTAGGGAAAGGATGGCTTATGAACGATGAAGACACACTTAGACCCGAGTACTCTGCTGAACTCATTAAATCCGGAGAACGTGGGAAATATGCCGGGAAATATAAGGAAGAAGGAACAAACCTGGTATTTATAGAACCCGATCTGCTCAAGTTGTTTCCAGATTCGGAATCGGTCAATCGTGCCCTGCGTCAAATTCGCGAAGAGCGCGCCATATCATAGCAGAAAAAATAGACTTCCTTACCTTCGACATTCCTCTGGAAGTGCATGAGGCTCAGGGGCGCTACCGGACACAGGTGTGGCTTCCGTAGAATGGGCCGACCGTGTGATAAGGTGCTATAACTATAAAAAATTCAAGGAGAAAACCAATGCTCGCAATACAACTGCCGACAGAAATCGAGGACCGGTTGGATGCCCTGGCCAAGGCTACCGGACGCACTAAAAGTTTTTATGCGAAAGAGGCCATTCTGGAATACCTGGACGACCTGGAAGACTTCCATTCAACCATGGAGGTTTTGGAACGTATCCGGAGAGGTGAGGAGAGCACTTATTCTCTTGAGGAAGTGGAGAAGCAATTTGACCTGGCAGATTGAGTTTTCAGAAACAGCGATCAAACAATTTGCTCGCCTGGATCATCAGGTGAAGAAAGAGATTCAGCAATTTCTGAGAAAACGTCTTGCCACGGAAGAGAATCCCAGACGTTTTGGGGCTCCACTGCGTCGAAACCTTTCAGGCCTCTGGAAGTACCGCATCGGTGATTACCGAGTCATGGCAGATATACAAGATGAACGGATAGTGATAGTGATAGTGAAAATCGGTCACCGCAGTAAAGTGTATGGTGGGCATTAGCAGTGAATCTGAAACCAGGTACAGGCTTTTTCCCTTATTGGTCGTTATTCGTCTCGGTCCTTCATCGTCCGCGCTCCGCATATATCTTTTGAGCAGCTTGCAGGGCTTCTGGGGAATCCACGCCCATGACTTCCTCTTCGGGCGCGTGGAGCACCCCCATGGAAAGCCCGTCCTGCCCGATCCATTCCACCAGGTCCGTGAGGAAATATTCCTCGATGATCACCCACTCCCCGTCCTTTTGCTTTTTCACCCGGTGAGGGTGCGCAGCCATACGGTCCAGGCAGGGAAGCAGGACTTCCCTTCTCACCGCGTAAACTCCCGCATTGCAGCCCTTCAGCTTTTCCTGACGTTCCGGCGGCCATTCGTTCCAGTATTTCCACTCGACAATGCGTACCGGCCGCTCGCCGTCCATCTCCAGCATGCCGTACTGCCCCTTGTCGGCGGGCTCGAAAACCAGGACGGTAAGAGCATGGGTGGAAAGCCGCTCCACCAGCAGGCTGTAAGTTTCGGGGCGAATCAGGGGCACATCGCCCATGGTGATGAGCACACGGCTTTGATCGACGGCTTCCAAAAAGGGCCGCGCGGCCAGCAAAGCCCCTCCCGTTCCGTTGGTGACGGGCTGAAAAAGGTAGGAAACGTCGACGATGTGCTCCGTCGCTCGGCGCACATCGTCGGCGCGGTGATGCACCACGATGCCTCTGGGTCCTGGGGGCAGGCATCGGAGAACTTCCAGGAGCAAGGGAGCTTTCCCCTGGTAAAGGGTATTTTCCGGTTCCAGGGGAAGCAAGGTCTTGTTGCCCGAAAAACCCACCATCCGGCTGCCTCTACCGGCTGCAAAAATGACACTCGCTACTTCATTCATCGAAAGATTTCCTTTCATTTTCCGTCCAGGACCGCCCGGACCTTGAAAGCCAGCTCCTGGAAGGAAAAAGGTTTGGGAAGAAAATTCACGCCCTGGTCCAACACGCCACGGTGAGCGATGGCGTTGGCCGTGTAGCCGGACATGAACAGGGTTTTCATTTTTGGATAGGTGGATTTCAGGCCTGCGGCCAGTTCCTTTCCGTTCATATCGGGCATGACCACGTCGGTGAGGAGGAGGTGTATCTCGTTCTCGTACTCCCTGGCAAGTTTCATGGCTTCGGCAGTGGAATCGGTGGCCAGGACCCGGTAGCCGAGTTTTTCCAACATCGTGCTTGTTATGGTCAAAATGGAAGCTTCGTCTTCCACCAGCAACACCGTTTCTCCCCTCGCCGAAGGAACTTCCCGCTCATCTGCTCCTTCATCCCTTTCGGAATCCCCTTGATGACGAGGCAGGTAAATCTTGAACGTGGTTCCCAGGTGAGGTTCACTATAAACATTGATGAACCCGTTGTTTTGTTTGACGATGCCGTAAACTGTGGAAAGTCCCAGGCCGGTACCCTTGCCCACGGATTTTGTGGTGAAAAAGGGTTCGAAAATAATGCCCAGCATTTCCTGGTCCATGCCGCAGCCGCTGTCGCTCACGGCCAGGACGACAAAATCACCGGGGAAAGCCCCTTCATGAACGGCACAATAAGCTTCGTTCAACGTCACATTGTGCGTCTCGATGGTGACTTTGCCCACGCCATCGATGGCATCCCTGGCGTTGACGCAAAGATTGGCCAGAATCTGGTCGATCTGGGCCGGGTCCATTTTAACCGGCCACAGGTCCGGTGAGGACAACCAGGCCAGCTCGATGTCTTCGCCGATCAGCCTGCGGAGCATCTTGAGCATGGTTTCGACGGCCTCGTTCAAATCGAGCACTTTGGGGCTTATGGTTTGCTTGCGGGCAAAAGCCAGCAGTTGCCGGGTGATGCTCGCCGAGCGTTTGGCGGCCTTGAGGATTTCCGTTAGAACGTTGTGAAATGGATTTTGCGGGTCCAGTCCGTACATGCCCATTTCCGCATACCCCATGATGACTCCGAGCATGTTGTTGTAGTCGTGAGCCACGCCTCCCGCCAGGCGACCAATCGCTTCCAATTTCTGAGCCTGGAGCAACTGGCTTTGCAGGGACTCCTGCTCCTGTTTCATTTTCACCCGGCTCTCTTCCATTTTCAGAACACTCAGCGCATAGGCAAAATCCCCGGCAAGCTCATTGAAGAGGTTTTGCTCTTCGGGATTTTCCCCCAAACTTTGCTTCAGAGAAACAATGATGTAGCCGAAAACGGTGTCGCCGTGAGCCATGGGCGCAGTGAGAAAAAACGTATCCGTGTGCAAGACGGCAGCGGGACAGGATTTGCAAACTCCTTGCCGTCCTTTGCCCATGATGATGCCCTCGGCCTCACGGGCAAGAAAACAGCAGGACGGCAGCTCGCCCCGTTGAAGCATGGTATCGAGAACCTCCACCGTTTGATCCGTGCCCGCCAATCCATGGGAAACGGGCCGGTCGTTTTCATCCGTCAGCACGATCAGCGCGGCTTCATAGCCGCGGTTGTCCACCAGAATTCGGCAGCCTTTTTGGATCAGCGCATTCCGATCCCGCTCCTGCACGATCAACTGGTTCACATCCCGAATGGCTCGCAGGACGCGGTTCAAATGCTCGATGCGTTCCTGAGCGAGCTTGAAGTCGGTGATGTCCTGAAGGGTGCCGTACAGGCGAATGACTTTCCCATCGGCATCCTTCTCTCCGTATCCTTGAGCGAAACAATGGCGGATGGTACCGTCGGGGCGCAGGACACGCACCTCCAGTTTATAGGGAGCGCCATCGGTCAAGGCCTCCTTCATCACCTTTTTCAGCGGCGCCATGTCTTCGGGAGGAAAGAGAGCGGAATGCCGGGCAAAGGGCGGCGCCCCGGCAGCCGGATCGCGCTGAAAGATACTGAATAACTCATCGGACCATGCGGTCGTGTCCGTTGCCGGGTCCCACTCCCAGCTTCCGATATGGGCGATGCTTTCCGTTCGAGCCAGCATGGCCTGTTTCCGACGCAGAGCCTCCTCGGACTGCTTGCGTTCGGTGATGTCGCGCACAAAAACCAGGGCACCATCGGAACCCTCATAAATAACTGGAACGGCCGAAACCTCCACCGGCACTTCAGTCCCGTCCAGCCGCAGATAGATTTGCTCCGAAAGGGGCACGGGTTGCTTTTCCTCGTTGAGCAGGCGTATGCGTTCACGGACGGCTTCCCTGACGGAGGGATGGAAGCGCTCCATGACCGGACGACCCAGGAGTTGGTCAGGCGAATCGGCTCCGAACAGCCTGCACGCCGTCGTGTTGAGATAAGCGAAACGATGTTCCGTTTGTACAAAAATGGCATCGGGAGCCCCTTCCACCAGGGAACGAAACTGCTCCTCGCTCTGTTGCAGTTCCTTCGTCCGTCCGGCCACCTGCTTGCGCAAGGACCACGACCACAGAAAAACCAACAGGAGGATCAGGCAAACAGGGATGAATCCCATGGCGAAGTGACGCAATGCACTGGCGTATGAAAAGGGTTCGTCCTTGTAGATGCCCAGCCACTTGTCGTGAATGCGCCGATATTCTCCGGTTTGTTCCAGGACGCTCAGAGCTTCGCCGATGGTTGCCAGGAGAGCCTTCTGCCCCTTCCCCACTGCATAGCCGTATTCCATTGGAGGCCCAAGAGGGCTTCTTCCCGGCTCCAGGTTCGTCCAGCCGAACTCCCTGATCAAATGAAGGATGCTTATGCGGGCAGCGAGACCGCAGTCATGCTTGCCCGATGCAAGCTCCCGGAGCACGTCTTTTTGCGTTTCGACGAGCGAAAGCCGGTCTTCGAAACCGTTTGCCACCAGAAAATCATGGATCACATCCCCCCGTTGCACGACGATGCTTTTGCCCTCCAGGTCCTCCAGGGTAATGGGGGGTCGGCCTTCACCCTTGCGCACCACGCCGACATAATGAGCAATTGCGTGAGGCTGGGTGAAATCGAACTTGATGTTCCGCTCGGGGGAAAAAAACATGCCCTGGATCACGTCGATTCTCCCCTGTTCCAGGTCTTCCATGACTTGCGCCCAGGGGCCGAGTCGGATGACGATGTCCAGGTTGGCTTCCCGTGCAATGGCCCGCGTGAGCTCGGTGACAAAGCCGGTGGGACGCCCATTGGCACCAAGGTATTCGAAAGGGGGGAAGTTGTGGTCTCCACCGACCACGATACGCCGGTGAACGGGCAACTCCAGGGCGGCAAACCACTTGGCGTGGAGCCGGCGGTAGGTTCCATCCGCCATGACCAGGGACAATCCTTCGTTCAGGAGAGCCAGCAAGGCACTGTCGCCCTTTCGGACGGCAAAGCAGAAATCCTGACGGAAATCCTCGATGGGCTTGCTGATGATGCGCAGGTCCTTCAGCCCGGTTTCCTGGATGAGTCGGAGGGCCACCAGTCGTTGCATGACCACGGCCTCGTGACCTCCCTCGGAAAGTTCCTGAAGGGCTTGCTCGAAAGTGGCCGTCGAGTACACTTCGATACCTCGATCTTCCCTGAGCAGGAATTCCTCGGCATTGTCCCCTTTCATGACGGCCACACGCCGACCTCTCAAATCCCTCAGGTCGTCGATGCCGGTGGTGTTCTGACGCACCACGATGGCTCCGTGCAGGGACATGTAGGGAAACGTGAAATCGAAAGCTGCTTCCCGCTCCGGCGTGCGTCCCACCAGGGGCAGAGCCTGAACTTCCCCGTTTTCCAACCAACCTTTGACCTCTTCCCAGGGACCGGTGCGAAAAACGACTTCACGCCCCATGGCAAGCAGGGCCGCACGCAGGAGTTCCACGGCAAACCCCTCCACCCGCCCGTCTTCCCTTACAATGGAGAAGGGTGGATAACCGACTTCCGCAGCGGAAAGAATGGGCTGTCTATCTGTGGCAGGCGGCATTGGTGTTTGGGCGAAAACGCCCGGTACAAGCACCGCGAGCGAAATGAAAAGCAGGGCGCATAAGACGCTGTATCTTTCAAGCAGGGAATGGATCATCCCATGAGTGCCCATAGCTTTGAATTTCCACGTCACGGCAATCTCCTCACTCAAAATGGTTGGGTATTTGGGTAGACATGATCTTGTCGGCGTTTCGCGCCCAAGCGCCTCTCGCGCCCAAGCGCCTCTCG
>CAZRWT010000038.1:15360-22514 GCA_964603955.1 uncultured Syntrophobacteraceae bacterium
TCGCGCCCAAGCGCCTCTCGCGCCCAAGCGCCTCTCGTTCCCAAGCTCCGGCTTGGGAACGTTGTTACTGTAGAAGCTCCGGCTTCCACCCACCACATGGTACCGCATTCCGATCCGGCAGAAAATCGTTAACTCTCTCGATGCGACACAGGGTTCTCATCAGAGAAGAAGGAAGTTGGAGCTTCCCGGCAAGTGTGTTCCCAAGCCGGAGCTTGGGAACAAGGAAAAACAAGGGGAAATTTATAAAAAAAACTTGAAGCTGATCATGATCATTGAGCTTGTTGAGCCTGTGCGGCGGCCTTCTCCCTTTCGCGGGCGCGCAGGAGCCGATAGCGGGCAACAGCCCTGGAATGCTCCTGAAAAGTCCTGGAAAAATGGTGAGTGCCGTCATTATTGCTCACGAAGTAAAGATAGTCCACATCGGCGGGATACAGGGTTGCCTGGATGGACCGTTTGCCGGGATTGCAAATGGGACCGGCGGGAAGCCCCCGGTTGAGGTAGGTGTTGTAAGGGCTTGGGCGCCTCAAATGCTCGGGTCTCACCGGACCGGAAAAGTCTTCCAGATCGTACACGGCCGTGGGATCACTCTGCAAAGGCATCCCCATGCGGAGCCGATTGTGGAAAACAGCCGAAACGAGTGGGCGTTCGGTATCCACAGCGGCTTCTTTTTCCACCACGGAAGCGAGAATCACCAGTTCGTGGAATGTCAGGCCCAGTTCCCCGGCTCTTTCTTCCCACCGTGCGGGCAGATTCTCTCGGAACTGCCGAACCATGGTCTTCAGTAAAGACATTGCCGTAGTGGATTTGTTGAAATGATAGGTATCGGGAAAAAGGTAGCCTTCCAGGCTGGGGGCGTCGATGCCCAGGGATTGAACCACGGTTTCGTCATTGACCAGGGCCAGGAATTCCTCTTGAGGCATGAAACCTGTATCCTCAAAAATGACGGCAACTTCCCTGAGGGTCAATCCTTCGGGAAACGTGACCCTACGAATGTAAACCCTTCCCGACACCAGCTGGTCGATGATCTGGTTGGGAGTGGAAAGAGACAAAAATTCATATTCACCCGCTTGAAGGTGAGGAGACGCCTGGCGGATACGGCAGAGAAGATAGAATTTTTCCCGGTCTCGAACAATTCCCTCTTTTTGAAGCAGCTCCGCTATGCCGATTCCACTCATCCCGGGGTGGATTTCGATGATTTTGACCCGGCCTCCACTTCCGGCAGGCACCATGGAAAAGAGCCAGATGGAAAAGGCCGTGATACCCAAGACAAAAGAAACGATTCCCACAAGGGAAAACAGCATATAGCCCCAGACATTGCCACTTTGCTGACCCATGATAAGCTCCTCGGTCGACAAGATAAAGTTGCGGTGGAGAAGTGACCTCCCATAGCATAATTGCAGGATTGGGACAACCCGTCACAATCGAATGCGAATGATCTCCTCAAATCGAGATGAAAATGACTTCGACGATATTCGGTACTTTTATGCATGGTCCCATACATGCTATATTTCTTCCTCGATCATCCTGTAGGATATTATTCATGCAATCAAATAGGGGGAGGGGCGGTCAAAATGAGTCATGATCTTTATCGTAAAGCGGGTGTGGATTTGGACAAGGCCAACGAGTTGGTAAGCCGAATCAAGCCGTTGGTGCGCACGACTTTCAACAGTGCCGTCATCAAGGATATTGGCGGCTTCGGGGGATTGTATTCCATCAACAACAGGGACCTGAAGAACCCGGTGCTCGTGTCTTCCACCGACGGGGTGGGAACCAAGCTGAAAATCGCTTTCTGGGCCGATCGACACAACACCGTGGGCATCGACCTGGTGGCCATGTGTGTGAACGACATCGTTGTTCAGGGGGCCCGGCCCTTGTTTTTCCTGGATTATCTCGCCATGGGCACCATCGATCTCGATATGGTCGAGCAGATCATCAGCGGCATCGTAGCCGGGTGCAAGGAAGCGGGCTGCTCTCTCATCGGTGGAGAAACTGCTGAAATGCCGGGCCTTTACCGGGACCAGGAATACGACATGGCCGGTTTTGCCGTGGGTATCGTAAACAATGACGAAATTGTTGACGGAGCGACCATCCATGTGGGCAACGATATTGTCGGCATTGCTTCCAGCGGCCTGCATTCCAACGGCTACAGCCTCGTGCGCCGGGTTGTCTTCGATCAGCTCAAGCTGAAGCCCGACACATATCTGAAAGACTGCGGGAGGACGGTTGCCGAGGAATTGCTCGAACCCACGAGGATTTACGTGGAGCCCGTCATGAGGCTCATTCGTCAGTTTCAAATCGCGGGCATGGTGCATATCACGGGGGGAGGCTTTTATGACAACGTTCCCAGGATTTTACCCAAAGCCTGCCAGGCCGTCATTCGCAAGGGATCGTGGGAGGTGCCGCCCATTTTTTCATTCCTTCGGGAACAGGCGGGCATCGAAGAGCATGAAATGTACCAGGTGTTCAACAACGGAATCGGTTACATCCTGGTCACGGAACCCCATGAAACACAGGACGTTTTGCAGTACCTCAAGGCCATGGACATCAAGGCGTATGTCATCGGAGAAGTCGCTCAGCGAGCCCCCGACGGTCCTCCGGTGCAAATTCTTTAACCTTCTCGTTTGGGCAACCCTGTGAACAAATCGAAGAAAGGCAATTCCGAAAATCTTTTCCAGGAAAGCGAAAAAATCGAAAATGCCGTCCGCTTTCTGTCCAACTACGTCCATGGAAAAGACAAGGCCATCAGGCTCGCCCTCATGTGTGTCTTCTCCCGAGGCCATCTGCTCATCGAAGACCTTCCCGGCCTGGGTAAGACCACGTTGGCCATCGCCATCGCCAAAATCCTGGGGCTTTCTTTCGGCCGCATCCAGTTCACCAGCGATCTGCTGCCATCGGACATCACGGGCCTCTCGATTTTCAACAAGGAGAAAAACGCCTTCGAACTCCACCCCGGTCCCATTTTCAACCACATTGTGCTCGTGGATGAAATCAACCGGGCAACCCCCAAAACCCAGAGCGCTCTCCTGGAAGCCATGGGTGAAAAACAGGTGACTATCGAAGGAAAAACGCTGCAACTGCCGCGTCCTTTTTTCGTCATCGCCACACAGAACCCCGGCGAGCAATTCGGAACCTTTCCCCTGCCCGAATCCCAAATGGACCGTTTCATGATGAAAATCAGCATCGGGTATCCCCCGAGGACGGCTGAAAGGGAAATTCTCAGGGGGGGAAGTCGAAGGGGAGAACTCTATTCCATCGATCCTTTTCTGCACCAGGAAGATGTCTTGCGCATACAAGGCATCATCAGGGGGAACATCCATGTGTCGGATAAAATCTTCGACTACCTGCAAGATGTGGTCGAAGCCACCCGCTCCAGCAAGTACATGACCGCAGGACTTTCCACAAGAGGTGCTCTGGCGCTGCTCACCACGGCCAAGGCATCCGCATATATGCAGGGCAGGGATTATCTCGTTCCCGAAAACATCAAGGAAGTCGCGGAATACGTCATTCCCCACAGGGTATTTTTTCGGGAAGAATTTGATGGTACCGATAAAAAGGAGATCATAAAATCCGTTATCGCCGGCGTACACGTCCCCGTGTGATTCAGATCAACAAGGCGGGTTACGTTTACATTGTCGTGACCATCGTCATTGGTTTTTCCGCGGTCAATACCGGAAACAACCTGGTTTACATCATCACGGCCGGTCTCCTCAGCTACATGCTTGTTTCAGGCGTTTTCGGAAACAGGAATCTGCGCGGCATCAGCCTGTCCATCACGCCTCCCCAGGAAATTTTCGCGGGAGTCGAATTCCCGGTGCGATTGGCGGTTCATGCCCTTGGAAAGCGGGGGGCGACCTTTCTCCTTCGCATCTTTATCATGGGAGAAAATGTGTCTTTCCCCATGGTGAAAGGTCGAACCGTGGAAGAAAAAACCGTAATGCTCCGTTTTCCATCGCGCGGCCGTTACACCATGCCCCCCCTCGAACTTTCCTCACCGTTTCCCATCAATCTGTTCACCCGTTATCGGCACTTTTCCAGCGAAACACAGGTCCTTGTCTTTCCCAAACCCTTCGGAGACCCCCTTCCAACTTCTCAGGATTCCAAGATGCCGCGGCAAGGCCGTGAATCCTCTTTCCTTCCGGGACAGGATGCGGATATCCTGTCCATAAGGGACTACGTGACCGGTGATCCCATAAAAACCATCCACTGGAAGGCGACGGCCAAAACGGGAATTCTGAAAACCAGGGAGCATACGGACCTTCATTTTGAAAGTCGGGTCATCAACATCGACAACCTGCCCAAAAACGATCTGGAACGGACCCTTTCCCGCCTCACGCACCTGGTCCTCAAAGCCGCCCGCGCCAGGAGTCCCATCGTGATGATCATGAACGGCCAACCCTTTTATCCCGGCATGCTGGCTTCTCACAAAATCCAGGTGCTTACCAAACTGGCTCTCTACGATGAAAGTTGAAACGGCCCTGAGCCTCCTGGCTCATCTTTCCGCTTTCATCGCCTTCACCTGCGTTTTGCAATACGTGCATTGGTCCTTTACCGCTCTTTTCATATCGATGTTTTTCCTGTCCCTTTACAGAGATTTCACGGGAGCTTTCACGGCACCCCGCTGGGGACTGAACCTTTTGTCCATCGGGGTTCTGGTATCGGTGATCTTGCGCTTGGAATCCATCTACCTGGTGGAACCCATACTGGAAGGGCTCCTGACACTGGTGGGCATCAAGCTGCTGGAAGTCAAAAAGGGCCGGGATCACATGCAAGTGTACCTGCTGTGCCTGTTTCTCCTGGTGGGCTTCGGTCTCCTGTCCATGAGCCCGGTCTTCCTCCTCTATTTCATCCTCTTGAGCCTCCTGCTGACCATCTCCCTCGTGACCCTGACACATCGTTCCCAGTATGAAAATCTGGTACTGTCCCTTCAAAATTTCATGAGTATCGTCAAATCGTCCCTGGGAATTTGTGCCTTTGCCCTGCCGTTGAGCGCCGTTTTTTTCGTGATCCTTCCCCGCACTCCTTATCCCATCGTGAATTTGTTTGGCCACAGGGTGGAATCCCGATCCGGATTCAGCGACAAAGTGTCCCTGGGCGAGGTGTCATCCATTCAACTGGACAGGAGTGCCGTTTTTCGGGCCGTCATGAGTCCCATCGATCCGAAGGACCTGTATTGGAGAGGTATTGTTCTGGATGAATTCACGGGCGTCACGTGGGCGAAGGGTTCCGAAACCCACGACGAACAGCCTGGAGCACCTCACGGGGAGAAGGTTTTTCAGACCATTTACCTCGAACCGCACGGCAACCGGCACCTTTTTGTCCTGGACAAACCCGTGAGTATCGCGGCAGAAAACATCGACAGACTTCCAGGACTTACTTTTTCTATGCGGGATGTTCCTGAACAGAAAATACAGTACACCGCCCACTCCATTCCATCGGCGGTGCTTCCCGCCCTGCTCTCCCATGATCATCCCTACCTGCGGTTGCCCCAAGATTTTGCCCCCCCCATGCGTAAGATCGTGGACGAACTCCTCGCCGGTTCCTCTTCACAAAAGGATATATTGATGCGCCTGTACGCTTTCTTTCGAGAAGGCGATTTTTCCTATACGTTGGAAGAACTCCCCATATCGGAAAACCCCTTGGAAGAATTCCTCCTGACGACGCGCCGGGGCAACTGTGAATATTTTGCCTCCGCACTGGCAGTCATGCTGCGCATGGCGGGGATTCCTTCCAGGGTGGTGGGCGGATATCGAGGGGGAGATTATAACATGGCCGCAGGTTATTACCTCGTGCTCCAGAGCAACGCACACGTATGGGTGGAAGCTTATATTCCCTCCAGCGGTTGGCTGCGCATGGACCCGACCCCTCCCCCACCCCCCGGTTCTCAAACCTTGCGAGAGCATGAATTGAGAACCCGCTTGAGGCTGGCGTTGGATACTTTCCATTTTTATTGGACCAGGCTCGTGATCAACTTTGACCTGTCGAGCCAGATGGCCATGGCCAAAAGCGCCAGGGAAATTTTCACCAGACCCAAAATGGAATGGCTCACCGAGGCCCGGCGAGCGGTCATACCGGCCGTGTCTTCAATGGCAGTGGTTTTGGCCTTGATTTTTCTGACGATCTTCCTCAAAAATCGTCCACCCCCTGAAAAACGACTCGTAACCGCATTTCTCAAGCGCCTGGCCGTTCACGGCTACAAAAGATCCCCCCATGAGGGTCTGGAAGAACTTGCGGCCCGCATCGAGGACAGAAATCTCCAGGAAAAATGCAGGCTTTTCGTGGAAGCCCTCCATAAAGCCGTTTACAGGGACGAGCAGATCAACAAGGCACAGGCGGCACACTTGAAGGAAATGATTCGCAATCTTTAACCTTTCGACTCATCAGTTCCACGTTGCGGTCCAACCCCTCATGCACTAGAATGAACCTCTCCTATCACCTGGGACACACTCAAAGCCGGGTGTTTTCATTGGGGCGATGGAGCGGCTCCACGCCTTGAAGCTGAAGGATCGATCAACACGAACTTTCTCCGAGGGAAAAAGATCATGTACCTGCGTACTCTGCTCTTGTTGCTGCTCATGGGAACCCTGGCCACTTTTGCCATCGTCAACTGGAACCAGTTCATGACGGCCACCCCGCTCTCCCTGGTATTCACCACCGTGGAAGCGCCCCTGGGGTTTGTGATGCTGATGATGGCGGGAGCCCTCACCGTCATGTTCCTCCTGTTCGTGGTTTACCTCCAGACTTCCGTGATCATCGAAACCCGGCGTTACGCACGGGAAGCCAGAGCACAGAAAGAACGGGCGGAACAAGCTGAAACGTCCCGATTCACCGAATTGCATGCGTTTCTGGAAAAACGCCTCCAGGAGATCGAAACACGCATCGACCAATGGCAGGAAGGAATGCAGAACCGCGTGGACCTGCTGGACCAGGATTTGAAGTCCTCGGTGGAACAGGCGGGCAATACCTTGGCCGCATACATCGGTGAACTCGAGGATCGCCTGGAAAAACAGGGCATGGAACCCACGAGAGAACTCGAGCAGAAAAACCAAAAGGAACCACGGTATTCTCCACCGTTGGAATGGCCCTGAAGCCCGTTCGAGAGGCAAAGACGGAAATAGATCGGACATTTCATGACGAAAACACTTTGCAGCAATATT
>CAZRWT010000038.1:22614-31008 GCA_964603955.1 uncultured Syntrophobacteraceae bacterium
TTTGCAGCAATATTAATGAGGTAATATGATGATTGTACCCGTGATCATGAGTGGCGGATCAGGGACACGTTTGTGGCCCCTCTCCCGTGAGCTTTACCCCAAACAGCTCCTCCCCCTGACGGGAGGAACCTTGACCTTGCTCCAGGAAACGGCCGCGAGGGTCGGGAACATCCCCGAGACGGCATCTCCGGTAATCGTCTGCAATGAGCACCACCGCTTCATGGTGGCCGCTCAGCTTCAGGCCATGAAGGTCAACCCTTCGGCCATCATTCTCGAACCCGTGGGGCGCAACACGGCTCCGGCCGTGGCCGTCGCGGCATTGGAAGCCTCCCGTGACGGAGAAGACCCCATCCTCCTGGTGCTTCCCGCGGACCACCTGATGGAAGGGGCTCCCGCGTTCGTGGAAGCGGTCCAATGCGGATACAGCCTGGCCCAAAGAGGCTACATGGTCACGTTCGGCATTCGTCCTTCCAGGCCCGAGACGGGCTACGGCTACATCCTCAAGGGGGAATCGGTGGGCGGGAGCGGTGCTCCTGCGGACAGCCGCTTGCAGGGATACAGGGTTGCGGCCTTTGTGGAGAAGCCTTCCTTGGAAAAGGCTGTCGAATACCTGAAAAGTGACCATTATCTCTGGAATAGCGGTATTTTTCTATTCAAAGCATCCACTTACCTGGAAGAACTCGAAAAACATTCCCCGAACATCGCCCGATGCTGCACCCGCGTTCACGGCCTCGCCCGTCGAGACCTGGATTTCCTGAGGCTCGATCACGGCTTTTCCGACTGCCCATCGGACTCCATTGACTACGCCATCATGGAAAAAACCGCACGGGCCACCGTGGTTGAGCTGGGAGGGGAATGGAGCGACGTGGGTTCCTGGTCCGCCCTGTACGACGTTTCCCACAAAAACGATGGGGGCAACGTGGTCATCGGCGACGTCATCACGGAAGGCTCCCGGAATTGCTACCTCCATGCGGCCAACCGCCTGGTGGCCACCGTGGGGCTTCAGGACCACGTGGTGGTGGAAACCAAGGACGCGGTTCTGGTCGCTCCCATGGACCGGGTTCAGGAAGTCAAGGCCGTCGTGACCCGTTTGAAAAAGGAAAAGCGGGGGGAAGCCGTCAGTCACACCAGGGTATACCGTCCCTGGGGCTCTTACGAAGGAGTGGACCTGGGGGATCGCTACCAGGTGAAGCGCATCGTGGTCAGCCCGGGTTCGGAACTCTCCTTGCAAAAGCACCACCACCGCGCCGAACACTGGATCGTGGTCAAGGGCACGGCACTCATTACCCGGGGAGAGGAGGAAATCCTGCTCACGGAAGACCAGTCCACCTACGTGCCCCTGGGGACGGTGCATCGCCTCAAGAATCCGGGCAGGATTCCCCTGGAACTGATCGAAGTGCAAACGGGAAGCTACCTGGGAGAAGACGACATCGTGCGTTTCGAGGACAAATACGGGCGGGAATGAATAACGAAAAGGGTTGGTCCAAAGTCAGGCGGCCAACCCTCCCTTTTCCTGTCACCTTATGGCAAGTCGCATCCGTGGAGCGGCTATCTTGCGTGGACGCTCCACCGAGAGTTAATCGGATTCCATGTGGGTTTTCCAGACTTCCCATACCTTGCCCACAAGGTCGGGACCCGGCTTGAGGGTCATCTTACCGGGCTTCCACCCCGATGGGGTGGCCTCGGCTCCATTGCTCGCTCTCACCAGTTGAAAAGCCTGAATCTGCCTCAAGCTTTCGGCCACATGCCGTCCCACGGGGGGAGTGAGCACTTCGTAGGCCTGGATTACGCCGTCGGGATCGATGAGGAACCGACCGCGATTTTCCACGCCACCGTCTTCATCATAGACTCCATAGGCCGCTCCAACTTTTCCGCCCCCATCTGAAAGCATCGCGAAGGGAATGCCGCCTTCGACCATTTTAGAAAGCTCATGGTCATTCCACATCTTGTGGACAAAAACGCTGTCCACGCTTACGGAAAAAACTTCTACCCCAAGGTCCTGAAAATCTTTGTAGCGATCACCGACCGCCGAGATTTCAGTGGCTCAGACAAAAGTGAAATCACCGGGATAAAAACACAAGACCACCCACTTTCCCAAGTAATCGGAAAGCTTCACCGAAGTGAATTCTCCCTTGTGATAGGCAGGTGCTACAAAATCCGGAGCCGGTTTTCCCACTTGAATCATTTTCCTCACCTCCTTAGCTTCTTGCGGCATCGATACTGGCTGTTTTTGGTCTTCATCGGATTGTCCGACCAATCCGCCGGTGGGACGCGCACATCCCACCTTGGGCTTGTCTCCCATTGCCTGCCTCCTTTCATTGCGAGCGCTTCAGTGGAGCAAAAAACCCCGTGAGCGCTCGAAACATCGAGGTTCCTTGAAAAAAATAGGATACACTCGCAATACGATTACAAAACCCGAACCGATCACCACTTTTCCACAACCGTTGAGCCACCTATCGCAAAACCCATTGAAAAGCGGCATAATAACCGGCAATGGGGAGCGAGCGATTTTCCGGGGCTTTGCTGCCCCGGCCTTAAAAGGCCGAGAATTCTCGAAGTGGCTATGCGGCCGCTCCAAGGGGTTCCTGCTTCAACGAAGTTGCCCAGGGGAATGAATCTGCTTGGTTTTTGCTTTAGCTCCCACAGTGGGGAGCTTTACGGCTTTGAACCAACCACATACTCCCCCAAGGTCTCACTGTCTCTCCACAGGCTGACACGGCATGCCCTACCGTCGGAAAAAAGGTAAATGAAATTGCAGCCTTTGTCAACTCAACACAAAATGTTTCCCTGCCTCCTATTTGCAGCAGGAAGCAGGGAAAGCGCCTTATATCCCCGCCCTAAAGAGACGGGGCTTTACCGGCGCAACGTGTAGGTGAGTTTCGTGCATTGCTCACGTGAGAGTTGCACATGGCGTTGAGCATCTGCATTACGTTTTATAGGAATTTTTGTACAACGTTTTCGTGTCGGGTGGTATGCTTACTTCCTTGAATGACTTTTTACCCTGGAACAGAAAGCATCAGCCGCTACGTTTAGACATTTGTGCCTATCTGCCGACATTCACCAACGACAGCTATCGCACGATGGCCTGCCCACCATAAACATGATGTAAGGAGGCCCAGTGATGATCGAAAGCGAAAATCAGGACGGTACCCAACAATCCATGGCACTTCTGCCCGGCCGGTTCCTGCTCATCCCACGGCTGATCATTTCATGGCTTTTTATCCTCTCGTGGATAGCCTTGACGATAGGAGCCGGGGCCATACCCGCAAACGCGCAGGAAAAGGTGGTACGCATCGGCATCTATGAAAATGCTCCCAAGGTTTTTACGGACGAATCGGGAAAACCGGCGGGTATTTTTGTGGATATCATTGAATACATCGCAGGACAAGAAGAATGGCACCTGGAGTATGTGCCCGGTACATGGGGCGAAGGGTTGGATCGCCTGGAAAAGGGGACCATCGACCTCATGCCCGACGTGGCCCACACGACGGAGCGTGAACGTCTCTTCGACTTTGGCAGGGTTGCCGTGCTGTCCTCCTGGTTCCAGGTGTATGCGGGAAAAAACAGCGGCATCCATTCCATACTGGATTTGAACGGGAAGCGCGTCGCACTGCTGGAAGGGTCGGTGCAGCAGGAGGCCTTTTCGCGCCTGTCTCAAGGCTTTGACCTGGACATCACGCTCATTCCCCTGTCCAGCTATCAAGATATTTTTCAGGTGGTTACCGACGGTACCGCCGATGCGGCGATCACCAACAGTTTTTATGGAGCGATGCACGCCAAAAAATATGAACTCGAAGATACCGCCGTGATCTTCAACCCCTCCAATCTTTATTTCGCCGCACCCCGGAACCGTTACGAACAATGGCTGAGCATCATCGACCATCATGTGGCCGATTTGAAAAGAGACCCACAGTCCGTTTATTACCAGTCACTTAAGCGGTGGACGGCGGAGGACGTGGGCTTCGAACTACCGGCCTGGGTGGGAATGGCCGGTCTGGCTGTGGGGGTGGCTCTTCTCTTGAGTCTGGCGGGCAGTTTTCTGCTCAAACGCCAGGTGAATGCCCGTACCCACGAACTGCGACAGATCAACCGGGAAATGGAAATGCGTATCCAACAGCGCACGGCCGAACTGGCGGCGGCCATGGAAAAGGCCCTGGCGGCGGACCGCCTGAAATCCGCTTTCCTGGCCACCATGTCCCACGAACTGCGCACGCCGCTCAATTCCATCATCGGGTTCACCGGCATCCTGCTGCAAGGGCTGGCCGGCCCGTTGAACGAAGAGCAGCAGAAGCAGATGAGGATGGTGCAGAGCAGCTCCCGCCACCTGCTGGCCCTGATCAATGACGTGCTCGATATTTCCAAGATCGAAGCCGGACAGTTGCGACTGGACATCACTTCTTTCGATTTGTCTTCTGCCATTGAAAAAGTGGTCAAGCTGGTGGCGCCCCTGGCCGAAAAAAAAGGAATCGAGTTGCATATGGACATGGCCGACGATGTGGCGAAGGTCACTTCGGACCAGCGCCGCCTGGAACAGGTGATCATGAATCTTCTCAACAATGCCGTCAAGTTCACGGAAAAAGGACAGGTGCGCATTTCCTGCCGGGTCGAGCCGGACGATTTTTATTCCCTTTCGGTGACCGATACGGGCATGGGCATCAAACCCGAAGACCTTCCGGACCTTTTCCAGCCCTTTCACCAAGTCGATACAGGCATTGCCCGCAAGCACGAAGGAACGGGTCTGGGGCTTTCCATCTGTCACAAGCTTTTGTTGAAAATGGGCGGTACCATCGATGTTCAAAGTCAATGGGGCCAAGGCAGTACCTTCACCATCCGTTTTTCCAAAATCGTCCAGGAGGGGTGACATGCACACTACGTTACTGGTGATCGAGGACAACCCACAGAATTTTTACTTGATGCAGTTTTTGCTGGAAAAGAATGGTTTCACCGTTTTAGGCGCAGAAAACGGAGTCAAGGGAATTGCCATGGCTCTGAAGCATCTGCCTCACGCCATCCTGCTTGACATTCAACTGCCGGAGATGGATGGATATGCCGTGGCGGCCGAATTAAAAAAACATCCCGAACTGGCGGCCATCCCCATCATCGCCGTAACATCCTACGCCATGGTGGGAGACCGGGAACGCATCCTGGCCGCGGGCGCCACCGGTTACGTTGAAAAACCCATCAACCCCGAAACCTTCGTTTCGGAAATAAGAAGCTACCTGTCTGCGGAAACGGGAGAAAAAGCCGACACCTCACGGGAGAATCCATCATGAGCATTCTTGTCGTGGATGACCGCGAGGACAATCGCTATTTGCTCGAGAGCCTGCTGCGCGGCAACGGATACGAAGTCATATCCACAGCCAATGGCGAGGAAGCTATCGAGGCGCTCCGATCCGGCGGAATCGAGCTCATCGTCAGTGACATTCTCATGCCGGTCATGGACGGTTTTCAGTTGTGCCGCAAGGTGAAGACGGATGAAGCGACCAAAGGCATTCCTTTCATCGTTTACACGGCCACTTATACCGGCCCCCAGGACGAAGCCTTCGCTCTCAAGATCGGGGCCGACCGCTTCCTGATCAAGCCTTGTGAGCCCGATGTTTTCATACAGGTGGTGAACGAAGTGCTGGCGACGACTCGAAGTCCCCATGACGCACCGGCGGCGGAAACCGGAGCCGAAGCCGAAGCCGAGATTTTCAAGCTTTACAGTGAACGCCTGGTGCGCAAGCTCGAACAAAAAATGCTTCAAGCCGAACATGAAATTCAAGTTCGGCTCGAAGCCGAAAAAGCGCTGAGGGAAAGCGAATCCCGCTTCCGACTGTTCGCGGAAACGGCCCCCGTCGGAATCCTCATTTCCGACCCGCAGGAAACCGTACTTTACGTCAGCCCCAAATTTGTCGAACTTTTCGGCTACGGCATCAAAGACATACCGACCCTCGATCACTGGTGGCGACTGGCTTTTCCCGACGAAGCAGCCGGAAAGCAGGTGAGGAGGGAATGGCGGGCGGCGGTGGATGAAGCCCGTGTGAACCGTTCCGAAATCGTTCCCATGGAATGCATCGTGACTTGCAAGGACCGGAACTTTCGCCACATCGAATTTCGCATGGCCGCAACCCATGAAATCGATGTGGTCGTTTTCACGGACATCACCGATCGCAAACGAGCGGAGGAAGAACAGGCAAAGCTACAGGCTCAGCTACTGCAAGCCCAGAAGCTCGAGTCCATCGGTCGGCTGGCCGGTGGAGTAGCCCACGACTACAACAACATGCTCAACATCATCATCGGTTATTCGGAACTGGCCCTGATGGCGACGCAGCCCGACAACCCCCTTCACAAGAACCTGACGCAAATCCTCGAAGCGGGCAAACGCTCCGCCGATATCACCCGGCAGTTACTGGCCTTCGCCCGACAGCAGCCCATCAGCCCAAGGGTTCTGGACCTGAACCAGGTCGTCAACAGCATGCTCAAAATGCTGCGCCGCCTCATGGGTGAAGACATCGAACTGGTCTGGTGCCCTCATGCCGCCTTGTGGCCCCTGCGAATGGACCCCTCCCAGATTGATCAAATCCTGGTCAACCTCTGCGTGAACGCACGGGATGCCGTTGCCGGAGTAGGCAAGATCGTCATCGAAACGGAAAACATCAGCTTTGACCAGGCATTTTGCCCAAATCCCACCGAATGTTACTCCGGTGATTACGTCATGCTGACGGTGAGCGACAACGGGTGCGGCATGGACAGGGAAACACAGAACAAAATATTCGACCCCTTTTTCACCACCAAGGAACCGGGTAAGGGCACCGGCCTGGGGCTTGCCACAGTTTACGGCATTGTCAGGCAAAACAATGGGTTCATCAATCTTTACACTGAGGTGGACCAGGGATCGACCTTTCGGATTTATTTTCCTCGCCATCTGGAAACGACCAGGCCGGCTGCCTCCGAAGATTCACCGGAATTTCCAAGAGGCTTCGGTGAAAAGGTGCTGGTGGTCGAGGATGAACCGGCCATTTTGAGTCTCATGGCCCAAATGCTGACCGAACTGGGTTACAGCGTGCTCCATGCGGCAACACCGGAGTCGGCCCTGGACCGGGCACGGGAACATGGGACGACCATCGACCTGCTGATTTCCGATGTGATCATGCCCGGCATGAACGGTCGCGAGCTGGCCCGACACGTGCGTAGCCTCTGCCCACAGGTTTGCATCTTGTTCATGTCCGGTCATACGGCCGATATCGTTTCCCGACAGGGGGTCCTGGAGCAGGGAGTGAATTTCATACAGAAGCCTTTTTCTCTTCAAACCCTGGCGGTGAAGATTCGGGAAGCCCTGAATTCCTTGGCAAAGGAATCGAGACACGTCTGAATCTGGACAGCACCGAGCTACTCACACGTACCCCCGGAGAGGAAGGCAAGCGGGAGATCGAAGTGAAACAGTATGCAGGAATGATTTTGGGATTGGTCGGAACTCTTTTTTTGGTGCCGGGCTTTTACACGCTCATCCAGAGCTTCGGCAGCCAGGGAGGCGTGCGGATTCCCATGGCGATTTTTTATGCGACAGCCATCGTTTTCGGCATTGTAGGGTCGGCGGTTTCCATCAAGAGGGCTCCACCAGCCGGAACAAAGGCTCTGGCCGTGGCAACCCTGCCAGCCACTCTGGCCGTGCTCCTGCACCTGTACCTGTTGATGACTTCGGCGGACGGCCCGCCTTTTCGATACACGGCCATGGGCCTGCTGTTCATGGCCATGGCCGTGTCTTTTGCAAGCAGCCAAAAACGCTGAATCGAGCCCCTGTCCGGTCGGCTTCATTGTCCTTCGGGCATGACCGATGAATGGTGGCTGACAATCAACCACTTCGAACCGTCCCACCGATAGGCGAAGCTGTACCGTCCGCTTACCACCTGGCCTGTTTCCGCAAAAGTGAATGTGTACAGGCCGGAATCCACAGCCATGTCGCAGCCCATATGGATCATGCGCATATCAATTTTTCCGGAGGGACGCTTCGCCAGGAAGTGATGGAAGTAATCCTTTTTTTCTGCCGGTGTCCATCGAGGCTCATTGGAAACCGTGGGGAGAAGCACCGAATCTTCGGCATAGTTGGCAACAACCGCGAGGGGATCGCCCGTTTGCAAGGACTGATTCCAACGATCGAACAGAGCCGCGATCTCTGCTTCACCGGCAACCTTGCAGTGCATGGCCCGGCCGGTCGATGATGCAACCGGTTTCTGGTGAACGGCACACCCGACAACCAGTGCCAATGTGATGAAAATGATGATCCAGCGAAATGTTCTCATACCGGTTACCCCCCAAAAGTTAGAATTTATGGTTTGATGATTGAACCGGCTTGAGCGCTTACCCGCTGCGCCGTAAAGCCCCGTCTCTTCAGGGCGGGGATATAAGGCGCTT
>CAZRWT010000039.1:0-25406 GCA_964603955.1 uncultured Syntrophobacteraceae bacterium
GTATATTCCGGCGCAATTCGTTTGTAAAGCCGCCCATGCAGCATGCGGATCGGGGAGGCGCTCTCGTTCCCGTTCCCGTTCCCTGGGGCATAAGGGAGACCCTGGAGATGAAGAGCAAGGATGGAATGGATTGTTTTCACAACGCCTGGAAGCCATGTGGGAGGAGATAAAAATGCTGGATATCATAGAAATCGCAAAAGAAAAGGGAATCGAGGAAGGCAGTTTGGGGGCTGATCGAGAGATGATTCCGGACCTGCTTTTCGACAGATTCGGCATCGTGGCGGTGTACATTCAAGAAGAGATCGAAAAGATCAAGTCGCTGCGAGTTTTGAAGGCTCTTCAACTACACGGTGCGGTAAATCATTTTCCCCCGAAACAAAGTCAGGATCACGCGGGCGTGTGAAATTTCGTCGGGGGGTAGAGCCAGGATGTTGCGGTCGAGGACAGCCAGGTCCGCCCATTTGCCCACGGTGATCGAGCCCGTGACGTTTTCCTGGAAGTCCGCGTGGGCTCCTCCCAGGGTGTGAGCATGGAGAATGGTGGGCAGATCGACGCACTGGGCGGGATTGTAGGACTGGGAGGCGTCTGGGGAAAGGCCCCGGCGCGTGACGCCCACCTGGATGGATTCGAGGGGATTGAAGGTGTGCAGCTCCCCGCTGAAGGGCCAGTCGGTACCGCAGGTGAGTGCGGCTCCGTGTTCGATCAGGTCCCGGATGGGGTAGAGGTTCCACGACCGCTGTTCCCCGAGGCAGGCAAGGGTTGTCCGGGCGAAGTGTTTCTCCTCGCAAAACCACAGGGATTGGAGATTGGCAATGACCCCGAGGGCTCCAAAGCGGGGAATGTCGTCGGGGTGGATGATATCGGCATGAGCGATCATGTGCCGGGCATCCCGCCTGCCGTTTCGTCCGTGAGTGTACTCGACGGCATCGAGAGCCATGCGCACGGCCCCGTCGCCCACGGCGTGGAAATGCACCTGGAAGCCCCGCGCGTCCAGGGCGGCTGCCATGTGGTTGAGTTCCGCGGGGCTCCAGAGCGTTTCTCCCCGGTAGTCGGGCATGTCCGTGTAGGGGGACAGGAGCCATGCCGTGCGGCCTTCCACAACTCCGTCCACAAAGATTTTGGCCGCATGGGGAGTCATGAGTTCCGACCGGAAAGACTCCCGCAGGTGCATCAGCCGCTCCACCTGTTCGATTCCCTTTTCCGGTTCGCACAGCAGGGCGACCTGTACTGCGGCGGTCAGCTCCCCGTCTTGTTCGAGAGCCCGGTAGGCCAGCAGCTCCTCTTCCTTGCCCATGGCTTCATGCACCGAAACGATGCCCAATCGAGACGCCTGCTGCAAAAAAGCCCACCCTGCCGTGACCCGTGTTTGCAGCGTCGGGGCGGGCAGGCACGATTCGACGATTTCCATGGCCGACCATTCCCGCAAAATCCCCGTGGGCTCCCCCGTGACCGGGTCTTTTTCGATGATGCCTCCAGGGGGATTGGGGCTCGATGCCGTGACTCCGGCGATTTCGAGCGCCCTGCCGTTCACCCAGGCACTGTGGCCGTCGATGGACTTGAGGAGCACGGGGCGATCCGGTACCACGGCATCGAGCAGGCCGCGATGGAGCACCGCATCGGGAAGCCAGCCGCCTCCACGGATGAAGTCCTGATCCAGGTTCGCTCGAGCATAGGTTTCCACGCGCGACAGGTAGGCATCGAGGTTGGAACAGCCCACCAGGTTGCACTCGACCAGGTTCATCCCTCCCAGGATGGGGTGAATGTGAGCGTCCCGAAAACCGGGCAGGACCAGCCCGCCCTCGAGTTCCAAAACTTCCGTTCGAGGTCCGATGCTGTGGCGCATTTCCTCGGACGACCCCACACCCATGATCTTGCCGTCCTTGACGGCCACGGCCCGGGCCCACGGCCGTGCGGCATCGAGGGTGTACACGACGGCATCGAGCAAAACCATGTCGGCAAATGCGTGAGTTCCTTTCACGATCATCTATCCCCTACCCCCCATCTCTCCATAAGGGTCGTGCTTTTTGATGTGGGCCAGGATATCCCTGGCCATGTCCGTGTAAACCTGGACTTTTTCGTAGTCCAGGTCGATGTTGTTCAGGTATTGCAAGATCAGGGCTTCGCCGATGAAGGTTTCGGGTTCTATGCCCGCGAAGAAAAAGCCGAGCTTTTCCAGCTCTTCGGTGAGGAAGTACGTCAGAGGGTCCTGCAAAGGCAGGAAAAGGTCGATGGCGGCCACCTGCTTGATGCAAAGCTCCCTCAGGGTGGCGCGGACTTCCCTGACGACGTTTGTACCGTAGCTCTTGACCCAGATCACCGCGCAATTTTCCACCGGATAGACATGGGTTTTGATTTGAGCCTCATGGTTGTCGCAAACGGGCTTTTGCCCTTCGGGAACCGTCACCACATGAGGAGCAAGGATGTTTTCGTAGATGCGGGTGAGCATGTCCCTGTGGTGGGGCGGTGCATAAATTTGCCGAGGGGTGGGGGGCTCGATGTAATGAAAGCTCAGCACAACGCTGATGCGCTGCTCATTGGGTTCGGAAATGCCCTTGAATTTCCATGTGGCGGGGCTGGTCCCCAGGAGGATGCCGCAGTCCCTGAACCCGAGCTTCATAATGCCCCGTTGCGTGAACACATGGTTGGCCACCGAATAGGAATAAACTCCCGTCAGGGGGCGCTCCTTGGGGGTTGTGAGCAAAAACCGGCACAACCGCCCCATGCAGCCCTGGTTGCGAAATTCCTGGTTCACGAAAACAAAGGTGAATTCGGCTGTTTTTGCCTGGTAGCCCGGATCGGAATCGGAATAAACGAGAGCGGCATGCCCCATGAATTCATGATCGTCGCTCACGGCCACTGCGGAAATCATTTCCTCTTCCTTGTTCATCTCCACCAGTCTTTCGGGGTAGTAGATGACGTCGTCGAAAAAGGTGTAGCCGTGATTTTTGTAGGCGGACCGGGACACCTCGATGGCCTCCTCGGGCAGCATCCTGCGAACGGAATAGGGTATTTTCCGCACAACGGGGGGCTGTTCGGGCGGGGAAGACGGCTCCGATTCGGCTTCCCGGCTTTGCTCCCGTGCCTCGATGAGCGCCTGGATGCTTTCCTTGGGAAGGTACTTCACCAGGTGAGTCTCCTTTCCCTCGGGGCCCAGGTTGAGAAAGGACACCTCGTCCATGGATTCACGCATGAGCAGCATGCCCATGCCTTTGGTGGAAGCATGTTCCAGATCCTGGACATGATCAAGGTTGACCAGCCTGCCCGGATCGAAGGGAATGCCCTTTTCCTTGATGACGATGCGTATTCCCAAGGGTGTCCGCTCGCAAACGACGTCAACGGTCTGCGACTCCTCGTCGTCTTCTTGAAAGCCGTGCTCCATGACGTTGACGACCCCCTCCTCGAGAGCCAGTTCGATCCTGGTGACGTCACCGCCGGTAAACCCGAAGTGCATGGCGGCCTCGCGCACGAACGACTGCACAATCCCCAGGCATGACAGATCGCACGGTACGGTGAGCTTAAAACTGTATTTTCCTTTCTTCATGGGCAAGACCTTTCAATGTTTTGTTTTCCCGAGGAATTTGAAAATTTGTAGCCGCCGGACCATTGGAAATTCCCGTGTAGCAGTCCCGAGCACCATGGTCAAGAAGATTGTATGGACAGACAACTTGAGCCGAGCCAGGCATAAACGGTCTTGAAAGTTTCATTCTGTTGTTGACTCGAAACCCTCAACAGAATACTTTCCTCCCGATGTGAATTATCCCTGCAACGCAAGTATGGGTGATTTGAAAAATGAAGTCTCTACGCGATGTGCAACTTCTTGTTCCCAAGCTCCAGCTTGGGAACATACTTGCCCGGAAGCTCCAGCTTCCCGTTTCAGAGCTTTCTGTGGCTGGGTGGAAGCCGGAGCTTCCACAATAAAGCCGTTCCCAAGCTGGAGCTTGGGAACAAGAGATATAAGTTGCGTTGTAGGGTTATGCGCATTGCCCTTTTGGCATGTATCCTGATCGCGCTTCTCTTCGTCGGTGCCGGCACCTTTCAACGGAGACAGGCCGGAAAAGCCGCAGAACCGGTAGGTTCGTTCAACTTCGTTTGATTTTACAGAACCCGGGAAGGAAAACACATGGAAATCACGACAAGAAAAGAAAAATCCGCCATCATTGTTTCGGTCGTTGGGAGGATCGATGCCGTCACGGCACCCACCTACGAAAGGGCCATCAAGGAACTCCTCGAACAGGAATCCCAGTTTGTCATTGATTTTGGAGGGCTCGATTACATCAGCAGTGCCGGCCTGCGGGCCATCCTCGTGACGGCAAAGGCGCTCAAGGCCAAAGGCGGCAAGATGCACATGGCCAACACCAGGGGAACGGTCAAGGAAGTGTTCGATATTTCCGGGTTCGGTTCCATTTTCAGCATGTACGATTCCGTGGATGCGGCCCTTGCGGACATGGGATGAGGCCTCACACACATGGAAAAATGCCGGATCGAAGCCACCCTTGAAAACTTAGACGCCGCTTTGCAGTTTGTCGATGGGCAGGCTGAAGCAGCCGGCCTCGAGCCCGGAAAGATCAACAAGCTTTCCCTGGTCATCGAGGAGGCTTTCGTCAATGTCTGTTCCTATGCCTACAAGGGAGAAACCGGATTCGTCGAACTGAGCTGCGAAAATGAAAAAAGCTCCTTCGTGGTGGAAATTTCCGACACGGGCGAGCCCTTCGATATCCTTTCCCTTCCCGCCCCGGACACCTCCTTGGATATAGAGGAGAGAAAAATCGGCGGGCTGGGGATTTTTTTCATCCGCCGGTTTGCCGACAAAGTCCGTTACAGCCGGGATGAAAACCGTAACGTACTACGCATGGTTTTTCAAAAATGAGTGCTGGAAAGAATTTTCCATGGATTTTTTCAAAAACACATCAAACCGGTAAGGAGCACACCGATGGCTCGCAAACACCCACCCCTCCGGCTTTTTTGGGCCGCCTGCCTTGCAGTTTTTGCGCTCGGCGGTTGTGGCCCCATCTACGACACTCGCTATTACTTCACCCCACCCAGCGATCCTCACGGTCAGGCCTGTATTTTCCAGTGTGAAAACTTGAAGTTACAGTGCGAGCAGGTCGAGCGGATGAAAGAGGAAAACTGCAACATGAGGGCACGCATGGACCAGGACCGATGCCTGAACGACATTCGCCGCAAGGGACGTGAACCCAAAGCCCACGAATGCCCTCTTTATGTCTCGTGCTCGGCCAATTACGAGCATTGTGAAGCCAAATACCGACAGTGCTATCAAAACTGCGGCGGTATAGTGCATACTGAAGAAGTCTGTATCTTCAACTGCAATTGAAACGGCCGACAGCTCCTAAACGAACAACTCTCTTTTCAGTGCCGTCAAAGCCTTGTTCAATGCCTGGGTCCAGGATGGAGGAAATCGCTCTTCCTGGGCCAGCCAGGTCATGAGGTTTTCAACCGCATCCGTCATGCCGTCGGCTTCGTCCACGAGAGCCGAGGCCAACAGTTCCACCGCCTCGGCACAGGCAAAATCCCCTTGACGCCCCAGTGCCTGTTCCATAACTTTCGTTCGAGCCGCCCGCGAAATTCGAGGGAATCGGAGTTCGAGGTTATCGAGGATCTCGTTGGCGAATCGGGTCAGCAGGGCGCGTCTTTCCACCTGGTCCGGTCGAGCTGCCGGCAGTTCTTCCGCCAGTATTTGCATGTGCCGGGCCAGGAGCAAACGCGGCATGCCCCTTGCCGACAGGAGCCTCCCCAGCCACTCGATCTGCCCTCGCATGATGTCCGCCCCCTGTTCGGGTAGAGTAGCCAGCCAGGCTCCGTCCGAATCACTGAAGCGTCTCCCTCGATAGCCGTACCGGTAAAGAAAATAAGGGTATTGGGAAAGACAGCGATCCGAAGCTCGAAGCACGGCGCGCAGGTCGTCTTCGTCCTGGGGCACCGGATGGGTACCGGATTCGGGATTGAGCGCGGTGACCATATGCTTCATGGACGCTCGATTCAGAGGCCACAGGGATTCGAAGGCTTCGAGCACACATTGAAATATCAGCAGCGCCGTTTGAGTCATGGCCTCGATATCGGCCGGATCGGTCACGAGGGCATCCAAAACGGTTGCGGCCCGGTCCCATTCTTCCCGTCCCGGATCACTGTGCCGGGTGAGATAGGAAAGACCTTGCCCCAATGAAAGATCGAGAGCCTGGGCAAGCCGGGGAGCCAGGATAACGGCCCCCTTGGTTGAGCCCCCCAGCACATACAGGCAGCCCAGCAGGGCAACGGGATTGTCCCTGGACATGAGCAGAATATGAGATGCCGCCCTCAAAGCGGCCTCAACCGCCCCAGACGCATCGGGTACCAGGCTTCGGAGAAAAAAATCGTTGTCGTCCATCAACTGGGGAAGCCGCCGGAGGTCCTCGGCCCTCCAAACCGGAACCACCAGTGGATGCTCGCAGGCATCGAGCCGCCTTTCCATGGCCGCATGGATTACGGCCAACACACGGATGTATCCCACATAGGAATCTCGATCAAGGGTACCGTCCAGAAGCTCTTTGGCGAAGGGTGTTTCCTCGATACGGGAATGGATTTCCCGGGTGGCGGCGCGTAGAATCTCGGTAACAGAACCCACAGTCATGTGAAAAACCTCCCTGGAGTGGGTGAAAAACCCATCGTCAAATCAGAACGAACACACGGGTCCGCCCATGCAAAAGATACGCGGTCGGCAGACGCAGGCACAATGTTCGGACAGCCTTTCACAAAGCCGGCAAGCGCACAGTCATGGTGGTGCCGCGACCTGGCGCGCTGTCCACTCCCACAATGCCGCCGTGAGCCTCCACGATTCTTTTGACAATACTCAAGCCCAATCCCGTACTCCGCTCTCCCGCCGTAGGACGAGCCGAAGACTTGGAAAAAGGCTTGAACAGCTTGTCGTGCTCCTCTACAGGAATGCCCTGGCCGTGGTCCTGCACGCTGAGCATGATCGAACCGGGTTCCCGGCGCAAAGTCACCTGGATTTGATTGGGACCGTTTGAAAATTTGACGGCATTGGTCAGCAGATTGTCGATCACCTGCATCAATCGCTGAGAATTGCCCCGCAGGGTAAAAGGCCTTTCTCCCTGCGCGATGAATACGATATCCAGCTCTTTTTTGTGAGCAGACTTTCGAGATGCATCCACCTGCAAAGCCACAAGTTTATCCAACTCAACGGGACTTGAATCCGTTTCCAGCTTCCCCGCCTCGATGCGAGAATAGTCGAGGAGGTCCGAAATCATTTGGAGCATGAAGGTGCAGCTGCCGTCAATGAGTTGAAAGTACTGAAGGCACTCTTCGTTCAGGCTGCCTTTGAGTTCGGCTTGAAGGAGTTCACTGAGCCCCAGGATATTGCCGATGGGATTGCGCAAATCATGTGCCGCCACGCCCAGGAACAAATTTTTCTCCTGGTTTAGAGCTTCCAACTGTCGCGTCTTTTTGATGAGGTCGCGCTGCATGGTCACCAGCTCATTATTGAGACGGGTCACTTCTTCGTAACCATGCATGCTCATGCGCTGAAACTGTTCCGAAAGTTCCTTGCGACGCTTCACCTCCGCACGCAGCATGGTGATCTGATCTCCGTACATGTTTAAAATGGCTTCGTACTGACTCACAACCACGGACAAATCCGTGGCGCCCACCACATAAATCCGCTTATCATGCAAAAGACCCGTGAAGCGCAGCATGTCCAGCTTGTTGTCGCGTACAGGCAACACCATTTCCCAATCCATGGCAATGCCGTTGGTTTGGATTTCCTGAAGAAAAAAACGGACCTTTTCCAGCGAGGTCGGGTGCATGAAAGCCGTCAAAGGCTTGTTCAAAGGAATGGCATCGAAACGATGGGCATCGTCTTTGATCACCTCGCGCACAATACCCATCTCATCGCAGATGAGCGCCACAATTTCCTTCGCATCCATTCTTTCTTCAGGGGGAGCATTCATCTTTTCTCATCCTTCGGCCAGCAATGCCGTTACCGTTTCCACCGCATGCTGAGCATCACAAGCGCCGGCATGGGCACCAATGCCGTAGTAAAGGTTTTTATTCATGCGAAAAGGATAGCCTCCCACCAGGATTTTTACCCGGCGGCATTCGGAACGGCTGCGGATGCCCAGGATCAGCCTACCCACCAGGTGCAGGTGGAAAGTCATGGTGGCGGAAATGCCCACAACATTGGCATTCTGAGTGATGACTGTGCGAATGATTTCTTCATCGGGGCTGTTGGCTCCCATGTAATGTGTATCCCAACCTTCGATTTCGAAAAAATCCGTGACCATGCGCATCCCGATCTCATGAAGCTCCCCGCCCACGCAGCAGCCCACGAAAACGCGATTCGACTTCTTACCACTGAAGATATGAGGGTAGAGCAAGGACATGGTAAATTGAGTGGCGGCCGTACAGTAGTGCTCCTGAGAAACCGAAATGATGTTACGTTGCCACAGCTCGCCCACTTCATAAAGGGCAGGTTGAAAGACTCGCAAATAGATATCCTTGATGGAGACGCCATCTTCCACGGCCCGCAGGATCAAATCGGAAGCATCCCTGCGTTTGGCCCCCAACAGGAGAAGCAGATACTTCTCGGCCAGCTCCGCATGTTTGCCGGCCATGGCGGGCAAAACCTTCATTTGCGGAATGTCTTTCATGGTTTTATGTCCTTCTTATCGGGTTGAAATGATTGGCTAAAGATAATCACATAAAAAGCAATAAAATGCAATAAAATGTCAAAAACTCCTGCCGTATGCCAATATTTTCCCAACATCGTTGACCCCGTTCTCCATTCGTATTAGCTTTGATTTTGGAGATAAAATCTTATGAGCTTCTACCGGCTCATTCCAATGGGCATGCAGCAGAAGCTAAACCACGAACAAAGGAGGATCACATGAAGCAAAACGATGGCGGGTGGAACCCCTATGCGGCAGGCGCCCTCAGTGGCCTGGTAGGGGTCTTTTCAGTCTGGTTTGCCGGGCAGTATTTTGGAGCATCTACTTCATTTGTCCGAACCGCGGGTATGATTGAACAGGTGTTCGGCGCGGAGCGTGTGGCAAGCATGGAGTACTTCATCAAGGTCGCGCCGAGGATCGACTGGCAGTGGATGTTCCTGCTGGGGATTTTCCTGGGGGCGCTGTTTTCTGCCCTCACCTCGGGATCTTTTAAGCTCCAGTCTGTGCCGGACATGTGGGCCGCCCGCTTCGGAACGGAATCTACCGGTAAGCGAGCCGTCACGGCCTTCGTGGGAGGAACGGTGGCCATGTTCGGAGCGCGCATGGCCGATGGCTGACCGAGCGGTCACGGGTTGAGCGGTTCGCTCCAACTGGCTGTCAGCGGCTTCATAGCTCTGGTGTTTTTCTTTGTGGGTGGCCTGATCATGGCGCGCCTGATTTACGGAGGGCAAAAATCATGAAAATGCTCGTCTATGGGCTCGTTACGGGCTTTCTCTTCGGCTTTCTGCTGCAAAAAGGCCGTGTATTGCGCTACGACAAGCAACTGGGGGCTCTCCGGTTGATGGACATGACCATCATCAAATTCATGCTTTCCAGTGTCATGGTGGGCATGGTGGGAGTTTACCTCCTCCACGACTTCGGACTGGCAAAGCTGTCCATCAAGTCCACCATCCTGGGACCGGTCATCATCGGCGCCCTGCTGTTCGGCCTGGGCTGGGGACTCCTGGGCTATTGTCCGGGAACTTCCGTTGGAGCATTGGGAGAAGGAAGGTGGGACGCCGCCTGGGGTATTATCGGCATGATTGCCGGAGCCGCCCTTTTTGCCGAAGCCTACCCTTTGCTCAAGGAAACCGTCTATACTTGGGGAGACCTGGGGAAAATCACCCTGCCCCAGGTTCTCGGGGTGAGCCACTGGATCGTCATTCCGCCCTTTATCGTGGGAGGAATCCTGCTCCTGCGTTGGCTGGAGAAAAAAGGACTTTGAGTGTTTTTCCGCCATCGGGCAGCACGGTGAGCTGAGCCCATGCGCGGATTCGCACACCTTTTTCACCACCACGGTGTCCCACCGTGGTGGTGCTCATCTTCATCTCCTCAACAACAAATCGCCACACAAGCATCCTTGATGGAATCCACCACCGATGGTACATCAAACGCCTCTCAGGCGTGTTGCGAAAAATTCCCCCCCATGTTAGAAAATTCTTTCAGTCGTGGAGATGAAAGGGATCCTGTTGATCCCTTTCATGATGGGTTGTTGGATGCGGAGCAGGTGCTCCGCACGGTGAAGTGATACACGGAAGGGTGAAAAATGGAATTGAAATATTCTCCAAAAGCCATTGAAACAAAGTGGCAGGAATATTGGGAAAAGGAAAAGCTTTTTACCGTGACCGAAGATGAATCCCGCGAGAAATATTATCTCCTGGAAATGTTCCCCTACCCTTCCGGCCGCATCCACATGGGCCATGTGCGCAACTATTCCATCGGCGACGTGGTGGCTCGCTTCCTGCGCATGCAGGGATTCAACGTGCTGCACCCCATGGGCTGGGACGCCTTCGGCATGCCTGCGGAAAACGCCGCCATCAAGGCCGGGACTCATCCCGCAAGATGGACCTACGACAACATCGATTACATGAAAAAGCAGCTCAAAAAACTGGGCTTTTCCTACGACTGGTCCCGGGAACTGGCCACCTGCGACGCTTCCTATTACCGATGGGAGCAGCTCTTTTTTCTCAAGATGTACGAGAAAGGGCTGGCCTACAAAAAAAGCTCCTACGTCAACTGGTGTGAAACCTGCCGGACGGTCCTGGCCAACGAACAGGTGGAGGGGGGCTGCTGCTGGCGTTGCGATCAGGCCGTGACCCAAAAAGAGATGGATCAGTGGTTTTTCAAGATCACCGATTACGTGGAAGAACTCCTCGATTACACGGACAAGCTCCCCGGCTGGCCCGAACGGGTGCTCACCATGCAGAAAAACTGGATCGGCAAGAGCTTCGGCAGCCGCATCTTCTTCCCCCTGGCAGACAGGGAGGGGAGCCTCACCGTTTTCACCACCCGTGCGGACACTCTTTTCGGGGCAACCTTCATGAGCATCGCTCCCGAGCACCCCATGGTGAAATCCCTTTCCGAAGGGACTTCCCAGGAACAGGCCGTGGCGGATTTCGTCCGGAAAACGACCCACTCCAAGCGGGGAGATCGGGAAGCGGGGTTGTCGGACAAGGAAGGCGTATTCACGGGGTCCTTTTGCATCAACCCGGTCACGGGAACCAGGATGCCCATTTACGTGGCCAACTTTGTCCTCATGGAATATGGAACAGGCGCCGTCATGGCCGTGCCCGCTCATGACCAGAGGGATTTCGAGTTCGCCCAAAAATACGGCCTTCCCGTGAAAGTGGTCATTCAGCCCTCCAAGGATGATGAAGTTCTGCACGAAAAAACCATGACGGCGGCCTTCGAAGAGGACGGCGTCCTGGTGGAATCGGCAGAGTTTTCGGGCATGGGTTCGGACGAGGCCCGCAGGGCCGTTACCGATTACCTGGCCGGGAAAAACCTCGGGGAGCTGACCGTCCAATACCGTCTGCGCGACTGGGGAATCTCGCGTCAGCGTTACTGGGGAGCCCCCATTCCCATCATCTACTGTGACCGATGCGGGACGGTTCCCGTACCGGAAAAGGACCTGCCCGTGATGCTGCCCACGGATGTGGAGCTGCTCCCCAATGGAGGCTCACCGCTCCCGGTGCATGCTCCTTTCCTGGAAGTGAATTGCCCATCGTGCGGTGAGCCGGCACGGAGGGAAACGGACACCATGGACACGTTCGTCGAGTCATCGTGGTATTTTGCCCGCTTCACCTGCGCCGACCATCAGGAAGGTCCTCTGGATTTCAATAAGGTGCGCTACTGGCTCCCCGTGAATCAATACATCGGCGGCATCGAACACGCTGTCCTCCATTTGCTCTACTCCCGTTTTTTCACCAAGGTGCTTCGAGACATGGGATACCTTTCCGTGGACGAGCCCTTCGAGAACCTGCTCACCCAGGGCATGGTCATCAAGGACGGCTCGAAGATGAGCAAGTCCAAGGGCAATGTGGTGGACCCCGACCAGATGGTCGAAACCTACGGCGCGGATACCATGCGCCTTTTTTGCCTCTTCGCCTCCCCCCCGGAAAAGGACCTGGAATGGAGCGACCAGGGCGTCGAAGGCTCCTTCCGCTTTCTTTCCAGGATATGGCGGTTGGTGGCGGAAAACGAGGAGCAACTGCGCGAGACGGTTCCATACGACGGAAGCGAGGAACTTCCCCGGTCTTTGCACGAACTGCACCGCAAGACGCACCAGACCATAAAAAAGGTTTCCGAAGACCTTCGAGACCGCTTTCACTTCAACACGGCCATCGCCTCGGTCATGGAGCTGGTGAATCTCATGTACCAGCTTCGGGAATCCCCACCGGAAGCCCCCCTTTATTGGCCCGTTTTGAAAGAAGGTGTGGAAGCCATGGTGCTGCTGCTCTCGCCCATCGTGCCGCATGTGGCGGAAGAGCTGTGGCGGGGGCTGGGCCACGAACACAGCGTCGTCAAGGCCCCCTGGCCCCAATGGAAGGAAGAGGCCCTCAAGGCGGACGACATGCTCATCGTGGTGCAAATCAACGGCAAGCTCAGGAGCCGCGTCACCGTGTCCCCCCAGACGAGCCGCGAGGAGTTGGAGCGTGCGGCTTTGCAAGACGAGCGTGTCCGAGACTTCATCGCGGGCAGGAATATCAAAAAAATCGTGGTGGTTTCCGGAAAGCTTGTCAACATTGTGCTGTAGGAACGTCCGCCGTGATCTTTTAAACCGATGCGCCCGCGCATGGCATAAATGACGGAAACGGCATGAAAGCCGGCTCAATCAGTGGAAGCGAGTAGCTCATGAATCGAACATCACTTTTTGCCCTGGTGGTCATTCTTTTGTTGTTGGGAGGGCCAATGTCCTGCGGCTACAGGTTTTCCGGAGAAGGAACCGGTCCTAAACCCGGTATGACGGCCGTTGCCATACCCATTTTCGAAAACGTCACTTCCGAGCCGGAACTGGGAGGGATTTTTGCCGCGGCTCTGCGGCAGGAATTCCTACAAAGGGGGTCCATGAGGGTGGTTCCCCCCGATGGAACGGATGTGATCCTCCGTGGGAAAATCACCAACATTTTTACATCGGCCATCGGACACAGAACCTTTGAAGAAACGGTCTTGACGCGCATTTACGTCACTCTCGACGTACGCTGCCACGATACCGGCAGTGGCCGGATTATCTGGCAGGCACCAGCCTTCACCTATCACAAAGCATACGAGCAGGATGACGATTCCATGATTTCTTTCCAAAATCGCCAGTATGCTTTAGAGATTATGGCTCGCGAGATGGCAGTCCTCATTCATGATCGTTTCCTGAGCAATTTCTAGCCATGCTTTACAACCAGTTCCTGCACCAACTGGATACAAGCAAGCCGGCTCCGGCCTACCTTTTTTTGGGTGGGTCGGACCTGCTTCACAACGAAGCCTGGAAGGCTCTAAAGGAAAGGATCGTCCCCCCAAAAGCCGCCCGGTTCAACGGCGAAAAGCTGCATGCGGCGGAATGTAACGCGGAAGACGTGATAAATCGCATGCGGATTCTACCCATGTTCGGCACCAGGCAGTTGCTCATGGTTCAAAATGTCGAAGAGTGGAAAAAGGAGCAAAAAGAGGTTCTCCTCACCTATCTGGCCCAGCCCAACCCGAATGCCTGCCTGGTGCTCACGACCCTTTCACGCAAAGGCCTGGAAAAAGTGGAAGAGGCGGTATCCCGACACGGGGTGGTGGTGACTTTCCCGGTTCTCGGAGACAAGAACCTTCCCGGATGGCTTCGGGAACGCATCGGCGGCAGCGGGAAACAGCTGAGCCCACAGGCAACCCAGTATCTTCTGGAACTGGTAGGAAATGATCTCAACTGCCTGGAGCGGGAAATGGAAAAACTTTGTCTTTATGTGGGGGAGCGTACCAAAATCGAACGGCAAGACATCGAGGAAACAGTGAGCGCACAGCGGGCGTTCACCGTCTTTGAACTCATGAGCCATGTGGGGCGGAAAGAAACGGGAAAAGCTCTCGAGTCCCTGAACAACCTGATCCTTTCCGGGCAACATCCACTCATTATCCTATCCATGCTGGCCCGCCAAATCAGGATTTTGTGGCAGGTCAACGATGGGATCGAGCGCGGTATGGCTTTGCCTCAAATCGCCAGGGAAGCCGGCTTACAGGCCTGGACATTAAAAGAGCATGCCCGTCAGGCTCCCTCGTTTACCCATGAAGATTTGCTTGCCGCCCATGCGGCCATAAGGAATGCGGACATCAGGATGAAATCGACAGGAACCAGTCCCGTTTCAATCCTGGAAGAACTGATCATCGGCCTGTGCCTGAACCAACCGCCTCTTTGACGGATATGGAAACGGCATCGGTTGTGGGGATCATGGAAATTTTAAGGATGGGGATGGAGAATATCCATCCCCGGGGAAATTCTATGCCTTCAGGAGGGCGTTGACTCTCATGGTGAGTCTTGAAATCCTGCGGGATGCCTTGTTTCTGTGTATGACGCCTTTTTGAGCGGTCTTATCTATAACCGACACAACCTGGGCCAGGCGCTCCCGGGCCAGGTCCGGCGAGTTTGTCCGAATGGCTTCCTCGAGGCTTTTGATGACGTTTTTCATGCGCGTTTTCCGAGCACGATTGCGCAGGCGACGCACTTCACTTTGCTTTGCCCGTTTAATGGCAGACTTGTGATTTGCCAAACTGGAACCTCCTTTTATCGCTCAAAGTAGTGAATTCTATGGCATTGAGATCAAGCAATTCTCTTCAATTTTTTACTCCAAAAACACAAGCCTTACGGCCTCAAGATCAAGGAAAAGCATTGATACTCTCATTCAACGAAAAAGTCAAGATGCTATGTACCACCCAAAACCCCGGCAAAGTACGGTACTCCGACAATCGACCAATGACTCCAAATCCCTTTTCAAACAAAAACAAAAAGAATAAAATCGGCCTTCAGTGACTGACCTCCAGCACCTCCAGGGACTTGACTCCTTTTGGGGTTTGCACGCGCACTTCATCCCCTTCCATTTTACCGATCAGTGCCTTGCCTATGGGAGAAGTTACAGAAATGGTTCCTGACTGCACATCGGCTTCATACGGTCCCACCAGGCGGTAGGAGATGACTTCGCCGGTATTAAGGTCTTCCATGACCACTGTGGAGCCAAAAAGAACCTTGCCGTCGGAGTTTTCCGTGATCTCGATCACCTCGCATTGCCCGAGCTTTTGACACAAATCCTGTATGCGTCCTTCCACAAGCGACTGCTTGTCCTTTGCGGCCTCGTATTCGGCGTTTTCCGACAGATCCCCATGGCCTCTGGCTTCTTCGATGGCCTTGATTACAGCAGGCCTCTCTTCCTTTTGCAAGCGTTGCAACTCGATTTTCAGCTTTTCGTAACCTTCCGCGGTAATGGGCGTTCTCTGCATGTACGTCTCCCTTCAAAATAAAGTAAAGATCCATTTAAATAGTTTCATTCCGACTGTCAAGGATGTTTCGTGGTTTGATCTAATGGGGGCCCCAACCTTTCAACGCTTGAACGTTCAACGAGGAAGCTTGGGACACATGGTTTTGTCACATGGAAACAAATTGGTAACAAACATGAATTTTGTTGCTTCATTTTGGAAAACTCATGGTAAATTGCGAGGGATATTCGGAAGGCTCATGAACAACTTACCAGGAGAAGAGGATTTTCCATGCCTTTCCAAAGAAAAGATCTTTTGGGAATTCGGGACCTTGAGGTCCACGAAATCGAGCACATACTGGAACTGGCTTTTTCGCTCAAAGAAATAAACACTCGCCCCATCAAAAAGGTGCCCACGTTGCGAGGCAAAACCGTCGTGCATCTTTTTTATGAAGCCAGCACCAGGACCCGTACCTCTTTCGATGTGGCGGCCAAGCGTTTGAGCGCCGACACTTTCAGCATCACGGCCACTACCAGTTCAATGGTCAAAGGGGAAACTTTTTTGGACACGGTGAAAAACCTCGAGGCCATGAAGCCGGACATCTTCGTCATTCGGCACTCGGCATCGGGAACCCCTCACCGCATTGCCGGGCGAACACCCGTTGCCGTCATCAATGCGGGGGACGGCATGCATGAACACCCTTCCCAGGCCCTGCTCGACATGATGACCATCCGCCAGTTCAAGAAGCGACTGGACGGACTCAATGTGCTCATAATAGGTGACATCACCCACAGCCGCGTGGCCCGCTCCAACATCTGGGGACTTACCAAAATGGGCTCCCGCGTCATGGCCTGCGGCCCTCGAACTCTGTTGCCCCCTCACCTGGAAACCATGGGCGTGCAGGTGTTCTCCCGGTGTGAAGATGCCATACCCGATGCCGACGTTATCATGGTTCTTCGCCTTCAGAAAGAACGGCAGGAGCAAAAGCTGCTCCCATCCCTGCGGGAATATGCCGTGCAATTCGGTATCAATGCCCATCGTCTGCGCCGGGCAAAAAAAGATGTCTTGATAATGCATCCGGGTCCCATCAACCGGGGGGTCGAATTGAGCCCGGAAGTGGCCGACGGCCCTCGCTCGGTGATTCTCGAACAGGTCGGCAACGGGGTCGCCGTACGCATGGCCGTTCTATACCTGCTCGGTCAGAATTGAATCTGAGCATATTTTTCTACCGGTATCAAAGCTTATGGGGCTCGGACACCATAAAATATGAGATCATCAAACTGGATATCACTTTCAAACAGCCTCTGAAGTTTTTTTCCATACCGCCATGCGGTATGTCAATTAATGGAGTGCCAGCCATGCAGCGAGAAAAAACACCCGGACTCCTGTTTCGCCGAGCCAGGGTCATCGACCCCAAAAACAACACAGACCGGACGGCGGACGTTTTGGTGATGGAAGGTACGTTAAGGGAGATATCACCCCGGATCAAGGTCACAGCCGATCAACAGGGAGCCGCGGGTATCCGGGAGATCGACCTACAAGGGAAGTGGGTGACTCCGGGCCTTGTGGACATGCATGTTCATCTCAGGGAACCGGGGGAAGAATACAAGGAAACCATCCAATCGGGAACCCGTGCCGCCGTAGCCGGCGGATATGTCGCGGTGGCCTGCATGCCCAACACCAAACCGGTAAACGACTGTGCGGCCGTGACTCAGTTCATCACCCGCCATGCACGGGAAGAAGGCGCCTGCCATGTTTTTCCCGTGGCATCCATCACGCGAGGACTGGCGGGAGAAGACCTCACGGAAATGGCCGAGTTGAAAGAAGCCGGTGCGGTAGCCGTTTCCGACGACGGCCGTCCCGTCATGAACAGCATGGTCATGCGCCGTGCCCTGGAATACTCCAGAACGTTCGACCTGCTTGTCATCAGTCACGCGGAAGATCTCCACCTGTCTGAGGGGGGATTGATGAATGAAGGGCCGACATCCACCCTTCTAGGTCTGAAAGGCATTCCCGCTGCGGCGGAAGAAATCATGATCGCCCGTGATATCCTGCTTGCCCGGCTGACAGGTGCTTCCATCCACATTGCTCACGTGAGCACGGAAGGCGCCGTGAGGCTCATCAGAGAAGCCAAAAAACAGGGTATCCCCGTAACGGCGGAAGCGGCTCCGCATCATTTTACCCTCACCGATGAAGCGCTCATGGACTTCAACACGGTTTTCAAGGTCAATCCGCCCATCAGGGGAACCGGAGACGTGGAAGCCGTCAAGGCGGGCCTGGCCGACGGCACCCTCGATGCCGTCGCTACCGATCATGCCCCCCACAGCGTGTTGGAAAAAGATACGGAATTCGAATACGCCGCCAATGGTGTGATCGGCCTGGAATCGGCCCTGCCCCTCACTTTGGGCCTGGTGACTCAGGGAATACTCAGCCCCATGGAAGCCGTGGCGAAACTATCCACCAACCCGGCCCGCATCCTGTCCGTTCCACTGGGAAGCCTGGAAGTGGGAAAACCGGCGAATCTCACGGTCATCGATCCGGACGCATCCTACATTCTGGATGTGGAGAGCTTTCAATCCAGGAGCCGCAACTGCCCTTTTCATGGCTGGGAGGTTCGCGGCCGGGCTCTCATGACCGTCGTGGACGGCCGTATCGCTTTCACAAGAATGGACCTATGAGCACCCCACAGGACTCGATACCAAGAATTCTCGTGGTCGATGATGAAAGGAGCATGAGGGAATTCCTGGAAATCATGCTCCTTCAGGACGGCTATCACGTTCATTGCGTGGATGACGGCGAGAAAGCCGCCCAGGCCATCCAGGATGATCCTTTCGACCTGGTCATCACCGATATCCGCATGAAACCCATGGATGGACTCCAGGTTCTCAAACTCACCAAGAAAATCTCCCCCCAGACCGTCGTGATCATCATTTCGGCCTATGCCAGCACGGAAACGGCCGTGGCGGCCATGAAGGAAGGAGCTTACGACTACCTCCCCAAACCCTTCAAAATCGATGAAATGCGAACCGTCATTCGCAATGCCCTGGAAAGCCGACACAGCGATAGCGGGGCTTCCCCCAAACCCGAAGGTCCCCTTTATTTTGACCTCCTCATTGGTGAAAGCCCTGCCATGATGCGCATTTACGACCTCATCCGGCGCGTGGCCTCCAACACCAGCAATGTGCTCATCACAGGGGAAAGCGGCACGGGCAAGGAACTGGTAGCCAGGGCCATACATAACCAAAGCCCTCGTTCAGGAAGGCCCCTGGTGGTCGTCAACTGTGGAGGAGTTCCGGAAAACCTCATTGAAAGCGAGCTGTTCGGATACAAAAAAGGGGCTTTCACGGGAGCCGCCGCGAATCGCAAAGGACTTGTGGAAGCCGCATCGGGGGGGACCCTTTTCCTGGATGAAATCGGAGAACTCAGCCCTACCCTCCAAGTGAAACTGCTCCGGCTCGTACAGGAAAAAACCATCAAGATGATCGGCGACACGGAAGACATCGAGGTGGATACCCGCATCATTTCCGCAACCAATAGGAACCTCGAACAAATGGTCATGGAAGGCGGTTTCCGCGAAGATCTCTATTACCGGCTGAACGTCCTTCCCATTCATATCCCTCCCCTGAGGGAGCGCCCTGAAGACATCCCATTGCTGGCACAGCACTTTCTTTCCAAATTCAAGAAACGGTTCGGCAAGGACATTCGCAAAATATCCTCCTACGCTCTCGATATTCTCAAAAACTACGATTTCCCGGGCAATATCCGTGAGCTGGAGCACATCATCGAACGCGGCGTGGCCCTGGAAGACTCGAGCATCATCCTTCCCGACAGCCTGACCCTTTCCTCGTACAAAAAAAGCAGGGATCGAACGAACGATGATTTGGAAACCCAGAGAATACCGGAGGGATTCGACCTGGACAGCCACCTGGCTAAAATCGAAACAACATTTCTGCTGAAAGCCCTCAAAGCAACCGACGGTGTCAAACACAAGGCGGCAGAGCTTCTGGGAATCACGTTTCGCTCTTTCCGTTACCGTCTCATGAAATATGGTTTGGCCACAGAAGAAGAAGAATGATCGCGGGTGATGTTCAGGCACCGAAAGCCATCAAAATAAAGCTGTAAGAAACAGCCGAGAGAAGAGTCATTATGGAAATGCTCGATGCCGCCAGCTCAGGGTGCCCCCCCATTTCCATGGCCATGACATAGGTGATGGTGGCCGGTGGAGCAGCCAGCAAAATGAGTCCGGGGAGGATCATGGGTTCCGGCACCTGAAGGGCCAGCATCAAAAAGTATCCCACAACCGGGAAGGCTACCAGCTTGAACATCCCAATGCCCACGATTTCTTTGATCATGGCCCGAAAAGCTCCGAAAGACAGGCTCGCCCCAATGAGCAAGAGAGCCAGTGGAAATGCCATACCCGACACGATATCCAGCGCTTTTTTCACCATGGGGGGCAACCCCGTACCCAAAAGGGAAAAGGCAATCCCCAGGAGTACCGATAAAATGATCGGGTTGACGGCGATCCTCCCGGCCAGTGTTCCGGGATGCCTTCCTTCCGCGTCCAATGCCCCGTAGGCCCCTACAATCCACACGGCAAGAATGTTCTGCCCCAGGATGACAAAGCCGCTCAAAATGACCATGCGGGCAAAGTGAGTATCCCCAAGGGAAAAATAAGCGACGGCATAAGCCATGTAGGCGATGTTGCCATGAAAAGAGCTGTGTATGAACGTGCCCCGCCGGCCCGTGGGGACTTTCATGATACGGCAGGCCAGGTAGCTTAGAGCGGTCACGCCAAGCATCGCCCCCAAAGTTCCCAAAACAGCTGGAAGGTTAAAGTTGGCCATAAAGGATATCTCACCGATTTCCTGAAATATTTTTGCGGGAATGGCCACTTTGTACACCAACTGATTGGCGGTCTTCATGAAAGGCGGATCGATAAAATTTCTACTTTTGAGGACCAAACCCAAAATGATGATGCTAAAAATGGGAAAGATAGTGTTGACAACTATCGCGTACATTGAGGATTCTCTGCATGGGATGGAGAAAAACCAAACAGAGCGCGCGCAGCAGCACATAATACCCGCCCCTGTTGGAAACCTCTTGACCTTTGTGTAGAAGTCTAATACACGCACTGTTGATCAAAATAAAGTGGAAAGGATTATTCGGGAGTAAACTCATGACAAAAAACAAGATAAAAGAAGATCCGCTCATCGAGAATTTAGAAGACGAAAACATGGATTACGATCAGACCGAAGAGCTGGATTTCAGCAATGAAGACAACATGATGCTGGAAGATGGCGATGAAGACGACCTCATGCCCACCGTCCTCTACAAAGGCATGTCACGCCCCAAAACCGATGAAGACTGGCGTCAACTTCTCATGGAAGCAAGCCGTGAAGGGGTACCCAACTACAGTTACCGGGATACCTATGAAGAGGGGGATTTGATCTCCCACGACCAGTTCGGACTGGGAGTCGTCAAAAAGGTGATTTCACCACGAAAGATAGAAGTCATCTTTGAAGACAGTAAGAAGCTCATGGCCATGAACGTACCCGCACCTTCATGAATATGACGTAACCCCCTTCTCACACGAAGATCGTGGAGATGCGCAAAGGAAAGGCTCTTACACAAAATTAAATTCAACGCGGTGTGCGACTCTCTAGTTCCCAAGCTCCAGCTTGGGAACTAGAGAATTTTCAGACGGCTTCGGGTACTCCTCCCGGGAAACTCACCAGGAGAGCAAGGTCTCGACGCACGATCTCCAGCAAAAACCCATGCACCATAGTGTTGCCTCCCACGATGTGACCGCCGTGCAGGTAGTCCTCTCCCCCCAGGAAGTCCGTCACCCGTCCGCCTGCTTCCCGGACCAGCAGGCTGCCCGCCGCCACATCCCAGGCCTTCAGTCCCATTTCCCAGAAACCATCCACTCGTCCCGCAGCAAGATAGGCCAGATCCAGGGCGGCCGCGCCGGCTCGTCGTATGCCGCCCGTACCGAGAAATATTTCTCGAAAAGCCTCGAGGTAGGGATCGATCCACTGTCGGGTACGATGAGGAAACCCCGTGGCCACGAAGGCATCCGGCAGGGTCACTCCCGAGCGCAACGCGATGGGCTGATCATTCAGGAAAGCACCACCGCCCTTCACAGCGGAAAACAGTTCTTCACGTATGGGGTCCAACACGACTCCGGCAACGGGTTCCCCATCACGACACGCGGCAATGGACACGGCCACGAAAGGGAAGCCGTGGATGAAATTGGCCGTTCCATCCAGGGGATCGATGACCCAGGTGATCCCCTGTTGCATGCCGTTGTTGGGAGTTTCCTCGGACATGATGTGGTGTTCGGGAAAGCGCTCCCTGATGTGATCCATGATGAGCGCTTCGCATTGAAGGTCCACTTCCGTCACGTAATCTGAAGCGCCCTTCATATGGACCTGTGAGCCCGACATTTTGCCGATGGACGTCCGGATAAGTTCCCCCGCAAGCAAGGCGGCGGAACGGGCCGTTTGTTCAAACTTTTGATTCGTATTCAATTTTTTCTCCCGTGGTGCCCGTTTGTAAGCGTCACCCAATACAAATTCATGATTCAACGCCGAGGGTAAGAGTTTTCCATGCGCATTGACATACACACGCACATATTTCCCACGCAGGTTGTAAAGGGACGGGATGCCTTTTTTCATGGCGAGCCGTCTTTCCAACTCCTGTATTCATCCCCACGGTCAAGGCTTGCCACAGCCGGCGACCTGCTGAGAGCCATGGACGAGGACGAAATCGACCGATCCGTGGTGGTCGGCTTTCCCTGGCAAAAGAATGAGCGGGCTCAGAGGCACAACGACTATATCCTCGAAAGCTGTGCCGCTCACCCAAAGCGTCTCATTCCCATGGCCTGTGTACATCCATTACTCCCTTACGCCCCTGAAGAAGCTCAAAGGTGCCTGGCATCCGGTGCCGTGGGGCTGGGGGAAATCGCCATTTACGGATCATGCGCTGTAGAGGAGGGGCTCCGCGCCATGGAGGAACTCGTGAGCCTGTGCCGAAGCCGTGGAGCAATCCTCCTCGTTCACGCCAACGAACCCGTGGGGCATTCCTACCCGGGCAAAGCCCCCATGGGCCTGGAATTTTTCTATCGGCTGGCACAAATGGCTCAGGGAGTGACGCTCATTCTGGCACACTGGGGCGGAGGTCTCGGATTCTACGAAATACTGAAAAAAGAAACGCGGCAGGTCCTGGAAAATGTGTATTACGATACCGCCGCGTCTCCATTTCTTTACGATGCGTCCATCTATGCCGTCATGTGCCATATTGTGGGGGTGGAAAAGATCCTGATGGGAAGTGATTTCCCTCTTCTAAGCCCTGTCAGGTACCGCCGGGAAATGCAAGCGGCTGATCTTTCGGAAACCCAGCTGAAAGCCATGGAAGGGCTCAATGCGGCACGAATCCTCGCATCGCGGCAGCGGCCTCTTCCGATCACGGAAAACTCGCCAGGATCACCAGCAAAAACATGCAAAGGGGATAGTAGCTCGCCCGGTTGAACAAAGCGGACGCATGCCGCTTTCGACCTGACTTATAGAGCCTCCAGGCTGGAAGAAGCACCATCACTCCCCCGATTATCAGGGCACCGGGAAGGTAAATGGGGTGGAGCTTTGCGGGGGTCACTCCATAGAGTACCAGACTGAAAAAGACGCTCACTCCAAGGCTCCACACGATAATGCGCGCTGCCCTATCCTTTCCCAAACGAACGGGAATGGTCTCCGCATCGAGTCCGCCGTCTTCCTCGATGTCCGTCCAGTCGTTGGGCACGTTTTGGCCTCCGATTTCCCACGAGAAGAGCCACAAAAAGAGCACCACCAGGAACAGGACGGATGGGTCGCGGGCCACCGCGAAAACGGCGGCGATCCCCCCCGCGGTCTTCACTCCTCCGCTCACCACCGTGCGCAGATAGCTCACTCGAAGCAACAGGCAATAGACAGCCTCCAGAGCGCACCCCAGCACAAAAACCAGGGCGCAAAGGGGATTGAGAATATAGGCCCCCACAAGGGCAACAGCTCCCCAGGCCGCGGTCCAGAGGATTCCATCCCGCAGGCTCAAAAGACCCCGGGCCATGGGATGACGGACAAAGACGGAATCCAGATCGTTTTCCAGGCAATCGAGACCGCACTGCTCGAACTTCTTGCGGTCCACCCGGTAGTCCACCACATCGTTGAGGGCATAAACCGCCGTATAGCCTGCGAAGGCGGTGATCAGGCCCAGGATGACCACATGGGCGGGCGGGACGGCTCCCAACCAGACCATGGCGGCAAAAGCCGGCGTGGCCATGTCCAGAAGCCCGTGAGGAGTTCGGGAAAGGGCCATGAAAAGCTTGAGCCGCGAAAGCCCGGAAGGATCGGAAAAAGACAAGGTGGCCAATAATCTACTCCTTACTCACGCCATGTGCAACTTTTCGTTGGTAGCTTTACCATCGCCTTCGGCCTCTCTATTTCGGCCTCTCTATTCTCGTTCCCAAGCTCCAGCTTGGGAACGAGAAAGTTGCACATCGCGTTCCGGACTCCCCGGTCATCATGAAGCCCGCACCACAACGGTTCTGATATTGGAAAATTCTTTCATGCCCAGGGAAGAAAGCTCCCGTCCCACTCCTGACATCTTGATGCCGCCAAAAGGCAATCGGGGGTCCGATTTGACCATGTCATTGATGGCGATAAAGCCTGCCTGAATCTTTCGAGCCAGGGTTTCTCCCCGCTGAATATTTCGAGTCCAGATGGATGCCCCCAGGCCGAATTCCGTATCGTTGGCCAGGCGCAGCATTTCTTCTTCGCTCTCGACAGGCATGATGGGAGCAATGGGACCAAAAACCTCCTCGCGAAAAATCCTCATGTCGGAGGTCACTCGAGTAACCGCCACGGGATTGAAAAAACAGCCGGGTCCCTCGGGAGCGCTCGGCCCGTCTATGATTTCCGCCCCCTTTTGGCGAGCATCGGTCAGTTGTCCTTCGAGCTCCTCGATGAATTCGCAACGCGCCGGAGGCCCCACATCCGTTTTCTCATCCATGGGGTCTCCAACAACAAGCTTTTGCATTTCCCCTATGAACTTCCGTAAAAATTCCTCATAAACGGATTTCATGACGAGAAAGCGTTTGGCGGCAATGCAGCTCTGACCCCCGTTTAAAAACCTGGCCTGCGCCCCCACGGCTGCCGCTTTGTCCAGATCGGCATCTTCAAGAACCATGAATGGATCGGAGCCCCCCAGTTCGAGTACCAGCTTGCGGATTTTGCGCCCGGCGATCTCCCCGACCCGGGACCCTGCTTCCACCGATCCCGTGAGGGATACTCCATCCATCAGGCCCGACTCGATGAGCCGACCTGCCGAAGGGGCATCCATGAGAAGATTCTGATAAACATGGGTGGGAAAACCTGCCCGTTGAAAAACCTTTTCGATTTCCATGGCCGCCAGAGGTACGTTGGAAGCATGTTTCACCAGGCAAACATTCCCTACTGCCATGACGGGTACCGCGAAGCGAAACACCTGCCAAAAGGGAAAGTTCCAGGGCATGATGCCGAAAATCACCCCGAGGGGATCATGGGTAACGTAGCTTTTGAAAGCTTCCGTTTGAATGACTTCATCCCGCACAAGAACCGGAGCATGCTCCGCATAATAGCGACAGAGGAAAGCGCACTTCTCGACCTCCGCCATGGATTGCCTGATGGGTTTTCCCATTTCCCGGGTGATGATTTCGGCACAATGGCGGGCCTGCTCACTCAGAACCTGAGCCGTCCGCCCCAAAAACTCGGCTCGTTCCTTCACGTGGAGCCCGGACCATGCGGGAAAGGCTTCTTTTGCCCGGAACGCAGCATCCCGGCATGCATCAAATTTCAGAGCATCAAACTCACCATTGATTTCCCGGTTGAACGGATTGATGGAGCGCAGGTTCATACGATCACCTCCTGTCCGGATGCTTCACGGCATTACGGATGTTGTACA
>CAZRWT010000039.1:25506-30915 GCA_964603955.1 uncultured Syntrophobacteraceae bacterium
AGTATGGAGTTACCGTTCTTCGATAGGGCGAAAAACGCATCCCATGTCTCCGCAGTAGTCTCCCACATACTCGGCTTGGGGCCTGTAAAGAGCCGGTTTTCCCTGGGCTTCTCCAAATTTCTCCTCCAGAATGTGGGCACACCACCCGGAAATCCTGGATATGGCGAATACGGGGGTCATGATGTCCGTGGGAATGCCCATCATGGCGTACACGGAACCACTGTAGAAGTCCACGTTACACTTGATATTCGTTTTGCCCCGGTTTACGAATTCCTTCGTACCTTCCTGCTCGATACGGGTGAGCATTTCATACCAGTTCAAGCGTCCCGTTTTTTCACCCAACCGCCTGGACATGACACGCAGGATTTTGGAGCGAGGGTCATCGGTTTTGTAAACGGCGTGGCCCATGCCCATGATTTTTTCTCCGCGCTCGATTTTCCGGCGAACCCAATCCCCCACTTCCTCGATGGAACCGGTTTCTCTTTCCACATCCTGGAGCATTTTCATGACCCGCGCGTTGGCTCCACCATGGAGGCTTCCCGAAAGAGCTCCAACGCCCGCGGCGACTCCCGCGTACATGTGCGCCTGGGTGGAAACCACTTCCCGACAGGCGAAAGTGGAGGCATTGAAGGTGTGGTCCGCATGTAAAATGAGGCAGATATCCAGGTCTCGCGCCATGTCCGGGTCGGGTTTTTCTCCCGTGAGTTGCCGGAGGAAGTTCCCGGCATGGGAAAGGGCATCGTCCGGAGGCAGGGGAAGCTTACCCTGGCGGATACGGTGCCATGCGGCTATCAAAGCGGGAAAGCGGGCGATGAGGCGCAAAGCCATGCGCACGTTGCCCTCCCGGCTTTCATCCTGCAAATCGGGATCATCGAGGGCCAGTAAAGGAACCGCACCCTGCAAAACATCCATGGGATCAGCGTTTTTAGGAAGTCTTTCAAGAGTTTCCAGGACAAAGGAGGGGATTTCACGGTATTGTTTGAGAAGAGCGTTGAAATTCTCGATCTGCTCCCACCTGGGTAAGCTACCTTTGACCAGCAGGTGGGCCACTTCGGGAAAAGTGGTTTTTTCCGCCAGTTCCTCGATACGATAGCCTCTATAGATGAGAACACCGTTTTCGCCGTCGATGTAACTGATTTTTGTATCCGCGACGGTAACCCCCCTCAGACCGATGTTCTTGACGCGTACTTCCTGTGCCATGGGCTTATTCCTCCAACAGGTGCAATGCATAAACAATCGGGAACCACTCGCGAGCCTTCAAATTCTTGAGGTCCTTTGATGATCATGGTTCTAGACAGAAGCTTAAAATCGAGGGGAAACGGACATTTTCGGGGAAACCGAAAGAACCGGGACTTAAAACCCCATGATCCGGGGCGATGGGCCGTACAGCCTCTCAGCTATTGTTGCCGACGGAAAATAATGAGCAGGTCAATGAGGGGGGGGGTCCAACTAAGCATTGTTACTCATTACTACCCAGCCCCACAAAGCAGGATACACCCCTTCCCCATTGACCCGACCCTGGAACATCCCCCAAAAGGTCAAAAGTGAAGAATCATTTGACGTTCTCGGCCAGCGCCTTGCCCGGCTTGAACTTTACCGTTTTAGAGGCAGGAATGACGATTTTCTCTCCCGTTCGAGGATTCCGCCCCTCTCGCTCCGCCCTTTCGCCCACGCTAAAAGTGCCAAAGCCAACCAGAGTGACTTTGTCTCCTTCTCCGAGGGCATCGGAAATGCCGTTCACAAAGCCGTCGAGAGCCTTTTCGGCCTGAGCCTTGGTGATGCCGCAATCTTTTGCAACCCTGGAAATCAAATCTGCCTTGGTCATGCTCTTTTCTCCTCATAGTCCTTGTGTGTGAAGTTTATGGAAAAGTTCGCGAATGGGTGCCCCCCTTTGATTGGCGCCATTCTATGACCTGAATTCATGAAACACAACCCTATTTTAAAGGTATTCTTTTTCCGAAAGTATGTTTCTTCCATAACGGCTTGATCCATGAAGTAAAACAAGGCACCCGGAAAGGTTGTTGTACGCAATCAAATGATTTTTTGACTTTGAAAGGGCTTTTGCTATACTCCCTGCGTTTCGCTTAGGGAAAGCTTCGCCCCAAATTACATTCATGACACTCAATGTTTGTTGCTCCGGAAAATGCCTCTGGAGCCTTATACATCAAGAAAGGGCTACGATTTTGCGTCAACCGAAGTACATCTTCATCACAGGCGGGGTTTTGTCCTCGCTGGGCAAAGGATTGGCGGCGGCCTCCATCGGCGCGCTCATGGAAAGCCGAGGGTTGAGCGTCACCCTCCAGAAACTGGACCCCTACATCAACGTGGACCCCGGCACCATGAACCCTTTTCAGCACGGAGAAGTCTTTGTCACGGACGACGGAGCGGAAACGGACCTGGACCTGGGCCACTACGAACGCTTCACCCACGCGGTAATGGGTAAGAAGAACAACTACACGTCGGGAAGCATTTACCATTCGGTCATCACCAAGGAAAGGCGTGGGGACTACCTGGGAGGCACGGTGCAGGTCATCCCCCATGTCACCGATGAAATCAAAGCATGCATCCGCGATGCCGTCAACGGCTTCGACATCATCATCGTGGAAATCGGCGGAACGGTAGGAGACATCGAAAGCCTCCCTTTTCTGGAAGCCATCCGCCAGTTCCGAAACGATGTGGGGAGAGAAAACGTTATCTACATTCATGTGACCCTCGTCCCCTACATGAAAACTTCCGCTGAGGTAAAAACCAAGCCCACCCAGCACAGTGTCAAGGAATTGCGGGGAATCGGCATACAACCGGATATCCTGCTCTGTCGCACGGAAAAACTCCTCTCCCCCGACATAAAACGCAAGATTGCCCACTTCTGCAATGTGGACGCGGATGCCGTCATCACCGCCAAGGATGTGGACTGCATTTACGAGGTCCCTTTGCTCTTCCACCAGGAGGGGCTCGATGAGAAAATCCTCAAGCTCCTCAACATCTGGACACGAAGCCCTCAGTTGGAAGACTGGGAACAGATGGTCAAACGCCTCAAAGAGCCGCGGCACGGCGTCAATATCGCCATTGTGGGCAAATACATCGACCTGACGGAATCCTACAAGAGTCTCAACGAAGCCTTGACCCACGGGGGAGCTGCCAACCACGTCAAAGTCAGCCTTCAATATGTCGATTCTGAAAACGTGGAGAAAGTGGGCGGAGAGGCTTTACTGGAAGGTGCCGACGGCATTCTCGTGCCCGGTGGATTCGGTAAGCGAGGGGTGGAAGGAAAAATCAAAGCCATTCAATACGCGAGGGAAAACAATATTCCATTCCTGGGTATTTGCCTCGGGATGCAACTTGCCACGGTGGAATTCGCCCGAAATGTAGCGGGAATCGAAAAGGCTCACAGCATGGAGTTCGACAAACACTCCCCCCATCCGGTCATTTTCCTCATGAGAGAGTGGTTCGACTACAAAAACAACCAGGCCATCCGCCGCGACGAAGACGCGGATTTCGGAGGCACCATGAGGCTTGGAGCTTACCCGTGCATCCTCGAACCGGGCAGCTTCGCTCACGAGGCCTACCAGTGCAGGGAAGTTTCCGAACGGCACCGTCACAGGTATGAATTCAACAACGAATACCGGGACATCCTGGCTCAAAAGGGTTTGCGCTTCAGCGGGCTTTCCCCCGACCGCAATCTCGTGGAAATCGTGGAACTGCCCGATCATCCATGGTTCCTGGGCTGTCAGTTCCACCCCGAATTCAAATCGCGCCCCATGAAGCCCCACCCCATTTTCCAGGCATTTGTGGCCAAGAGCCTCGATGAGGCCGAAAGAAAGCGTCCGGAAGAATACAGGGATATCAATCAATGCTAGAAACCGAACCTCAACCCGTCCCGATAACATCCTTTGATGTTCGTGGACAAATCATCGGGAAAGATCGTTTTTTTGTCATTGGAGGCCCCTGCGTCATCGAAAATGAAGAAACGACTCTTTCGATTGCCGAATTTTTGGCAGGTATTTGCCGTAATCTGAGCATCTCCTGTATTTTCAAGAGTTCTTACGACAAAGCCAACCGGACTTCCCTGGCCTCGTTCCGTGGTCCAGGGCTGGAAAAGGGTCTGGCCATCCTGGCTCGAGTGCGTGAAAAAACGGGACTCCCGGTGATCACGGACGTACACAGTATTCCGGAAGCCGAAGAAGCAGGGCGCGTGGTGGACATGGTTCAAATTCCGGCTTTCCTGGCCCGGCAAACGGACTTGCTGCAGGCCGTCGGCTGGACGGGAAAGCCCGTCAATTTGAAAAAAGCCCAGTTCCTGGCTCCCTGGGATATGGGACAGGCCGTGGAAAAAGTTCGAGCCACGGGAAACAATCGGATCATCCTCACGGAGCGGGGTACGGTGTTCGGTTACAACAACCTGGTCGTGGACATGAGGTCCATTGCCATCATGAGCCAGTGGGGCCACCCCGTGGTGTTTGATGCGACTCACAGTGTGCAGCTTCCGGGAGGTCTGGGGGGAGCTTCAGGAGGACAACGGCAATATGTGGGTCCCCTGGCGTGTGCCGCCGTCGCGGCGGGCGCCCACGGGGTGTTTCTGGAAATGCACCCCGATCCGGACCGGGCATTATGCGACGGACCCAATTCCCTGAAGATCGAGGAGGTCCCGCGACTCCTGGAAAAACTCATTCATATCCATCGATTGAACTTAAATTGAGAAGGAATCGAAGGAGGTGTCATGCAAACGGACCATTATCCGTCTCCGGACATCATAAAACGCATCCTGCCGCTGAAAATGATGATTTTTGATGTGGACGGAGTGATGACGGATGGTCGCGTCATCTATCATGACGACGGCTCGGAAATCAAGGCCTTCGACGTTCAGGACGGTCACGGCATCAAACTGCTACAGCGCGCCGGCTTTGAAGTGGCTCTCATTACGGGGCGCCATTGCGCCGCGGTGGATCACCGGGCCGGGGGGCTCGGTGTGAAGAGGGTCTTTCAGGGAATTCATGTCAAAATGGAAGCCTATGAGCAAATCCTTTCGGAAACAGGTTTCGTGAATGAGCAGGTGGGGTACATGGGCGACGATCTCATCGATATCCCCGTCATGAGATGTGTGGGTTTTGCCGTGGCGGTCCCCAACGCATCTCCCCATGTGCTTCCCCACGCCCATTATGTGACTCGTGCATCGGGTGGACACGGAGCCTGTCGGGAAATTTGCGAGCTTCTCCTGATGGTTCAGGGGTTGTGGGACAAGGTGACCCAACGCTACTTTAAGGACTGAAGGAATGTGAGGAATTCCCGGGCTTGCGCCCCGGATACCGTCCAGGTTGTGCTCATGTTCACCGGCATTTCTGGTTTTCATGCTTTTGTCTCGAAAATCATCTTGGATTTTTAGAGCTGATCAAGAATTCATTTTTACCGGCT
>CAZRWT010000040.1:0-29246 GCA_964603955.1 uncultured Syntrophobacteraceae bacterium
AAAGTCTTCCTCCCCGTGTTCGATGTCGGCATGTCAAATTTCATACTGGGCGGCCGCCCGCCGATGTTCCTCCGCGACACAGCCGGCCAGGCTCGATGGCCCCATGACCCGCACCCGATCACCGTAGGAGAGAACCCAGCCCACGAAATCGGGACTCACGGGGATCGTGATTCGGAAGCGGACACTGCCGTCGGGCAGATGCTCCGCCTGCTGGCTCTTGTGCCAATGCACTTCCGTCACCCAGCGGCCCGCCTCGGACTCGAAGAGAAGTTCCACTTCCTCCGGTTCATCCCTGATGCCATACATGACACCCCAGGCATCTCCCATGTATTCTTGCAAATGGAAATGGGCGGGAATGGCATAGGTCTCGTCGAGCAGTTCCGCATGGACGATGCGACCGACCCTGAAAGTGCGTACCTCCCGGCGAGATTCACAATGGGCGATGAGGTGCCAGGATTGAGCGCCGGGCACCAGATGATAGGGATGCACGGTACGGGTATTTTCCTCTCCACCCCGATAGCCTGTACGGTAGCGAATGTTCACCTTCTTTTTGAGCAACAGGCCCCGGTGAAGGATTTCGGAAATTTCCTGGTGAGTGTTTCCCGAACGGCGGATTTGTTCACAAGAAACAAGGTTTTTCAGGAGCGGGATGAGTTCCTGCGGGAACTGGCTTTCCAGGCGCTTCACCGCAGCTTCCAGTTGGGCCGAATCGGCTCCCGAACTGCACCGCGCCACCTGCACCGCCTGGAAAAGCGCCAGGGCTTCCCCGAAAGTGAATCGCGCCGGGGAAAGTCCGGGAGGGCTCAGGAGGACATAACCCTGGCGGGAACATTGGATTGGCAGTTTGAGGCCGTGACGGATCACTTCCAGATCCTTCTGGATCATGCGAGCACTCACCTGGAAGCGCTCCGCCAGTTCTTTTCTGCCGTATCGTTGTGGATGGGCATCCACGAGGCTCAAAAGCTCGAGGATGCGGCTGATGCGCCGGGTTTCATGAAGTTGGCGGCCCCGGCCTGGAAGTTTTTGGGGTGGAAGCATAGCGGCTCCTCCGGATGTTCATCAAGGCGATTGTCCTCGAGAGCGCACCATAGCAGATCGGGGGGAACACAGCGGTTCCTTTTTCCAAGGGAGCATCAAAAAGTTGCACATGGGGTAAAATAAACATCCACAGGAAAGTCCACGGATATCTTCATTTTCGGAAATAACCCGTGGTCAACTCGAAAATTGCCGCAAGCCTGGCCAATGCTTCCAATAGAAGCTCTTCCGGAACCAGCTCGACAAAGCGTCCATGTCGAGCGTCCAAATCGAGCACTCGCGGTTGGTCGCATCGCACGATACCCCTGGTCTCCGTTCCGGAGAGTTCCACAGCAAACCCGGCAGTTCGTGCGAAGTTGCCGCCTGTCGTGATGGGAAGGACAACAGGAGTCCTGGTCAACTGGTTGAAAGCTGTGGCCGAGACAACGAGCACGGGCCTATGGCCCCGTTGCTCATGGCCTGCAACGGGATCGAGCGAGACACGGACAATGGCCCCCTGGCGCAGCATCAAATCAGCTCCCTTCCCACGGCCCCGTCATTGCTCCACGCACGGTCTTCCTGGGCCAATTGGGCAGCCGAATCACATTGCGCTAAAAGCTCATCGAGTGTGTAGCCCGGTTTTCGCGTCTCCACAACAATCCGTCCTCCATCCACGCCTATACCGACTTTCGACCCCGGCTTGAGATCCAAAAGCTCCAAAATCGCCGGGGGTACCACAAGCATCACCGAACCGCCAACTTTTTGCAGATGAGTCGCATACATTTCCCATTCCTCCATCCAGGTTTCATAAAAATTCAACACTATTCGTAGCCACGCACAATTGCTTTTTCCCGCTCCAGGAGATGGCCCGGTACTCCACCCGCCAATACGTTGAAAACGGCATGGATGCAATCGTGCGCACGATGCCCGAATGTCCCCGTCATGAGCGGTCGGAACGATCACAAAGGAAAAGCCAATCCAACTGCACCGCGCACCGGAAATGCTCCAGTTCCTCCACCAGGGCGTGGACGGCTTCCCAGGATTGTGCCAGGGCGGCCTTCAATGCCTGGCGCTCTTCGCCCTCGAGTTCACTGCGCTTGAGAATGCTTTCGAAGTCCAATTGGGTCGTTTCGGCCCGAACGCGAAATTCATCGAGGAGTTGCCGGGTGCGGTCCTCGATCATCTCGTGCAGGTACCGTGTTTTGAAGCTCTCGCCATATTCTCGGAAGGCCTGAATGAGTTCCCCCGCCATTTCCCCTTTCACCAGGGCCACGGCTTCCAGGACGGCTTCTTTTCCCTGAGCCTCCCCCCACGAAAAACGATCCCCCTTGCCGATCCCGGCCTTGATCCCCGCCAGGAACCGGGTCACCCTTCCCAGCCCGAACTTGACGAGCAAAGCCCCACGGCTCAGGGCATCCCGGTCCAAAAAGGCACTGAAAGTCGGGGGACAATGACACCCTCGAGCGGACCATTCACACGGGGACGCCGTGACGGGCTCGTGCAGCTCGATTTGAAAGCTCGCCATGCCGCGCCGGTAGTCATCGAGAGCCGCCTGGAACAGCCCCCACAGAGCCCGGGACGATTCATCCACATGGCGTTGGAGGCTCGCTTCCTGTTCCCGTGCCAGTTCAACCAACCGGACATTGACCTTTTCCACCAGGTAACGGGCCAGGGTCCGGCGGAAATCCGTGTAAAACCTGTGGAGACGCGGCATGAGGTGCTCTCCGTCTCTGAAATGTTCCGAAAGCAGGGCATCCGCCGGGAAGCGCTCGACCATGTCCAGAGTTTCCCGTATCAGGGAACCGTTTTGGGCATCGAGGGCACGGTCCGTTGCTTCTTCCAGCCGGGTTCGAAGAGATTCCTGGAGCCCGGAAATGGCGTTTTCCAGGGTGGTGAGAGTGCCCGTCAGGGCCTTTCGGGTCACTTCGAGCTGGGACGACAGGTTTTGGAGGTGGCTCAGTTCCTCATCCAGAAACACCCTTTTGGCCTGAATCCCGTCCATGACATTGGCCGCGACCATGTTCAGGCGGCTGAGGGTGCTTCCCATGAGGAGCCTGGCCCGCTGGCTCCCGATCCTCCGGGCCAGGTGATCCCGAAAATCGTTGAACTGCTTCTCCACAAGTTCCACCAGGGCGGCCTCCCCTTGCCACAGCTCGAAACGCCCGCGCTCCCGCTCGGGAGCCTCCGGCCCCAGGCGGCTCAAAAGCGCGTGCAGGGCCGACAGGGCGTACACTCGGGGATTGGGCGCCACCCAGGCCAGCTCTTCCCGCACCCGCCCCAGGAGGTTCCGAAGGTCGTCCTCGTGAGGGTGGGCGTCCAGGTCCACATTGAGTACGAAGCTGGTCTGGGGAAGCATGCGCAGGGTCTTGACGAACTCGAGCAGCTTGAAATCCGCTTCCCGGAGCCCCGTTCTGCTGTTGACGACATAAACGATGAAATGGCTGCGGAGCAGGTGACGTTGCAAAAGGTCCAGGTGAAGGGGGTTGGGTGAGTCGCTGCCCTGGCAGTCCGCCATCTCGACGTCTTCGCCCAGCCACGGCATGTCCACGCAAAGTTCCATGTCCCTCACGTAAACCGCCCGGGATTCCCGTCCCACGTAATCCCGATGCAGGGCCAGGGAGGCGGCGTCCAGGGGAATACGGGCACTTGCATCCCCTATCCGGTCGGCAACGTCCGGATACCCTTCCAGGCAGGCCTTGAGCATGAGAAAGCAGGGGTCCAGTTGTCCGGCTTCCTGCTGCCATTCCGTTCGCACCCTTTCCAGGCAGCCGCGCAGGAGTTCACGCCCCCCGGCGTCATGCAGATCGACAGGGCCATGAATCCCCGATTCTTCGAGGGAAAGGGGCAGCATGCGCAGGCAGGCGTCGACTTCTTCGAGAACCAGGGGCCAGGGTTTGAGTTCGATCCATCCTCCCGGAACCCCTCCGGTGCGGACCCGTGTGATGAAGGCCGTGATGATGCCGGCTCCCCGCTTGAGCAGGTCCCGGCCCAGGAGGCTGTTGATGAGGGTGCTTTTGCCCGACTTGACCGCCCCGATGACGGCCACGCGCAGGAGTGATTCATCGTGGGGGGCGGCACGCATGGCATCGAGCCATCCGTTCCACCGGTCAATGGACGCATGGTTGAAGGCGCCCAGGCCGTCGAGCTTCCCGACGGTCTTGCGAAGGGCCTCCATGTGCCGGTGGACTTTTTCTTTGAACTGCCTGTATTCCTTCATTTCAACCTTTCCATGTCCTTGATTTCCCCCTCGATCCAACGGAAAATTTTTTCGTGACCGTCCCCATGAAACCATTGAAATTCGGGATCGGCCCGAAACCAGGTGAACTGGCGTTTGGCATAACGCCTCGTTTCCTTCGCAATGTCGGCAACGGCCTGTTCCAGGTCCGTCTCCCCGGCCAAAAACCGCGCCAGTTGCCGATATCCCAGGGATTTCATGGACGGCAGTTCGGGACCGTAACCGGCTTCGATCAATCCCCGCACTTCATCGAGGAAACCCGCCCGCATCATGACATGCACCCGGTCGTCGATGCGCCGGTAAAGCTCGTCCCGCTCTCGAAAGAGAAAAAGCTTGAGGCTCGGATAGAGGGTTTCCCGGAAACGGTGCGTTTCCTGCTGAACCGACAGGGGAATGCCGGTCAGTCGCAGCACTTCCAGGGCTCTGTGGACGCGCTGCCGGTCATTGGGGTGGATGCGTTTGCCCGAGGGAGGGTCCAGGCGCAGTAGTTCCCCGTGGAGGGCCGCAAGGCCCTTTTGCGCATCTTCCCGTTTCAGTTGTTCCCGCAACTGGGGGTCCGTGGGAGGTGCCGGGCAGATTCCCCGCGTGAGCACCTTCATGTACAGCCCCGTTCCCCCCACCACCAGAGGAATCCGGCCCTGTCGGTGAAGACCGTCGATGACAGGCCGGGCCAGATCGAGGTAGGCGGCGGCATCGAAGGGCTCGTCGGGGTTCACCACATCCAGGAGATGGTGAGGCACTCGAGACCGCTCCGCCGCCGATGGCTTGGCCGTGCCGATGTCCATGTGCCGGTAAACCTGCATGGAATCGGCGTTGATGATTTCCGTGCTCAGCCGGGCGGCCAGGCGAAGGGAAAGTTCCGTTTTGCCCACTGCGGTCGGTCCCGCAAGCAAGATGATGGGAAGTGGACAGGGGGCGGTGGAGGGCCGGGAGTCGGGAAGGGCGACGGTCGCGCCGCCGGACAAAAGGTCACGGGACATGTATGACATGTGCAACTTTTCCATATTACGCTTACGCCCCCTGTAGTCACTCCGTTACTCGTTCCCAAGCTCCAGCTTGGGAACGCCTTTTATTTGTGGAAGTTCCAGCTTCCACCCGCTTCAAAACGGGAAGCTGGAGCTTCCAAGCAAGTGTGTTCCCAAGCTGGAGCTTGGGAACAAGAAAGTTGCACATGGCGTGGGACATGTCTGAATCTCGATTCTCAAAGTTTCGTCCTCAGCTTCTCTGGAAGCGCCGCTTCAGTTCATCCCGATCGATTTCGAAAGAAAGGGGCCTTCCGTGAGGGCAGGTATGAGGGAACGCCGTTCGGTCCAGATCCCGGAGGAGATGACGGATTTCTTCGGGCGACATTCTCTGCCCCGCCTTGACGGCTTGCCGACAGGCGGCGGCGCCGGCCACCCGTGCCCGCAGGTCCCACCGGGGACGGCTTTCGTCCTCGTGGGCCGATTCCAACAAATCCCGGATCAGGGCTTCGGGGGAACACTGGGGCACGCCGGCCGGCAGGGCATGAACCACGAAGGCATCGCCGCCGAAGGGCTCGATGTCGAAGCCGAAGCTTTTGAGTTCTTCGAGCCACTTACGGAGCAAAACGGCCTGGCGCGGCGGAAGCTCGACGACCACCGAGCGCAGCAGCCTCTGGGACGGCTCATGGGATTGGGCGGCACACAGGCGGTCGTAGATGATCCTTTCGTGAGCCGCGTGCTGGTCCACGATGACCAGGCCAGTGGGGGATTCGAGCACGATGTAGGCGTGGGCCGCCTGGCCGAGTATGTGCAAATCGCCGAAGCGGACGGAACCTTCGGGCATCGCGTCATGGCGCCCGGCTGAGGAAAGCTCGCGGGGCTGTTCATGCAGGACCTTGGGCGCCGGGAAGCTGGAGGATGGGGAAAAGGCGGGAACGGGCAATTGTTGGGGAATGTGACTGTCCCGCGTGGGTGGGGGCGGCTTCCGGGAGGCGGAAGCGGAATCCAGGAAGCCCCTGCCCTGTTCTCGCTCTGTGCGTGGAAAGAAGTCGTTTTTGATGAGTCCCCCCACGGGAACATCGGGAAAGGACATAACGGGAGCATTGCCCTTGAGGGCTTCCCGCAGAGCCAGGCGGACGGCTTCCATGATGTCCCCGGGGCTTCGAAAGCGCACTTCCCGTTTGGTGGGATGCACATTGACGTCCACGCAAGCGGGGTCCAGGTCCATGTACAGGAGCACCACCGGGAACTTCCCCTTGGGCAGCAAGGATTCGTAGGCGCTCAGGATGGAGCGGTTCACCAGGCGGTCCCATATGGGGCGACCGTTCAGGAAGGAAAAGACGGCCTGGCTCGATGTACGCTGCAAGTCGGGAGGACTGAGATACCCGCGGATGCGCAGGATTTTGTTTTCGAAGGAAAAGGGTCGGAGCTTGCGAACGAGTTCGACGCCCAGGACCTGACCCGCTCGTTGCGCTCCATCCGTGGCGGCGGGATACCGGCTGATCTCCCTGTCCTGGTGGGCCAGTTGAAAATGGATGCCGGGGTGAGCCAGGGCAAGCTTCTGAAACTGGTCGTTGATGTGGCCCATTTCCGTGTCCACGGTGCGCAGGAACTTGCGCCGGGCGGGGAGGTTGTAGAAGAGATCGCGCACGGTGATGGTCGTGCCCACGGGAGCCCCTTTGTCCCGCACGTCCCGCAAGACGCCCCCTTCCACGCGCACGAGGGTCCCGGACACCTCCCCTTCCGTGCGAGTGACGATTTCGAAGCGGCTCACGGACGCGATGCTCGGCAGGGCTTCCCCCCGGAAGCCCAGGGACATGATGGACTGGAGGTCGTCCATGTTGCGGATTTTGCTCGTTGCATGGCGCTCGATGGCCAGCAGGGCATCGTCCCGTTCCATGCCCTGGCCGTTGTCCGTCACCCGAATTTCCCGTCGTCCTCCCTGTTGCAAAGCCACGATGATTTTGGTACCGTCCGCGTCCACGCTGTTTTCCAGGAGTTCCTTGACCACCGCGGCCGGCCTTTCGATGACCTCACCGGCGGCGATCTGGTTGCACAACGTGTCGGGGAGGATAGAAATTTTGCCCATTTGTTCTCCGCTCGACCATCTGTTTTTTTAATCAGTTGACAGCATCTCGCCATTCCAGTATGCAAATCGAATCAGCACAAGTTGTTAGAGAAAAAGCACCTCCAACTCTTTTGCAATGATCCACGTTATTTAAAACCCTGCAAGATTGGGGACTTGTTTGATATGCCGTCGAATCCATACCAATCTTTGGTGAGCCTGCTCAGTAACATCCTTGAAGCCTACACCACCATTTTGTTGATCACAAACCACAAAAACCGCACCCTGGAAATAGCAGCCGTACAATCCCTGAGCCGCTACCTGCGTCAGGATCAAATCCTACCGCTGGAAGAAAGCGGAATCCTCTCACAGGTTCAGAAGGTAGGGCAACTGGTACATATGGACAAAATTCAAGATACCACACCCTCCATCGTTGCCGCCCTGCCTTTTTATCGTGAGGGAGAATCCCATATCAAGGGACTTTTCGCCATGCCCGTCGGGGAAGGGGCCGGTGTGCTCTATGTAGACACCAAGTACCAATGGGGTTTTAATGACAAGCAAATGAAGCTCATTCATGAAACCGCTTCGGTCATCGATGACCTCTTAAAAAAGGAAGTCATTCGAGAAAAACACAAAGATTCATCGAAAATTCTATCGTTTTGCAGCGGTATAAAGCAACCCGAAGCAGGTGCATTCGATTTTTATGAATATAGTAGCAATTTTGTAGAAAAATGCGCCAATGCGCTTGAAACGGAATACGCTTTTCTTGCCTTGCGGGACCCGGATGAAGACTCTTTTCAAATCATTGCCGCCACTGCCGAGTGCCCCAAAAAGCTGATCCGGCAACATTTCCTGGTGAAGCAAGGTCTCGTCGGCCACACATTTCTGTCGCAAAAACCCTTGCGTATCCCTCGAATGAATTCCCATGCCTCCGACCATTTTCTTTTCAGCCCTTCAGAAGGTCTTCCCCACTATGGTTCCGCCTGGGTCATTCCCGCCGCACTGGCATCAGGACACCAGATTGTACTGGCTTTTTTATCGCGGGATATAAAGAATTGGAGCAGGGATCATCTGGATTCCATCATCCATACCTTGCAGTTCTATCAGTTATTGTTGGACAAATATTTCCTGGAACAGGAGTGTCGCTATTTAAAACATCATGAGACTCTCACCGGCCTTTACAATGCCGGAGCCTTCGAAGCAAGAATGGACCAGCTCCTGGAAATCTCCATAAAACAAAGTACCCCTCTCACCCTGGCGATGATACAGTTCAATCCCTGGAACATGCTGCTCAAGGGAGTCCCTCCCAATCACATTCACCTGTTGCAACGGAACCTCGCCCAAGGATTGCGGCAATATCTTCCTGAAGACGCATACGTAGGACAGTTGTCCGAAAATCGATTCGGCATCATCTTCCACGGAGCAACATCACAACAAGTGGAAAGAACCCTTTACAAGGCAGCCGATTATGGACGAGACTTTTTTTCCTCGCACCTCAAGACCATTCGCATCCAGCCTCAACTCTCCTGGGTTTCTTTTCCGCAAGACGGTGCCGGCAACAACGAGTTGTGGTTGCTGGCTTATCAGCGCCTGCATGCCGCTTCACGGTCGCGAGCAGAGGTGTGAAAAAAGCGGCAAAACTCATTGACCCTGTGCCGAATTGTCTATAAACTCCTTTTCTGTCTTCCTCCAAAACAATAGCGCCAAAACAATAGCGCCAATGCCAAATAGAAGGGCCGATTATGTTTGAACGATTACTTGGTTTTTTTTCCAAAGACATGGCGATGGACCTGGGAACCGCCAATACGTTGATTTATCTCCGCGGCAAAGGCGTGGTGCTCAATGAGCCCTCCGTAGTGGCCATCAATCAAGATACCCACCAGGTGATCGCCGTCGGGCATGAAGCCAGGAATATCATCGGCCGTCATGGACAGCGCGTGGTGACCATTCGCCCCTTGAAAGACGGAGTCATCGCGGATTTTGAAGTCACCAGCGTAATGATCAGGTATTTTCTCTCCCAGGTTCTCAAGCGCAGGCAACTCATACGCCCGAGAATCGTGGTGGCGGTACCCACCGGAATCACTTCCGTGGAGAAGCGGGCGGTCATCGAATCCGCGGAGCAGGCGGGAGCCCGTCAAATCCACCTCATCGAGGAGCCCATGGGAGCGGCCGTCGGGGCGGGGTTGCCCGTTGACCAGGCCTTTGGAAACATGATCGTGGACATCGGTGGAGGCACCACCGAAGTGGCCGTCATTTCCATGTTTGCGGTCGCCTACAGTGAATCCGTGAGGGTCGCTGGAGACGAGGCCAATGAAGCCATCCTGCGCTACATCCAGAGGGAGCGGCAGATGGTGATCAGCGAGGTTGCCGCCGAGAACATCAAAATGAGAATCGGAACGGCGTTCCCTCTCGAGACCCCCGAGTCCATAGACATCACGGGGAAGGAAATTTTGTCGGGCATCCCGCGCACCTTTTCCGTCAATGATACGGAAATCAGGGACGCCATGAAGGAACCCATCACAACCATCGTGGAAGCGGTGAAACGGGGACTGGAAAAGACTCCTCCCGACCTGGCCGGAGATATTTTCAGCAACGGGTTCTGGCTTGCGGGAGGGGGTGCCCTCATCAGGGGCCTCGATAAGCGTCTGCACGATGCCACGGGCCTGAAGGTGAACATTGCCGAAGACCCTCTCACCGCAGTGGTGCGGGGAGCGGGAACGGTCATCGAACACCTCGATTCGTACAGGCAGGTTTTTATCAGTTGATCTTCCAGAGGAAACTTCACGGGGCAACCACACTGAAGGAGCATACATGTACATCGGCTGGTATATGAAAGCCAATCTCATCACCGCCCTTCCCGAGACATCCGTTTTGAAGGCTCGCGACATGATGAATCAAAACCGGATATCCCACCTGCCCGTCACGGACAAGGAAGGCCGTCTCCTGGGGATTGTGACCGACCGGAACCTCAAGGAAGCGTGGGCCTCGCCGGCCACGACCCTGAGTGCCCATGAGCTGACCTACGTACTGCAAAAGCTTACCGTGTCGAGCATCATGGTCAAAAAAATCATCACGGCCACCCCGGACATGACCATCGAGCGGGGCGCCCGCATCATACACGCCAACAAAATCGGTGCTCTCCCGGTACTCAAGGGGGAAAAGCTCGTGGGCATCATCACCATAACGGACCTCATGGAAGTCCTGCTCATGGCCCTGGGACTGGCCGACGACACCCGAAGACTTTCCATCCTCGTGAAAGACCGGATCGGTGTCCTGGCCGATGTGGGAAAGCTCATGGCCGGGAACAGCATCAACATAAGGTCCATGATCACCGTGCCCCTCAAGAACCATGAAGGTGTGTGGCAACTCATGCTGCGGTTCAACGAAGAATCCTTTGCCGGGGCCGGGAAACTCCTTGAAAGTGAAGGTTACACGGTTATCGCGGAATACGTGGAAGACCTTACCCCATACCTTGCCCATCTGCAGTGACCTGAAAAACAAGCGTAGGCGGTAGTTCATCATGGCAGACATAATCGATCTCATGGCCAGACATGACGCATGGGACAACCTCATCACGGCGGAGCCGTTGGAGTTTCGCGTTGGAGACCGGCACACCGGCCACGTCATGATGTGTACCAAAAGGGAGTCCGCAAAGTACGAAGCACATCGCCGAGAGGCCATCGCTGCTCCGGGACACCGACACATCGCCTTCCTTCCCAACCATTTCACCCTGGACGGCGGAACTCATTACACCATCCTGGGGCTGATTCGATACCGCGAGGACGAAGGGCTCATGCGCAGGGTCTATCGGCTGGCGGGGCTCATGGAGTGCGTCACCAGCGCGTCCTCCCCCATTCTGCGCACGGATCTCTTGAGGCGGGTCTACAAGTCCATCATCGAGGAACGAGAAGCCCTTGGCGTTGTGTGGCGGGGAAATGCGACTCACTTTTTATTTCCCCTCCATACCGACCTTCACAATCCCAACCTGTTTCAGCATAACCTGGCCGGAGCCGAATCCCTGAAGGATCTGTTCATCGCCATCGAAGATGAAACCAACGCTCAGTTCGATATTCTCTCTCATTATTACGTTTTTTACCTGCCCGACAGTCTGGTGCTCCGGGGGTAGAGGAAGACCTGAATATGAAAAGAAAAACCTCCATAGGCATCGACATCGGCGGTACCAACATGCGTGCCGCCCTTGTGGATACAAGCGGGAAGATCATCGAGCAAGTCAAAATTTCCACGGAGATTTCTCAGGGAGCCGAGCGAGCCGTGGAAAATCTCCTGGACATCTGCCGCTCCCTCATGGATCACGCGGCAGCCCGCAATGCCCATGTAGAAGGTGTGGGGTTGGGAGTCGCCGGTAAAATCGATTCGGAAAAGGGCATCGTGGTCTTTTCACCCAACCTCCCGGCCATGGACCATTACCCCCTGGGTGCGAAACTGCGGGAAGCTCTCGATGTGCCGGTAATCATGGAAAACGACGCCAGTGTATACGGTCTGGGAGAAAACTGGGTGGGGTCCGCAAAAAACCTGAACAACTGGGTGGGCCTGACCTTGGGAACCGGCGTCGGTGGAGTTCTTGTACTCGATGATCAGCTCTGGCAGGGAGACCGCCTTGGGTTCGTGGCGGAAATCGGTCACCTGGTGGTGGACCCCTCGGGCCCCCTATGCCAGTGCGGTTCCCAGGGTTGCCTGGAAGCCCACTCCTCGGCCCGTGCCCTGCTGGAAGGGATGGAAGCCTCCATCAAAAAGGGAGAACTGGTCACCAAAAAAACCTTTGACCTGTGGCAACAAGGCAAGCTTACGGCCAGGGACATTCATCAAAGCGCCCTGGAGGGCGATCCCACATCCCTGTGGCTTTTCGATCGCATGGGGTGGGCACTGGGCGTCGCCCTGTCCAACATTTTCATGCTCCTGGGAATCCGCCACGCCATCATCGGCGGCGGCGTGAGTGCCGCCTGGAACCTCTTCATTGATCAGCTCATAGAAAGCCTGGAAAAAAGCAACAACTTTTTGAACATCGAGGATGCGGTAATAAAAAGAAGCCTGCTGGGAGACAACGCAGCCCTCCTGGGAGCGGCCCGTCTGGCTTTTTAGGCGGTTTCCGAAAATAAAGCGGTTTCCGAAAATAAACATCCCCGGAGAAACCCCTCCTGGGAACGCCGAGCCCCACCTCGGCACTCCCGGGAGTGTCACCCGCCAATGCGTGCCATGGGCCTGTCGGCGCACTTGCGAGGCAGTCCGGGGCTCAAGCGATGTTTTTCGGGCTTGGACGCGATGGCCTGCCGTATAACCCCGGCCAGCTCTTCACCCGAGGCTTTCCGCCGCAGCAGGGAAAATAGATCCGTTTCTTCGGTACTGAAAAGGCATGTACGTAATTTCCCATCGGCCGTGACCCTCAACCGGTTGCATCCCGGACAAAAATGATGACTGATGGGGCTGATGATGCCGATCTTACCCGGAGCACCCTCCAGTTGAAAATACCGTGCCGGCCCGTTGCTGTTGCGGCTCTCGCAAGGCGAAAGAGGCCCCAGCCCGGAAATGCGCTCCAACGTCTCCTCGGAAGAAAAAAAACGATCCTGGAAAACATTCGCGGAGAAAGGCATGAGTTCGATAAACCGCACATGAAAAGGGTGCTTTGTGGTGAGCAACGCCATGTCCTCGATTTCATCATCGTTGACCCCGCGCATCACCACCATGTTGAGCTTGATGGGAGCGAAGCCGGCTTCTCGAGCGGCCTCGATGCCCCGCCAAACCTGGTCGAAACGGCCCAATCGAGTGACGGCCTCGAACCTTTCGGGCCGTAGGGTATCCAGGCTTATGTTCACCCGTTTGACCCCCGCCTTGCGCAAAGACTTCGCATAATGATGGAGTAAAATTCCGTTGGTGGTCAGGCTGAAGCTCCCGACACCCTCGATTGCCGCAATGCGTTCACAAAGATACACCACGTTGCGGCGCACCAGGGGTTCCCCTCCCGTGATGCGTATTTTGGAAATGCCCATCCGGACGGCAACCTCCACCAGGCGCAGAATTTCTTCGTAAGTGAGAATGTCGGCATGGCTCAGGAGGGGCAGGCCTTCGGGAGGCATGCAATACACGCAGCGCAGGTTACAGCGATCCGTGATGGAAAGTCTCAGGTAATCGATCCGGCGTTGATAAGCGTCCACGGGGGGAGTCACCATTCAGAGCCACCCCATGAAGATCAAAATCTTGAATCCCCAGGTGCCTCCCGCCAGGATGAGGGCAACCATCACGGCGGCCGAACCCAGATCCTTGGCCCGTCCGCTCAACTCGTGGTGCTCCATACCGATACGGTCCGTAAGGGCTTCGATAGCCGAGTTGAGCAATTCCACCACCCAAACGAGCAGCACGACGCCCACGAGCAAGGCGCGCTCCGTGAAGCCCTCACCGACGACAAAGGCAAAGGGCAACATCGCGCCCCCGAGAATCACCTCCTGACGGAAGGATTCCTCGTGATGCCAGGCGGCTTTGAGCCCTCCCCACGAATACCCGAGTGCCTTGACGGCACGCACCGGACCGCGACGCTCTTTCATGCCGTCCACTTCAATCGCCGGGACGCGGCACGTAGAACTCCATTCTGGGAAATCCCAGGAGATCCTTGGCAATGGCCGCTCGAAGGAAAGAGTTCACCCATTCGTAAATATTGTTCCTCCTGATTGAGCGTCTCATTTTTTTCATTCTCGATCTTCTTTCTTCATCATCCATTGTCATGGCATGATAAATGGCATCGCCCACTCCATGAAGGTCGTAGGGATTCACGAGAATGGCACCGAGATTGAGTTGGGCCGCCGCTCCGGCAAATTCACTCAGGATGAGTACGCCGTTATCGTCCACACTGGCGGCGCAGTATTCCTTGGCCACCAGGTTCATGCCGTCCTTGAGGGGGGTGACGAGGGCGATTTCGCAGGTGCGGTAGTAGGCCACCAGTTCATCGCGGGTGAGGGAACCATAGATGTAGTGGATGGGAGTCCATCCCACCTCCGTATAGCGACCGCTGATCTCCCCCACCAGCCGTTCGATTTCTCGCTTCAGGGCTTCGTACTCGGTAACGGTTTCACGGCTGGGCACCACCACCTGGATGAAGGTCACCTTCCTGCGCAACTCGGGGTAGCGCTCGAGAGCGTTGGCAAATCCCAGCAAACGATTGGGAATGCCCTTGGTGTAATCCAGGCGATCGATCCCCAGGATCAACTGCCGGTCGGGCAGGTTGGCGTGAATGATCCAGGCCAGATTTTCCACGTCACGGGTCACGGCCCGCTCCGCAAATTCCTTGAAATCGATACTGATGGGAAACGCCCCGATGAGCACCTCCCGTCCGGGCCGTACAATCTTGCACACATGCCCTTGTCCGATCACCCTCACATCGGGAAAGATGGTGCGCGCGCAATCCACGAAATTCCGCCGATCCCGCATGGTTTGGAAGCCCACCAGATCGTATTCCAGCAGAGCCTCGAGGACGTCGAACCTCCAGGGCAGACGCAGGAAGCCATCGAGTGGAGGAAAGGGAATGTGCAGGAAAAATCCGGTACGCCGTCGGGCTCCCAGCCTTTTCATTTCCCGGGCAACGAGCAGAAGCTGGTAATCATGTACCCAGACAAAATCGCGGCCGTCCTCGGTATTTTCCACGATCGTCCGGGCAAATTTCGCGTTGACTTTCTGGTACACATCCCAGTATTCCGGATCGAAATTACAACGCGACGACAGGTCATGGAACAACGGCCAGAGTATCTCGTTGGAAAAACCGAAGTAGTACTTGTCGATTTCTTCGGGAGTGAGATCGACGGGTTTCAGGGTATATCCCGTTTCATCGGAGCCTTGGGCCAGCAGCTTTTCCAGTTCCCGCTCTCCCAGGGGCTTTTGGAAACTCGTTCCCAGCCAGCCGATCCAGACCCCCCCACGCCCTTTGAGCACAGGGCTCAAGGCCGTGACCAGGCCTCCCGAACCGGAACTGATTTTCCAACCCTCTTCGGTTTCATCCAGCACCACTGCCAGACGATTGGAAACCACCACCAGGCGATCTTCATGCATGCTCAACCCCTTCTAATGACTTTTGCGGGATAGTTCCCGGAGACAACCCATGAGGAATTCTCCAACCCGGCTGCAATCATCTAGAAACCCTCGAGCTGCGGTGGAACCGAAAACGGCAGGATTCCCCACCTTGATGCCCACTCCCACATCGTGAATCAGCCGAAACACGTCTTCATCGGTTTCATCATCCCCCACATAAACCACCAGCGATTCCGAGGGCTGTTCCGCCATGATGTCCCTAAACGCATCCCCTTTCTGCCTTCCCTGGGAGCGTATTTCCACTCCCCCGTTGAACCGCCTGACCTCCAAATCGTGGTTTCCTGCCATGGCGACCCATTGTTCATGAACGGAACCTTCCACATTCGACGCGACTTCAGGGGGCAGACCTCGTGTGTGGAAGGCGACACTGGCCACTTTGCATTCCAGCCTGCCGGGCAGCCCTTGCTGCAAGACCTTCGCGTGGGCGGCTTCCAACCCGTCGAGTTGCACTCCACTGGGGCTGGTCACCACGACCCGGCCATCGGGAAAGCGCCTTTCATATCCATGGGCGCCGATCATGGTGACTCCCAATTCTCCAAGAAGATCAACAATTTCTACCACGGGACGGCCCGAAACAATGACTATCTCCACATGGGGCAGGCCGCGTATTTGGTCCAAAATCGCGGGAATACCGGGAAAAGGCGTTGCCTGCATGGGGTCCGCATGAAAGGGGGCCAGGGTTCCATCGTAATCCAACCCCAGCAGGCAATGCCCCGCGCGGGCCAGGTGGGACCAAAAATCGGGCACTCCCGCAATATCAATCAAATCCGCCTTGCCGTTTTTATCCATCACAGATCGATCCTGTCCCGCTTTCCATGAAAGATGGCGTTCATGAGCGTCAGGTAGTCACGCATGTGGCGCGTTACCAGGAAGTTGTTCTTCACGAATTGCCTGGCCTTCCCGCCCATGACCCCCATGTTTTCCCTGTTCTTGAGCAAATACCGGATGCGCAGGGCGGCTCCTTCCGGCGAATTCACCAAAAAGCCCGTGTGGTGATTGATGACCTGGAGGCGGATGCCTCCCGTGTCGCCGCCGATGACGGGCTTTCCCTTCCACATGGCTTCCGTCACCGTGAGCCCGAAGCCTTCCCGTGTGGATTTTTGGAGAACAATGGCCGAGGCCCTCTGAATGGCATTGATTTCCCGGTGAGCATCGGGAGGCAGCAGCAGGACATGGATATTGGGGTCATCGCCCGCTTCCTCACGCACTTCCCTCAAAACTTCCTCGCCTTCCGGGTCGTCGGAAGCCCCTCCCCCCGCCAGAACCAGTTGCAAGGGGATGTAGTCTCGCACCAGGCGATAGGCCCGCACCACGCCGATGGGGTCCTTGAAGCGGTCAAAGCGGGAAACCTGAGTGATGAGAGGAATCTCCGGATTCAGGCCATGACGCTCGAAAACCGCATTCACCTCCCCCGAATCCAGCTCGATGTTTTTAGGACTCAACGGGTCGATGCTGGGCGGAATGAGGTACATGGGATGTTCGATGGGTTGCGCGAATTGAGACAAGGACCAGATGCTCGCATCATAGCCCTCCACATGCCGGCGCAAATATCTCCACACCGGACGAAACGGGCGGCTCAAGTCGATGTGACACCGCCACACCCATTTCCCACGTCGGTGGGGGAAAAGCCCCAGCAAGGGGGCGGGCTGAGGATCATGAATGATGACGAAGTCCGCATCTTGCAAAAGATCCCGCATTCTTTCGGCGTTTTCCCCGTTGGTCCTCTCGTAAGCATCGAGGAGCGATTCGGACGGAGCGGCGGCATGACCTTGCAGAGCGTTGTGAAACATCTTGGTGCATTGATAGAATTCCTGCTCCCCCGTGATGATCTCCCAGACGGCATTCAGACCCAGCTCACACTTCAGAGGAATCAGCCAGCTCAAAATTTCCGCAACCCCTCCCCCTTCACGGGTGGAGTTGACATGAACCACCTTCATCCCTTGCAAGCGCACCGCCAGTTGTCTCAACTGATCGATGACATCCTCTCCCACGATCCGGGCATATTCTTCCAGCAAAGCACTCATGCATTTCCCTCCTGCCAATCGTGTTTTTTGAGAACGACTTCAATGTCCCCGCGCAAATCCTCGAGGGTGGTGAAATAAGGGTCAATGGCGTGCAGAGCGTCGGCGACACTCCTGTAACGATCCCCAAAACCCATCAACCACTCGCAGAAATCGCTTCTTCCACGGTCGGTCCTCCGGCGAGCATCGATCATGTGGTAAAAAACACTGCCCAACGACATGCGATGGATGATTCCCGGCAGTTCGGAAGGCTCGTGGAGGCGGTACCCGGTATCGAACACCACGATCTGGGATGTTTCGAAATGAAAGCGCTGCCCCGTCTTGGCCCATGGAATGTATTCGCTCTCATCCAGGCGCTCCTCGATGACATCCAGGATTTCCCGCCTCAAGTTCTCGATGTTTTTGAATTCCGTGGGGTCCACGAGAGCCAGCCGTTCGGCAAGGACGGGGTCGTGAAGACTTCGCCAGGCCCAGGCCGCGAAATCATTCTGGTATTCCGGTTCATCGAAGGTCGGCCGCAGCATCCCTCCCCAGAAATGATAGTAGATCGAGCCGGCGGGAATATTACGAATGCGATCCGCGAGTTCCCTCAGGTTTTGAGCTTCCATGCCCGTGGCAAGGGCAATGAGCGCACAGTCCTTCACTACAAACGGTTCCGCCATGTTATCCTCCCATGGATTACCCGGCCCCGGCTTCCAGCCGGTTCATCGACTTTTCCCGATCGGCCATGAAAAAAAGAATTCGTTGAACCCGGCAAAAATCAGGATTGGAAAGCCATTGGCCCGAGCAGGTTCACAAAACAGAATGGGGTGTTGTATTCTCGGCAATCATCAACCGCGCAATGAACAAAGGATAAAACGATTCACCTGTATCTGTCAAATCATGTCCTCCCCTTTTTCGCCATTCACGATCTTTCACACTTTAACGGGATCGGTGGTTTTAGGGGGCTGCCTGCCCCATTTTTCATGGTACCGGTTGGCCAGCCAGGGGGCCTTTTGGAAGAAAAAAACACCGATGAAAGCCGTCAGCAGAATGTAGATACCACTGAACACTCGCAGTTGAGGAATTGCAAGGCTGGCGATGACTGCGGAAAACTCTCCCCGGTGAACGAGGGAAAAAGCCGCGCGACATGAAACCTTTTTGGTCAAACCGAAAAGGCGGCCTCCGATGAAGCCGGTAAGCACTTTGCCCACGATGGCCCAGGCAACGAGGAGCACCATAAGGAGAAGCATGGGCACTCCCTCGCCGAAGTGAATGGTCGTTCCGAACCAGAAGAAGAAAAAGGGAAGGGTCACATCCCGCAGGGGCATGATGAGATGCTCGACTTCGGAAGATTTTCCCGTTTCCGAAAGCATGACTCCCGCAAGGAATGCCCCGAGAATTTCGGACAGCCCCAACGCGATGGCCACTCCCGCATACCCCAGGGCAATGCCCACCATGAGGAGGGGCATGAAATCCTTGTCCATGTGGCGAGCCACAAATGCCGTCAGCCTCCGGAAGCCATAGTGACCCATGAAGACGGCTCCGGCCATGAGGAGCACGATTTTGAGCAAAAGAATCAAGACGAACCCGACGCTCACTTCTTCCCCGGACTGAGCGCCCGCAATGAAAGACACAAGTATGGGGGCCACAAGGTCTTCAAAGATGAGCAATGCCAGGATAAATTCCGTTTCCGGGTTGGCCAGCCGTTTTTGCTCCTCGAGCATTTTGGCGGAAATGGAGGAACTGGTGGCGTAAGCCACGGACCCGATGACCAGGGCGCCCATAAGATTCACCCCGAAGACCATGGCCAGAATCATGGCGCCCCCGATATTGAAAGCCACGTCCAACAATCCCGCAGGCCAGATTTTCTTGGAGATATCGACCATTCTTGCCAGGGGAAATTCCAGTCCCAGGATGAAGAATAATAGCACGATACCGATTTCTCCCGCGATGTGAACTTGATGGCTTTCGGGAAACAGGAGGGCGACTCCCGTGCCGAGCACGATATAAACCAGTACGGAAGGAAGGCGGAGCTTCTGCGACGCGAAGCTCACCATGAAAAAAGTGCATAGGATCATGCCTGCAAGGAGTAAAAAGGGCAAATTGGACAACATATAGGGGGATGCCTCTGAATTTTATGCCTCTGATAAGCACCCAAGCAGAAATTTTTTTAACATTTTCCGGCATGGGTACATAAACCGTCTCCCGTCATTCCCGCCAAAAGCATGCGGGAATGACGGAGTGGTAGCTCCAAATGTAAAAAACTTCTGTGCAGGTGCTTATAATTTCAGCTCGGGCTGAATCACGCTCCTTGCCCATCCAACTGACACAGGGATTCGACACACCGGGTTTGGTCGCGTGTTCCGATGCACATGAGCACGTCTCCGGGGCGTATGACTTCGTGAATGTCCGGACTCCCGATCATTTGATCGCCCCGCTGAATGGCGATGATGGTCGAACCCGTGTTCTTGCGGATTTGAGACTCGATGATGGACTTGCCCGCCAGGGGACTTCCCGGCTGCACTTTGATCCAATCCAGGCGAACGCTCTTGAGGAGCAGTTCCACGCGGTCGTCGGTCACGGGCTGGTAGTCCACTCCCAGGAGGATGGTCCCCAGTTGACGTGCCTCGTCATCGGTCAGCAGAAAAGAAAAGCCCGGCTCGTCCTGGTCCATGTCCTCGAAGTAATACACTTCACGATGTCCGTGGTGATGGATGATGATGACGACACGCCTGCCCTCGACGGTTTCCAGGGAATAGCTTTTGCCGATCCCGGGCAATTCAGTGGTTTTCACCTTCATGAGCCGTATCTCCTTTTTTAAAATAACAAAAGCCTGCCGGGGTGGAATATTAGGAAGTTGGATGCTAGCACATTTGGAAGAAAAAATGACCACAAATCATCGAGGGCGGGATGCTGTTTTTTCAGCAGACGGTTCCGGACCCCATGTGCAACTTTTGATGATCCTTTTGACAAACCTCTTGTTCCCAAACTCCAGCTTGGGAACAAGAATGTTGCACATGGGGGGTAGTCCAGGGGAAAAAACCTCCCGGACCCGGACTTTCACGCAAGAACGCTTTCTATTGTCGAGAATTTCAGCTAAAAAAACCTCGCAAGTGGAAGTGCAAAGGGTGTTTGCCGCAAGCATGTCGGAAACCCCCTTGAAAACAAAGAGGAGAGCCGGTTGGAGCACGAACGGCCATTGGATGCGAAACTTCCCCACACGCAAGGAGACGGCAGATGATCAAGTTACAGAAAATCGTGGTGCCCATTGACTTCTCGGAAAACTCTAAAAAAGCGGCTCAGTATGGAGTTGAAATCGCTAAAGATCGCCAGGCTAAACTGTATTTTTTGCACGTGATCAATCAGCGGCTCATTGATACCGTTCAGGAATTGAGCCTCAAGGGGTACAAAGGGGACTTCCTCGAAGCCATACGCAACATGCTGCGAGAAAGGGACATTGATCTGAGGTCTTTTATTCCCAAGGATGCCCTGGAAGGCGTCGATGTGGAGTACTGCATCCGCAAGGGAAAACCCGGCGATGAAATCCTGACGTTTGCCAAAGAGAATGAGCTTGACCTGATCGTGATCGGCACCCAGGGGCGTTCGGCGCTCAAAGAAGCTTTCATGGGAAGTGCCGCTCGGACGGTGGTCAATAAGGCCAGGCTCCCCGTGCTGGTGGTCCACCCCGACTGAAGCAAACGAACGGTTTGCCCGAACCGAAAAGTTAGAATGTGTTCCATTTTGCTTTTCAAAAAAGATCATTTTTGGCATAGTGCTTTTCTGTGGATGTTTTTTTGAGAACTGATGGGGTTTTGGCGGCAAATCGCCTTAACCGCTAAAAATGTTGATGAGTACTTCGGCAACAATTCGCAGAACGCATTCTGCGGACGTGAGGGAAGGCCGACGGCAGCCATGCCTGAGCCTATGTGTGGAGGACCAACCAAATAATTTTTTAAATGGAGGATCCGACAATGAAGAAAAAGTATCTACTGGCCGTCACTTTAAGCGCATTGCTTTTTGCCATGGGCTTTGCGCCCGCTCCATCGGATGCACAAACCCAATTTGTAGCCATCGGTGGGGGGCCCACGGGAGGAACGTTCAACTTTTTCGCCAACGCTATCTCGACTTACGTGCCCAAAGTTGTCCCTGGCGTAAGAATGTCCTCGGAAGCATCCGGAGGCTCCGCCCAGAATGTGCGCATGGTGAACAAGGGTGATGTTCACTTTGGCCTTTCCTATGCGGTGGATATCAGGTTGATGGCGGAAGGGAAATTTCCCGAAGACAACAACAAGTACGAAAAGGTCCGCTGTATCGGCTTTTTGTATGGCGCCCCCGCTCAGCTGGTCGTCGGGGTCAACAGCAACATTAAATCCACCAAGGACCTGATCGGGAAAAGGGTGGCCCTGGGTACCGCCGGTTCCGGCGCGGCAGCCTCCGCGGAACGCTTCTTCAGGCAAACGGGAGTATGGGATCAAATACGCGGAGACTTCCTGGGTTACTCGGCAGCGGCCGCATCCTTCAAGGACGGCAAGATCGATGCTTTCTGGGTGCTCGTGGGCTATCCCAATGCGTCCATCAACGAAGCCGCCATTCAGTCGGGCATCAACCTCATGGACCTGGACGCGGAAGCAAAGGAAAGCGGCTTTTACGATGCCTTTGCCTACTCTCCCGCCGTGATTCCCGCCAACACCTATACCGGCCAGACGGAAGACACTCAAACGTTCCAGGACAGCACCCTCCTGACGGTCAATGCGGATGTTTCAGAAGATGTGGTGTACGCGATCACCAAGGCCATATGGTCTGAAGAAGGCCTCACCACATTGCGTCAATCTCACAATGCCGCCAACGAAACATCGCTGGAAAACAACTTCAAAGGCGCATCCGCTCCCCTCCACAAAGGAGCCTACAAGTTTTGGGTGGAACAGGGAATCGAGGTTCCCGAACATCTGAAACCCATCGACTGATCCAGAGAAGCAAAATGTACCTCAACCTTTGATTTTCGGTGTGGGTGAGCATCCATGGTGCCGCCCACACTTTACGGCAATTTGTCCCAAGGCAGAGTGGGGATGCCTTTCACCCTGCTCTTAAGATTAAGAAAGTCATCCCTCCTGCCTGTTACCCGTTATCGGATTTTCATATCCATTCACCGGCTCACCCATCAAAGCTGAAGGATCGCTGGTCTTTCAGCATTTTCAAAAGGATCGCCATGTCCGATGATCGCCGTCGAGAAAAAGAATTATCAGATGAGGAACTGGCTTTAAAAGCTGCGGTCGACCGTGAAAAGCTTGCAAAGATCATCCAGCGTGACACCAAGCTGGGCCGCCAACTCACAGGCTTTTGGTATTATTTAACCTCCATTCTTGGCGTCTTGATGGTGGTTTTTTATCTCTACAATGCCGGGTGGAGTCCCGTGGCGACCCAGTATCATCGGGGCATATATGTTCTCATCACCTACGTGCTGGTCTTCCTCACTTATCCCATGTGGCGAGGTTCCCCGTACCACCGCCCATCGATACTGGATATGGCTCTTGCGAGCGTCGCGGCCGTTGTGGTGCTTTACTGGATAATCGAATTCGAAGCCCTCAACTACCGCATGGGCATGGAAACCCAAACGGATTTCTATGTCAGCATCGCCGGCGTACTCCTCTCCCTGGAAATCTGTCGCCGCGTCCTGGGGCTCTCCCTGACCCTGGTGGGCTCGGTCTTCATGGCTTACTGTTATTTCGGCCCCTACATGCCCGACGTCATCGCTCATCGAGGTTTCACCATCGAGCGCATTATGACCCACATTTACCTGAAGGAAGACGGTGTGTTCGGGATCATGGCCGATGTTCTGGTCACCTATGTCATCCTTTTCATTTTCTTCGGATCATTTCTCAAAAAATCGGGGGCGGGCAAATTTTTTCTGGATCTGCCCCTGGCGTTGGTGGGCAAATCCACGGGCGGTCCCGCCAAGGTGGCCGTGGTGGCTTCGGGCTTTTTCGGCTCCGTTTCCGGCAGCGCCATTGCCAACACGGTTTCCACGGGTGCCTTCACCATTCCTCTCATGAAACGAGCGGGATTCAGGCCCCACGTGGCGGGAGCCATCGAACCCGCCGCATCCACCGGGGGCATGTTCATGCCTCCCATCATGGGAGCCGGCGGCTTTCTCATGGCGGAAATGACCGGAACTCCCTACGTGCAGATCATGAAGATGGCCGTGTTTCCAGCCATCATCTACTTTCTGGCCGTGTTCGTCATGGTGCATTTTGAAGCCAAACGCCACGGGCTCGTGGGATCGGGAGACGTGGAGAAGCTCCCCAGCCCCATGGAAATCCTCAAAAAAGAGTGGTTCATGTCTCTGCCCCTGATCATCATCGTGGTCATGATGCTCATGGGCTATTCTCCCGGTTTTGCCGCCGTGCTGGCCACCCTTTCCTGTGTCGGCGTGAGTTGGCTCACCACCGAATACCGCATGGGACCCCGCGAAATTTTCGAAGCCGTCCAGGAGGGGGCCAAAAACACCCTGGTCATCGGAGCCACCGTCGGGGTCATCGGCGTCATCGTGGGCGTCATCTCCCTGACGGGCATCGGGCTGCGTTTTTCGGACATCATTTTCAGCCTCTCGGGCGGCAACCTCCCCCTGGCCATCTTGCTCGTGGGCATCGCAGCCCTCATGCTCGGCATGGGCGTTCCCGTGACGGCGGCTTACCTCATCATTGCCGTGCTCGCCGTCCCGGCCATGAGCACCATGCTCAGCCAGTACCACTTCGGAATGGGCTATGGAGAACTGGACGCGCTCAGGCCCGACATGGCGGTCTGGACCCTTCTGGCTTCCCACATGGTGGTGTACTGGTTCAGCCAGACGTCCAACATCTCGCCGCCCGTGTGCGTGGCAGCTTACGCCGCCGCGGCCATCGCCGGCTCGGACCCCTGGAAAACGGGCTGGACTGCTTTCAATTTTTCCAAGATGATTTTTCTCGGTCCCTTTCTATTCGCTTACGTTCCCGCCTTCCTGCTGTCGGGAACGGGGTTCGAAATTTTCATGGCCTACAGCACCATCTTCCTGGGAACCATCATCTTTTCGGCTCTTTCCATGGGCTACTTTCTCTGCCCCACTAATATCCCGGAATGGGCGCTCGGAGCACTGGGCGCCATATTGCTCATGTTTCCCAATGTCATTTACGACACCATCGGGCTCAATGTGCATCATTACATCGTGGATGCCGTTGCCGTGGGCCTGTTCGTCGCCGTTTATCTCCTCCAGAAGATACGCATCAAGCAAAACCCCAAATTGCTCCTTCCCTTGAAGGATCGCAAATAAAAAACGAGAGGCCGCATCCAACTCAGGATGCGGCCTTTTGCATTCAAGTACTCAGGCAGCTTCCGACAGCCGCTTGTTGATAACATGCCAAAATTTGGAAAGGGCCTCCCCCTTACCGTCAAAATAGTCCTCAAAAAAACCCGGTTCATTGAGAAGTGACGGATAAGAATAACGCTCCCCATCTTCGCCATAATCAGTGATCCAGGTACTCGGCTCTCGTGAATCGACAAGCTCGAACAAATACGGAGGATAGAGATACGGTTTACCGAAATCATTCAATATCCGGTAATCGTCCGCCTCGATGCCGATAACAAAATATGGTTGTCCGGGCGTGAGGTCCCCATATTCGGAAGATTTCTTTTTGAGCTTCACAATCATAACTCCCTCACTTTCTTGGCCTTTACCTCAAACCGTCCGAGTCCGTGGTGCTCATACCAGTGATACTCGTACATTTCCCCGTTGATCTCAACCACTGGACTGCTCTTTTTAACCCACATCAGAGACTTACCACCATAATCCTGAACAAGTCTCTGCACATCACGTATTCCCCTACCTTTCGCAATAACGCGAGAACGGGCAAGAAGCTCTTTTGTAATTTCCATGTTCCCTACCGGAAGGATATCCACATCAAGAACCCAGAAGCCCTCGGAGGCGCTCAGCCAGAAGGGAATAGCGATGCTGGGTCTTGTCGTTTTTGACGGCGATGGCCAGGGCTTTTTTCGTTCCCACCAGGACCACCAGCTTTCGGGCGCGGGTGATGGCCGTGTAGAGCAGGTTCCTTTGCAACATCATGTAGTGTTGGGTGAGCAGGGGGATCACCACGGCGGGGTACTCGCTTCCCTGGGCCTTGTGGACGGTCACGGCGTAGGCCAGGACCAGCTCGTCCAGTTCGGAAAAGTCGTAGGGAACGCTCCGCCCATCCACATCCACCAGGATTTCCTGGTTTTCCTCGTCGATCTTGACGATGCGCCCCATGTCTCCATTGAAGACGTCCTTGTCGTAATTGTTACGAATTTGCATGACCTTGTCCATCAGCTTGAATACCCGCCCTCCCCTTTCCACGGACCGGCGCTCCTTGTTGAGCACGTTTTGCAAGGTGGTGTTCAGGCGCTGAGCCCCCACGGCCCCCCGGTGCATGGGACTCAGTACCTGGATGTCCTCGACAGGGTCCAGCCCGAAGCGCAAAGGAATGCGCTCGGTACAAAGCTTTTCCATGATGCGCAGGGCATCCTCCGGGTCTTCCTTCTCGATGAAATAAAAGTCCTGGAGGGTTTCCCGGTCGTCGGACAGTCCTGGAAACTGGCCCCGGCGCACCAGGTGAGCGTTCATGACGATGCGGCTTTGCCTGGCCTGGCGAAAAATTTCCGTGAGGCGCACCACGGGGACTTCCCCCGAGGCGATGATATCCTTGAGGACATTTCCGGGTCCCACGGAAGGGAGCTGGTCCACGTCCCCCACCAGGATGAGGGTGGCGTGGCCGGGAACGGCTTTGAAGAGATAGTGGGCCAGGAGGATATCGACCATGGAGGCTTCGTCTACGATGACCAGGTCCGCATTGAGGGGTCGTTGCTCGTTGCGCTGAAAGCCTCCGGACTGGGGGCTGAATTCGAGAAGCCGGTGAATGGTGGAAGCGGGGTGGCGTGTGGATTCGTTGAGCCTCTTGGCCGCACGCCCGGTGGGAGCGGCCAGGCACACATGCCCCCCCAGTCGGCGGTAAACGGCGAGGATGGCTCGGACGAGAGTGGTCTTTCCCGTGCCGGGTCCTCCGGTGATCACCAAAACCTTTTCCTCGATAGACCTGCGCACGGCCTGTTCCTGCAAGGGGGCGAGCTCGAGGGAAAGGTTTTCCGAAAGCCATTTCATGGCCTGTTCCACGTCCACCTTGCCCTGGAGCGATGAAAACATCCGCAGGGAGCGCAGCTTGTGGGCCACCTGGGTTTCGGCGATCCGGTAGCCCTTGAGATACACCGCCTGATCGTCTCCCCACTGGGGGCGGCTTTCTTCTGGAATGGTCTGCAAAGCGCAGTGGCCGTCGGCCAGGAGGGCATTGAGAGAACCTTCGAGCACGGGAGGGGACATTTCCAGGAGCGCCTGGGCTTTTTCCAGGAGCCACGAGCGGGGGACTCCCACATGCCCCTCCTCCGTTGCCTGGTGCAGCGCATAAAGGAGTCCCGCCTGGCCGCGAAGGGGCGAATCCCTGGAAAAGCCCAGGTTGGCGGCGATTTTGTCCGCCGAAACGAAACCGATGCCGAAAACGTCCATGGCCAGGCGATAAGGATTTTCCCGAACCACACCCAGGGACTCCTTGCCGTAGTGTTTGAAAATACGGGTGGCGTAAGAAGCGCTCACGTCATGGCTTCGCAAAAAAACCATCAGCTCTCGAATGTCTTTTTGATCGGCCCACGCTTTTTGGATGCGCTCGAGGCGATAATCGCCGATGCCTTCCACTTCCTTGAGGCGCTCGGGAAACCGGTCGATAACATCGAGGGTTTCCTCGCCGAAACGAGCCGTGATGCGTTTGGCCATGACGGGACCGATCCCCTTGATGAGCCCCGATCCCAGGTACTTGCCGATGCCTTCGACCGTGGCGGGAGTCAGCGTCTCGTAGCGCTCCACCCGGAACTGCTCCCCGAACTTGGGGTGCATGCTCCAGGTTCCCTCGAGGAGCAGCACCTCCCCGGGCGTCACGGAAACGAAGTTGCCCACCACGGGCACCAGGTCCCGGCGCCCCGGCACTTTCACCTTGATCACGCTGTAGCCGGTTTCCTCGCCCACGAAGGTGATGCGTTCGACCTGTCCCTTTATTTTTTCCATTCTTTGCACTTCTCCAACATCGGTATGCATTCCCCCATGCGGGAGCATAAGAACAAAAGGAATTGTGGGAGCAGGCAACACGCACAAACGCCATGCATTTCCGTCATTGCACCACCACTCTCTGCCCACAACCGGACACAAGGCTATGCGATGTACAACTTTCTCGTTCCCAAGCTGGAGCTTGGGAACGAGAAGCAGCGGGACCGAAGGAAGTGGTAAACGTACCATCGAAAAGTTGCACATGGCCCCATCCACCCATACCCATAAGGCCGTCACTCGACCTGCCGGGCCACTCACCTTCAAGCACGGCAAGCCTGTTTGGTCAATCTTTTTTGCACGTGGCACCATTGCCCCAATGCTCATGATGCTCACCTGGAAAGACATGCAATCATTCGGATTGCGAGACAATTCCCCAGGCTTCGGCTTGACGGTCAAGGACGAAGAATGTATGAGTGCGGAAAAGTGCAAAACTTCGGGGAGAAGTGTGCCTCTCCAAAGTTCTATTTTCTCACGCGGCAAGGGCACATGCCAATGATGAAAACCAAAACAAGAGGCAATCCATGGAATTCGAAAGCTTCTGGGCCAAATTCGGTCTTTTAGGTGGGGAATTTGCCTGGATCACTCAGGCTTTTCTGGTGGTATTCGGGTCTCTTCTTCTTGCCTACTTCCAGAAAAAACTACTGGCGAAAATCCACCACAGGTTGACCCAAACAAGCAGTGTATGGGATGACGCCATCGTGGATGCCGTCCGCAAGCCGGCCACGGCCGTCATCTGGCTGGTCGGCATTACGTTCGCAGCTCAGATACTGGGCAAGGAAACCGACACTCCCCTTTTCGATATCGCCCAACCCATAAGGGATGTGGGTGTCATCGCCTGCATCAGTTGGTTCCTGTTGCGGCTGATCGAGCGGGCTCAGAAAAACATCCTCAACGAACGTCGAGCAAAGGGCCGGACAGTGGACCTGACCACCGCCGATGCCGTCAGCAAGCTCCTGCGTCTTTCGGTCATTATCACGAGCATCATGGTAGCCTTGCAGACTCTCGGGTTCAGTGTTCAGGGCGTGCTGGCCTTCGGCGGCGTCGGGGGCATCGCCATTGGTTTCGCGGCGCGGGACCTGCTGGCGAACTTCTTCGGAGGGCTCATGATCTACATGGACCGCCCCTTCGCCGTGGGAGACTGGGTCCGCTCACCCGACAAGGAAATCGAGGGCACCGTGGAGGAAATCGGGTGGCGCCTGACCCGCATCCGCACCTTCGACCAGCGCCCCCTTTATGTGCCCAATGCCACTTTCACCACCATTTCCCTGGAAAATCCTTCCCGCATGAGCAACCGCCGTATCTTTGAAACCATCGGGGTACGCTACGACGACGCCGGACGCCTGAAAGGAATCCTGGAAGATATACGCCGGATGCTCAAGGAAAACGAATCCATCGATCAAAACCGGTTGCTGATGGTCAACTTCAACCAGTACGGACCTTCTTCCCTGGATTTTTTCATTTACTGCTTCACCAAAACCACGGTGTGGAGCGAATTTCACGTGATCAAGGAAGACGTCCTGTTCAGGATCATGGACATCATCCTGGCTCACGGCGCCGAAGTGGCCTTTCCCACCACCACGGTACATGTGCCGGAAGGACTCCGCATGGTGCGGGAGGAAATGCCCGAGTTTTCTTTTGATAAAATCGGGGGCAGGGCCTAGAAAGAACCGTTCTGTCAGACCTACCCAAATCTACTCATAGGTAGATATTGGAGCTGACT
>CAZRWT010000041.1:0-29172 GCA_964603955.1 uncultured Syntrophobacteraceae bacterium
ACGCCCCGCAAGCTTTCCAAGCCTCCCTGGATTCGGGTGCGCCTGCCTTCGGGTGAAGTGCATGGGCGCGTCAAGACCCTGGTGCGCGGCAAATCCTTGCATACCGTGTGCGAGGAAGCCCGTTGCCCCAACATGGCCGAATGCTGGTCCGCAGGTACGGCCACCTTTTTGATCCTGGGAAAAGAATGCACCCGCAATTGCGCCTTCTGTGCCGTTTCAAGCGGCGCGCCCCTTCCCCTCAACCCTCGGGAGCCTCTTGATGTGGCCCGTGCCGTTCGCTCCATGGGGCTCCGACATGTGGTGGTCACATCGGTCACGCGCGATGACCTGCCCGATGGGGGGGCTTCGGTTTTTGCAGGGACCATCGAAGCCATCCGCCGGGAATCTCCATCTTGCTCCATTGAGGTGCTCATACCGGATTTTCAAGGGAGCCGTGAGGCCCTGGAAACGGTGTTGTGCGCAGAGCCGAATATTTTGGGGCACAATGTGGAAACCGTGCCCCGGCTGTACGCAAGGGTGCGTCCCCGCGCGGTTTATGAGCGATCCCTGGAGCTTCTGAGGCGGGCCGGGTCATGGAGTGATTCGCGCGAGGGGGGAAGGGGAGGGGATTTCGCCATCAAATCGGGCATCATGGTGGGGCTGGGCGAGACATGGGGAGAAGTGCTTCAGGTCATGGACGACTTGCTCCAGGCAGGCTGCCGCATTCTCACCATCGGACAGTATTTGAGTCCCGGAGGGGTATGCCTGCCCGTGGAGCGGTTTTATCATCCGGATGAATTTGAGAAGTTGCGTGTCCTGGGGCTTGAAAAAGGTTTCCGGTGGGTCCAGTCGAGCCCACTGACCCGCAGCTCCTATCACGCGGAAAAGCAAATCGTGGGGGCGTTCAAAAAGAACTGCCGTTCCTGAAGCTTGAGTCGCTTTCGGCGCTACGTCCCACAATATTTGACCTGGAAGCCGTCTGGAAATTGTGGGTTCGACAGATGGCCGCGCTATTTGGTAAACTATAAGACCATTTTTCAGGTTTTCAGACAGTTTCTTACAATCCGGTTCGAAAATCGGGGTCCATTATCCCCGTATACCCGGCAGATGTTTTGGAATGACGAGACCTGTAATTTTTCGATTTCATGTCGTATGGAACCTTTCTCATTCCAATGCTCAGCACCAGATGAATGTTCATCTCAAAACACCAGGAATTGCAACATGGCTACTATTTTCGACAAAAAAAAATACGAAATTTTACTCAAGAAATACCAGGGATTGAATTCCGATGAAATACGTATTCTCCAGGCCCTGGCCGCCTGCTGGCGTCGTATCAACCAGACGGATTTGAAAAATCTCTTGGAGACCTTGCGCTGGCGGGATCAAAAGGGCGAGCCGCTGTGGCAGCTAGTGGACAAAGCGTGGCGGAAAAAGATGGAGGATTTGAAACTGCTGTCCGTGAAACAGGGCCGCTTTCATCTGGACCCTCTGCTGAGTGAACCTCCCGCACGTCGGTTGGCCATGGACGGAAAATATAAGGAAGTATGGACCGTTGTGGAGAGCATGTTTCCTCTTCCCAGGGATTTCTGGAATTCTGGATCGGATTATACCGAAGAGCAAATCAAACTGCGCCACGCCCTGCTCTCCGGCAATGAATCGGAAGTGCTCAAGCTGTTGAAGCTCACCGGCAACCCCTGGACTCTCTCTTCCCACCCGAACATGCCTGATCTTGAAAGTTTGTGCCTGGAACCTTTCGAGTTGGATTGGGTCGAGCAGTTGCCCGATACCATCAAGTTCCAGGCTCTTGGAAGCGATCTGATGAACGCCATGCTCATCCTGGGGGATCGGACCCGACAGTGGGAACTCGCTCGCCAATGGTTTCCCCACTTGGGGGAAAAACATCGCGGCCCCAAGCAGGTTCTGGCTGCCAAGTTCCTGTGCCGTGGTGAACTGGAGCCGGTACCCGCGCTCCTGCGCGAGGACGGTACTTCCACCGGCCTGTCCCTCAAGGGCTGGCTGTTGTGTTTGCAGGGCGAGTACGAGCAGGCCCACGAGGTGTTCGAGGAAGCGTTGCGGGCCGTCAAGAAAGAGACCCGAAAGCGCAATGTGTTCATTGCGGGTCTACCCGGAATATATCAAAAAGTCTGCCAGTTGCGGCATGGAAGCACGGAAGCTTTGAAAGGTATATACAAGCAGTTGGAATTCATGCAAAAACAGGAAGAAGATGAACTCGAACTCGACTCTGTTTGCATCTTGTTTGCAATTGCCGCCCGGATTCTCCTCGGGGAGCGCAACCTCTCACACATCGAGGGGACCCTCAAGTCGCTCACCAATCGCAACGAGTATGTGCCCTATGTCTCCTTATTCGGCTCCCTGCTGATGATGTGGTTGGGCAAAAATCCCCCGGTCGATCAGCTCAAATATCTCTCACTATACAGCGGTTATGCCCAGGCTGGGGGGTATGCCTGGTATGTGAGGGAAGCTGAGCTGATTATCGAGAAATGCAGCAATAAGAAGTCCACGACTCGCTACGATGAATTGGTGCAAAAAACAACCTGGACGCCCATCACCGAGCTGCTTACACCCAAGCAGAGCTGGGAGCTGGCCCTGGATGCCCTCAAAATGATTGGTGAAGCCAACAGTGTCTCCGAAAACCAAACAACGACAGGTGCTCTGCGGATGATTTGGCGCCTGCAACTCGGCAGTGGCTGGCTCAACCTCGAACCTCGTGAGCAGAAAATGAAGAGCAACGGCCAGTGGACCGCAGGCCGTCCGGTAGCCCTGAAAAAGCTGTACGATGCTCCCGAGAGTTTTCCCTACCTGACCGATCATGATCGCCGATTGTGCAGGGCCATTTCGGCGGAGGCGGTTTCCAGCTACTATGGATACTATGTAAAAAACGAATACTACCTTTCCGGAGACCAGGCCATCCTGGCGGCCGTCGGGCACCCTCTCATCTTTCGGGAGAACGATCTGGAGCATCCCCTGGAAGTGGTGGTGGTCGAACCGACTCTCCAGATACTGGAAGAGAAGGGGGCCCTGCTCATACGCATCGAGCCGTGGCCCAAGAGCGAAGAGGCCATCGTCATCCAGGAGGAGGGACTCCATCGCATTCGGGTCTGTCGATTCGACGAACAGCATCGGAAAATCGCCTCGATTCTCGGCAGCAAGGGGCTCAAGGTTCCCACTGCGGCCCGGGATAGGGTTTTGGAAAGCATTGCGGAAATCGCTCCCATCCTGACCGTACATTCCAATATCGGCGGCGTGGAGGGAGGGCAGGCCGAGACCGTGCTCGCCGATTCGCGCCCGGTTTTGAGGCTGCGTCCCGTGGGGGACGGGTTGAGCGTCGAGCTGTTTTTTCGCCCCATCGAGGGCAGTTCTTTGCTGGTGCGTCCCGGGGAAGGGGGCAAGACCCTATTCGCCGAGGTCGAAGGCCGCCAGGTGTGCGCCACCCGTAACGAACAGGCCGAGCAAGCTGCCGTCAAAGCCCTGCTCGAACGATGCCCGACCTTGGGAGCCGATGCCGACTGGTCCTGGCGCCTGGATGATCTCGAAACTGCGCTCGAAACCCTGCTCGATTTGCAGAAACTGGGAGATTCCGTCGTCTTGGAATGGCCCGAGGGCAAGGCCATGCGCATTGCGGCGGAAGCCGGTGTGAGCCGGTTCAAAGTGGGCGTGCATCGGCAAAGGGATTGGTTCAGCCTGGACGGGGGACTCGAACTCGATGACGGCAAGCTCCTGGAAATGTCTCAGTTGCTGAGCCTCCTCGATCACAGCCCCGGACGTTTTGTGCGCCTCGAGGACGGGGACTTCGTCTGCCTCACGCGCAACCTGCGCAACCGACTGGACGCCCTGCGCAGTTACGGCGACGGGGGCAAATTTCATCCCCTGACCGCCCCGGCCATGGAAGAGGTGCTCGAAGGGATGCAGGTCACTGCGGTCAAACCCTGGAAGGATTTGCTGCGCAAGGTGAACGAGGCACGCGATTTGCGCCCGGAAGTTCCGTCAACCTTGCGGGGGGAACTGCGCGAATACCAGGTGGAAGGGTTCCATTGGCTGGCACGGTTGGCTCACTGGGGAGCCGGGGCCTGCCTGGCCGACGACATGGGCCTGGGCAAGACGATCCAGGCTCTGGCCCTGATTTTGTCCCGAGCCAAGCAGGGACCGACCCTGATTCTGGCGCCCACGTCGGTGTGCATCAACTGGATGGAGGAAACGGCGAGGTTTGCCCCGAGCCTGCGGCCCTTGCGCTTCGGTCCGGGGGATCGTGAGCAAATGCTGTCCCAGGCCGGTCCTTTTGATTTGATCGTGTGCAGTTACGGGTTGCTCCAAACCGAGTCCGGGCTCCTGGCGGGAGTCGAATGGAGCACCGTGGTGGCCGATGAGGCCCAGGCCATCAAGAACATCTTCACCAAGCGCTCCCGTGCGGCCATGACTCTGCCCGCCGGGTTCAAGATGATCACTACGGGCACGCCCATCGAAAACCACCTGGGGGAGCTGTGGAACCTGTTCCATTTCATCAATCCCGGGCTGCTGGGTTCCCTCGATAAGTTCAATCGCAAATTTGCCGCTCCCATCGAGCAGAACCGTGACGCAGAAGCCAAACGGCGCCTGAAAGGTCTGATCCGCCCGTTCATCCTGCGTCGCCTCAAGAGCGAAGTTCTGGCCGAACTGCCCTCGCGCACGGAAGTGGTCCTGCTGGTGGAACTCAGTGCCCAGGAGGCGGCTCTTTACGAGGCCCTGCGTCAAAAAGCCCTGGAAAAAATGGCCGAACCCGAAGACCAGCCCGGTCAGCAGAGGATCAAGGTGCTGGCCGAAATCATGCGCCTTCGCCGGGCCTGCTGCCATCCCGAGCTGGTCATGCCCGGGAGCGGCATCGGGGAGCACGGTAGCGCTAAGTTGCAGGCATTCGGGGAGATTCTGGACGATCTGCTCGAAAACCGCCACCAGGCCCTGGTATTCAGCCAGTTCGTGGACCATTTGCAACTGGTTCGTTCCTATCTGGATTCCCGCAAGGTGCGCTACCAGTACCTGGACGGCTCGACACCCATCAAAAAGCGCCAGGAAGCCGTCAATGCCTTCCAGGCCGGAGAGGGGGACCTGTTCCTCATCAGCCTCAAGGCGGGAGGATTCGGGCTCAACCTGACCGCCGCCGATTACGTGATCCACATGGACCCCTGGTGGAACCCGGCCGTCGAGGAGCAGGCATCGGACCGCGCTCACCGCATCGGCCAGCAGCGCCCCGTGACCATTTACCGCCTGGTGACCAGGGGCACCATCGAAGAAAAAATCCTGGCCCTCCATCAACACAAACGCGATCTGGCCACCAGCCTCCTCGATGGAACGGACAGCGGCACCAGGCTCTCCCTCGAGGAAATGCTCGAGCTGATCCGAGGGGAGGTGTGAAGACATTTTTCGCCACGGGAGTTACTCGCTGCTCAACCTTTCGTTGGGCACACGATCCCGGCAACAAGCATCGAGAGAGGTGACATGGGGAAGTATGAGAAGCTGTTATTTCAGGTTCTGAGGGGCACATCAGACGGCGAACATTCCATTTGACGATCTGTGCCGATTGCTGTTGAGATTGGGTTTTGAGGAAAGGATGCGGGGAAGCCATCATAAGCACCTGAATAGAAGCTCTTTAACCATTCATCTCATTACCCCTATATAACCTGTTTGCTTTGAATTTTTAGGGATTATGATGTTAAAAATCTCAGTTCAGGTGCTTTGCTCAATAACATTCCAAAGAATTATTCATTTATGCTTGTTTTTGTGGTTTTATCCGGATTTTCTGCTCTGACCGTTGAGCTGCTACGGCTGCGGGGTCTTCTCCGGGGGCGTCTGGATTCTCCTTCCCTTTTCCTGTCCGGTCTGGGTGAGCCGGGGCGTTTGGGGCGTCGATCCGGTTGTTTTTCTTCCGTCCGGGGAGGCGCGGGGGGCATTTCGAGCCATTCGTCCTCGGGGTGGATGCACTTGAGCCCCTTTCCGATGTACTGTTCGATGACGGGAATCTGAAAGGCATCGTCCTCGCTGGCGAAGCTGATGGATATGCCCGTGGCTCCCGCCCGCCCCGTGCGCCCGATACGATGCACGTAGTCTTCCGGGTCCAGGGGGAGGTGATAGTTGATGACGTGGCTCACGTCGTCGATGTGAAGCCCTCGGGCGGCCACGTCCGTGGCCACCAGCACCCGGGTACGGCCTGCTCTGAAGCTTTCGAGCACTCGCACGCGCTTTTTCTGATCCACTTCGCCCGACAGGAGTTCGCTCTTGATTCCATAACGGTTGAGCTGTTCGCACAGGCGGCGCGTCTGGTCCCTGCGGTTTCCGAAGACAATCACCTTTTTGAGGTTCTGGAGGGTGACAAGGTTGTAGAGCAGGGCGAATTTGTCTTCCATGGTCACGATGTAGATGAGCAGCTTCACCGTATCCACCGCGACCTGTTCGGGTTCGATGTCCACGGTCGCCGGGTCCCGCATCCACTGGGAAGCCAGGCGGGTGACGTCGCTGCTCAAGGTGGCGCTGAGCAGCAACGTCTGGCGCTTATCCTTGTACGGGGTGGCGCGCACGATCTGCTGCACGTCCGGGATGAATCCCATATCGAGCATGCGATCCGCTTCGTCGATGACGAGGATTTCCACCCCGTCCAGGCGGATATCGCCCTGGCGTTTGAAATCCAGGAGCCTTCCGGGAGTGGCCGCCACGATGTCCACCCGGCCTTCGGTCAGCATGCGGCGCTGTTTTTCGTAGTCCATGCCCCCGTAAACGGCGACGGTTTTGTGCCCTGTATAGCGTGCCAGGTCTCGAGCGTCCTTTTCGATCTGGATGACCAGTTCGCGGGTGGGTCCCAAGATGAGCACCCGGGGCCGTCCGAAAGCGTGAGAATCGGAAGCGGGGTTTTTCAACAGGTGATCGAGAGCTCCGATCATATAAACGGCGGTTTTGCCGGTTCCTGTCTGAGCCTTACCTGCCGCGTCGGCTCCTTTGAGCACGTGGGGCAGCATGGCCGCCTGGATGGGGGTGCAATATTGAAAGCCCAGGTTGAACACCGCGCGCATGATGCTTTCGGGCAGGTTGAGATCATGAAAGCGTGTGCGGCCTTCCAACGCGGGCACTTTGAATCGAGAGATGTCCCATGGTTCGGTTTCCTCTACGTCTGCCTGCAGGGGCGCGTCGAGGGAGTCATCTCCCACTGTCTTGCCTGCCGGGCTTTTGCGACGTCGCCTGGGTCGTCTTGGGCGTTTGCGCGGAGGTCGGGTACGGTCTTCGGACTCTTGTGATGCGGCCTCTCCCTGGGATTCTGCTTGAGACTCCGTTTGGGCCTTCTTCTGAATGCCTGCCTGGACGGGCTCAATCGACTCCATGGAACGGGTCTGAGGGGCAAGAGCATTGCCGTCTCCCCGAGAATCGGTCCGGTGGGTCGAAAGTGCCGACTCCCGGCCGGAATCTTTGGGTGTCGTGTCTCTGGACCCTCCCAGGCCCGTTGTCCACTCCTTGAATTTTTTGATGATGGATTTGATCAATGGAATACCTTTTTTTTATAAGAAAATATGCCGTGGAGCATCAGTCGTGCTCTCTGGTTTTGAGGAAAACAATGCCGGGCCAGTCGTCCATGACAAACTTGAGGCGCCATTCATTGGGGGCGAGATAGGTGAGGAGCCCTGCGGCATCGTGGGCCAGGTTGCCCTGGTTTTTTTTCTCGAATTCGGCCAGGATTTTCTTGTCTTCCGCTTCTACCCAGCGTGCCGTGGTGAAGGTCGTGGGCTCGTAGACGGCATCCACGGCGTACTCGTCCTTGAGCCGAGCCATGGTTACGTCGAACTGCAAGACGCCCACCGCCCCGAGAATGTAATCCCTCCCCGAGAGGGGGCGGAAAACCTGCACGGCTCCTTCCTCCGCCAGTTGCATCAGACCTTTTTGGAGCTGCTTCATTTTCAGCGGATTTTTCAGAATCACCTTTCGGAAATGTTCGGGGGCGAAGTTGGGGATTCCCGTGAATTTGAGGGGTTCTTTGTCCGTGAACGTGTCGCCGATCTTGATGGTCCCGTGGTTATGAAGGCCGATGATGTCCCCGGGGAAGGCTTCTTCCACGTTGGCCCGGTCCTGGGCCAGGAAGATGGTGGCGTTGGCCAGGGCCACATCCTTGCCCAACCGGTGGTGTCGCACCTTCATGCCCCGGGTGAATTTGCCCGAACACACACGGAGGAAAGCGATACGGTCCCGGTGTGCCGGGTCCATGTTCGCCTGGATTTTAAAAACGAAACCCGAGAAAGCGTCTTCATAGGGGGAGACTTCCCGAGTGGTGGTGGCCCTTGGTTCCGGGTGGGGGGCCATTTCCACGAAAGCGTCCAGGAGTTCGCGCACGCCGAAGTTGTTGAGGGCGCTGCCGAAGAAAACGGGTGTCTGGCTTCCCTTGAGAAAATGTTCCATTTCGAAGGGGTTGGCGGCCCCTTCGAGTAGCTCGATGTCTTCCCGCAATTGATCGGCCTGGGTGCCCAGGTGATCGTTCAAAACCGTATCCGAGAGGTCTCGAATGACGATTCCTTCCTGGCGGCGGGTTTCCATGCCGGGGGTGAAGAGGTGCAGGGCCTTGCCGTAGAGGTCGTAAACTCCCTTGAAGCGCTTTCCCGCACCGATGGGCCACGAAAGGGGCGTGCATTCGATTTGGAGCTTGTCTTCGATTTCCGACAGGATATCGAGGGGCGGCAGACCTTCCCGGTCCATTTTGTTGATGAAGGTGATGATGGGGGTGTTGCGCATGCGGCACACCTCCATGAGCTTTTCCGTCTGGGGCTCGACGCCCTTGACGCTGTCAATGACCATGAGGGCGCTGTCCACGGCCGTGAGGACCCGGTAGGTGTCTTCGGAAAAGTCTTGGTGCCCCGGGGTATCGAGCAGGTTGATCTCGTAGCCCTTGTGGTTGAATTTCATGACCGATGTGGTCACGGAAATGCCCCGCTCCTTCTCGATGGCCATCCAGTCGCTGGTGGCGTGGCGAGCGGCCTTGCGGGCCTTGACGGCTCCCGCCAGTTGGATGGCGCCTCCGAAAAGGAGCAGTTTTTCCGTGAGGGTGGTCTTACCTGCGTCGGGATGGCTGATGATGCCGAAGCATCTGCGCCTATCCACTTCCATTTTGTGCTGCTTGTTCACTTGAAAAAACCTCTGAAACGAATTGCCGTATGAAAACATTGTTGTTATTGAGTCAGGCAACTTACTCCAAACAACATACCCCAAAAAACTTTCACCACAGAGAACACAGAGAAAAGTTCAAAAATCGTTGTCCGTAAACATGGTGCAAAATGTTTTTCCCTCTGTGTTTCTCTGTGCCCTTTGTGGTGACAAATACAATACCGGGTATCTTGTTTATCAGGAGTTGCCTTATGTCACTTTCAAGTCGCCAATATACCCAAGAAAAAAAAACGTGCAAGAGGCTTGGACCCATTGGCGTCAAGCTTACCCCCGCGACTTTATTTTTCAGGGCCTGCCGCGCCGAAGGACCGCTCGTAAAGCTTGTGAATGGCGTCTTTGCCGTTTTCCGTGAGGTTCCTGGTTCCCGTGCCCACAAAGGTGTTGTGGGAGATGATCGCTTCGGTCTGAACCCACTCGTTGTCCTGCCAGGTGAACCAGTTCCTGCGGTCCTGGTCATAGACAAAAACAGGTCGGTTGAAGAACCTGGCCAGTTCCACACCCCAGCCCGTGCCTCCCTTCACCGTGCCGTCCTCGCAGATGCTCCCCACGGCGAAGACCTGGTAGCCGCTGTTGATCATGTGGAAGATGGACTGCATGACCCGGCGAATCATGTTCACGTTGGTGTAATTTCTCCCCATTCTCCGGCACACGATTTCCATGCTCACGTCCCCACGTTTCAATTCCTCTTCCGTGAGGAATTTGACATTTTTCACGCGCTCCATTTCGTGCCCCACAAAGGTGTAGTTTACTTCCTTGATGCCCCATTTTTCGGCATGTTCCCCGAATGTTGCCTCGGCGCCCTTGAGCCCTCCACTGAAAAGTGTGTAAGTAGAAAGATCAGTCATGTCTTTTTCTTCGCTCCTCTTGAACTTATATTAGTGTCGAGAATGATGTGTGTATCCAAATCCATAAAGTGAGGAAAGATCATCGCCTATTGTTGTTAACATTGGAAGTCAATAATATTACCAAAATACGTTGATGCAATAAAAAAAGGAGGGTATTGGAGTGTGGGACCGAGAAGAACTCAAGGCAAATCGTGAAATCGTGGACCGGATCGACTGGGGCATGACCCCCGAAAAAGCCGTGGAAACCTTTTTGGAGTGGGGAACCGGCTGGTCCCGCAAGGAGGATTATGTCCGCTACGATGGCCAGGCGGCTTATTATTTTGTCATTTACGATTGGGAAGAGCCTTTGCGGGCCACTCTTATCCGGCGGGACACGAGCGATGTGGTGGAACTGGCCAGAGTGGATGTTCCTCGTGAAATGCTCGAACGAGCTATCCAGGAAGCCGGCCGCAAGCCCGGGGTTGGTGTTTATGCCATAACCGACGAAATCAAGAACTGGCTGCAGGAGGCTCTGAACTGCTGACGCCTGGAAGAGAAAAAATATCCAGGACGGGAGAGCATCACCCTTTTCAAACAACCCTTTTTGAACCGCGAAAAGCGTGAATATCGCGACATTTTTTATTTTTTTGCGTGCCTGGCGCTTCTCGCGGTTATTCCTCTGAAAAGTCTTTGAAAATGGAAAACCGTAAAGAACGATTGCAACAGCAAATTCGATTTATTGTGGAAATGGACAAGCTCAAGAGCGTAATGCGCCGTACTCTCCTGACCGATGAATCCCGCCGTGAGGATTCGGCCCAGCATTCCTGGCACATCTCCACCATGGCTTTTATCCTGTCGGAATATGCCCGGTGTGAGGAACTGGATCTCCTGAAAGTGATCAAGATGACACTCGTCCATGATCTTGTGGAGATCGACGCGGGCGATACATTTTGTTACGACACCTTGGGGAACGAGAGCAAGCTACAGCGGGAAAAGCAGGCTGCGGATCGCATCTTTGGCATGCTGCCTCCCGATCAAGCCGGAGAGATGCACGACCTGTGGGAGGAATTCGAGGCCCGCCGGACTCCGGAAGCCCGATTTGCGGCAGCTTTGGACAGGCTCCAGCCCATACTCAACAATTACGTCACCGACGGCAAGGTGTGGCGGGCCAACGGCATCCAAAAGCAACAGGTGCTGGAGCGTAACCGTCACATGGAAGAAGGCGCTCCTGAACTTTGGGCTTACGCGCTGCAGCTCATTGAAGATTGGTGGAAAGAATGGGGCACCCCATCCTGAACCGGGCATTCATCGGTATTTCAGGATGGGGGGAGATTCATGGCGACTTCTTGTTTCATACTTTCCGGCCCATAACATTCCTTTTCGTTTCAAAGCAGGCGAGGGTGTGGTAGATAATGGATCGTGAAGAGTGGTACAAAGGGGAAAGATTTTTCATACCGGCAACCTTAATAGAGGCACAGGTTTTATGGAGCGCGAAAATCAGGAAATGGAAGAGTTTGCAGAAGAGATGAGCTTTGAAGAGCTTCTGAAGGAAAGTTTCGTTGCACCCAGGAAGCTCGTTCCAGGAGAGAAATTCTCGGCGAGGGTGGTGAAGGTGACCCCGGAAGTCGTTTTTTTTGAGTCGGGAGGAAAGAGCGAGGGATACCTCGATGCCCGGGAGCTGTTGGATGAAAACGGCGAACTCACCGTACGGGAAGGGGATACCATCCAGGTCTATTTTCTCCTGGGTGAAAACAACCAGAAGCGCTTTACCACCCGTATCGGTGGGGGAGGGGGAGAGGCCGCGCGGGCTCAGCTCGAGGAAGCCTGGCGGAGCGGTATTCCCGTTGAAGGAACCCTGGAAAAGGAAATCAAGGGAGGCTTCGAGGTGAAAATTGCGGGAAATGTGCGCGCCTTTTGCCCTTTCTCCCAGGTGGGTTTGGCCAGGGTGGAAAATGCCCAGGAGCTTGTCGGTACCCAGCTACCGTTCAAGATCACCGAATACGGGGAGAGGGGGCGTAATGTGATTGTTTCTCATCGGGCCATCCTCGAAGAAAAAATCCGGGAGCAAAAAGAAGCTCTCAAGCGATCCCTCACGGAAGGCATGGTGGTTCGGGGCACGGTGACTGCCGTACGCAACTTCGGAGCTTTCGTGGATATTGGTGGAATCGAGGGACTCTTGCCCATTTCCGAAATTGCCTGGGGGCGCGTGGAGGAAATCGACGATCACCTCAAGGTGGGCCAGGAAGTGGACGTCAAGGTCACTCGCCTCGATTGGGAAAAGGAAAAATTCTCCTTCAGCCTCAAGGATACTTTGCCCGACCCTTGGGATTCCGCATATCAAAATTTCCCTCCGGGTTCGAGACATTCCGGCAAAGTGGCACGGCTGACCAATTTTGGGGCCTTTATCACTCTGGGGGACGGCATTGACGGTCTTTTGCACATCTCGCGCATGTCAAAGGGCAAGCGGGTGAACCATCCCCGAGATTTGCTTTCCCTGGGCCGGGAAATCACCGTCAAGATCGATTCGGTGGACCAGGAGGCCCGGAAGATTTCCCTTTCTTTTGCCGATTTCCAGGCGGAAGACGATCCTGTGGAAGCCCCATCGGACCTGTCCATGTACCAGGGACGGAGCAGCGGTTCCATGGGGACCCTGGGAGACCTTTTGCAAGCCGGGATGAAGGGAGATAAGAAGAAAAAGTGAGGGATGGTTCAGATCCTATCGGCACATTGGCGGGTTGTTTCCGACGGCGGCACGGAAATTCATGTTTTACGTGTTTTATAGGGATCGAGCCCCGTGCCCGTCTGCCCCGGCTGATGTGAACAAAGGCCTTTGACCCTATGCGAGAGGGACGAACAAGGTGTATTTGAATTCTTTTGCCCATCGTCAAAAGCTTTTTGATATTGCGGAAAGGTGGCTCTGTGGGCACCTCGATCCTTCGGATGGTCTTGCCCTCACGGAAATCTTCATAGCGGACGGCTTTATACTGGGCGAAACACTTGGAGCGCTCTCCCGCAGTCTTTTGGAAATCCTCGGTAGGGGGCCCATAAGAGAAAAACGTATTGCCGTCAAGGGCGAGCTGAGAGGAGTTCTCTGTGATGGGGCCGGTCGTACCACGCCACGTATTGAAGAACTGGTGCAGCTTTACAGCAGGAATCCCGATTATTTCTTTCGAGAAACGCCCATCAATGGGGTCATGTGCCTCGATGGAAATGATCGTCTTTGTGGTGTGTATCGCATCAAGCGGCCTCGGCGCATCGCTGAAAAAGCCAACCGTAAGATTGCTAACTGGGTGTTTCGCCTGGTGCAAAACAAGGCCAGACAAATGGCTGAGGACCGTGCCAGGAAATCAGGTGTGCCCCTGGACATCCTTTTCACTCCCGAAGAGGAAATGGTACGGGAGTTCATGGAGGCCGAGGAAGCTATTGCAAGGGGCTTCAGCGAGATGCGTATCCGGTTCGACCCCGATTCCCTTACCATAGACGATGTGGGGGGGCTCAAGCTGGTGGTCGAAGACCAGGAGCTTTCAGGGCTCGTCCGGTACCTGGAAAATCACGAGAATTTTCGAGTGCTGGAAAAGGAATCCTTTTGGGGAAGTTACCGTGCGACCAATATTCTCCTCGATGTGAGCTGGGATGCGGAAAGCGTTTGCCGAAAGTATCGAGACACGGGAGCCTGGGAAAAGTACCGGAACAGGGGCATTCCCGATGAACGTTTGAAGGGGGGCCTGGAAAACTTTCTCAAGGATGCGGTTCCTCATATTCATATCGAGCTGATTCTTTCCAATTACCTGGACCTGGTGGAATCCGAGCTGGGAAGCTGCATTCATGAGCGACGCATTGTCAACCAGAGGGACAACCGCCTGTATGTGGGCAACATTCCCAGGAACATCGAGTTTCTCCTGGAATATCTTTTTGCCGTGGGCTTTTGCCCCAAAACGACCTTAGACAGGATTCCCATCAAACTATGGGGACGGTATCTTCCGGATACCCTCGTTTCCCTTGTTCGGAAGCTGTACAGTATTCCGGAATTCGACATGTTTTATTGAATTAGCGCAAAGGCATTTCCCCGAAGTGTCCGTCGGCTGTTTGAATTGCACACATCGGAGTATGAGACGGAGGTTGTTTTGCCGCTCCGAACCCCGATGCGGAGTCTTCGGCCACAGAGCTTTGCATCGGGGCTTGGGAATGGATCACGCTGTTTGCATGGCTCGAACCACGGCACGCATGAACGCGGGCAAATCATCGGGGGTGCGGCTCGTGATGAGCCTGCCGTCTTCCACCACTTCTTCATCGACCCAGTTGGCTCCCGCATGGACCAAATCGTCTTTTATGGCAACAAATGAGGTGACGGTTCTCCCTTGAAGAATTTTTGCCGAAGCCAGCATCCAGCCCGCATGGCAAATAGCTGCCACCACTTTGTCCCGAGTGGCCATGTCCCGCACCAGGCGCACCATGGATTCGTGGCGGCGCATGTGATCGGGGGCGTATCCCCCGGGGATGATCATGCCGGAAAAATCTGCGGCATCGAGATCCTGGGCCGCCACGGTACTTTTCATGGTTGTTCCCGCTTTGCCCGTGAAAACCTGGCCGGCTTTTGGTCCGGCCACCTGAACTTCGGCGCCGGCCTCCAGGAGCCGGTAATAGGGGTAGATGAGTTCATAGTCGTTGTAGATATCTTCAATGAGTATGACGGCTTTTTTGCCCGAAAGTTCCATGCTGACCTCCTTTCAAAACCCGCCGACGGCGGAGTTGCGTGAGTGAAACAGACGGTTTCCAGGGGGAATCGAGGGCGAAGTCTTTCAGGCGCTTCTTCGCTCACAAAACCCGCAAACGAGAATACCAGAAATTTTTTAGAACGGCAAAAGACTCTCGGCGAGAAGTTCGGATTTTTCTACTTTCTCGATGTGTGCAGGTACCTGGTTTAATGGTTACGCGGAGTGCAACTTTCTAGTTCCCAAGCTCCAGCTTGGGAACTAGAGGTTTGTCAAGGGGACCATCAAAAAATTGCGCACGGGATAAAGGTTCCTTGACACAACACTTCACAACTGATAGCCGAAGAGGCTGGTAGATGGTTTTCAGGCCGGGTTGCTTTGAAATATCGAAGATCGTTTGTAGGAAAGGACTTTTAAGCCATGAAGAAAACGATGATTTTATTGGTATGCCTGGCTTTTTGCCTGGCCGTTTTTGTAACGAACGCAGTGGGAATGAATGAGGAGGAGAAATTGTTCGTCACATTGGAAACAACAAAGGGACCCATAAAGCTGGAGTTGTACGCGAGCCAAACCCCCAAGACAGTGGCCAACTTTGTCAACCTGGCTCAACGAGGCTTCTATGACGGTGTTACCTTTCACCGGGTTATCGCCGACTTCATGATCCAGGGGGGCGACCCGACGGGTACCGGCAGAGGGGGGCCGGGGTATCGGTTTGAAGATGAAATCGTACCCGGTTTGAAGCATGACGGCCCCGGAGTGCTGTCCATGGCCAATGCCGGACCGGGAACCAACGGCAGCCAGTTTTTCATCACCCACCTGGCCACCCCTCACCTGAATGGGAAACATACCGTTTTTGGTCGGGTAGTCGAGGGGCAGGATGTTGTGAACAGTATCAGGCAGGGAGACGGCATCATAAAGGCAACCGTGGAAGGCGATCCCAGCGATCTATTTGCCCGGGTGCCCGAACTGGAGTCCTGGAATGCGGTGCTGGATCGGTGATGGATTGTTTTTTGGTGAGTGTTGAATCATAAGCCCATGCAGAAAGGACCATGTAAATATTTATGAGCACCTATTGGAGTCGGACCATCAGGGACCTGGAGCCTTATGTTCCTGGAGAACAGCCCCAGGACAGGCGGTACATCAAGCTGAACACCAACGAGAATCCCTATCCGCCCTCACCCCGTGCCCTGGAAGCCATCCGCGGGGTAACCGGCGAAACCCTGCGATTGTATCCCGATCCCAACTGCCGGGAACTCAAAAGCGCCATCGCTCATTACTATGGGATTCCCAAAGGGCGGGTCTTCGTGGGAAACAGCTCCGATGAGGTGCTGGCACTGTCTTTCCTCACTTTTTTTCAGCAGGATCTGCCCATCCTGTTTCCCGATGTGACTTACAGCTTTTATGAAGTGTACTGTAATCTTTTCAACATCCAATCGAAGCTTGTCCCCCTGGCGGAGGATTTCTCCATTTGCCTCACGGACTATGTGCAGGATAATGGGGGCATCATATTTGCCAACCCCAACGCCCTGACGGGACACAGCCTCGATGCCCTCCGAATCAGGGAACTCCTGGAAGCCAACACCCGTTCGGTGGTGGCCGTTGACGAGGCCTATGTCGATTTCGGCGGTGAGACCGTGATTCCCCTGGTGAAAGAGTTCAAGAACCTTCTGGTGGTTCAAACCTTTTCCAAGTCACGGTCTCTGGCCGGATTGCGTGTCGGACTGGCCGTAGGACACGAAGAGCTGATCGAGGGGTTGGAACGTGCCAAAAATTCATTCAATTCCTATCCTCTTGGACGCCTCGCCCTGGCCGGTGCCGTTGCGGCCATCCAGGACGAGGCATATTTACAGGAAACTTGCCGTAAGGTCATGAACACTCGGGAAAGAGTGGCGGCACGATTGGAAGGGATGGGTTTTGAGGTGGTTCCCTCTCGGGCTAATTTTTTGCTCGCGCAGCATGCATCCGTGAGTGGGAAGGAGCTCTATGACGCGCTTCGAGCAAAGGGCATTTTGGTCCGGTATTTCAACAAACCTCGGGTGGCCAACCACATTCGGGTGACTATCGGCACGGATGAGGAGATGGATCGGTTCCTGGAGACCGTTCGTTCCATAGTGTGAGAATCCGGCCGATTGCCCTGCTTTTGCCTTGGGTGGACGTATGCGGAAGCCGTGGTCGGGGTCAACTTTTCAGAGCGGCCCAGAGATCGCCATCTTTTTCGTAGAGGTCCTTGCGGAATTGCGTTTCACCGTATTCGTCCACCCATGCCGTCCAGTAATAGATATGGACCGTCCATGGCTCGGGAAGCATTACCACACGTCTTCTCCCCGAGTTGACGATGGTGTCGATCCTTTCGCGCGTCCAGGAGGGATCGTCCGCCAGGAGCAATTCTGCCAGTTCCAGGGGTTTTTCGATGCGGATGCAGCCGTGGCTGAAAGCCCGGTGATTGCGCTGAAACAAATGTCTCTGGGGGGTATCGTGCAGGTACACGTGAAAGTGGTTGGGGAAGATGAACTTGATGCGCCCCAAGGCATTTTTGGGACCGGGAGACTGGCGCATGAACCACCTGAAATTGCGGGGCGTCACGGTGCTCCAGTCCACCGTCCTGGGGTCGATCTCCTGGTAGTCCCTACCGCTCCCCTGTAACAGCTGGAAACCGTTTGCCGCTGCAAATCCAGGATTTGCCTTCAGCTTCGGCAAGTATTCATTGACGGCAATGCTCCTGGGTACGTGCCAGTAAGGGTTGATTTCAAGGTAGGTCATCTGTCCGCTGAAAACGGGAGTCCTTTGGGCGTCCTTTCCCACGATGACACGCATGGACAGAGCTTTCTCGTGGTTTTTCCATGCATCAAGATGAAATGCGGCAGTATTGACGAGCACATAGCGATCATCCCATTCCCTGGGCAGCCATCGCCACCTCTCGAGGTTGAGAAGGATTTGCCGGTGGCGCTCCTCGGCACTCGTGTTGAGAGCCCCATAGGTCTGGGGTCCCACTATACCGTCCACTTCGAGTCCGTGTTTTTCCTGGAATTTTTTGACGGCTGCGTGCAGCTCTTCATTATAGACGTTTTTTTTCGTGGGCGAACTGTCCTTTTTGAGGTCCCTGGAAGCGATGAGGCGTTTACGAAGGAGAGGGACGCGCTGGTCGGTATCGCCTTGCCGTAGAGTGGGGCCTTGAGGTACTTGAGGCCAGCCGCCTCGGGCAACGATTTCTTCCATTTCCTTGCCGGCGACAATGAGTGCCCAGTATTCCTGGTGGGGAGGTGCCAGTTCCCGGATGCTTCTGTCCAAATCCCTGTGAATCATGAGGGCATCCAGGATCGATTTGATGTCGGAATTGTTTCTGTCGGCGGCCCACTGCGGATAAATTTTTACTGGGTTTACTTTTCCCGATGCGAGGTGAAAGGCATAGCTCATGAAAGCATCGGTCATGAGAATGTCGAGTTCGGCGAGGAGGTTGGCGTTTGGTGAAAGCCCCAGGTCTTTTTGTTCCACGAGGCTGTCCAGGATGTTTTGAATGCATTGGTGGTGGTAATCGTCAGGGTTGAGGCCGTGTAGTTGCGAGTGCAACAGCTGGGAAGGAAGGCGGGAGCCAAGGTCATTGGTACCGTGGGAACTTACCCAAAACGGTTTGAAGTCGTGCTCCCGGTAAAAATCCATGAGCTTGCTTCCCGAATGAATCACTTCGCAATGCACAATGGAAGTGGGGGAGAGTTGCAACGTCTCGATGGTCCTTCGCAGTTCCTTGGAAATGGATTCGAATGCCATGGCTTTCGGTGTCCAGGGATGTACCGAAAGGATAAACAGGGCAATGGAAGCCAGGAGGCTCCGAATGATGGGGCCGAAAATTTTCCTTGCGTGATCATGGATATTGTCGTTCATGCCGATTCCTTCGTGAAATATTTCTTGTCTCCGGCGTCCTGCCGTGAGCCATGCCGCATGATGATGTCCTGTCGGCATGAAGTTGGTCCTCCGATACTGTTTTCCATCCATGAAAATACGCAGTCAGACGACCTGGAGCAAGTAGCATTTGAGGTAGTGTGTTTCGGGCATGGCCGGCAAAACGGGATGATCCTTGGCCTGTCCCCGAGCTTCCACGAGCCTGAGTTCCCGTCCTGCGGCCTGGGCTGCCTTCAGCAGGACGTCTTTGAACGATGCCTCGTCGAGGTGATAGGAACACGAGCACGAGACCAGGACTCCGCCGGGCTTGACCGTCAGCATGGCTCGTCGGTTCAGATCCGTGTAGCCTTTTTTGGCTTCCGTGAGGGCGCTCTTGGTTTTGACGAATGCAGGTGGGTCCAGAACGACCACGTCAAACGTGTTTCTCGGAAGTTCCTTCAATGCCTGGAATGCTTCTCGGGCTTCAAACCGGCACAGGGATGCGAAGCCGTTCTCCTTGGCGTTGGTATCGGCCGACTCGATGGCGACTTTGGATTCATCTATTCCGAGGACCTCGGTTGCTCCCGCTGACGCAGCCGTGAGACTCCACGCGCCATTGTAACAAAAAAGGTCCAGTACTTTTTTTCCCTTCACGAAAGGCTTCAGCGCCCGGCGATTGTCTCTCTGGTCCAGGTACATGCCGGTTTTTTGTCCTTCGATGGGATTGAACACCAGGCGAAGTCCATCCAACTCCACGCAACAAGTTTCCGGAATTTCTCCATAAGCTATTCCCTTTGTCAGAGACAAACCTTCCAGTTGTCTCACCGATGAGTCGTGCCGATAAACGAGGGTTTCCGGCTGTAAAACTTCATGGACAGCTTCACGGATTTCCGATTCGAGGAGAGACATGCCCAGGGTCGTGATCTGATAAACCACCAGCTTTCCGTAGCGATCCACCACCAGTCCCGGCAATCCATCCGCTTCTCCATACACCACGCGATAGCACTCCGCTTTCGGGTAAAGGGTTTTCCTCCACTGATTCGCTTCTTTCAGGCGGTGTAAGATCAAATCCGTGCTCGGTTCTTTTCCCGGGCCCGCAATGAGTCTCACGGCAATGAGAGACCGGGGATTGATGTACCCGAAGCCCAGGTTTTTTTTCTTATGAGAAAAGACTTCCACCCAACTGCCCGGCTCATATTGGTTGAGGGGGTCCGCAATCTCATTGCTGAATATCCACTTGTGCCCCCGAAGGGCTCTCCTTTCTCCACCTGGATTCAGGTGCAAGGATTTCATAATTTTCTCCTGGTGAAAACTAAATGAAAACTAAAAAAAGCGCCCCGGCAAGGGCGCTTGAAGGTCAAAATCCAAAATTACATCAATCGGTTGTGCGTATGGATTCGAGAAGAAGTTGGTAATTCTCGTACATGTCCGCGGAACTTTCGATGACCTCATAAAGATCGTCCAAATCCATGTCTATCACCGAATCCTTGTCGGGTGATTCCTCCTTGAGTTCGATCCAGATCCAGTCGAGCAGCATTTCTTCCACATCGGTGTAGCCCTGTTCTTGCTTATCCAGTGACCCATCGGCCACTTTTTTTGCGACGCTTTTCATCGCGAGCTTGACAAAATCCTTCATTTCCATTGCGCGTGGCCTCCCATTTGTTATGACATCGTGTCCCATCAAGTTGTGGCAATTGCCGATTTGGATTCGGAGCAGGTTCGGCATGGGACCGGCGAAACCGCCTACGGCTACATAGCGCATTTGAAATGTCTCTTCAATCTATTTGTCCTCGAAATGCTTTGAAAAAAAAATGAAATTCAAGGGACTGATATTGGAGACGAGAGTGTTTCCTGGTCGAACGGGGGAGGGGGCGGTTCCTGATCGTCCATGGGGTCCCAAAAGGAAAAGATACCTCAAGTGCAACTTTTTGATGCTCGTTTTGACAAACCCCTTGTTCCCAAGCTCCAGCTTGGGAACAAGAAAGTTGCACATCGCGTAAAAGATGTGTTTTCTTTTGATTCGTACAAACGTATTGAGATATGAAGGTCGTGCGGAGCACATGGGCCGCACAGCCCCTCAACCGGATGGATGTTACCGAAAGATATTGCAAGGAGAGCACATGCACAGAAGGAAGTTTGAAGCACCGGAAAGACAGTACGTTCTCGATGCCATGACCATAAGTGATTCCTGGCGCCTGTTCAAAATACTGGCCGAGTTTGTGGACGGCTTTGAAACCCTTTCTGATTTGTACCCAGCAGTTTCCATTTTCGGTTCCGCTCGGGTCAGACCCGGAGACGATATTTATGAAAAAGCTGTGGTCATTGCTCGCAGGCTGGCTCAGAGCGGTTTTCATATCATCACGGGAGGGGGGCCCGGAATCATGGAAGCCGGCAATAAAGGCGCGGCGGAAGGAGGCGCTCAATCAGTGGGCCTCAACATCACCCTCCCCCTGGAACAGGAGGGCAATCCTTATTCCAACTTGAAGATAGATTTTCAGTACTTTTTCGTGCGCAAGGTAATGTTCATCAAGTACGCCCAGGCTTATGTGGGCATGCCTGGAGGCTTCGGCACCCTCGATGAGGTTTTCGAAGCTTTGACTCTCATTCAGACCAAACGGATCAAGCCCTTTCCCGTCATCCTGGTGGGTTCCGAATACTGGAACGGTCTCATCGAATGGATTCGAAAGGCTCTGCTGGAGCGGGGCTTCATCGGGAATGACGATCTCCGACTGGTGAGCATAATAGATGATCCCGAAGAGGTGGTCCAGACCATCAAGCGGTATGTGATCGTTTAGGGGGTGCGCTTTGGACGGTCCCCCCCTCTATGTGAACGTCGTAATCCTCGGTGCCCTCATAAAGCGCCCGCAATGCTTTCAGCAGACGTTGTTGCACTGCGGGTTCCCGTCGAAGACGATTCAGTGCGAGACCAATCCAAAGCCAATCACGAACGCCGCCGCCTTCTCGAATGGGCTTCAACAATTGCTCCGGAGCACTCCTCAACAACTCGATGGATTCCAGCAGGTTCGACTTTCCCGACCCATTGGGGCCGATGATGACATTCAGTGAATGCAATGAAACCGGCACCGACTCGCAACCGAAGCTTAGAATGTTGTTCAGCTTGATCGAATGTATCAACATGTTCATCCCTCCTCCCTCATCCCTTTGGCGATCTCAAGGCCCGAACACCGATTGTAGAAGGGGATCGTGGGTGAGGAGGTGCTCGACTTCCGGAAGGCAGTCGCGCTCGCTGAGCACAGTATGAAAATCGTCCTTGAGGTTCGGTGCCCGTCGGACGGCCTCGATCCATTCGGCACGTGAGAGGGGGCTTTCGCGGAAGGCGTCCCAGAAGCGGGTTCGAGCGAACAGGGTGGCGATTTCCTCCGTTCCGTTCTGCTGGAGACGGCTCACGAGGTAGGTGGCCACGCCCACTTGCAACCCGTGCAGGCGAGGATTGCGGCTCGACTCGTCCAGGGCGTGGGAGATGAGGTGTTCGCTGCCGCTGGCCGGACGCGAGGAACCGCAGATTTCCATGGCCACGCCGTTGAGCATGAGGGCCGTCCCCAGCAACCGCTCACCTTCCCGGTCCCGATGGGGACGGGCCATGAACTGAGCCACGGTTGCATCGGACAGCAGGGCGGCGAAGTCGTCCACCCGAGTGCCCCGGGCGTGGAATGCGAGCTTCCAGTCGCGGACGGCCGTTATTTTCGCCACGAGATCCCCCACGCCCGACCACCACAAGGCGATGGGCGCCGCAAGAGTCACATCCGTATCGATCACCACGCCGAAGGGCATGCGGCTCGGCAGGGAACGGCGACGTCCGGCAACGGTGAGGCTCGATTGCGGGCTGCAAAACCCGTCGTTGGACAGGGACGTGGGAACGGACAGGTAGGGCAAACCTGCCAGGAAGGCCAAATATTTGGCGATGTCCAGCGCCTTGCCGCCGCCCAGCCCGATGACGGCTTGTGCTCGCGGAGGCAGGGCCGCAAACAGGGCCTGTGCCTGTTCCAGGGCGGCATCTCGGCACGATTGCCGGAGGAGAATTTGAACATCGTTTTCCTGCAAGGAACGGTTGAACCGATCGACTATGGGGCCGGGGAGGTCCCGGCTCTCGATCACCGCCACGCGCCCGAACCCATACCGGGCGGCATAGATGCCCATGCGATCCAGTGCCCCGTGTTTTATGCGAACCAACGTGGGAATGTTGATTTGGCGTTGAATGTTCATGGCTGAGAACCTTCCAAAAGGGTTGCGACCAGGGTTTCCCAATCCAACAGGGGCCGGTACGGCTCGCCTGCTGCTCTCAGCGCTTCGGCCAGGTAGCCACGGGCGAAACGGAAGGCAGGGGGCACCAGTTTTGCCGCAGCCACGTCCGGCGGGCCGTCGCCCACGAATGCCGCCGGATGATGCCGGGCCAAAGCGTCGCGAACCACGGCCACCTTGTCGATGCCTGTTTCTGCGGAATAAAAGGGTGAGTCCACGGGACGCAGCATTTGAAGGCCGCCATCGGCCGACCGGTGCCCAGGATTGGCATGCAACACGTAAGGAATGCGGACCCCCGCCAGCAGGTAACGAATATACCAGTCGCAACCCGCCGACACAATGATCAACGCCCAGCCCGCAGCATGCAACCGCTCCAGAGCGGCGGGCAAGGTGGGGTCCAATTCCATGGCGTCCGCAACCGCTTGCAGCGAGGACTCGTCCGCACGAATTCTTTGGAAGTACCGGTTCAGCGCATCGAAGTGAGTGATGCGGCCGGCACGGTATTCCTCCCACGGATCGGGATTGGTATGGGAATCGGAATCGGTATCTGTTTCGTTCCACCAGCGCGCGCCGACGAGTTGATAAAAGTCATGGCGCGTCATGGTTCCGTCGAAATCGGAAATCAAGACCGGTGTGGGTTTGTTTTGGTTCATGGCTGTGTCGTACCTTTCCTCATTTCAAGATGTGGCTTTCCGAGAAGGTCGATGCCGCATTGGAAAGAACAATGCCCCTCAAAAATTTGCCGTACTAAAAAATGCAGTCCACCTCCTCAAGCAGGCAAATATGGCAAAAGCAGGCATAAAAAAACTTCAGAATTGCTTGGGATGATATTATCCTTTAAAGGTTTTGGCCTTCTGACGCAAGCACAGGATGCGATTACCCCGCTTCACGGTGCTTTGTGCCTTGTCAAGTATGGGAAGGGCGTTAGGAATTGAAGGATGAACAAATTGAAAGGATGCTCCAAATGAAGCCGCATGAAATCAAGAATCTTGTACGGGAAAAATACGGAAAAGTGGCCTTGACGGGAAGCACCTGCTGCTCGGGTGGGTCTTCATGTTGCGGGGAAACTCAGACTGTCGAAGACATTGCCGGACAAATGGGGTACGGGGAGGACGATCTCCAAAACGTACCCCATGGGGCAAACCTTGGCCTCGGCTGTGGAAATCCCGTGGCTTTGGCTTCCATCAAGGAAGGGGAGATCGTGCTGGATCTGGGCTCAGGAGCCGGATTCGATTGTTTTCTGGCAGCAAACCGGGTGGGAAAAACGGGAAAAGTCATCGGTGTGGACATGACCCATGACATGCTCGACAAGGCTCGGGAAAACGCCATGAAGGGGGACTACGGCAACGTGGAGTTTCGCCTGGGGGAAATCGAGCACCTCCCGGTGCCCGACAACCACGTGGATGTGATTCTCTCCAACTGCGTCATCAACCTTTCCCCCCAAAAGGACCAGGTTTTCAGGGAAGCGCATCGCGTTTTGAAGGTGGGAGGGCGGCTCATGATTTCGGACATCGTGCTCTTGAGAGACCTTCCCCCGGTCATCAGGGGTTCCATGGCGGCATATGTGGGCTGCATCGCGGGAGCCGTTTTGAAGGACCAATACCTCGATGCCATCCAAGCGGCGGGCTTCCGAGACATCAGGGTTGTGGGTGAAGACGTGTTTCCCATGGACGCAGTGGAGCATGACCCGGCCACTCGGTCGGCTCTCGACGGTCTGAATCTTTCGGAAGAAGCCCTGGCGGACATGGCCCGCTCGGTGGTGAGCATGAAAGTAAGTGCGGTGAAGCCTGGCTGAAATCCCGGTAATGTGAGGTGTCGGCCGGGCGCTGCTTTGTCGGTGCCGACCCGGGTCATGTCGTCGAGGTCCACGGACATATCTCCGTCACCAAGAGCAGGTCCGCACCCCTTTTCAAAAGCTTTGTGATGTTTTCGGCGATGAGGTCCACATCGTCGGGAACGATCACTATTTTCAGGATTTCCGTGATGTCGTGAGCCAACACGGTTCCCACCGCATCTTGCACCGAAATGAATTGCTTTTCGCGTATGAGGCGCTTCCCGACTTGCTTGTGGATGCCTCATTTCCTGGCAATATAAGCTGAATGATTATTTACTGATCGATTTACATCCCCTTACAGGCGGTTCTCGCAGCATCCTTGACCAGATCGATGTCTTTTCGGCTCAATTGAAAGTTTTTGTTCTTTTCGATACCGAGGTCCGTCAAGACCAGATAACTTTTCAGGGGCACTTCCGCTTTGGCGAGACACGCCCTGGCGCACCCCACGGAACAACCGTCCAGGACCAGCATTTCCGGCACGTCCCTGGCCGACTGAACAAAACCGCTCAGCTCTCCCCCTATGCCTGCCAGGCAAAACATTTTGCCGAAACCTTCCTGGGTCAACTCCACCGCTGCCTGATTGGACAGCTGTCCCACATTCGATCCTCCCGAGCATGAGAGAATCATGACGTTTCCGCCGGGAGTGCAACAATCTTGAGACATGACCTTTCTCCTTGTTCGAATGATTAAGCGATTGCCGATGAGTCTTTTATTCCCAGTATTTATGGTACTTCCAGTGTGCCCAATAATATGTTCTTTTCATCTTCCGTTCAGGCGACTTCCAGGAAGGGGCGGATGATGAAATACAATCCGAGGATGCCGATGCCCACTCCGGCACATTTGCGAAACCAGGTCCCTCCTTCGTAAAAGGATCTGCTGGCAAGGAGGCGCTTCACTGTGGCGGTGGAACTTCCCGCCACGGCAATGGGAATGCAGTGGCCGATTCCGAACAGGACGATGAAAAGAAGACCCGTCAGAACTTTCTGCTGGATGGTGATGATGGCCAGGATGGGAGCGATGAACCCGAAGGTGCATGAGCCCGAAAGAATCCCGTAAGTCAGTCCCAGGACGAAAGCTCCCATAAGCCCCTTGATCTTGATGCGGGACAGAAGACTTCCGGACATGGAACATTGAGAGACACCCAGCATTTCCAGGGCCACCCAGAGGAGGACGGCTCCCACTAGGATGGTCCAGTAGGGGCCCACATCCCCCAGCATGCGCCCCAAAAGCGAGCACACAATCCCCACCAGGGCGATGGTGATGAAGAGCCCGACGCTGAACATCACGGCGTAATGGGCGGCTTCCTTGGGCTTGACGGCCTTTTCCTGCCCCGCCACATAGCTCACGATGAGCGGAATGGAAGCAATGTGGCACGGGCTGAATGCCACGCTCACCACTCCCCACAGAAAGCACCCCAGAGCGGCCACCATGGTGCCGCTCATGATCCATTGGTTGATGGTCAAAAACGCCTGGTCCATTTTTACCCCTCGAATTCCTTTTTTTGTTTGCGCATGGAAATTCTGAATGTGCTCATTGCGGTGTGCTGCTCCACCCTATTTTTCAACACCCAGCCGCGCCAGTATGTGCTCGATGGTCTGCTTGTCCATGAATCCTTCGTGGCGGAACACTTCTTTGCCTTCCTCGTCGTAGAAAATCTGGGTGGGAATGGCCCGAATACTGAAGCGCTGTCCCATTTCTCTGTGCTTCCACACATCGACGAAAAGAATGGCCGCTTTTTCCCTGTACTCCTTTTCCAGTTCCACCAAAAATGGCGCCATCATTTTGCACGGAACGCACTCCGTTGCCCCGAAATCCGCCATGGTCACCATACCGCTCACGGGAATTTCGCTGATCTCCCAGATCTTTTCCGCCTCCTTTTGTGCGCATCCCACGGAAAGTAGCAGCATCAGCATTCCCAAAATCACCGCCACAGAGGTCAATGTCATACGCTTTTTCACAGAATGTTCTCCTTATGCTCCCCCTTAAAAAATGGAAAAAAGCATCCGAGTGGATGCACGCCCGGTACGATCTCGACAAAGATTGAAAATAGCTCTATTCGCCATGCAAAGGGAATAATTTTTTGCTCTTGTTACACGATGTGCAACTTTCTCGTTCCCAAGCCGGAGCTTGGGAACGAGAAGTAAAGAGGCCGAAGGGTGTGGTAAACGCACCATTGAAAAGTTGCACATGGCGTAAGAACACGTTTCAGCATGGCTGACTCCTTGTCATTGAAATGGGTGAAGGAATATCCCTCGTCTTTCCATACCGTGAATGGCTCATGGGCTTCACGCCCGCGCCATCGCCCCGTGGTTGAACCAGCCGCGCGTTTTCATGCAGATTTTCACCAACATGAGCATCACCGGTACCTCGATGAGCACCCCGATCACAGTGGCCAGTGCGGCACCCGACTGGAGTCCGAAGAGCATGGTGGCCGTGGCGATGGCCACTTCGAAGTGGTTGGATGCGCCGATCATGGATGCGGGGGCGGCATCTTCATAGGGGAGCTTCATCAACTTTGCCGCCACATAGGCAATGCCGAAGATGAAAAAGGTCTGGATGGTCAGGGGAATGGCGATCCATAAAATGGTGAGGGGGTTGGCGATGATGGTTTCCCCCTTGAAGCTGAACAGAAGGACCAGGGTTCCCAGCAAAGCGATGATGGAAATGGGCGTGAGGACATGAAGGAATTTGGTGGTGAACCAGACCACCCCCTTGGCCTGGATGATCCATTTGCGGGAGAAATATCCCGCCACCAGAGGCAGGGCCACATAGATGGAGATGGAGAGCAGGAGAGCTTCCCAGGGAACGGGCATTTCGTTGATTCCCAGCAGCCATTTGCCCAGGACTCCGTAGAGAACCAGCATGGTGAGGCTGTTGATGGCCACCATGACGAGGGTGAGTCCCTGGTTGCCCCGGGCCAGGTACCCCCACATGAGCACCATGGCCGTACACGGAGCGATGCCCAGGAGGATCATGCCCGAGATGTAGGACCGGTAGAGGGGGACGACGGACCCGTCTTTGAGGATGTCCATGCCCGGTAAAAAATCCTTGAAGAGAAAGCCCACGAAGAGCATGGCGAACCCCAGCATGGTGAAAGGTTTGATCAACCAGTTCACCACAAGGGTCAGGATGACCGGTTTGGGAGTTCGGCCCGCACGGAGGACTTCCGCAAAGTCGATTTTCACCATGATGGGATACATCATGAAAAAGAGGGCGATGGCGATGGGAATGGACACGACGGGGGCATCCCCGACGTAGATGGCCATGCCGTCGAGGGTGGCGGCCACGCCGGGAGCCAGCTTGCCCAGAGCGATCCCTCCAATGATGCACAATGCGACCCACAAGGTGAGATACCTCTCAAAAACATTGAGGTCCTTTTCCTCATCCGGCTGTGCTGCGGGATTTTTTTGTTCAGACATGGAAACTCTCCTTTCAAGTCGGAATCGTTCAGGATTCGGCAATTTCGGGGGTTGGGGATGAATGACCAACGCTTTTTGTCGGGGCACGCCCGTGGCCGCCATGGGCGCACGAGGAACTCTTGTGATGAGAGGACCGCCTGCCCCTCTGTGCCTTGCGCAGCTCATGGGGTTCACAGGCGATGATGGTTGCGAGGTGCTCACGATCCCTGGCGATTTGCTCCGATTCAGCCAGGGCGAGACCGATCCATTGCAGAAGCAGCGGAGGAAAAGATTCGGAGAGGCGATAAAGTATCCAGCGCCCATCCTTACGGCTGTCCACCAGGCCCGCTTGCTGCAAAACACTCATGTGACGGGACACGGTGGGGGTGGCCAGCCCCAACATTTCCGTGAGCTGGCACACACACAGTTCGGAATGCTCTTTCAGGGCGGCGATCACCCTCAGGCGGTTGCCGTCGGCCAGAGCCTTGGTCATGGAGACGATTGTTTTCATGAGCACCTCTGTTTTGCATTAAATGTTTATTTAGCAAATCAACTAAATGACAGTGCATATTAAGACGACTTTTCGTGATGTGTCAAGGCCGGAAAAAATCAAATCATCTAAAAAAGAGGCAATGAAAATCCCTGAAAGAAAAGAGCGAACGCCCCCATTCCCGCCAGAAATGCTCCAAGGGCCAGGTACTTGTTCATGCGCGGAAAGTTGACGGCAAAAAGGGCCAGGATGCAAAGCCCGAAGGTCAGGCAGAAAGGGCAATACACCTCGTGGATGATTTGAAACCGCACCAAAAGCACTTCTCCACCCATTGCCCCTGCCAGGAGGAGGATTCGCACATGGTTCACTGCGGTTTCGTGAGAGGCAATGGGCGGGATGGCCGATACCAGGAGCACCACCATGAGTGAAATGCCCACGATGCTCAGGTCCATGCCCAGCAAGGAGCCCGAAATGTAGGCACAGGCGGTGTCACAGACTTCATAATAGATGACCAGACCTATGCCCATAATGGGCAGGAGGACATTAAGAACTTTGAGCAGCACATGTCGCTTCATGCGAGAAACTCCCCCCATTTGACATCCTCCCCGGCCTG
>CAZRWT010000042.1:0-28948 GCA_964603955.1 uncultured Syntrophobacteraceae bacterium
GCCTTCTCGATCTCGTCGAACAGAATGACGCTGTAAGGCTTCCTGCGCACGGCTTCCGTCAGCTGCCCTCCTTCCTCGTAACCCACATAACCGGGAGGCGCGCCGATGAGCCGCGACACGTTGTGCTTTTCCATGTACTCGCTCATGTCGATGCGCACGATGTTGTCTTCCGTGTCGAAAAGGGCTTCCGCCAGGGTTTTTCCCAGCTCGGTTTTGCCCACGCCCGTCGGCCCGAGAAAGATGAAAGAGCCGATGGGCCGCCGGGGGTCCTTGATGCCCGAGCGGGCACGGATCACCGCGTCGGCCACCAGTTGCACCGCCTCGTCCTGGCCGATGAGCCGCTTGTGGAGCACCTCATCCAGGCGCAGGAGCTTTTCCCGCTCACCCTCCATGAGCCGCGTGACGGGGATGCCCGTCCACCTCGAAACGATTTCCGATATTTCGTCTTCCGTGACCATTTCCCGCAGCAGGCGATTGCCCCCCTGCTCGCCCGAAAGCGTTTCTTCCTCTTGCTTCAGGTTTTTTTCCAGCTCGGGAAGTTTGCCGTGCCGCAGTTGAGCCGCAAGGTTGAGGTCATACTGGCGTTCCGCGACTTCCAATTCGTAGCGGACCTTTTCGATCTCCTCCCGGAGAACCTGTACCTTTTTGATACGCTGTTTTTCTCCTTCCCACTGAGCCTTCATGGAATCGGCCCTGCCTCGCAATTCCGCAATTTCTTTTCGAATGAGATCGAGCCGTTCCTGACTGCCCTTGTCGCGCTCCTTTTTGAGAGCCGCCTCCTCGATTTCGAGCTGCATGACGCGGCGCGTCACTTCATCGAGATCCGCCGGCATGGAGTCGATTTCCGTGCGGATCATGGCGCAGGACTCGTCCACCAGGTCGATGGCCTTGTCGGGAAGAAAACGGTCGGAAATGTAGCGGTTGGAAAGCACGGCCGCAGCCACGAGGGCGCTGTCCTGTATTTTGACGCCGTGGTGGACTTCGAAACGCTCCTTGAGTCCCCGCAGGATGGAAACGGTGTCCTCCACCGTAGGCTGGTCCACCAGCACCGGCTGGAAGCGCCGTTCGAGCGCTGCGTCTTTTTCGATGTACTTGCGGTATTCGTCCAGGGTCGTGGCACCCACGCAGTGCAGTTCCCCACGGGCCAGCATGGGCTTGAGCATGTTGCCTGCGTCCATGGACCCCTCGGCTTTTCCGGCCCCCACGATGGTGTGGAGCTCGTCGATGAACAGGAGAATGCGCCCTTCCGATTCCTTGATTTCCTGGAGGACCGCCTTGAGGCGCTCCTCGAATTCCCCGCGGAACTTGGCGCCCGCCACGAGAGCCCCCATGTCGAGAGCGAAAATGGTTTTGTTCTTGAGCCCCTCGGGCACGTCCCCCCGCACGATGCGGTGGGCAAGCCCCTCGACAATGGCCGTCTTGCCCACGCCGGGCTCCCCGATGAGCACGGGATTGTTCTTGGTCTTGCGGCTCAGGATGCGCACCACCCGGCGGATTTCTCCATCCCGCCCGATGACCGGATCGAGCTTGTTGGAACGCGCTTCCTCCACCAGATCCCGCCCGTATTTTTGGAGAGCTTCGTAGGTGGTTTCAGGGGATGCACTCGTCACCCGCTGGTGACCTCGCACGGCCGTCAGGGCGGCGAGAAAATTGTCACGGGTGATGCCCAGTTCCTTGAGGATACGTCCCGCCGGAGTGCTCCCCCCCTCTTCGATGAAGGCAATGAAAAGGTGCTCGACGGACACGTATTCGTCCTTGAGACGCCGGGCTTCATCCTGAGCCTTGATCAACAGCTTGCTCAGGCGCTGACTGATGTAAACCTTGCCCGCTTCCACCCCCGGGCCGCTCACCCCGGGTTTTTTACGGAGTTCCCCTTCCAGGCGTTCCGTCACCTGTGCCGGTGAAATTTCCATCCGCTTGAACAGCCCGGGAAGCAGCCCTTCGGACTGTTCCAGAAGGGCCAGGAGCAGGTGCTCGCCGTCCACCTCCATGTGGCCGTGGCGTATGGCTTTGGTCTGAGCCGCCTGGAGGGCATCTTGTGATTTTATGGTGAGTTTGTTGATATCCATGAAGGTCCTCCTCAGTTGATCCTATAATCATTTGTTCCACATTCATTCTCTTGGCCTGAATGAAGAAACTTTTTTGAGCTCCTCATAAAGCTCCTTTTCCCGGCCGGTGATGTTTTTGGGCACCACGATCTGGACCACCACGAACAAGTCGCCGGGAATTCCCTTGGGATTGGGCATCCCCCTTCCCTTAAGGCGCAGCTTCTGGTTGCTCTGGGTTCCAGGCGGAACCTTCAAGGAAAGGGGACCCGACAGGGTATTGATCTGAGTCTCGCATCCAAGGACTGCTTCCCAGGGTGTAATGGGAAGTTCCATATAAATGTCACGGCCTTCCAGCCGATACAGCGGATGAGATTCCAATTCCACTCTCAGGTAAAGATCCCCGCTCGGTCCCCCGCCGATACCCGCTCCACCCTGTCCGCTGAGACGAATTTTTTGTCCGGGAAGGATCCCAGGAGGAATTTTTACATCGTAGCTCTTTTCATTCACGGACATCCTGCCGTGGGAACCGGGCTCGTGAGAATGCATGGTGATGGACTTGCCGACACCGTGGTAGGCGTCCTCCAGGCTGATCCTGATGGTAGCTTCCTGATCGGCTCCTGCCTGCGCCCAGGCATGGCTATGGGCACTGCTACGCCCGCCCTTGACGTTGTGAAATCCCCTGCCGCCAAAAATCGTCTCAAAAAAATCGCTGAAGCCTCCCGAGCCTCCCCAGTGGAACTCGGTACGATGGCCTCCGCCTGTGCCGAAATCGAACGCAGTTTCCCAGCCGGGAGGGGGTCGAAATTCCTGACCTTCCTGCCAGTCGGCTCCCAGGTGATCATACTTCCGGCGTTTTTGAGAATCCTTGAGAACTTCATAGGCCTCATTGATTTCCTTGAATTTATTCTCTGCATCTTCAGCCTTGTTCACATCAGGATGGTATTTTCTCGCCAGTTTACGATACGCCTTCTGAATCTCTTCCTGGCTCGCAGTACGGGAAACACCCAAAGTTTCGTAGTAATCTCTAAATTTGACAGCCATAGTGACCTTCCAGCCTTTCGAATATTATTTTTTCGAAAATACCTTCCCGCTCACAATTATTTTTCATAGCATGCGGTACTGAACAACATATTAATCATCCTCACAAAACTTACCACTGTTCCTCTAAAAAAACAGTCAAAATTTTGTCACAAATTTACTTCACACATTCCTTGTTTCCCGGCAACTTTTTGATGCAACGCAACATTGCCATGACCCACTCTGACGTTTTTCCTCATGAACCCCATTTCTCTTCACATGTCTTGTCCTTAGCTGAAAGCCCCTTGATTTGCGTGGTTTTTTCCTTCGTGGACGCACTTGTTTTCTCCACGGTACATATGTTTTTTGCTTGAGTGGATCGAGCATGGCTCGACAGCTCAACCAATCTCCAAACATATTATAAAGAGGTAAATATACGATGGATCAAGCACAATCCTATGCCTTACCCTTGTCGGATTCGCAGGACTCTCCCAGCGGTCAGGCAGAGAGAAGCGTGAAGCCATTGACCAGTCTTACCAGGCCCCGGTTTTCGCGCAACGCGCTGGTGGTGCTGCGAAAACGCTATCTAAAAAAGAATGACAAATACGAACCCATCGAAACCCCTGAGGAACTCCTCTGGCGGGTGGCCAATGCGGTGGCCAAAGGGGACATTCCCTACGAAGGAGAAGAGGGAATACAGGAAACCGCCCTGAAATTCTACAACTTGATGGCCAACCTGGACTTCATGCCCAATTCTCCCACTCTCATGAACGCCGGCCGCCGCTTGGGCCAACTGTCGGCCTGCTTCGTGCTCCCGGTGGAAGACTCCATCGACAGCATTTTCGAAGCCATCAAGCATGCGGCCATGATCCACAAAAGCGGCGGCGGCACGGGTTTTTCCTTCTCGAGGATACGGCCGGAAAGCGACAAGGTGCTCTCGACCCAGGGAGTGGCCAGCGGTCCCGTTTCCTTCATGACCGTGTTCGATACGGCGACGGAAACCATCAAGCAGGGAGGCACCCGACGAGGTGCCAACATGGGAATCCTGCGCGTGGATCATCCCGACATCGAGAAGTTCATCACGTGCAAAACGGATAACGAGCGCCTCACCAACTTCAACATCTCGGTGGCTATCACCGACGAGTTCATGAAGGCTTTGCGTGAAGACAGGGATTATGAACTCATCAACCCGCGCACGAAGGAATGTATCGGAAGACTGAAGGCACGGAGTGTTTTCAATCAAATTGTCGATTCCGCATGGAGCAATGGAGAGCCGGGAATCATCTTCATCGACAGCATGAACCGCTCCAACCCCACCCCCAAGGCGGGAAAAATCGAAAGCACCAATCCTTGCGTGACTGCGGAGACGTTCGTGATGACCGGCGAGGGTCCCCGGCAAGTGAGCGACCTGATCGGCAGGCCGACCTCCCTGATCGTGGACGGCCAGGCCCATGCCGTCACGGCTGCGGGCTTTTTCGCCACGGGATGCAAGCCGGTGGTTCGGTTGACAACCCGCGAGGGTCAGCGGTTGCGCCTGACGGCTGATCACAAAGTTCTCAGAGCAGCTTCGCTGAGCCGCCACGAAATCGCTAAACAGTGGATTGCTGCGGGTGAATTGAGGGCCGGCGACCTCATCGTGCTGCATGATCACCGTTCCCTGGCCGGGTGGGAAGGCATGGGCAGCCTTGGCGAGGGCTATTTGCTGGGCCTGCTGGTCGGCGACGGCACGCTCAAGGAAGACAAGGCCATCCTGTCCGTCTGGAAACCCCGGCAGGCCATCAACGACCACGGCGGCTCGTGCGGCATTGGCGGCATCATGGCGGCTGCGGAAACCTTCGCCCGCGAACTTCCCCATCGCAGCGATTTCAAAGGCTGGCAAGCGGTTTCCGGACGCAACGAATACCGCCTGAGCCTGGCCCACATCCGCCACCTGGCCCTGGACCTGGGCATGACGCCCGGCAAAAAGACCATCACTCCCACACTGGAGAAAACCTCCTCGGAATTCTATCGCGGATTTCTCGGCGGTTTGTTCGACGCCGACGGCAGCGTCCAGGGCAGCCAGGAAAAAGGCGTCAGCATTCGCCTTGCCCAAAGCGATCCGAACATGCTCGAAGCGGTTCAGCGCATGTTGCTGCGACTGGGTATCGCTTCAACCCTCTACGTCAATCGTCGCGATGCGGGTACGTCCATGCTCCCCGACGGCCGAGGCGGACAAGCCTCCTATGAAACCAAGGCTCAGCACGAACTGATCATCAGCAACGACAACCTCGCAGTTTTTGCAGACCACATCGGCTTTCGCGATTCCCACAAACAGCAACGCCTCCTTGCCCTGCTCGCCGCCTATCGGCGTCGCCTCAACCGTGAACGCTTCGTTGCCACGATTGCCGAGGTGTGCCCCGATGGAATGGAAGAGGTTTTCGACGTTCAGGTCCCCGGCATCAATGCCTTCGATGCCAACGGACTTTATGTTCACAACTGCGGAGAGCAACCCCTGCTTCCCTATGAATCTTGCAACCTGGGTTCCATCAACCTGGCTCACATGGTGCGCGGGGGACAGATCGACTACGAGCGTTTGCAGGAAGTCGTTCACAGCGCAGTGCATTTCCTGGACAACGTGATAGAAATCAACAACTACCCTTTGCCCATCATCGAGGAATTGACCAGGGCAAACCGAAAAATCGGCCTCGGGGTCATGGGTTTCTCGGACCTCCTCATTGCCCTGGGCATCCCTTACAATTCGGAACAAGCGGTCCAGGCGGCCGAAGACGTCATGGCGTTCATCCAAAAAGAGAGCAAGGCCGCTTCCGCCGATCTTGGCCTGAGCCGGGGCAATTTCCCCAACTATGCAGGGTCGGTTTACGACACTCCCCAAACGCCCCACATGCGTAACGCCACCACCACCACCATCGCCCCCACGGGCACCATCAGCATCATCTCGGGTTGTTCGAGCGGCATCGAACCCGTTTTCGCCATCAGCTTCGTGCGAAAGGTGCTCGACAACGAAGAACTCCTGGAAGTGCATCCTCTTTTTGAAAAAACAGCCAAGCAAAAAGGCTTTTACAGCGAAGAGCTCATGAAGCGCATCGCGGAAAAAGGCAGCATTGGGAGCTTCAAGGAAATTCCCGAGGAGGTCCGGCGCGTTTTTGTCGTCTCCCATGACGTCAAGCCCCAATGGCACATCCGCATCCAGGCGGCTTTTCAGAAACACACGGACAATGCCGTCAGCAAGACCATCAACTTCCCTTTTACAGCGACGGTCAAGGACGTGGAAGAAGCCTACCTTTCCGCCTACGATTTGGGGTGCAAGGGGCTCACCATCTACCGGGACGGCAGCCGGGACGTGCAGGTCTTGAACATTCAGCGCAAGCCCCAGTATCCACAGGTGGAACCCCGGCCGCGGCCCGACGAGACGACGGGAATCACCGAAAGGATCAACACGGGGTGCGGAAAGCTCTATGTGACCATCAACAGTGATGAGTACGGCTTTTGCGAGGTGTTCGCCCAGATGGGAAAAGCCGGAGGGTGCGCCTATTCGCAAATCGAAGCCACCAGCCGACTCATATCATTGGCCCTGAGATCGGGCGTCAAGGTCGAAGCGGTCGTCCGGCAGCTCATGGGCATTCGTTGCCCTTCCCCCGTGTGGAAAAACGGCGAGCAGGTGGTGTCGTGCTCGGACGCCATCGCCAAGGTGCTCAATCACCATGCCAAAACCAATGTGGCCTCGGCCACGGATGAAATGGGGGCATGCCCCGACTGCGGCGCGGCCGTCGAACACGAAGGGGGCTGTATCGTGTGCCGCTCCTGCGGGTTCTCCCGTTGCAGCTGATTCCGCGAGCTGTTTGAATGCGCTGTTCACACCCCTGGAACCTTTCGCCCCGGGAAGCCGTCTCTCTACAACGGGAGCTGTCCCGGCAGGTGATTCTCCAGCCGCTCCCAGCCCATTTCGAAGTGCTGGGGGCGGCGGATATAAGCTATGTGCCGGCCATTGACCGGCTGACCGCCGTCATGGTCACTTTCCGCCTTCCGGACCTGAAACTCGTCGAGACGGTTCATTGTGTTTGTCCCATCGAATTTCCCTACATTCCCGGGCTTCTCTCTTTCAGGGAAGTCCCTCCCCTGCTGAAAGCTTTCGAACTACTCGAAAGAAAACCCGACGTCATCCTGTGCGACGGACAGGGCATCGCTCACCCCAGAAAGCTGGGCCTGGCATCGCATCTCGGCCTATGTCTCGACATCCCCACCGTGGGGTGTGCCAAAAAGAAACTTTGCGGCCGCCACGAACCCTTTCAAATGACCCGTGATCTTTATCGGCCCATCCTGATACATGATGAGCCGGTAGGTTTCGTGCTTTGTTCCAGGACAGGGGTCAAACCCATCTACATTTCTCCGGGTCACAAATCGGATCTGAACACCTCTCTCGAACTGGTGCGCCGATGCCTCGGCCGTTACCGCATTCCCGAACCTCTGAGACAAGCTCACGCCATCGCCACGAAACTTCGCACTCAAATGGCAGTATTGAAAGAATCTTCAAGCTGAGAAAACATTTTTTTCTTCCTACCCACCTTGCCTCCGCACATCTATGTGATCTCCGCGCGATCAAACGATCAAAAAATATTATCGAGCGAAAGAATTTATTCCTGGAAGTCGCCTTAATCCTTGACCAGGTATCCAACAAGCCTGTAAATGCTCCTTGCATGAGCATGAAAAAGCCATAGCAAGAAAACCTGAAGGCGACAGCACCAATCTCCATCAGGGAGAAAAGAGTGCGAAAGGAGCATGGTCAACGATGGATATCCCTATAACAAGCGAAGAATCACAGGAATTTGTCCAGCTCGTAAAAGAAGCCGCCCACAGCATGGAAAACCGAAATACCGACGGCTTCAAAAAAGGGCTTACGGATTTCAACAGTACCATGCTCATGCTGGGCTATGAGCACCTCGCTAACTTTGGAAATGCATTGGAAACTTTTTTTTCCGAACAGGTTCTGCCTGACTGGGACGAAAAAGCGACAGCCGTCCTGAGCTCCTGCATGGAAAAACTGACAACGTGCTTGAGCCGGCAGGATCAGGAAGCCGATCTTTCATCCGAACTCAAGAAATTGACCCTTGTCCTGGAAAAATTCCCTCTCGGTCAAGAGGAAACGGACATGGTGGAAAGCACCTTATCGGACCAGGAACCCTACCCAAACGATTCGCATACACACCCTTCCAAAGTCCACGTAGATCATGATCCTATTTTGAAGGGCATCGACCTTGACGACCCATTGCTCTTGAAAGCGGTTCTTTGTATTGACCCTACGTCCATAGCCTTTGTTCCATTGGCAGAACAGTTTTGTCGCATGAAGCACTGGGAAGAGGCCATAAACATCTGTCGAGCAGGTCTTTTTCATCACCCGTTCGACATTCGAGGGCTCATTCTGCTGGGCCGGGCTTTATGGGAATCAGGCCTTGCCGAGGAGGCGGAAGAAGTACTCGAACAAGCCCGTGCGTACTATGAAAAAGGAGCTATTCTCTATAAGGTGCTGGGGGAGATGGCAGAGCAAAAGGGCATCCGGGAAGATGCGGAAAAGTTCTCCCATTTGTATGAAATGATAAAAGGCGGCTCCGTGCAAACCGCCACGCAAGATAGCACGCAAGTTGAAAGTATAATTGCCGCATCCGCGATGCGAACACCGGATACGATCAGTGGTAGCCGCAAACATGTGATCCGACTTTTGGAGAAGCTCATGGCAAATTCATACGGCGAAAGAGAAGCACCGGCAAAGGACCTGACACTGTTTTCCGCCGATGACAGGGAGAGACTCAAAAACATACTCAGAGCCGCCGGAGAAAACGCAAAACTCACACAAAAAAAAGAAAGTGGCATTTAGCACGAAACTTTTGCACCAGCCTTTGCATTTGCTGCCCTGAAATGATATTAAAAACTGTCCCATTACTTGAGTATGGAGTCAGCAGGAGCGAGGCTGCGGAAATCATCGCTGAAAAGCAGTATCCCGGCCGGTGGCAAACAACCACAAAGGACCCGGCGCAGCCGTTAGATACCGGAATTGATCAGCTTTCGAAACAGTGCAACAGTTTCCTCATTGTGTCACTATCACATATGTCGGAATCATGTGCCTTCTTTCAGGGAAAACCCAATGATCAAGAGAAGGAAAAAATGATAAAAACCATGCACACCTTTCATATCCCAGTCATGGGCACGTCTTTCACTATCGACTCTCCTGTAAAGGTCGCCAGATACGGTATATCCTCGGTGGTTTCCTGCGTGGATGACATCCTTATCGAAAAGATGCGCGGGTTCTACTGTAAAATGCTCGGAGAAGAATGCACTCCCATCGAAAGAAGCAATCCGGATGCAAGGGCGAACCGCATAACGGCTTACTTGAATCTCCTGGACCGCATTGTCAAGGATCAGGTGGAAAAGATCAGGCAATCGGCTTTCGAGATCGGCAGTGAAATCTGTAACTATTTTGAACTGCTTCCCGAGAACTCCCAATTCAAGCAAATGTACCTGAGAATGCTGGAGTTGAAGCAAAGCGCGGAAAAAACAGATCTCCAGGAAGAGCTAAGAAAACGAATCCTTCCAGGAAGTATCGACATCAACATCATGACCAAGCTGGATCGCGCCAATTACGGCACGGACGGCGCCCCACTGGGTGTCGAATTCAACGATGCCATGGCTGCCTTGCGGGGGTATGCCATGAGCACCCTGGAGTCATCGATCGTTTTTTCTGCGGGATTCAATGGCCGCCTCTACGGTTATGTAGAAAAATTTAAGGATTTCCACGCCAACGTGGATGGGTTCATCAAAAAGAAAATCGTGATCAAGGTCAACGATTTTCGATCTGCCATGACTCAGGGAAAATTTTTCGCCAAAAAAGGCCTTTGGGTTTCGGAATACCGTGTGGAATCGGGGCTCAACTGTGGTGGTCACGCCTTTGCTCATGGAGGCAACCTGATGGGGCCCGGCCTGGAGGAATTCAAAAACAGGCGTGAGGAACTCATTTCGACCCTGTTTGAAATGTATAACAAAGCTCTGATCCAAAAGGGAAAAGCTCCATTTAAAAAACCTCATCCGGTCTACTTCACCGCCCAAGGCGGCATCGGAACAGCCCGAGAAAACCAGTTTCTTATGGATCACTACCAGCTTGACGGCACGGGATGGGGCACTCCATTCCTGCTCGTTCCCGAGGCCACCACAGTGGATGAAACCACCCTCCAAAAACTTTGTGCAGCCACTGAAAAAGAACTTTTTCTAAGCAACGTATCCCCTTTGGGAGTGCCTTTCAACAACCTGAAAACCTCAACCAGTGAGGAGCACAAAACTTCCCGGATAAAAGCAGGACACCCCGGTAGCAAATGCACCAAAGGTTTTCTGGTCTCCAGCGCCGAATTTTCAGAAAAACCCATATGCCTGGCCTCTCAGCTCTATCAAAAAAGAAAGCTGGATGAATTGAGCAAGCTCGACCTGGATGAATCTCAACGCAAAAAAATGGCTGAAGCCATTGTTGATAAGGTGTGCCTTTGCAAGGACCTGGCAGGAGCGGCAATACTGACCCACCACCTCGAAGAAGCGGGCGATCCCACTCCCACTCCGGCCATCTGTCCCGGTCCCAACCTCGCCTACTTTTCCAAGCCATTCTCCCTGAAGGAAATGGTGGACCACATTTATGGACGCTGTGACCTGATCGCCGATATCGCCCGTCCTCATATGTTCGTGGCCGAATTGAACATGTACATCGATTACCTGGAAAAGGAAATTGGAGACTACCTGGCCGCCCCCAGCGAACAACGGGCGAAGTACTTGAAGGAATACAGAAAAGACCTCATGAGGGGCATCGACTACTACAAACAACTTGTTCCTCAGATGCACCAGGAAACGGAGGCTCATCGTGCCCGGATTCTGAATGATATGGATGACTGTCGGGCTTCGATCGAAAAACTCTCGGAGAAATATCCCGGAGTCGTTTGATCAATCCTTGAAAACACCCTTTGGCGTATTTCTTTTCCACTGAGGAACTCTGTATGATTGGTCGCGTATTCGATTTCCTTTCAAAGGACATGGCCATGGACCTCGGAACGGCCAACACCCTCATCTACATCAGAGGAAAAGGGGTTGTTCTCGATGAACCCTCAGTGGTCACCCTCGAAAGGCAAACCAACAAAACGGTGGCCGTGGGCCGTGAAGCCAGAAATCTCGTGGGCAGGCATGGAAAAGATCTTGTAACCTCCAGACCCCTTAAAGATGGTGTCATTCATGACTTTGAAACAGCCACCTACATGATAAAGTCCTTCCTGGGGAAAATTCTCAACAAGTTTCCTTTATCACGCCCCCGGCTTGTAATCGCCGTTCCGGCGGGGATCACGTCGGTGGAAAAGCGGGCAGTCGTTGAAGCCGCTGAAATGGCGGGAGCAGGCAAAATATTTCTCATTGAAGAGCCCATGGCGGCTGCTATCGGTTCGGGCCTGTCCGTAGAGGAACCCAAAGGACAGATGATGGTGGACGTGGGAGGGGGAACAACGGAAGTAGCCATCATATCGAGATGCTCTATCGCATGCGCGGAATGCATACGAGTGGCGGGAGATGAAATGGATGCGGCTATCTGCGATTACATTCGAAAAGAACACCGCTTGCACATTGCCGATATGATGGGAGAACTCCTAAAAATCAAGCTGGGCTCGGTCGTTCCCCTCAAAAAATCTTTGCAGATCAAGCTGAGGGGAAAAGATATCGTAACCAATATGCCCAAAGTGGTCACCATTTCCGACGTGCAAATTCGAGAGGCCATCCAGGAACCTACAAGGGTCATTATCGATGCAGTTCGAAAGGTATTGGAAAAGGCATCACCGGTCCTTGCCGCCGATGTGGCCGAAAACGGCATATGGATAGCAGGGGGAGGTTCACTGTTGAGAGGGCTGAGGCTGCTCATCCATCACGCCACGGGGCTCGAAGTCAAGCAGTCTGAAGACCCTTTGCGCTCGGTTATACGAGGTGCCGGTGCAGTTACGGAAGATTTTGACTTTTACCGCGATGTCTTTATCAACTGATAGCCTGGAGCAACATTCGGAAGAAAACTTTGCATCGAACCCATCTTCTTACCGCTGATCTTTCTCCGAATCATGTTCACGACTTCACTTTTTCACAAACATATTTAGGAAAAAACAATTTACTGAATCAATTTAGGATTGCTTTTTTCCCCAACTTATGAAATCCTCTGTCCATTCTGTTATATAAGATTTTACGAAGTGCTTGAAGGTGTGAGGGGTCCAAAAGGTAAACTCATCGTTCGTTGTCTGCTTTTCCGCTGAAATCCCAAAATGCTGCTCAACCTGTTCTTCGTTTATCACTCTCCCTGCGAAGAAGTTTGATTGATGTATTTTAAGAACCTGCATGGGGCGGGTTGATTGATACCGACAAACGAGAAGGAGACAGGAATGAGAGATGCCATCAGCAAAAATGTGAACGAAATGGTCAACGCCATCGATGGTGGAAAAGATGCCGCAAGCTACGCACCCAACGCGTACGACCCCTATGCATTCGTCATGGATACAGCCGGCACCCTTATCGTTCACCCCACATTGGCAGGCCAGGATCTGAAGCAAAAAGCCATGCCGATTTACGAAGCCCTGCAGGCCGCAACCCCCGAGGGCCTCTGGATCACTTACATGTGGGACGGCAAAGAGAAAAACACCTATGCGAGAAAAACAAAATCCAACCTTATTGTAGCCAGCGGATATTAGTCATTCGCATATAAGTGAGCTTCCAACAAAAAAATAGGGATTCCACGAGGAATCCCTATTTTTTTGCCTTGTTCGTTGATTCCGTGGGTTTCTGTTGGAAACCCACGGAACCTCACCATTTCATATCCGGACTGCATGACCTATTTAATGATGCACAATCCTTGCGGTTCAGCTATCATGATGCTTCTGGTCCTGCTCCAGAGTTATTCCCTTGATGGGGGTATATGAATCCAAGGTCTCAATGCTTCATTCCAGACCATCTTCGGTTGGTCTTGTTTCGAGGAATACAATGACACAAATCATAAAAAACAGTTTTGCAACGGAGCACATCACTCATTTGGGGAGCAGCCCCTACCGGTATTTTTCCTTAAAGAAACTCGATACATCCATGGGTGGGAAAGTGGCTTCGCTGCCCCTATCCATCAAGATTTTACTGGAAAATCTGCTGCGCCATGAAGATGGAAAAACGACAACCTCCGCCCACATTGAATCTCTGGTGCGCTATTTTCATGCTGAAGAAAACCCTAAAATAGAAATCCCTTTCATGCCCTCACGAGTCGTCCTTCAGGATTTCACGGGGGCTCCCGCCGTGGTGGACCTGGCAACCATGCGTGATGCCATGATCGAACTGGGAGGTGATCCCGACCGCATCAATCCCCTGGTAAGGGTTGACCTGGTCGTTGACCATTCGATTCAGGTGGACACCTACGGAACCTCTGATGCTTTGTCGGCAAATGAACAAAAGGAGTTCGAAAGAAACCGAGAGCGTTACAGCCTCCTGAAGTGGGCTCAAAAAGCCTTCAATCGATTTTCCGTGGTGCCGCCGGGCAGGGGAATCGTGCATCAGGTGAACCTGGAGCACCTGGCTTCCGTGGTGCAGATCCTTCCTGGCGGAAGTCATGTCCTGGCCTGCCCGGATACACTGGTGGGCACCGATTCGCACACCACCATGATCAACGCCCTGGGTATCATGGGTTGGGGAGTCGGAGGCATCGAAGCCGAAGCGGTAATGCTCGGTCAGCCTTACTACCTGCCTATCCCCGACGTGGTGGGAGTCCGCCTCGAAAATCGCCTCCCTCCACTGGTTTCCGCCACCGACCTGGTTTTGCATGTGACCCAGTTGCTTAGATCACGAAATGTGGTGGGAAAATTCGTGGAATTCTACGGTCCGGGCCTTTCCGTCCTCTCCCTCGCGGATCGGGCGACCATCGCCAACATGGCTCCCGAGTACGGAGCCACCATGGGATTCTTCCCCATCGATGAACAAACACTGGAGTATCTGAGACTCACGGGCCGCAAAAAAGAGCAGATCGAACTGGTGGAAGCCTATGCTCGAGAGCAGGGGCTCTTCTCTTCCCCCCACGAACCCTATCCCGGCGCTTTTACGGAGCAGCTGACCATCAACCTTACTGAAGTGGCACCAGCCCTGGCCGGCCCTAAAAGACCTCAGGATCACATCCCTTTTATAAGTGTCCCCTCTCACTTCAAGGCTGCATTACAAAAACCCGTTTCCCAGTGGGGATTCGGCCTGGAACACCACCGCACGGATGCACGGGCTCACATTTCGTCTCCTACCGAAAACTACACTTTACGCCATGGTTCCGTGGTCATTGCCGCCATCACCAGCTGCACCAACACCTCCAACCCTGCCGTCATGATCGCTGCGGGGCTCCTGGCCAAAAAGGCCCTCGAAAAGGGAATCCGCTCCAAACCGTGGGTCAAGACCAGCCTGGCCCCCGGCTCCCTGGTGGTCACGAGTTACCTTCGAGAATCAGGCCTGCTGGAAGCCCTGGAAAAACAGGGATTTTTCCTGGCCGGCTACGGCTGTACCACCTGTATCGGCAATAGCGGCCCCCTACCCTCTCACATTCAGAAGGCGATCGAAGAGGGTGACCTGGTGACAGCGGCAGTTTTGAGTGGAAACCGCAACTTCGAAGGAAGGATTCACGGGGCCGTGCGCGCCAACTATCTGGCATCACCTCCCCTGGTGGTGGCTTACGCTCTTGCCGGAGCCATGGATTTCGACTTTACGGAAACGCCCCTTGGAAAAGATGCTCAGGAAAAGATGGTTTACCTTCGAGACATCTGGCCCACGGATGAAGAAATCGCCGCAGTGATGAGCGGGCATGTGAAGCGGACATTTTTCGAGGAAGCTTATCGGGACGTTTTCACAGGCAAAGAACCGTGGCAGGCTCTTCAGATCCCTGAGAACCTCACTTACGCCTGGGATTCCCGTTCCACTTACATCCGCAAGGCTCCCTTTTTGGATGGACTGAGCCTGCGTGTGCCTCCCATGCAAGACATCTCCCATGCTCGATCCCTCCTGCTTTTGGGAGATTCCGTCACCACCGACCACATTTCGCCGGCGGGCGCAATTCCCCCCTCGAGCCCTGCGGGCCAATACCTCATAAGCCAGGGAGTTGCACCCCATCAGTTCAACTCCTATGGATCGCGGCGAGGCAACCACGAGGTCATGATTCGAGGTACCTTCGCCAACACGCGCATCCGTAACCTGCTGGCAAAAAACCTGTCGGGGGGCCATACCCGCCATTTTCCTTCGGAGGAGCAGATGACCGTATGGGAAGCATCGGAGCGTTACAGGAAAGAAAGGGTCTCTCTCATTGTCCTGGCGGGCAAGGAATACGGCACGGGAAGCAGCCGAGACTGGGCCGCCAAGGGCACGGCACTCCTGGGAATCAGGGGGGTAATAGCAGAGAGTTACGAGCGCATCCACCGGAGCAACCTCATTGGAATGGGCGTCCTTCCTCTCCAGTTTCTACCGGGACAGTCTGCCCGTGGTCTGGGTTTATCGGGAGACGAAGTTTACCATTTCCACGGGCTTGAACTTGCCATCTCACGAGGAACTCCCATGATCGTAGAGGCCGTGCAAAACACCGGCACAATCCTTTCTTTCCAGGCCATCTGCCGCCTGGATACTCCCATGGAGATCGAGACCTACCGGCATGGAGGCATTCTTCCCAAAGTACTCCGGGAAATGCTGCGTGGTGCCTCATGAGAAGGCCATATCCCAGCAGAAAAAAGCCTTTTCAGCGCAGGGAACCCGATTCCCCACACACCTTTCGGGATTCCCTGCCCCCCATGCGCCTCAGCATCCATAAAAGCGTGGCCCCCGTACTCGAAAAAATCAGGGTACCCGAAGAAAGTCCGTTCATTCCCGATCCCTTCCAGATTGAAGCACTGGAAACCCTTGATCTTTCTGATGTTTTGGTCACGGCCCCGACGGGTGCGGGCAAAACGTACATCGCCGTCGAAGCCATCCGCAAAGTGCTCCACAAGGGCGGCAGGAGCTGGTACACCTCTCCCCTCAAGGCTTTGTCCAATGCCAAGTTCGAAGAGTTCCGAGCACTATTCGGCAATGAAAACGTTGGGATACTCACTGGAGACCGCAAGGAAAACGCCCAAGCGCCCATCATTGTAGGCACGACGGAAATTCTCCGCAATCAGCTCTACGACATCATGCATCGGGGCGAAGACCTGGAAGAGGATTTGGTGGTCCTGGACGAAGCCCATTACCTGGGCGATGAAGACCGTGGAGTCGTTTGGGAAGAAGTGCTTATTTATCTTCCATCGAGAGTCCGCATCCTCCTCCTTTCCGCCACTATCCGCAACGCGGAAGAAATCTGCGGCTGGCTGGAATGGCTCAGGAAAACTCCGTGCAAGTGGGTAGCTGCACAGGAACGTCCCGTGCCTCTTTACCCCCTTTTCCTGTTTCCCACAGGGGAACTCACCCCCTTAAGCACCCGCCGTGGGCTGTTCCCCCCCATCCGTGAACTGGACACCGGAAGCTTCCCCCGGCACCATTTCCCCAACATTTCCGGGATCATGAAAGTTCTGCACCAGGCCAACCTGCTGCCCGCCATTTTTTTTCTCAAGTCCCGTGCCGATTGCGAGAGGGCGGTTGCACTGTGTCCACCCCTTCCCGACGATAAAAAATCTTACAAATCCCAGGCCTTTTTCCGACGCCTGGACGGACTCCTGGAGGAATATCCTTTCCTCAAACATCACCAGCACCTGGCCACCCTCGAAAAAGCCCGGGTGGGCGCTCACCACGGAGGCCAGCTTCCCCACTGGAAGCTGCTCCTGGAAAAGCTCATGCAAGAAGGCCACCTCCACGCCATCTTCTCCACCTCCACAGTGGCCGCCGGCGTCAACTTTCCCGCTCGCACCGTCGTTATCTTTCAAAGCGATCGCTTCAACGGGACGGAATTCATCGAACTCACAGCCACGGACCTCCTCCAGATGACAGGCCGTGCGGGCCGAAGGGGCATGGACGAAATCGGCTTCGTCCTGACCGTACCCGGTCCCTTCCTGGACCCCCAACTCATCCACACGCAGCTCCAGGCACCTCCCGATGCTATTGAAAGTCGTATCCGGGTAAATTTCTCCATGGTGCTCAATCTCCTCCTCTCCCATACTCCGGACGAAATCCGCACCCTCTTTTCTCACTCACTGGCGACTCACCAGAATGTCAGCAGAGAAAACCAGGTAGCCATCCATTTTAAAAAGACACGGGAAAAATTGATGGAATGGGCACCGGAAATGGCCTGCGGTTCCGCAGAAAGGCTCATGGAAGTCCGCTCTCAATTCATCCTTCTCACGGAAAAACTCCGAAGAGCCAGAAAAGAATGGAAAAAGCAGGCTTCCGCCCACTCGTTCACCAGCCTTCTCGTGCCGGGCAGACTGTTTTTGACCCAAAGGGGCACCCCCTATGTGGTTCACCATAATCCCAACATGGAACGCAGAGTCGTTGAATCCATCCGGCTCGGCCTGCCTCTTCGGCATAAAAGAGGGCGGATCAGGACTTACCGTGTCAACTTCCAGCGCATACGGCACATGGGGGAGATGATCGAACACATACCGCCTTTGGAAGCCCTGGATGACTGGGAGGAAATCGCCCTGAACATTGAGCGGCAGCCGTTCAAAAAAGTGGAAGAGATTGAAAATCCAGATAAATCCACGATTTTAGAAGCAACAGTTCGGGAAATGAAGGACCTCATGGCGTGCAAATCCGAACTGCCCTGTTCTCAATGCAAACTTCACGGACCCTGCATCAAATCTGCATCACATCACCCTTTCAACTCGGCTTTGAACCGGTATTTGCACCTGCACTCACAGGTCCGAACCATCCAGGAACGCCTCTGGCAATCTTTTCAGCAGCATTTCCGTATCCTTAAAGCCGAAGGTTATGTGGACGGGAAAGGACATCTCACCCACGACGGCATGTGGGCCTGCGAGTTGAGACTCGATCAGCCCCTCCTCATTTCCGACGGAATCCGCAAAGGAGTTTTTCCCGATCGAGACCCGGCTTGCCTGGCTGCACTCATTGCGCCTTTTGTCATGGACCGGGACCGGCCTGGGGACATGCAGCTATCGAGGCTCGTGTGGAAATACCCCGACCTGGCAAAACCTTTTTTGCATATGCTCAACAGTTCGCAGCCTCTGCGCCAAAAACTCGAGGAAGAAGGCTTCCACATCCCCTCCCTGCCTTTTTGGGCATCCACTGCGGTGTACCACTGGGCAAACGGCAGCACATGGGAAGAGGTGAGAAATCTTTTCGGGGTCGATGAGGGGGACCTGGCCATGGTGATCCTCCGCACGGCCGATCACTTACGGCAAATCGAATCCCTCGAGGGAACCCACCCGACCCTGGCAACCTGCGCCAATAAGGCCATTCAAATGATCCTTCGTGAACCCGTGCTGGTGGAGTAAAGCCATGCGTGTGGGTATTTTTTCAGATATCCATGGAAACTATGAAGCCCTAGATGCCGTTCTCAAGGCCATGCAAGACGATAGCATAGACATGACCATACACCTGGGCGACCTGGTGGGTTACAATGCCGATCCCCTGGAATGTCTGGAAATGGTACGCCAGATGGGATCGGTTTGTATTTTGGGAAATCACGACCTGGGAGTGATTGACCCCACTGTAGCGAAAAACTTCAATGTACTGGCACATGAAGCTCTTATTTATGCACGAAACCGGCTCCATGGAAGTTCCCTGGAATTCTTGAAAACTTTCCACAAAACCTTCTCTCTCATGGAAAGAGTACTCTTTTGTCACGGCACACCTGAAAATCTCTTCAGCTATATCCAAGATGTGTTTCAGGCCAAGCGCATCTTCAACTTTCTTTCGAAGCATCACACTTCCATCAATATTTGTTTCTACGGCCACACACACCAGCAAAAAGCGTGGGTCAGAAACCCCCAGGGCAAAGTGACCGCGATCCCCATGACCTGTAGTTCGATCCTTTTGAACCTGGAAAACGACTACCTCATCAACCCGGGAAGTGTGGGGCAGCCTCGTCAGGGGGACAACCGGGCACGATACGCCGTCCTGGATACCATCCGATGGATCGTGAGCTTCAAAGCTGTGAGTTACGACATTTCCCTCGCACAGGAAAAAATACTGCGTGCGGGCCTCCCCAATTACCTGGCCATCCGCCTGGAAAAAGGAGTTTGAGGAAGATACATTGCCGGAAAACCCCATCTGCTTCACAAGTCCATTTGAAAGTGACCATTCAGGAGGATTGAAAATGATGTTCGGACAAAAGCAAGGAACACTCAAAGATGGAAGAAAGGTGCTGCTCAGACCTATGGTGAAGGAAGACGAGGAGGCTCTCTACGAGTTTTTCATCAGCCTTCCCATTGAGCTGCTCATCTTCTTGCGTCATGATGTGAAAGACAGGAAAATCGTCGAGGAGTGGGCTCGAAATCTCAATTACGACCGGGTATTGCCGCTTCTGGCCCTGGTGGATGGGAAAGTGGTGGGAAACCTGGCCCTTCATCGAGTTCCGCACGGATGGAAGCGTCATATCGGAAGGGTTCGAGTGGTGATCGCCCCCGACTACCAGAACCAGGGATTGGCGACTCTCATGCTCAACGAGATCGTTATGCTGGGTCATGATTTGGGATTGGAAAAACTGTGGGGAGAAATTCCCCTGGACTCCATCGCTGCCATGAAAGCCTGCCGGAACGCAGGTTTTTCCTGCAAGGCCGTTATCGAAGGGATGTTCAAGGATGCTCAAAACCAGCTGATTGATGCCCTCATCGTGGTCTGCAATATCCCGGATTATTTTGACCGCCACTGGAACTATCCCCAAGAAGAAACTTCGTGAACCAAAGCCATCAAAATTTCAGGACCTCACCATCTCCAAAGGAAGGAAACGTCTTCAACAGATCACCCAGCAGTTCACCTGCCGTACCGTAGCGGTTCTCCGGTTTTTTCTCCAGGCACTTGAGAATGACCCTCTCAAGTTCGGGAGATATCCCCTCTTCAAGGGTCGAAGGCCTGTCGGGCTCACAGTCGAGGATGGCGTCCATCAAGGCCTTGTCGTTATCGTAGTAAAAGGGAATGAGCCCCGTGGCCAGAGCGTACAGGATCACCCCCAGAGCCCATACATCACTGGCAAGGCAACTCCGGCCGTTGATCTGCTCGGGCGACATGTAAGGCCTCGATCCAATGATGGTACTGCTCGAACTCTCTCCGGACAAATGCTTTCCCGTACCGAAATCCAGGAGCTTGAGCCCTCCTGATGCCTGCACGATGATATTGTCGGGCTTGATGTCCCGGTGCATGATGTTTTGATCGTGAGCATAAGCCAGAACCTGCACCAACTGCAAAAAGGCCGTCTCTTTTTCCCTACCTTCCATGCCCTCTTCCAGGAGCTCCTGGAGAGTCTTGCCGTCGGCAAACTCCTGGATCAGAACTACTTTCCCCCCATCGTGGGCAATCTCCAGCAGGCGCACGGAATGAGGATGATCAGCCAGGCATTTTAAGATGCTCGCTTCCTGCATGAACCTCGGGTTACTTTTGATGGAATGAGGAATTTTGGCAACAGCCCGCTCCCCCGTCTCGAAATGCTCCACCTGCCACACTTCCCCATAACTCCCTCCCCCCAGGTTGCGTATCATTTTCCATCGTCCTCCCAGGAGCGTGGAATCAGTACGCGGCAGCGAGCCTTCCCCCCCCATCTTCTGGAAGAACTCCTCCAGCAGGCTCATAAGCCACGCCCCCTTCTGTTGCTCACCAGGATCGCGATCACCATCCACTCGCGTTCCCCGGGCCGTTTCCGTCGCAGCGGCCCACTCCAGCAGAACCTGCAATCGAGGCATGAAAACCTCTTCATTAAAGGGAAGGATCCAGTAATCGTCAGCTCCGGCTTTGACACACCGGCGAATGAGGGCCGATTGCCCCTCGGGAATGAGCACCAATAGCGGCGCACTGTCGGGAAGGCGGCGCCTCAACATGGAAACCTCACGCCAGGGCTTGTATTGCCCCTCCAAAAGCCTCAAGACCCCCAGGCAAACACTGAGCCCTTCTTCCAGCGGTCCCAGTTGAGACCACATTCCAACATGGCGAAAATCAACGGATGAGGCAATGCGCCTGACCCAGGATTGCAACTGCTCCCTCTCCAAATCGCCAAGCCCTACAGTTATGATCACACAACTCATCCATTTTTCCCGATATCAATCAAAGACATCCACCTCGTATTCAAAATTGAAACTAAAAAACCCGGGAAGCCAGGGCTTCCCGGGTTGGATGGTTCAGTTTTCAGGCATCAAGCCTGATAGGCTTGCCTAGCGCCGTGGTGGCGGCTTGGCAATGGCAAGGAGGATGAGAGATACAGCCATAACAACAGCGGCCACGATGAAAGGAATGGAGTAGTTGCCCTGCATTCTGTACAGAGCCCCACCGGACCACGGTCCCACCAGACCCGCAACACCAAAAGCGCTGAAGAGCAGACCATAGTTGGCTCCCTGAGCTTTTGCACCGTAGTACTGGAGGGTTGTAGCCGGAAACAGGGTGAACTGTGCTCCGTAATTCCAACCGAAGACCAGAGCCACGAGCCACAACAGGGTCACATTGCCGGCCACGGGGTAGATGAGCAGCAACATCACGACCTGAACAACCCATAGGCCGAGGAAAAGCGGCTTGGTTCCAAACTTGTCCGCGAAACCACCGATGACAATACGCACAACGGCGTTGGAAATGGCGAGAACACTAACGGCACCGGCAGCGGCCATGGGCTCCAACCCACGGTCAACACCGACACCCGCCAGGTGGCCGATCACCATCAGTCCGGAAAAGCAGGAGCAAAAATAAGCGGCATAAAGCATCCAGAACTGAGGAGTGGCTTTGGCTTCATCGTGAGTATAATCTTCCTGGCTCTTGGCGGAAGCTCCGGGAGGTGGAGGAGGAGGCGACCAGCCGGGAGGCTTCCAACCGGCAGGGGGATTCTGGAGGCAAAGGCCGGAAAGAATGCCCAAAATACCCATGGCAAAACCAACCCAGATGAACACGTTGCGCCAACCGTGATTTTCGATGATCCAGGTAGCAATGGGCGCCATGATGAATGAACCGAGCCCCAGACCGACAACCGCGAAGCCCGTGGCAAGGGCTCGCCTGTCCGGCCACCATTTGGGACCCGTGGCAATGGGCGGAAGGTAAAGCATGCCGCCACCGATACCACAAATGACGCCGTAGGTGAAATACAACCCCATCAGGCTGTTGATGTAACCGGAAGCCACAAAACCGATGGTCGTTACCACCGAGCCCACGAGCACGACTTTTCGAGGACCGATTTTGTCACTGAGACGACCGGAAGGAATGGTACACATACCAAAGACGAAACAGCAGATTCCGAAGGCCAGGGCGATTTCCGCACGGGTCCATCCGAATTCCGCATTGAGAGGCCTGATGAAAACGCTCCAGGCATAGAGCAAAAGACCGCAGGTGGTACTTCCTAAAATTCCGCCCAAAAGAGGCAACCAACGTGGTATCGGTGCACTTACTTCGCTTGACATATCTTTTTACCTCACTGTTTTTAGTGGTTCATTGTTAAAGACGTCCTCGCGAATTCATTTCGCCCGTACGGGTATGGCAAAAGTCTAAAAATAAGACACTGCAATGGGAAGCACTCCAATACTACCGACAAAGACACTAAACGAAGCCGCCCCATGGCCATCCCTACGGCACAGGCACCAAGCCTGCTTGGTAAAGAGAAAAATAAAGGCCTACTTAAATGATTGAATGATTAAAAGCTCAAAATTAGAAGAATGGAAAAACGCCAACTCTGGAGCGGATTGAAGAATCATGCACAGTGATATGCAGTGTCCGTTGGGGATGGTCATTTCAATCAGCATAGGAAAGAGAACGTACTCAAGAGCTGGACAAAAAGACAAAATCTCGCTCGATTACAAAAACCCACCAACTACGTATGGTTACGATATTCTCCCCGGCCTCACCTCCTTTCCGTCCACACAATCATGCGAACAACAAAAGCTGCCAAACCGCAGGGCATGGACAAAACACATTCATACCCCACCACACAAGCCGATAGAAACAACTCACACTAATATAGATTTCAAATCATAAGCAAAATCTGACTACCCTTATGTCACACGTGCTCTAGGGTGTCAAGGCAAAACAGCCACATTTTCGAGCAATCCTGATTTACCTCGACTGATCACCGAGTTCCCGCCATGTAGGCTCAATCAAAAAGAGCGACATTCATACATATACAAGCGACATTCATATACAGCGGAATCAGGAACCTGCGGACACCAACGGCAACTCGCGACCCAAGTGATGATGGATAATCTCCGGCTTCAGAAAGAAACGGCTTTCCATAACCTTTTTCTCTAGATGGCCCATGGTGTAAATGACCTTACACTCCGCCTGAAAACTTCCCAGACTCTTGACGGCAGGCAAGGTTATCACCGCATCCAGACAGAAGGCAAACGGGACGGCACCCTTTTCATCCATAACAAGTATATCAACAGGACGTTCCGCAATACGCGGCGGCATGTAGTCCGCCACCACCTTGTAGCCCCTGGAAACCAGCCGAGCATAAAGATGGCACTGGAGAGTTCTCCTGACAGTCCGTTCGCTGCGGAAACTCTTTGGGATACCTTTTAGGGCTTTTTCAAGCTCTTCTTTCCATTCAAGCAACAAAGCATCACGATCCATCACCCATCCTTGTCTATCCTTGATTCCCTGATTCCCTATCAAGACAAAAAACTCTTTCAAAACATCAGGTCGATAACCACCCGGCACGCCTTGCAAAATATTCCTAGCGTATCAACCTGGACATTGTCAACCTTTCGGTGCCCCTTCCGGCTATCCGAACCATCAAAAGCCTTGCTCTAAAAACTCCCCTGTGGTAAAAGCTCTCTTTTGTAGCTTTATAGATGAGACAAATGCCTCGGAATATTTGGCTTGTATGCCATGCAATGCCTTATTGACGGGCACTGGAGAGTATGAATTCCGCGACATTTTCTAGGAAATCGTTTCAGGGAGAAAGGACATTCGTCATGAGCAGAAAATGTGAGTTTTGTGGAAAAAAACCTCATACGGGCCACAATGTCAGCCATGCCAACAACAAGACCAAGCGTGTCTGGTTGCCCAATTTACAATCGGTACGCCATGTGAACAAAGAAGGTACCGTGAGCAAAGTGCGCGTATGCACACGTTGCATTCGCACAGGCCTGGTCGTCAAACCCAGCCTGGCCTGAAAAAAAACTAAAAAAGTGGGACTCGGCACTGACCCGCCTCAATGACTGTAATGGTCAACAACCAATGATCAACACCGACCAGCACATTTCGGATGAACCCGCGCTCCCATCCGAAATGTGCCGGATGGGCTGAATTTTAGGACTACCGGGTCTTATCAAAAGTGATCTTTCCATGGGAAATCTCCTTTCCCACTCCAATGGGAATCCCATTCGATGCCGTTTTTTGCGGTCATTCTCCCCATGAGGGAATTTCATGCGCCTCCATAACTCCTCAAGCCAAAGAGCCGCCCCGGAGAAACCTGTTTCGAGCCGAACGACAGGCACCACTCATTTCGGCTTCCTCAATGTTCCCGTGGAGCAGAAAGTCAGCCTGGTGCGGCGCCATTTCAACACAGTGGCTCACAACTACGATTTCATGAACACCCTCCTGAGCTTCGGCATCCATTACGCCTGGAAACAGGCGGCCGTGGAGCTGATGGGTCTAAAACCGGGAGCCCATGTCATAGACGTATGTGGGGGCACTGCGGATCTGGCCCTCGACGCAGCCGAAATCATCGGGCCCTCGGGCAGGATTTTCCTCTACGACATCAACTGGTCCATGATGGCCGCAGGCCGCCCCAAGGTAAAAGCATCCCCCCACGCAGACAGCATTTTCTACATCCAGGGAGATGCGGAAAAAATATCCTTTACCGACAACAGTTTCGAAGGTGCCATGGTGGGCTACGGCATTCGCAACCTCACCCACATGGAGCAGGGCTTCCGGGAAATGCACCGCGTCTTGAAGCCGGGAGGGAAGCTCATGTGCCTGGAATTTTCCGAGCCTTCCCCGCCCTGGTTCAAGGCCCTCTACGACTTTTACTCATTTTATATCATGCCCGCCGTGGGCAGGATTTTCGGGGGATCCGAGCACGCCTACACCTATCTCCCTCAATCCATCCGTCTTTTTCCCGGCCCGGGCGAACTCAAGTCCATCCTCGAAAATATTGGCTTTGAAAAAGTTTTCTACAAAAGATTCTCCAGAGGCATATCCGTAGTGCATGTGGGTACTAAATCCTGAAGGGGTGAAAGCATGAAGCTGAATTGGGTTGAAAGACTCGTGGTGAACAATCCTTTACGGATAGTGGAGCAAAAATTTCAAATCCGCTGGATGAAAAAGATCAGGCCCCTTTCACCCGAGGCTCGCGTGTTGGAAATTGGCTGTGGCCGAGGCGCCGGCTCCAGACTGATCCGCCGGGAGATGAATCCCGCCGTCATTCACGCCACGGATCTGGATTTCAAAATGATCCGCCTTGCCAAAAGTTACCTTGCCGCCCATGCCGACAAGAGCATCTTCGCCTATGTCGCCGATGCAGCCACCCTTCCCTACCCCGATGCATCCTTCGATGCAGTTTTCGACTTTGGTGCCCTACACCATGTTCCCCGCTGGTGGAAAGCTCTCGAAGAAATTTCCCGTGTGCTCAAAACCGGGGGATCTTTCTACGTGGAAGAACTTTACCCCACCCTCTACCAAAACTTCATCACCAAACACCTGCTGGCACACCCCACGGAAGACCGCTTCCAAAGCCGGGATTTTCGTGAGGCTCTGGCCGCCGCCGGTTTTTCCTTCCTGGATGCCGTCGAGATGAAAGGCGTGGGGATTTTGGGAGTGCTTACCCTCGAAAAGCATGCACTTTGATCCGACCATGGAAACTTATCCTTACATTCGGTCCTTGAGCGCCCTGATGTTGCCCACATAATCTCCGCCGTTAAAAACGGCCGATCCTGCCACAAAGACATCCACCCCGGCATCCACCAGCGCGTCGATAGTGCTTTTGTTGACTCCTCCATCCACTTCCAGAAGCACGGGTCGCCCCAAATCGTCGATCATCTTTCGGCAGGCTCGAATTTTTTCCAGGCAGGACGTGATGAACTTCTGTCCTCCAAACCCCGGATTTACAGTCATGAGAAGCACCATGTCCACTTCGTCCAAAATATTTTCAAGGAAAACAAGGGGCGTGGCCGGATTCAAGGTAACCGCCGCCTTTGCCCCCAATTCCTTGATGCTCTGGATGGTACGGTGCAGGTGAGGTGACGCTTCCACATGAACTCCCAGCCAGTCAGCCCCAGCGTCAACGAAATCCCTGACGTACCTCTCGGGCTTTTCGATCATGAGATGCACATCCAAGGGAAGAGACGTCGCCCGGCGCAGGGATCGAACCACATCGGGTCCGATTGTGATGTTGGGAACGAAATGCCCGTCCATGACATCCACATGGATCCAGTCCGTTCCCGCACGCTCCACTGCTTTGACTTCTTCCGCCAATTTCCCGAAATCCGCCGACAAAATCGACGCTGAAAGTTTACGCATTTTTTCTCCATTACAGGTTTTGGTTCATTGTAGACTTGTTGTTTTCATATGGATAATACCCCATTCGTTGCAAGTGGGCAATTCGATCCGAAAACCCTGCGCAACCTTATTCCATTCGACTTCCACGGACGTTCCACCAATGCAATGCCAGGTGACGTTTTGAAGTTCTTTACCGTCAAGCATCGACGATTTGATGCCTATGGTCCTGGTGCAAGGGAGTCCCCCATCCTTAACCTGCCCATGTGGTGCAATGACATGAATGGCAAGCTCGTCCATGCGTTCTCGTGTTGTGTTGCCGTTCGTGATGAGCCTTAGATTGTCTTTGCCCTTTGCATGAAAGAAAGGCGATAGGTTCCTGATGGTTGCCTCGGAAATTTCCCCTGCCGACAGCTTGGGAGAAGAAACCGAGTGGAGTATGTCGCGGTCCTTTGGGGAAAAATCATTGAGGGGATTGACCGTCATCAAAACTTTGAAGTGTTCTATTCGCTGCCTGTCCAGGGTGTATTTGATGTCGCGACTGCCGCCGGTGGGAACAAATGCGAACGGCACGTTGTTCGAAACAAGTTTACGGACCAGGGTCATGGTGTCGGCTTCGCGATACTTGTCGATGGGAATGACGATGCCGACAACGGGCGCTATTTCCCAATCGTCGAAAAGATATGAATGCTTGCGGACAAAATGATACAGATCGCCATATTCTCCTACCGTCCCGTAATAGCGGGCTTCGCCGACGATAAAAACGTCCCAGGGAACCAAAGGAGTTGCACCGAGAGAATAAAACATTGCAATGGCCCGCCTGCCTTTTGCAACGGAATCGGATGCGGTGGAAGGAATATACCCGATTCCTAGTGAACGAAACGTAGCCGCACGGGCATACAAGTCGGCCTCACCCTTGATCGGCGTTTCAGCAATGACATAATCGGCATACGGAGTGAGGAAAAACTGTACATTGGTTTCGTTTGGTCGATCCACTGTTCCGAGATTCATGGACAAAGGAAATCGACGCCCCGAAGTGCGATCAAGGTGTTGACGGAAATCTTTAAAGAATTGCGTTACCGTCTCTTGCAGATATTCTTTCCACAGCGGCGTAGTGGGCAGTGAGCGATATTTTCGCAGGTAGTCCGCATTATTTCGAATAGAGTGGACCTCTTTCAAATATTCCTTGTAATCGAATTGATGCAAGTCATGAATTTTCATGGAAGCCAATTGTTTTTTGTTGGGATAGCGTTGCAAAAAGCCACGAAATCCGGAAAGCGTTGTAAGGGAAAAATCTCCACCCCAGTCGGCGCTGTGCAGTTGCAAAAGAGGATCATCGAACTGAATGGAATTTACTCCCGCCCGGATGTACTCGTCAGCCTGAGCAAAAAGAGCTCTTCTGGTCAGTGGATGAGTTGTTGTGACCCACTTGGCACCCCATGACGACATCCAGGGGGCAATGATCAAGCTTCCATCAAAGTTCCGTGCAACTCCTTTGTCGCCAGAGGTCTTCACATTGGCATTCATTGCCCCGCCTACCCATCCCACGGACCTTTCGAGTAAACGAATATAGTCGGAATCCGTGGAATACATCCATTCGACACGCGATGCCTCAAAGGATTGTATCGTTTCGAGAGCGTTTTCGCGCTTCCACCTTGTGGAAAAAACGACATCGGAGCGTTTGGGACTTGTGCGGAGGGGCGTATGTGCCTTGACACTCTTCATCAGGTCGAAATGTTCGGAGGTGCCGCCCGCAACTACAGGAAGTGGGTATGGCACCGCCATGAACAAAGCGATCAGCAAGATTACCGATATCACCATGCTAAAGTAGCTTTGCTTTTTGACCGGGTTTGAATCGGATGACGGCATGGTGACGCTATTTCGGCAGTTTCCGGTAATTCGGAGACATAAACAGTATTTTTTAAAGTTATTCAATGCCATGACCTCCTTATCTCATGTTCGGTCGAGACAATGTCACGATGCTGCCCCCTGGATGAGATTCCCGAGTACAGCCGCCCAAGTAAGTTCTGTGCCATGCCCGGCACACTGAGGCATGACCCCACGCCGCAACAAGGCTTTGACATAGCACCGACACATTCGCCCGGATGTGGTTGGGGCCCGGCCGATGCACCGTTGGGCATTACCGGCTGCGCCGTAAAGCCCCGTCTCTTCAGGGCGGGGACATGAAGCGCTTTCCCTGCCTTTTGCAACAAGCGAGAGGCAGGGAAATATTCATGTCGGAGTGCGCTGCCGTTCGATGTACTGTCGGATTATCGAAATCGGAG
>CAZRWT010000043.1:0-1917 GCA_964603955.1 uncultured Syntrophobacteraceae bacterium
AGAGATGGAAGTCCGGAAAAAAAATGGAGAAAATTTATGGGTTTCCTTATCGAGCCGCAAGGAGATGGATTCCGCAGGGCGGCTTCTCTATCTGGAGGGCTTCGTCACGGATGTTACCGAGCGCAAGCGCTATGAGGAGGAAATCCAGCGCATGGCCCTCGAGGATCACCTGACGGGTCTTCCCAACCGCAAGAGTTTCTTAGATGCTCTTCATCGGTCCATCAAAGCAAATCATAGAAATCCCCGTTTCAGCTTTGCGGTTCTGATGATCGACCTGGATGATTTCAAGCAAGTCAACGACAACTGGGGACATCTATTCGGAGATAGAGTACTGATTGAAACTTCCAGGCGGATGAAAGAGGCGGTTCGTGCCAACGACACTTTGGCACGACTTGGGGGTGACGAGTTTGCCGTTCTTCTGGAAGATATCCATGATATCGAAGACGTTTCGGATGTGGCCTCCAGGATAATTAAAAAGGTTTCGCACCCGCTCCTGATCGACGACAAGGTTGTCCGCATAGGTGTCAGTATCGGTGCGGTCATTAAGAGCGAAAAGCATTTGGACGCCGATGCCATCCTCCAGGATGCCGACAATGCCATGTATCGAGCCAAAAATTCCGGGAAGAATCAAATGCGCCTGGAGCAGTGGAATGCCGTCACCCCATCATAGGTAGCCTAAAACGCTCTGATTCGTTTCTCAGATTTTTAATACTTTTAAAGAAAAAACCCCTCACAAGTCCAAATGTGAAGGGTTTTATCTTCTCGCCGCACACCGAGCGGCTTGAATCACGCTCTTTCAGTATTTCTAAAGACTGCTGATGTCGATGTTGCGGATGAAGTTCTTCACCTGAATCATCCAGGCATCGAGTTCTTCCTCCCGCTCCTTGCTGATGAGTTCTTTTTCATGAACTCTCCCGGGCATGTTCAAAGGCTCCGGATTGTGCGCTTCTCCGCCGGACCGAGGAGAGCTTGTGAAGTTTGTCGTGTCGAACTCACCACTGAGCAAGCCCGTATTGACGACCTCCATTGTCGTAATGTCGATGTGCATGATCTTCCTCCTTTATGCAAAGCCATCTTGTTACTAATGGTTGGAAGCTAATCATAAGGTTGTCGAAAGTAAAGGATCGGGGATGATTCGAACGGGACAGCCCCGGTGAAGGTCGAGCTCTTGTGCGGCATTACCACCGTTCATAGCGATTTCCAGGAGTCCGTGGCTGCTCCAAAGGGCGGCAAGGCTCCCTTTGGCCATATCCCCATAAGTTTTGATGAAAGGTAAAAAGAGAGAAGGCTTTGCCTCCACACGGAGCAGTTCGATACGAGCCGGCCCGGTCAGGTCTCGATAAGCTATGTTTGTGACGGCGTTGCCGAAATGGTCGATGTGGATGACTCGGCCCACGACGACGCCGTCGGAGCTTTTGGTAACCTCGATGCCCTTTTCCATCAGGATTTCGCAGGGCGTGCCCAGAGAGCCGGGAGGAACGCCCGCCGCAAGGTGAGCGGCTGTGGGAGCGAAGATATCCCGGCCATGGAAGGTGCTGCCCACGTGGGGCAGCCAGTATTCGGAACGGTCCAGCTCCCAGGCCTGCCGGGAGGCAGCCCTTTCGATCACCAGGGAGAAAAGTCCGTTGTCCGGGCCCACGAAATAGCGTCCATCCGCTTCCACCAGCAGGGGGCGGCGCGAAGTTCCCACGCCGGGGTCAACCACCCCCAGGTGAATGGAGCCTGTGGGAAAAAAGGGACAGGCCGTGGCCAGGATAAAGGCACCCCACTGGATATCCTGTGGGGGCACCATGTGGGAAATGTCCACCAGCACGGTCTGGGGACGGATGGTCAGGATGACCCCCTTCATGGCGGCCACGTAACCGTCTTGCAAACCGAAATCGGACAACAAAGTGATGATCTTTTGCATGGAAGCTT
>CAZRWT010000043.1:2017-26996 GCA_964603955.1 uncultured Syntrophobacteraceae bacterium
GACTCATGAAACAAAAAGAGGCTACGAACAAACGTAACCCCTTGAATTTCCTGGAGCTGGCGATGGGAGTCGAACCCGCAACCTGCTGATTACAAATCAGCTGCTCTGCCATTGAGCTACGCCAGCACACTCATCAATACATGGAGCCCTATCTTCTAAACTGATTTTCCTTCCGGTTCAAGGGAAAAATGTTCCGGAGTACTTATGGGTACCTTACTTTTTCGACTGGTGCCGTTTTGATTCACCTGAGATTTACTTCCCGGATGGCTTTTGCAAACTGCTTTGAAAGGACCATGCTTTGCCTGTGAGTGTAAATTTCTCCCGATGGAGTGATGCCCCTGATACGTCCGTCACGGAGAAAGTTTTCCAGGAGCTGTATTCCCATGGCGGTTCTCGAATCTGGAATCGGCGACATTACTTTGGATGCCTTGACCTTGGTAGCACCATTCAATTCAAGCTTGTAGGCATTCTTCAAAAGAAACTTGATGAAATCGAGCACCCTGCCGAGGCGCAACAGGGTGACGGATTCCAATCGACTGGTGGTGTTGGATATGGGAATCGCAGTGGATCTCATGAGGGAGTAATGCCGGGGAAGGATGCCCAGATTACGGCATTCTTGGAAATCTTTGCTTCCGGGGGCCGGGTAGAAAATGGAAACACCGGCCAGTACGGGTCTTTCGGCAAGGAACAGCAGATCTCTAAGGGAGTCTCGAGCATACTGGCCCGGGGCTCCCACCAAAATGTAGCCCACGGCGGTCAGGCCATGTTTTTGCGACAGATAACACGCACGGTCGAAACTGTCGGTAACATCTGCCCGTTTGAAGCGTTTCGCCTGTTCCGTGTCGGCCGTTCCCAGGGAAAGGTTGAGGGTTTTGAAGCCGGCGTTTTTCATGGCTGAAACCACTTCTTCGTCAAGGGTAGGGGGGTAAAGGCCATTCATAGCCCTCAATTCAACCGACCCTTGGGGAAACTTTTTTGAAATAAATTCCAGTAGCTGTAAAAACCGATTTTTGTGAAGGGAAATATTCTCATCCTCGAAATCGATGAAGCCGATCGGGCCTGACTCCATGGCCTTTTCCATTTCCTCCCGCACTCTTTCCAGACTTCTCCTTCGATACATGATGTACGACGTTCGGCTTGTGGAGCAGTAGGTACACTGAAATGGACAGCCTCGACTGGTCACAATCGTCAGTGTTCCTTTCTTTCTTCGACTGTAGTGCTTTCGGTCCAACAGGTGGTGGGCGGGTGGAGGACAACGGTCAAGGTTGGAAACGACTGCCGGAGGGGATACGTGTACGTTACCCGTTGCATCACGGAAGACGATGCCGGGAACGGTTTCCGGGGAATCTCCCCGCCGCAGGGCTTCGGCAAGGAGAGGCATGGACTCTTCCCCCTCGCCTCGCAGGACGTAATCCACTGCCGGGCATTCCATGGCCGACCAAGGCAGTTCCGTGACATGGTGTCCTCCCAGAACGATGGTGCAATCTGGCCGACATGCTTTGATGACTTGCGCACATCGGACGGCACAGTCGCTGTATGCCGTGAAGAGAGAGGAAATACCCACGAGCCAGGCTCCCGATTTGCGCACTTTTTGGGCAATGTGCTCGTAACTGTACCCGTAGTGTCGGTACTGGTGAAAAAGGGCAAAAGGAGAGAAGTCGGGCTTTCCATAGTAGGGTTCAAGGTATTCCATTTCCTGTGGAATAGGAATGGGACGGGATCTGGATGTAGCCTGCCCGTCGAGGATTTCCACCTCGAAACCTGCTTCGAGGAGGGATGCCGCAATGGATGCCGGACCGTAGGGCACGGTCCGCTTGGCGGTGAGGTAAAAGTCTTCAATGGGCGGCTGAACCAAAAGGATGTCCGGCATGAACGGCTCGTGTAAAGTCAAAAATCGAAAGTTTAAGTGATGGATGCCTGTCGTTGCTTTTGATGAATTGGATTCCAGGGCAACCGGCTAAAGGGTCATCAGGGGGTCCCGGTCCATGGATACCTGGACCCGCCTCAGCGCGGGATTTCGAGGGTCGGCTTCCAGGACGGCTTCCGTGAATTTTTGCAGATCACGAGATGTCCAGGCTTTAGCGAACAAGTGCCAGCGGTATCGGTTTTTGAGCCTGGTCAGAGGGGCAGGGGAGGGACCCAACACGGCAACATGTATTCCACAGTTCTGAAACTCTCGGGCAACCTTTCGGCAGAGGCTTGCAAGTTCCAACGCACCTTCCCTGGTTTTTTCCTCATGGGGCGAGGTGACCAGCATTTTGAGCAGGCGGGTGTAGGGGGGGTATTGGAGCATCCGTCGTGATTCCATCTCCTGGAGGCAAAAGCTTTCGTAGTCCATGTTGCACACAGCCTGGATGGTGTGGTGACCGGGATTATAGGTCTGGAGGATAACCCTTCCGGATTTGTGACCTCGTCCGGCACGTCCCGCCACCTGGATGAGCAATTGAACGGTGGCTTCCCCCGCTCTGAAATCAGCCATTTGAAGTGAGGTGTCCGCATTGATCACTCCCGCCAGCGTGATATTGGGAAAATCATGCCCTTTGGCAACCATCTGAGTTCCGATCAAGATTTGGGCTTCCTGGTTTCTCATACGGTTCAGGCATCGGGCAATTTGATCCGGATGGGTCACTGTGTCCCGATCCATGCGTACCGTGGCCACTCCCGGAAGAATTCTGTGCAATTCTTCTTCCACTCGTTCTGTGCCGAATCCAATGGGAAGGGGAGGACCGGTACCGCATTCGGGGCACGTTTCCGGAATATCCCGCACTTGCCCGCAATAGTGGCACAACAAGTAGTCGGCCTGCTGGTGATAGGTCATGCTCACACTGCATGCTCCGCATTGCACCACGTGTCCGCACTTCTTGCACAATAAAAAGGTGGCAAAACCTCTCCGATTGAGAAACAAAAGGGCCTGTTCTCCCGCAGCGATGGTGCTGTGAAGGGCTTCCTGAAGAACGCGAGACAAGATGCGGTACTCTCCGTGTTCCCGCCTCATGTCCACCGTTTCCATGACGGGCAGGGGGCGGTTGTGGACACGTTCATCCAGGCGGAGGGTTGTATAGCGTCCGGAGATTCCATTATGGAAGCTCTGGAGTGAAGGGGTTGCCGAGCCCAGTACGACGGGAATTTTTAGAATGTCGGCACGCATGATGGCCACATCCCGGGCGTTATAGCGCAACCTGTCTTCTTGTTTGTAGGCGATTTCGTGTTCTTCATCAACGATGATGAGTCCCAAGTGTGCCAAAGGAGTGAAAACCGCGGAACGAACACCCAATACGATGCGACGCCTGCCATCCAGGGTTTCCCGCCACATGCGGAAACGCACCGAGGGCGCAAGACTGCTGTGCCACACGGCCAGGGCGTCTCCGAAACGCCGGTGAAAAAGGGTTTCCAATTGCGTGCTCAAGGCGATTTCCGGCACAAGCACCAGAGCGCTTCGCCCTGCCTGGAGCGTGTGTTCCACCAGCTTCATATACACTTCCGTCTTGCCGCTTCCCGTCACACCGAAAAGAAGAAAGGGATGAAAACCTTGACGGTCGAGGGCAGGCAACATTTTTTCCAGAACTTGCTGCTGCTCCAGGGTCGGATTGACAGTCTCCACCGTGGGGTGATTTTGAGCGTGAATTGTTTCGGTAACTTCCTCCCGGGCAAGGATTCGTATGCAACCATCCTTAACCAGCTTTCGCACCCAATGGTTGAGGTTGGGAACGAGAGGCCGCAGAGTGCTCAAGGGGACCTGTCCCCCACCGGCTTCGACGGCTTCCAGGAGCTTTTTGAGATTCCCCTGCCTTGCGGTGATTGTTTTGGGACGATTCAGGAGTTCCAGGGTCTTGACGATTTTGGGACTGGGTATGGTATCCGTCAATATATGCGTGCGTTCCACTGCCCCCCGATCTTCAAGCTTCCTGAGAAGGGCTCGAAGGTTTTGTAGGGTGGGAAAATCGCGTTCGATATCTTTTAGAGTCACAACAGGCTTTTGGCGGATGTACCGCAGAAGGTCCCATATCCCGGAATCCCCTGATGAGGGTGAGCACGGTTCTGCGGAAAGAGCGCGAAACGCGGGTTCAGGAGGATTGCACAGGCCTGCGGGAAGCAATGTTTGAAGCACCTCTCCCAAGGGATAAAAATAATATCGGGAAACCCATCGACAGAGGCTGATCAAGTCTGAGGGAAGCACGGGAGAGGAGTCCAGCACGGTCATAACCCGGCGAGGAGTGACGTTTGGGGGGAGGGGTGGAGATTCCGAAGAGATGTGAACCACCATGCCCATGGACTGTCGTCGTCCAAGGGGCACCAGGACTCGGTAGCCCACGGAAATGGAATGGGCAAGCTCTTGGGGAACCAGGTAGTGCAGAGTTTTATCGAGGGCGCTGAAGACCGCCGTTTCGGCCCAGAGGGGCAAGATAGGGTCAATCATACGACGAAGATGTCACCACTTTTTTAGATGCAAGCCGATTTTCCCCACGCAGTGCCGCCAGGTATTGATCCCGATTTCTTTTGAAACTTGCCAGCTCTCCTTTGGGGACGGATCGGGCGTTGGGAAATTCCGTTTTGAGAAAATCAATGGGGGTGCCGTTTTTATAAAACCGGAAATCCAGATGAGGCCCCGTGGCCAACCCGGTGGCTCCCACATAACCGATGATCTGCCCCTGCTGAACCCGGCTGCCCTTACGTAACCTGTCGGCATATCCATCAAGGTGGCCATAAGTGGTGGTGTAGGTGGAGTCGTGACGGATCTCCACAAAATTGCCGTATCCCCCTTTCCAGCCTTTGAAAGTGACGGTGCCGCTCCCCAATGCGCTGACGGGAGTACCTTTGGGGGCCGCATAATCAATTCCGAAATGGGGGCGATAGATTTTCAATACGGGGTGAAACCTTTTATGAGTAAAAGTAGAGCTGATACGGCTGTAGCTCAGGGGGGCCTTGAGAAACATTTTGCGCAGGGAATTGCCTTGCATGTCGTAGTAATCGCCTCTGCCTTCGGACGACTCATGATAAAAGGCTGTGTAAGGTTTGCCCGAAACCTCCATTTCCGCCGCCAGAATGGGACCGCACCGAATGCGCTTCCCATTGCTCACTTCCTCTCGAAAATGAACGGCGAAGGCATCCCCCTCTCTCAGGTCCGTATTGAAATCAATGTCGTAGGCAAAAAGGTCCGCCAGCGCCATGATCAAATTGGCGGGAAGCCCGGCCCGAATGCTTGAATCATACAAATTGCCCGTGATGGTACCGCCGATGGACGCTACAATGGTGTAGGTTGGGGAACGGTCTTCATAACACTTCCACTGGCCGTCGACTTTACGGAGTATATATGGATTGCCGTTGACCGGGGCAACCATGAGCTTCACCGGGGATTGCTCCCCGGCATGGATGCGTATGCTCAGCTCATCGCCCGGATGGATTGCATGCAGCCTGGAATAGTGAGCGGAATCCCGTTGTAACTCGAAGAGAAATTCCGTTGGCAAATTGAGCTTCCCCATTATCCCATGCATGGTATCGCCTTCGCGTATCACATAACGGCGCACGGTAAACTGATCCAGGAATTCCGACTGCATGCTGAAACGATCCGGATATTCGAACAAGGTATGGGAAATCGCCGTATCGGGAATCACTTCCACGGAAGGTCGGCTACCGCGAGGAACCAGGAGGGTGTACAGGCCAATTCCCAGCGCAAGGACAAAAATCAGGACGAAAAGAACCTTTCCTCGAAAGTTGCCGGACTTCCCGGTTAGTCGCTCGGCCTTATTCTTCTTGATTGTATAAGATTTTTTGATTTTCATTGAAAAATACTCTAGCATGGGCAGCAAGAATGGGTCAAAGGCAAAACATGCAACTTTTCATACATTAAGGTGTTCGGGGAAATACTTCGGACCAATCCCGATTATAAAAACATTTCATGGGTGTGCAAGTCAAATTGTTCTTGCTATGCAACCGGTGGTTGGTGTAATTGCGTTGACAGGAAGGTTGCTACGCACGGCAAGCATCCTGGATAGATCGGTTTTTCCTCGATGTCGATGAGCGGTGATATAAAAAAATAAAAGTGTTATTTTTAAGGAGGTTCACATGACCAAGGCCGAGCTGGTATCGAGAATGGCAGATGATGCGGACATCACCAAGACCATGGCGGAAAATGTACTCAATGGCCTCATCGAGGCCATTGGCGGAGCGTTGGCTTCGGGAGACAAGATCACTCTCGTGGGTTTTGGAACCTTCGAAGTGGTGGAGAGATCCCAAAGGGAAGGGCGCAATCCTCGTACGGGTGAGGTGATGACCATTCCCGCTTCAAAGACTGTAAGGTTTAAGGCGGGCAGCAAACTCAAGGAATCCGTGCTTTAGAAAGCAGAAAGGCTCCGGCTGCGGGAGTGCATGACCGTAATGTATAAGGACTTCGTTCCCGCGCCGTAGGCCTTCAAGGCGCAATTCACCATCATGACCTTCCAAGACGACAGCGTGATTATCGAGCCTCGGCGGGGCAGGCTGGAGGAGGCCCTTCCTGCTCGGGCCCTGTTGGTTTTTACTGTTCAGGATGTGGAACTCCTGTTGGGGGACCGTTGCTGCCAATCTCAGGGGCCTGTTCGCACTCTGTATTTGTCTCGACTTTACCCTTGTAATGACCGCGAGTATCCCTTCGTTCTCATCGGTCCCATGATCGGAGCGCCTCAGACCATACTGATCCTGGAAAGACTCATCGCCCTTGGCGTGCGCCAGGTTCTGGCTTTTGGGTGGTGCGGCTCGCTGCAGCCCAACGTGAATATTGGAGATCTGGTTCTTCCACTGGGAGGTTTTTCAGAAGAGGGAACTTCTACTCATTACCCCTTGAGTGAGAGTGATCCGGGTCCGTCCCCGGCAATGGTTCGCTGTCTGGAAGATCACCTGGGGAGTTCTCGATGCCGGATTCACAAAGGACGGGTTTGGACCACGGATGCTCCATTTCGTGAAACACGGGCCAAGGTTCACCAATATCAACGTGATGGGTTGCTGGCTGTGGACATGGAAACTTCCGCGCTTTTCACTCTTGCTCATTATCGCGGCATTCAGTTGGCACAGGTGCTTGTTGTTTCCGATGAACTGGCAACGCTCAAATGGGTCCACGGATTTCGGAATCCTAAGTTCAAAGAAGCCAGGCATTGGGTTGCAAAACAAATACTCAATGGATTCATACCCGACTCATTGTCGGACTCACACTGAAAGTCTTCAGGGCTCATGGAAAAAGATCGCGTGGAAGCGGAAATGGAGCTCCTGCGTGAGGAGATAAGGCGTCACGATTATCTTTATTACGCTCTTGACGCTCCGGAAATCAGCGATGGAGAATACGATGAACTCTATCGTCGGTTGGCACGTCTGGAAGCCGCTCACCCCCAATGGGTCCCCCCCGACTCACCAACTCGGCGTGTGGGCTCTCCACCTCTCGAAAAATTTATCCCTTTCAAACACGATATTCCCATGCTGAGCCTTGGGAATGCCATGGTCGAAAGCGAAGTGAAGGCGTTCGATCAAAGGGTCAGGAAAGCTCTAGGGGATATCGCATTCGTGGAATATATAGCCGAACCCAAAATGGACGGCCTTGCGGTGGAAATGATTTACCGGGAAGGGATGTTGATGGGTGCCGGTACTCGAGGTGACGGTAGTGTGGGGGAAGATGTCACCCTCAATGTCAAAACCATTCGAGCCATTCCCTGGCGGCTTTTTTACCCATCGGGTGAGGAGGATATTCCCCGGTTGTTGGCCGTGCGTGGTGAAGTTTACATGGATAAGGAAGACTTTATCCAGCTGAACAGCGCCAGGGAAGCGTCGGAAGAGCCCCTCTTCGCCAATCCCAGAAATGCCGCTGCCGGATCCCTGCGCCAGCTCGATTCTTCCGTTACTGCGGGACGCCCTTTAAAAGCCTGTTGTTACGGCGTTGGTTCTCTCGAAGGTTATGTGTTCCACACGCAGTGGGAGGTGCTTGAGAAATTGCGCCTTTGGGGGCTTCCCGTCAATCCACGCTCCAGGTTGTGTGCCGACATAGGAGAGGCTTTGCGGTTTTACGAGGAGTTGCAACGGGATCGCAGCCTACTGCCTTATGAGGTGGATGGAATTGTTATCAAGGTCAACAGACTGGATCTGCAGCGTACTCTGGGAGAAAAATCCAAAAGTCCCCGATGGGCTCTGGCTTACAAGTTTACTCCGGGGGAAGCTCGGTCGCGTATTGTGGACATCTTAGTTCAGGTAGGCCGCACGGGGGTCATGACGCCCGTAGCCGTGCTCGATCCCGTCACCGTTGGGGGAGTCACCGTACAACGGGCCACCCTGCACAACCAGGATGAAATTGATCGCAAGGACGTGCGCTTGCATGACTGGGTGACGGTGCGCCGTGCCGGAGATGTAATCCCGGAAGTGGCAAGTGTTTTGAAAAATCGTCGCACGGGGCAGGAAGTTCCCTTCGCAATGCCCGCTGCCTGTCCTTCTTGTTCCGGTCCCGTTGTTCGTCTTCCGGGAGAAGGAGTGCATCGTTGCCTCAATCGTGATTGCCCGGCTCAGATCAAAGGAGCCATATGGCACTTTGCCGGTCGGGATGCATTGGACATAGAAGGGCTGGGAAAAAAAATCATCTCGAATTTGGTGGACAGGGGTATCCTTCGTTCCGTAGCCGACCTGTACAGCCTCGATGTGAAACAAGTGGAACAGCTCGAAGGATTTGGCAAAAAATCTGCGGAAAATTTAATCAATGCCGTCGATAACAGTCGAAAACCCTCTCTAGAGCGTTTTTTATATGCCTTGGGCATCCACCATGTGGGTACCCATCTGGCCCGAACCCTGGCTCGTCATTTTGGAAGTCTCGACGCGATACGCGGAGCCTCCAAAGAACAGCTCACCGCCATTCCGGGTATCGGAGATACGGTAGCCACAGCCATTGTCAGTCATTTTGAAAATGAAGCCAACAAATCTCTCATCAAACAACTGCTTTCCGCCGGCATTGAATTGCAAGATGGGCCACGGGAAGAGACAAGCGTCGATTCCTTCTGGAATGGCAAGACGGTTGTATTTACCGGAACCCTGTCTTCTCAGACACGCCAGGAAGCCGCGCTAAAAATTTCCTCTCGAGGAGCCAAAGTAACGGATAGTATAACCGGGAACACGGACGTGGTGGTCGCCGGGGAGAAAGCCGGCTCCAAGCTTGCCCGCGCACGAAAACTGGGTGTTACCGTCCTGACCGAAGAGGAATTTTTGAGCAGGCTGGCACAGGGGAGTGAGTATGAAAAAAAAGCGGGTTCACGTTTGGATTGACGGAAGGGTACAGGGGGTGTTTTTTAGGGTCTATGTGAGAGACACGGCCCTGGAATTCGGATTGAAGGGCTGGGTCCGCAACTTGAGAGATGGGAGAGTGGAAGCAGTCTTTGAGGGAGATGATCAAGAGGTACAAAAGATGCTGGAATGGTGTCGCCACCGGGGAAGCCCTCACTGCCGTGTGAGTCGTATGGAGGTACTCGAAGAGGCACACCTGGGGGAATTTGATCGTTTTGAGATAATCGCCTGAGGGGGCGGCCGTGGATACGTTGAAGGAAATATGGAATGGTTTCGTATCCTTTCTGAAAGAGCATGATGTTGCCTATTTCCTGGATGCTCTGCGGGGACTGGATTGGCAGGAGCTACTGACCAATCCGGTTTTCTGGGTCGTGGCTCTTTCTTTTTCCGGCTTCATGATTTGGAAAAAACAATTGAAGATGTTCGTCTTGCTGGTATCCATGGCGGCATTTGTAATGCTTTTGCAAGTCACGCTTCCCCCCGCCGGGGAATCCATGGATCTGTCAAGTATCCTTGAATTCATCGGGGGAAGCGCAATCCTGGCTATTATAAACCTCTATTTTTTCCTGATAAGACAATAATACCCATCAGCTCCCGGTCGGCTTGCGGTATTGAATCTTTTTGGGAGTTTTGGTTTCCCCACCATTTACTCTTTCCTTGAGTTCCTTACCCACCTTGAAAAAAGGCAATTTTTTGGAATCCACCTCGATGAGTTCGCCCGTCTTGGGATTCCTTCCTTTGTAGCCGTCGTATGTTTTGACCTTGAAACTTCCAAAGCCACGTATTTCGAGTCGGTCGCAACGTATCAGGGCATCTTCCATACTTTGAAACGTAACATTGACAGCCGTTTCCGCTGCCTTGAGCGTGATCCCCTCAGCCTTGGACAGCGCCTCGATCAATTGACTCTTTGTCATATTTCCATGCTCCTTCAAAGAAGTTGTATGCTTTAGATTTTATTGGGTATCGAAGGTTATTTTTTCAGCACCATGAAGGTAAGGGCGCAAAACTTCAGGGATGACGATACTGCCGTCTTCCTGCTGATAGTTTTCGAGAACGGCCAGTAACGTGCGTCCCACAGCCAGCCCGGAGCCATTCAAGGTATGCGCCGGTTCAGTCTTGCTCTGCCCTTTCCTGCGAAAACGGATACCGGCCCTTCGTGCTTGAAAATCCTCGAAGTTGCTGCAGGAGGATATTTCCCGGTAAGTGCCCTGACCCGGAAGCCAGACCTCTATGTCGTAGGTTTTTGATGCGGAAAAACCCATGTCACCCGTGCAAAGGCACACGACCCTGTAGTGAAGACCCAGTTCCTGGAGAATGAATTCGGCGTTTTCCAGAAGGGATTCCAGCTCTCCATAAGAACTTTCGGGAGTGGTGATTTTCACCAGTTCCACCTTGTTGAATTGATGCAGACGGATAAGACCTCGAGTGTCTTTTCCATGGGAGCCTGCTTCCGATCTGAAACATGGCGTGAAGGATGTGTAGAGCCTGGGGAGCTGTTCTTCCTCCAGGGTTTCGTTTGCGTGCAGATTGGTGACGGGAACTTCAGCCGTGGGGATCAGATAGTAATCCAGACCCTCGAGTTTGAAAAGGTCTTCCTTGAACTTGGGAAGCTGCCCCGTGCCCGTGAGGCTCGAACTATTCACGATCACAGGGGGCAAGATTTCCGTGTATCCATGCCGGCGGGTATGAACATCCAGCATGAAACTGATTATGGCCCGTTCCAGAGCCGCCCCCATGCCCCAGTAAACGGCAAACCGGGAGCCCGTCATCTTTGCCGCGCGTTCGAAATCCAGTATTTTGAGGTCTTCGCCCAGCTCCCAATGGGGTTTCGGGGTGAAGCTGAATGAGGGCGGTTCTCCCCAGGATTTGACCACCGGGTTGTCTTTTTCGTCTTTTCCCACCGGTACCGATTGATGAGGGATATTGGGAATGTGGAGCAGAAACTCGCGAAAAGCTCCCTCGATACCATTCAGTTCCTGGTCCAAAACTTTGATTTTCTGTGACACCTCCCGCATTTCTTCAATGCGGGAGGCGGCATCCTGTTTGTTCTTTTTGAGTACGGAAATTTCATCCGAAGCCACATTGCGTTGGTGCTTCAACTCTTCCACTTCACGAAGAATGGCACGCCTTTTTTCATCCAACTGGACGAAAGGTTGGAGGTCCATATCCATCTGTCGATCTTGGAGCATCCGGCTCACGATTTCGACGTTTTCGCGTACGAACTTGATATCCAGCATAAATAAAACCCTCATTGCTCGATGAAGATAATTTCATAGAAAATCGATTTTGGTGCTCGATGACGCTCTAGCCGTTCGTTACTTACAAGACAATAACCATTCTGTCAATTCTTTTTGTTAGTTCAATAGGTTGGCAAAAACAAGCGGCCCTTCTTGTTTGCTTTCTCAGTCCATTTTCGCACTGACCACCTCCACACTGTAATCACTTAGAGTATTCAGTTCCGGTAGATTGTGGAATACAATCATAAAAGGCACACGCCCCCCTTGGGGAATTTGAACATTGCCCAGGTTGGTTCCCTCACGGTTCATCATGCGGTCCTGAATTTCCGTGATGGGCAAACCGGCCAAATCCTCCTGGCTTATGATATTACCGGCATAAGCTCTTTGTGAGAGGGCGACCGTGTTGCGGGTCGTGTACAGTTTGCCTTCCAGCAGTACAAAGCTCACCGGTTGGGAAGATTCGTTCACAGCCTCGCCTTCCACAACAAATATCTGCCCGCCCGGCAGGTTTTCAAAGAAGTAGGCGTGAGCGGATTCGAGTATGGTCACAATGGGCTGGTCCGTTGTTGCTTTCGATATGGAAGCATCTTTTCTTTCCGCAATCTGCCTGGAGGGCGTCCTGGATGATAGAAGCCAGTAGGTCATGCCTCCCACAAGGGCTAAAAGCATGATTCCCACGGCGATTAATTTAATCTTGCTTTGTTTTTGTCCGGTTTTGGGAGGAATCCTGGGCTTGCCCGATGGTGGAGGAGGAGATTCACCTTTGGCATTGCTCTCATCGATATCGAAGGGAGCAAGAAGGTCATCTTCTTCCGAATGATCAAAAAGTGCCTCTTTTGAAACCAGGAAAACATGTTTGCATCGTGAACATCGGACTTTATTGGTTGGATTTTTGAGTTGATTCGGATCCAACCTGAATTTAGATCCACAGGATTCACAGGAAATGATCATGAAACGGTCCTTCTGTACCTTGGCCTCATGGGGCTGTGATGGACGTTCGATTCTTTGGATTGCGACGAGCTTTGTGAAGACGACCAGCTTCATCCTCGAAGCTTATTTCGTTTTACGTATGGAATTGAACCTCAAATATTCCTGGTAAATTGCGGTGTTTCTCGGAATAATCCAAACCGTATCCGACGATAAACCCCTCTTGGATGCGCAAACCAACATAATCCAGGGGTACTTGCACTTGACGGCGCTCGAGTTTGTCCACCAGTGCGCAAATCCTTACTGATTCAGGTTTTTGGTTTTGCAAGTAGCGCAGAAACCAGTCCAGGGTCAGCCCTGTATCCACAATGTCTTCAACAATGAGAACATGTCGCCCTGCCACAGGAACTTCGAGGTCCTTGGTGAGCCTGACCGTGCCGCTCGTTTCCGACCGGTTCCCATAGCTGGACAATCGTACAAAGTCCACTTCCACCGGAGAGGAGAGTTTTCTCGTGAGATCCGCAAGAAAGATGAAAGCCCCCTTTAGAATACCTACCACAAGGATGTTCTTGCCCGCATAGTCCTTGTTGATATCCTCTGCCAGTTTGTCGATGAGTGCGTTCAGTTCATTGCCCGTGATTCGAGGTACCAGCCGATATTCCTCCGTCATTTTTCCCCTCCCCGTCACACCCGATTTAAAAAAGTTGTATGCTCAAACTCAGTATTTGGGACCTTATCGAATAATCAATGAAAAATCAATTCCCATTAGGTTTAAGTTCTTAAAACCATTAACCTTACCCGCTGTTATCCTTATTTTCCATACAGAATGGAGTTTTTCATGCTATAATTTTTTTATAGGAAAAGGTGATTGGAATCGGTTGATCTGCAAAGAGCTTCGGCATGGATAAGGGAGATGGAATGCTCCGTCCTTTTCGTTGTATTTGAATGGACAACCGGTTATACAGTGGCGAAACTTCAACCGGAAAGGGAAAACGATATGCAGGAAAAGGTAGAGAAAGCTCTTGAGAAAGTTCGTCCCATGCTCCAAAGGGATGGCGGCAATGTGGAACTGGTGGCCGTGGAAGGGGATGTGGTCAAAGTGAGGTTGATGGGAGCCTGCCGTGGGTGTCCCATGAGCCAGATGACTCTCAAGGCGGGGATCGAGCGAGTCATAAAGCAGCAAGTCCCGGAGATATCGGAAGTGGTTGCCGTCAGCTGATAACCGGACTTTCTCCTCATGCCGACCAAAGACACAACACTCGCATCCAACCGGAGCCTTGCTACTTATGGTAAGGCTCTCCCCTCAAAATGCTGAACGCCCTGTAAATCTGTTCAACGAGCATGAGCCTTGCCAGGTCGTGAGGAAAGGTCATGACCGATAGGGAAAGGACCGAGCTGGCATTCTCCATGACCCGGGGTGACAGTCCCAGCGGTCCTCCCATGACCATCCAGACTCCCGAACGTCCCTGCTGGAACAAGTTCTCCCAGAATGCCGCAAATTTTTCCGAACTCATGGACCTGCCCCCTGCGTCCCAAGCCACCAGGATGTCTCGTTCATCGTAAGCCTTCAGGATTCTATCCCCCTCCACGGCTTTGACTTTTCCGGGGTTTGTCTTTCCGTCGATCTTTACGGGTTTTACAAAGTGGATTTCCGTGGGAAGGTAATGGCGTATGCGTGAAACATACCTGTCGATGGCCTGCTCCAGTTCCGGAAAACCGGTTTTGCCCACAAAAAGAAGATGAAGTTTCATGGTGAAATGCCGCTGTTCCGATGGGACATCATGAGGAATGATGGGCCGCCAGGAGAAACTCCCGGTTGCCTTTGGGACCCAACAAGGGAGAGGGAGTGATTCCCAGAACCTTCAGCCCCATGTCACGGCAGAATCCTTCGATATTCTCACAAACTTCCTGGTGGACCAGGGGGTCTTTCACCACCCCTCCCTTCCCAACGGCTCCTTTGCCGGCTTCGAACTGAGGCTTGATGAGGGCGACCAGCGTGGCGTAATCCGCCAGGAAAGGAACAACGGCGGGCAGAACCAGCCGTAGGGAAATGAACGACGTGTCCATTACGGCTACTTGAATGGGTTCCGGGATGCAGTGAACCGGAAGGACGCGGATGTTTTGTCGTTCGAGCACCACCACCCTCCGATCTTGTCTCAATGACCAGGCCAGCTGGCCATAGCCCACGTCCACGGCGTAAACCTTTCGCGCACCACGTTGCAGGAGGCAATCCGTGAAGCCTCCCGTGGAAGCTCCCACGTCCATGGCCGTCAATCCGGTCACGTCGAGTCGAAAGGTTTTGAGGGCATGGTCCAGCTTGACTCCCCCGCGACTGACGAAGGGATGGTCTGCTCCCGAAACCTCGATGTGGCTTTCCGCCGACACCATGTAGCCCGATTTACTGACGGGCCGACCGTCCACCAGGACCCGACCGCTCAAGATGATCCCTTGAGCCCGCTCTCTGCTCGGGATGAGTCCTTTTTCGACCAGCAGTTTATCCAACCGCGTGGAGCACCCCGCCATGAGTCCTTCCCAATATGGATAATGCGGCCTGCTCGATGCTCGATGCATCGATGCCGCACAGTTTGCGCAAAGTACACTGGTCTCCGTGAGGAATAAACCTGTCGGGAATTCCCAAACGCCTGAACACACGGGGAAACTGTCCCGACTCTTCGAACAACTCCAGGACGGCACTCCCAAATCCTCCCTGGAGGGCGTTTTCTTCGACGGTGATCACTTTTTGGGTTTTTTCCGCCCAGTGGAGAATGAGTGAGTTGTCGAGAGGTTTGACGAACCTGGCGTTGACCACTGCGGCCTGGATACCTTGTTTTTCCAGGGAGTGGGCGGCTTCCAGAGCTGCGTACACCGTTGGGCCGACAGCCAGGAGGGTCAGGTCTTTCCCGTCTTTGAGCACTTCTCCCGATCCGATGGGAATATTGATGGGAATCTTGTCCATGATCACCCCCACTCCGTTCCCCCGAGGATAACGGAGCGCGATGGGACCAGGGTGGCTCAAGGCCGTTTTCAACATATGCTGGAATTCGTTTTCATCCTTGGGGGTCATGAGCACCAGGTTGGGAACATTTCGCAAAAAGGACAGATCAAAGACACCATGATGCGTGGGACCGTCCTCCCCCACCAGTCCCGCCCGGTCCATGGCGAAAACCACCGGAAGATTTTGGAGGCACACGTCGTGAACCACCTGATCGTAAGCGCGCTGCAAAAAAGTAGAATAAATGGCCACCACGGGTTTGAATCCCTCCGCTGCCAGGCCGGCCGCGAAGGTTACGGCATGCTGTTCGGCAATGCCCACGTCGAAAAATCGTTCGGGGAAAAGCCTCGAAAACTCTTCCAATCCCGTTCCCTGCACCATAGCGGCCGTGATGCCCACCACCCTGGGATCATTGGCGGCAAGCTTGATGAGAGATTTTCCAAAAACCTGGGTATAGGATGGAGGAGAGGGTTTACCGGAAGAAATGCTTTTGCCCGTTGTGATGTCAAAGGCACCGATGCCGTGAAAGCTGGTGGGATCTTTTTCCGCAGGGCTGTAGCCCTTTCCCTTTTGAGTCATCACGTGGACCAGCACAGGCCCTTCGATTTCTCGGGCTCTGGTGAAGGTTTCCACAAGACGGTCCAGGCGGTGTCCCCTGATGGGGCCGATGTAGTGGAAGTCCAGGGCCTGGAAGAGCATCCCCGGCGTGAAAAAGGAAACGAGAGAATCTTCACTTTTCTTGAGAACCTGGAGGATGTTGGGTCCCAACCCCGGAATGGACTTGATGATGTTTTCTATTTCCCGTTTGAGATAAAGAAGTTTCTTGTTGGAAAGCTTTCTGCTCAGAAAAGATGAAAGAGCGCCTACATTGGGGGAAATGGACATTTCATTGTCGTTGAGGACCACGATGAGATTTTTTCCCAGGTCCCCCGCATGATTGAGAGCCTCGAAAGCCATGCCGCCCGTCATGGAGCCGTCTCCAATAACAGCGATAGCCCGGTGAGGTTTTTTTTTCAGGTCGCTTCCCACGATCATGCCCAGAGCGGCTGAAATGGATGTTCCCGAATGGCCCGTCCCAAAGGCGTCGTACTCGCTTTCCGATCGCTTGGGAAATCCGCTGATCCCCTCATACTGCCTGATGGTATGAAAACGTGAAAAGCGTCCTGTCAGTATCTTGTGAGTGTAGGACTGATGTCCCACGTCCCAGATAATACGATCGTCAGGGGTATCGAAAACGTAGTGCAGGGCCAGTGTCAGTTCAACCACTCCAAGGTTGGGTGCCAGATGACCCCCATTTTTTGCAACGGTATGGATGATCAGCCGGCGTATTTCCTCCGCCAGCTCCTGTAATTGCCCTTCATCAAGCTCTTTGAGCCGTGACGGATCGTTGATCCGGGAAAGCCGTTTGGTTTCTATCTGTTCTTTCAAAATGCCGGTTCTCCTCAAAATCATTGGGAGCCTCGAAGCTCCAAAGAAAGCATTATTTTTTTTGTGGAGGGATCGAGCCGTTCCGGCCTGCCTGTTTTCATGGCAGGCTCATGCACGCCGATGAAGGAGGTATCGTGCCATGGCCCTCAAAGGCTCTGCCGTCGCATCAAAGGAATCCAGTGCTTCCACCGCGGTTTCCACATTCCCGCGGGCAGCTTCCTTGGAACGCGGCAGACCCAACAAAGTAGGGTAGGTGCTCTTGTTTTTGGCCTGGTCTGAACCAGGTGTCTTACCCATGAGCCGGGCTTCCCCTTCCACATCCAGAATGTCATCCGTGATCTGAAAGGCGAGCCCGAAATGAAGACCGTAGCGTCTCAATGCCTTCACATCCTCCGGACGTCCTCCTCCAAGAACGGCTCCGATTTCCAAAGAAGCCGTGAGCAATGCTCCGGTTTTTCGCACATGCATGTATTCGATAGTTACCAGGTCCACCTTCCGGTTCTCGCATTCCAGGTCGATGGTCTGGCCCCCTACCATGCCCTTGTGGCCTGATGCCCCCGCCATGATCCCCACCACCTGGACGATACGCTCCGGTGGAAAATGTCCCGACTTCAGCATGCCGGCGGTAACGTCGAAAGCTTCCGTCAGAAGAGCGTCTCCTGCAAGGATGGCCATGGCTTCGCCAAAAACTTTGTGACAGGTGGGTTTGCCTCTGCGGAAGTCATCGTTGTCCATGGCCGGGAGATCATCGTGAATGAGAGAGTAAGTGTGAATCATTTCCAAAGCGCACGCAGCGGGCATGACCCGGTTCATACGGCCGCCCACCACTTCCGCTGCGGCCAGGCACAACAGGGGACGCAGCCTCTTGCCGCCGGCGAACAGGCTGTAACGGGCGGCCTCCACGACTTTTTTTTCAAGACCCGAAGGAGTCGGAAAAAGCTGTTCGAGTGCATCATCCACGAGTTTTTTACGTTCAGACAAGTACTGCTTGAGATCGAAATCGGCCATTTTCTTTTCTGCCCATCCTGTTAAGTTGGCATCTTATAATTATGACACATCAAAAAACAAGTCCCCAATTTTCCTGCATGGTAAAAATCATGGATACGCTATTTTTGCTTAACAATGCACCACACATCCATGCAAATACGAAAATGGAGAAATTTTTTATTCCCGTTCCGAAGGTTTTTCAGGAGAAGCCCTGTCCATGGCTGAAGCAGTCCACTTGCCTTCCCCGTCCTCGATCAGCGTTTGTATCTTGCTTTCCGCCTCTTCCAGTTTCCTGTGGCAGAATTGAGCCAGCTGAACGCCTTCCGAGAATGACTTCATGGCATCCTCCAGGGGCAGATCTCCCTTTTCCAGTCTTTCCACAATTTCCTGGAGTTTTTTCAGCGCATCCTCAAAACCCTCGCTTTTCTTCTTTACCATGTTCCATCCTTTGTCAATCTTCAATCGTTTTCACAATACACCGAAGGCGTCCCCGGGACAGGTGTACAAGAATATCGTCTTTTTCCTCAACCTGGCGCGCATCTCTCAACATCGTCTTTTCCGGCAGACGATAGGCGATCGAATAGCCACGAGCCAAGACGGAAAGAGGGCTCAGGGCATCCAGCTTGACGGTGCTTTCCTGAAGCTTCAAACGACAACGGCTCAGAATGTTTTGCTGGTGGGCCATCATCTCCTTGACTGTTCGCTCCAGGGTCGTTCGGCAATTTTCGAGAACACGTACGGGATGAACCCGATGCAGTCTTTCCCATTGGTGGAGCAGGTGCATTCGGTGAAGCTCCATGCGTGAGTTCATGGCTCGTTGCATCCTGTCCACCCGGTCATCCACAAAGAGCCGCAGGTCCGCAAGACGTTTTCGGGGATCCACGAGACGGCTTTGGATATGATCGAGCTTTTGCCTACGGGCATCTACAGACTGACGGATCAATTGAAGCATCCTATCCCGAGCGCTTTTCAAATCACGTTCGAACTCACTCAGCCGGCTCACGACCCACTCGGCCGCTGCGGTGGGAGTGGGCATCCGCCGATCGGCCGCCAGGTCCGAGATGGTGAAGTCGATCTCGTGCCCCACGGCCGCAAGGGTGGGGATTTCCGATGCGGCCAGAGCCCTGGCCACGATTTCCTCGTTAAAAGACCACAGATCCTCGATACTTCCTCCTCCGCGCCCCACAATGAGAAGATCCCAGTCGAATTGCGAGGCCTGCTCATTTGCTCTTCGGATCGCCGCAGCAATCTCTCCCGCAGCTTCCTGTCCCTGCACGCGCACGGGCAGCAGCGTGACGGTAAGCGGGTACGGACTTCGCTCAAAGACTCTCAGCATGTCCTGTATGGCTGCTCCTGTAGGAGAAGTGACAATGGCGATGTGAGTGGGGCAGGCGGGTAGGGGCTGCTTTTGGGAGGCATCGAAAAGGCCTTCGGCCTCGAGCTTTTTCTTGAGCTGTTCGTATGCCGCCTGGAGAGCACCGGCCCCCTGGGGCTCCATCGTCTCCACGATGAGCTGGTATTCTCCTCGAGGCTCATAAACGCCGAGACGTGCCTGGCACAACACCTGCCCCCCCCCTTCGGGCGTGAAGCGTAGATTGCGGCGACTACCGCGAAAAAACACTGCCTTGATCTGGCTTTGCTCATCCTTGAGGGTAAAATACCAGTGCCCTGAAGCCGCCATTTTGAAATTGGATACCTCCCCCATCACCCACAACAACGGATAATAGGATTCGAGCATATCCTTGATTTGACCGTTGAGCTCACTCACCGTGAGCACCAGAGGGCTGTCCGGCCCGGCAGGTTGGTGCATGTTCATTTCCATCTATTCAAAAAGTTTGGGGTCCATGGCGTCACGCAATCCCTCGCCCACGAGATTGTAGGACGTGATACTCAAAAAGATGGCCACACCGGGAAAAACCGTCAGCCACCAGGCAAACTCAATGTAGTCACGGCTCTGGGAAAGGATATCCCCCCAACTCGGTGTTGGAGGCGGTACCCCGAAGCCGAGAAAACTCAGGCTCGATTCCGTGAGAATGGCTCCCGCAATGCCGAACACGGCGGAAACCAGCACGGGAGCCATGGCATTGGGAAGCATGTGCGTGAAAATGAGCCGTGAATGGGAAGCGCCCAGCGCCCGGGATGCCATGACGAAGTCCAACCGCTTGAGCTTGAAAAATTCGGCTCTCACGAATCGTGCGACCCCCGTCCAGCCCGTGAGGCCGATTACCACCATGATGTTGTAAATGCTGGGGGGCAGAAAGGCGATGATGGCGATGATGAGAAAGAATGTCGGGATAGTGAGGAGAATCTCAATGGCCCGGCTGATGGTATGATCCACCCAGCCTCCGAAGTAGCCCGCCGCCGACCCGAGCAAAATGCCGATGACCAGGGCGATGCCCACGGCCACGAAGCCCACCGACAGGGAAATGCGCGCGCCGTGGATCATGCGGCTGAGAACGTCACGACCGCTGTCGTCCGTGCCGAACCAGTGGGTGCGGCTCGGAGACTCCAGGCTTTCAAGAAGATTGTACTCGGTGGGTGAATAGGGTACCAAAGGCCAGATGGCCAAAAAGTTCCTTTCCGAATCCCTCTGAACGATAAAAGGGTTTTCCTGCTTGAGTTCCCGCCATTTTTGAAAGTCCGCACGGCCGGCCCCCGAGAACACAGGCCAGTGCCATTGGCTTTCATGAATGAAGAGAATGGGACGGTCGTTGGCCAGGAGCGGGGCACAAACCGCCACCCAAACGAGGACCACGGTGACCCATAATCCCAGCAGGGAAAGGGGTCTTTTCTTAAAGTGATGCCACACGTTTTGTCGGTAGCTGTTGGGAACGGAATCGGTTGTCTCCATGGAAACCTCGAATCAATTCAGCTCAATGCGTGGGTCCAGAACCGCATACAGAATGTCGGACAAGAGCAGTCCTATCAGGGTGAGCAAGGCGGAAATGGTCGTGATGGCCATGATGACCGGATAGTCGCGGCTCAGCACCGCTTCGAAACCCAGTTGCCCCATGCCCGGAATGGAAAAAATGCTTTCGATGATGATGCTTCCCCCGAACATGGCGGGAAGCAAGAAAGCCAGAATGGTGACGATGGGGAGCAAGGCATTGCGGAAGGCGTGCTTGAAGATGACCACCCGTTCGTCAAGCCCCTTGGCCCTGGCTGTTCTGACATAATCTTCCCGGATGACTTCGAGCATGTTCGATCGGGTCAGGCGCGACAGGTAAGCCAGGCCGCCGTAGGTGAGGCAGGTCACGGGCAACACCAGGTGCCACAGGCGATCCAGGAGCCGGGGGAGAAACCCGAGATGCTCCGCTCCGATGGATGAAATCCCGTAAACGGGAAAAATATCCAGGAAGTCTCCCCCTCCCAGGAGCATGATGAGCAAAACCGCCACCCAAAAGGAGGGCAGCGAGTAGAGGAAAAAGAAAAAGAGGGTGAGAATACGGTCCGTACCGGTGCCGGGGTGAGTGGCGGAAAAAACGCCGCAGGGTATGGCGATGAAATACACCAGAAAAATGGAGATCACATTGAGCTGAATGGTGACCGGGAGGCGCTCGGCGATTTTGTCCCACACCGGTCGGTGATCCTTGTAAGACGTACCGAAATCGAAAGTAAAAACACGCTTGACCCACAAGGCGTATTGCACGGGGAGGGGTTTGTCCAGGCCGTAGAGCTTCCTCGTTTCTTCCACGATCTGTTCGGAGAGGGCTGCGTCCCCCATCTGTCCCTGGGTGGCCATCTGTACTCTGAGCATCGCCGGGTTACCGGGAGCCAACTGGATGATGAGGAACGTAATGAGAGTGATGCCCAGCAGGGTGGGGATTATTTGCAGAAGCCTTTTGATGAGATACGTCTTCATGGCCTTTTTCTTTTCAACGGGTCATCCTGCCATATTTTTGCTTTTCAAGAGGGACCCACCATTCAAGAGGGGCCAGGCCCATGGGATAGACGTTCACATTTTGGAAACGCCTGGAAACGGCCACAAGAGCCTGAGTCGTGAACAAAAACGTGTAGGGCTGTTCTCGGTGAAGGATTTCATGGAACCGGTGATAGAGTACGTAACGCTTTTCAGGATCGAATTCCCGCCGGGCTTTTTCCATGATCGCGTCGGCCTCTTCATCTCGGAAACCCACGAAGTTGGAGCCTTGTTCGGCCTGGGAAGAATGCCACAGCTGATAGGGGTCGGAAACCCATCCGAGGCTCCACCCCATGGTACAGGCATCGAAATTGTGCTCTTGAATCCTTTGTACGAAAACGGCCCATTCCAACTTCCGTATGGTCATACGAATGCCCAGTCGGCCCAGATTTTCCTGCAGGACGGTGGCGATTTGTTCGGCAAACTTGGAGCCAGAGGAAATGAGGAACTCGAATGTGAACGGAACGCCGTCCCTGCTCAGGACGTTTTCCCCCTCTCGCATTTCCCATCCCGCTTCCTTCAGGAGTTGCAAGGCAGCTTCCGGGTCGTAGGGGTATGGTGAAACATCCTTGTTGTACTCGGGACTGTTGACATAGAAGGTACCCGTGACCACCGTTCCCAGGCCGAAAAGTATCCTGTCCAGGATGCTCTCGCGGTCCAGGAGCATGGTCATGGCCCGACGCACTCGCACATCTGAAAACTGGGGGCGGCGCATGTTCCATCCGATGTAGCTATAGCTGGGAAGATAGTATTTGAGCTTGACGTAGTTTTCTTCGAATCGCCTGTTTTGAGTCTGTCGTACCCATTGTATGGGCCTGAGCCCCATGATGTCGAGTCCTCCTTTTTTCAAAACCTGGAGGGCCACGGTGGTATCGGTGATGATCTGAAAAACGATTCGGTCCAGATGAGGTCTGGGTCCCCAGTAGTTTTCATTTCTTCCGAGAACGATTTCCTTGCCCGTGTCCCACCTCAGAAGTCGATATGGACCCGTTCCCACCGGGTTTCTTCCCACGGGATGTCGGTTGAAATTGTCCGTGTCCCGGAAAATATGGGCGGGAAGGATGGGAATGCCTCCGCAAAACTCCAGGGCGCGAAAATAGGGCATGCGGTAATGATAGCGCACGGTATGGTCGTCAATCACCTCCAGGGTCTCGATGTCCCTGTAGTAGTTCCTCAAATGTGCTGCGTCCACGTTGGGGTCGTTGATCCTCTGGAAAGAAAATTCGATATCCCCGGCGGTGAAAGGCGTTCCATCCTGCCAGAAAATGTCTTTTTTAAGATGAAAGGTATAGGTAAGGTGATCTTCGGAAATTTCCCAGGATTCGGCCAGGACGGGAACCAACTCGAGGGTCTTTTCGTCTCGCTTCAAAAGCGATTCGTAGATGAAATTGTTGATATTGGATGCATAGGCATCGGTGGAAGTAACGGGATTCAGGGTCGATGGCTCGGAAGGCAGGTGGTAGATGAGCCAGTCTCCATCCACGGACTTTTTCCCCAGCCCGGCCTCATCACACCACGCAACGGGGAGCGAGCTGCACCACATGAAAAGTAAAGCCGTGCAAAGCCATTTTTTCATTGGGAACGATCTCTTCGGGATGTTGGAACTTCCGCCATTTGAGGCTCGGGACCCACCATGGCGCTTTTCCTGGAGCAGTGATGCACCAGGTAAAACCCTCCCAGGAGCAGCACCACAAAAACCACGGACAATATGTTGAAGTACTTCTGTATGAAACCGGTGATGGGTTCCCCAAAAAAGTAGAGCAAAGTTGCCACGGTGAAAAAACGGCCGGCTCTTCCGATTAGGGACGCCAGGGCAAAGCGCTTCACATCCAGCAGGAAAACCCCCGCCGTGACCGTGAAAACTTTGTAGGGGATCGGCGTGAACCCGGCGACGGCCACGGCCCATACGTCGTATTTGTGATAGTAAGATTGGACGAAGCGGATTTTTTCTTGGGAAATCATCCTTTCCACAAGGGGCCTGCCGCCCCATTTTCCCAGCCCATAGCCAAAAAGCCCTCCGAACACCGAGCCCACGCTGCAAATGCCCGCATAAAAAAACGCTTTCTCCGGGTTTATGAGGGAAAGGGCGATGAGCAGTACATCAGGGGGGATGGGGAAAAAAGACGATTCAGCAAAGGCTATCACCCCCAAAGCAACGGCTCCGTAAGGCGTATAGGCCCATGCCATGACCCAGTTGATCAGTTCATTTATGAATTCCAGCATGTTTTCCCCGTCTTGATAGAGGCTCCTTCCGGTCCATGAAGTTAAACCAGGAAATGCACTGCCAGACCGACGACTCCCACAAGCCAACAATAGGGAGCGAATACATGAAGATTGCCCCTGCGTACCAGCTTGAGAAGGACCGTTAAGGCCACGTAACCCACCACGGCTCCGAAAAGCAAGCCCAGGAGAGTCGGAACGAGTTGAATGTCACTCAGGGTGATGTGGGCCGACTCCAGTATGATGGCTCCGATAACGGCCGGGGTAAACAAAAGAAAGGAAAATTTTCCCGTCAATTCCCGGTCCAATCCCAGGTAAATTCCTGCGGAAATGGTGGCTCCGGATCGTGAGATACCCGGCATGAGGGCGAAGCTCTGAGCCAACCCGATGATGAGAGCATCACGTATTCCCATGCGCTCCAGAGACCTGGGGCGCAGGGTAGCCGCATATCGGGTAAACCAGAGGAAAGTTCCGGTGATGAGCAGGTTGAAACAAACCATGGTGGTCGATCCGAAAAGCTGCACTACATACTTTCTGCCGAAGAGCCCCAGAAAAACGATGGGAATGGTTCCTGCGACGACAAAAAGAAACAGGCGTTCCCGAGGATCAAGCCTGCGTGCGTCTTTAAGGCCGCCACTGAAGGGAAGCCTGAACGCTCCCATAACGATGTCCCGGAGTTCGTGGCGAAACACGATGAGTACGGCAATGAGCGTCCCTACATGAAGGGCTACGTCAAAAAAGATACCGGGCTCATCCCAACCCAGCAGAGCCTGCCCTATGACGAGGTGCCCCGAGCTGCTCACCGGCAGAAATTCCGTCAATCCCTGTACAATGCCAAGCAGTATGGCAGAACCTGTATCCATTTCCACTCCCTGATTTTGGTGACTGAAAGTGTGTGTTTATCACACAGGGCAGGAGGCAACAAGGTCTTTCCATTGGAGTCACATGAGTCTAAAGTGCTAATTGCTTCAACTGAAGGAGGGC
>CAZRWT010000044.1:0-26671 GCA_964603955.1 uncultured Syntrophobacteraceae bacterium
TTCGATGACGGGCAGGAAGGTGAGGGCGGTCTTTTTTCTTCCATGGAGCAAAAAGGGCGTCTTGTCGCAGGGGATGAGTCCAGAGGCAACAGCGGTCATATCGAACGGGTCGATTCTTCTCCGTTCAAGGATTCGGGCGGTGGCGGTGCGTCCACATCAGACCATTCCGGAAGAGGATTTGGAGGGCAATCGTCTTTTTCAGGGGAGGAGAAAAACGATACCGGTTTTTTTTCCCTTGAGAGCCCTGCATCCGTTTCTTTTTCTGCCGGGGGGGATGGGGGGCTTTCAGGACAGCCTTCAGCCCAGACTGCGGCTTTCATGACCGCTGCGAATACAGGGAATATCGAGCGATGGCTCGATGCCGCATCCCAGATGCGGAAAAATTTTTTAAAATTGGAGATGGATGACAAAAATCTCGGGAAGCTCATCTTGGAAGTGAGGACCCAGCAAAAGGAGGTTTCCGCGAAATTGACGACGGAAACGGAACAGGCGCGCGGCCTGCTCCTCCAAAATACGGCTGCCCTACGACAGGAACTCCAGGCTGAAGGGATGGTTTTGGAACAGTTTCAGGTGGATGTCGAAGGACGGGGCAGTGGACGTGGGAATCGGGAACGAGAAGGGGGTGTCGAGGTTGGAAAAAACACTGCCGCCACGTCCAAAAGAAAAACGACCGGTTCTTCGGGACGGTCGACTGCAAACCGGGTTGACGGAGAACATTCGGACGGCATCAGCCTCTTTGCCTGATGATCACGACCTGACATCGTTCTTCTTTTTTTTTCATATCTTGAAGGGAGCATCGATCATGACCAGCCCCGTTCAAAATGCGGGACACCTGTTCGGTGGAGTCACCGCCCAGGGAAGCAGTTCCGAAAGTCCTCTCGGTATGGACGCTTTTTTGAAGATGTTTTTGACGCAGCTTCAACACCAGGACCCGAACAACCCCATGGAATCCTATGAACTGGCGGCTCAATTGGCCCAATTCAGTACGGTGGAGCGGTTGTCCGAGGTCAACAACAATATGGTGGAGCAGTTGAGTGCTTTGAACTCCATCAACTACTCCCAAATGGTCCAGATGGTTGGAAAGGACGTGACGGGAGAGGATGACGGCATTCAGCTTCACGAAGGACAAGTCTCCACAAGCTCCTACGATCTCGAAGTACCTGCCAGGGTGACGGTCAAAATATTCAATGAGGAAGGAAGTCTTGTTCGAACCCTATCTTTGGGAACCCAGGAATCAGGTACGTATCAAGTGCAATGGGATGGGAAAAGCGATGCGGGGCAGTCCGTGGTCGATGGGAAATATCGGGTGCAAGTTGAAGCGGTGAACGAACTGGGCAATTCCGTTTCCGTGGAGCAGAAAGTGTCCGGTCCGGTGCATGCCTTTCGTCTGGTGGATGGAGTGCCGCATCTGGTGTTGGATCATGAAAAGGGGCTTTGTCTACCCATATCCGCCGTGCGGCAGGTCCGCGAGGCGAGTTCGGTGTGAAGGGAAAGGAGCCCGAAGTTTCCGGGGATGATGCTGCCCAGGTGGTTTCGGGAAAAATCATACAGCATGGGGAAGGTACAAACTCCCCCATATGAAAAAGCAGTGAAGGGAAAAGGAGTCGAACATGTCACTCAATAGCGCAATGTTCAACGGAGTCAGTGGGCTCAAGAGTTTCAGCACGGCTTTGCAGACCACCAGCGACAATGTCGCCAATGCCGGCACAACTGGTTACAAAGCCAACACACTCCGTTTTGGAGACATGGTGGCCGGATACTACAGTACAACATCCGGGGACGTTCAGCGGCGTGGGATAGGGAGTGCGGTCATGGCCGTCGACACGGACTTTGCCCAGGGTTCTCAACTCGGCACCTCCAACTGGTCCGATATGACCGTCAACGGCCCGGGTTATTTTTCCGTGGCCAAGTCCGACGACCCGACACAACAAGGGAACATCGAGCGAATTCACTACACGCGCGACGGAGCGTTTCACATGGACAAAGACGGTTGGTTGGTCAACTATCAAGGGTACTATGTGTTGGGGCAAGATGAAGCTCCTATTCAGGTCGAAAACGATCCTACCAATCCGATCTATACCGGCTACTACGTGGATAGCAATGGTCAGATTTGGGGACAACCCATCGCGGAGGACCCGGCAAACGGCTGGGATCCGGTGGCAATAGGGGAACCGGTTCGCTTGGTCGTTTTCCCTAATGAATTTGGGCTCATTCGCCAGGGAGGGAATCTGTTCACGACCGGGCCCGAATCCGGTGAGGCCGTTGACGTGACCGGCGATCCGAGTTTGGGGGGGTATATCACCGGCTACAATCTGGAAAGTTCCAACGTGGATCTGGCCGGTGAGATGGTGAACATGATCATTTATCAGTCCATTTACAGTGCCAATACAAAATCCATCACCACTGCCAGGGACATGACCGAGGCTGTGGTCAATTTGATCCGCTAAAGAGCATGAAGTATGGGGGGTGTGCTTCCGATTTTCCGGTTGTATGGTTTTGAGGTTTTTTGCCGGAGGGATTGAAGGCCGTGTGTTCCTGTTTTGTACTGTGTTGAAGCCTGTCGATCCATCGAGAGCCATTTCTGCTGAAAGATTTTTGTCAATAAATTGACAACCAATCATGGCAGGATGGCTTTTTTCTTTGTGTTCATGAGGGTGATACGCTTTCTTTGGGCCTGTTGCGTGCTTTTTGTCGAATCTTGTTTTTCTTTTCATGCGTCGTTTTCTTCTTTTCCTGCGCTTTTTCCTTGAAATCAGCGGCATGCTCGTTGCTTAATGTGTTCAAATGTGATTTTATGGTTGAGCTTTTTTGGTCTCAGAATCCATATTCCGCAGTGACTGTGTTGAGGCAATAAATTTCATATGGATATCGCAACCTTAGTTGGTATCATTTCTGCTTTCAGCCTTGTCCTCACATCCATTCACATGGGCACCGGGCTTGGAACCTTTTTCAACATCCCGTCGATTTTGATCGTTTTGGGGGGGACAATGGGGGCTACCATGGTCCAGCACTCCATGCGGGATATCTTCGGAGTTTTCGGAGTGCTCAAGCATGTTTTTTTTGACAGGGTGTGGAGCAGCGCGGAAGTCATTCCCTTGTTCATTCAGCTTTCCAATAAGTCCCGTAAAGAAGGCATTCTGGCCCTCGAAGATGAGCTGGAGGGAATCGATGACGCTTTTTTTTCCAAGGGCATGCAGTTGGCCATTGACGGCATGGAGCCTGAAGCCATTCGTGAGATCCTCGATACGGAGCTGGAAAACCTGGAAGAACGTCACCGCAAGGGGGCGGAGATCATGATCACCATGGCGACTTTTTTCCCGGCCATGGGAATGATCGGCACGCTTATCGGTCTGGTGCAGATGCTGCAAACCATGGATGACCCTTCCACCATCGGACCGGCCATGGCGCTGGCGCTTCTCACCACTTTCTACGGGGCGGTGTGTGCCAATCTCATTTGCCTTCCCATGGCGGGGAAGTTGAAAAGAAGAAGTAAGGAAGAAACCACGATGAAGGAGATGATGATATGTGGGATCATCGCCATTGCCAATGGGGACAATCCCAGGATCATCGAGCAAAAGCTCCATGCTTTCGTGCCGCCCGGCGCGCGTGTGAGCAGTTTCGGTTGAGGTTTTTGGGGTCTTTCGGTTGTTTGATGATGGGGAAGATGTGACCACATGATGGTGATGAGAAAAAAACCTTCGGAAGATGAACCGAAGGAGGAGAAGAAAAAGCTCTCGCTGCGTACCTTGCTCGTGATCGGCTTGGTGGTGTTGGTGGTATTCGGAGGCGGTTTCTTTGTGTACAAGACCTACATCAGCGAGATGCTCGCGGAAAGAGCGGCCCGGAGGGCTGCCGCCCCTGTCTTGTATTCCATGAGCAATATCCTTGTGAACCTTTCCGATGCGGGCGGCAAAAGGTATCTGAAAGTCAATCTGGAATTACAGTTGGAGGATCAGGCCGTCATCGATGAGTTGAAGACGTACAACCATGCCGTGCGGGATACCGTGATCTTGCTGCTTTCGGGGAAGGTCTATGACGACATTTCCAGTCCGGCGGGCAAGCTGACTCTCAAGAGGGAAATCATCACCAGGCTCAATCGTATCCTCACCAAGGGAGAGGTCAAGGACGTTTATTTCACAGAGTTTCTTGTGCAATGAAGGGAAAATGACCATGGAAAAAGTTCTCTCTCAGGATGAAGTCGATGCGTTGCTTCGAGGGTTGTCCAATGGGCAAATCGACGCTCAGAAGCAGAGCGATGAGGAAGAAGACGGCATTCGTACCTACGATCTCACGAGTCAGGACCGCATCATACGCGGCAGGATGCCGACCCTCGAGATCATCAATGATCGGTTTGCGCGACTGCATCGCGTGAGTCTCTCCGGCGCTCTGAGGAAGATTGTCGATATCACGGTGATCCAGACGGACATGATCAAATTTGGGGAGTTCATCCGTACCCTGCCGGTCCCCACAAGTCTTCATATCATCAAGATGGATCCTCTTCGAGGCCACATTCTGATGGTGGTGGAAAGCCGCCTCATTTTTACCCTCATGGATTTTTTTTTCGGAGGAACGGGGAAGAGTCGTTTCAAGATAGAGGGGCGCGATTTCACCAGCATCGAACAGCGGATCATCGCCAGGGTGGTGCAAGGGGTTTTGGTCGATCTGGAAAATGCCTGGAAGCCGGTGGTGCCCATCAATTTTCAGTTGTCCCGTTCGGAAGTCAATCCTCAATTTGCGACCATCGTGGCCCCTACGGACCTGGTGGTTGTCGTGCATTTTGAGTTTGAAATGGACCATGTGATCGGCAAAATGATTTTGTGTTTGCCTTATTCAACCATAGAGCCCATCCGTTCCAGGCTTTATGCCAGTTTCCAGAGCGACCAGTTGGAGGTGGATCAGGAGTGGTTGGACCGACTGAGGGCCAGGTTGCTGGATTTGGATGTGGAAGTCATGTTGGAGTTGGGCAGGAGTACGATAAAAACCAGGGATTTGATCCAGCTCGAAGTGGGGGATACCATGGTTTTGGACATGGATGTCCAAAACCCTCTGACGGTTAGAGTTCATGGAGTGCCCAAATACAAAGCATTCCCGGGAACGTGCAAGGGGGCTCGGGCTTTCCAGATACTGGAAGTCATTCCTCCTCCCATGATGGATAGTGGGACCAGAAAAGGACTTGGTTTATGACATCGCAGGAAGAACTCTTGATGCAAAACACCCAACAAAAACCCACGGCTGAGGAACGGCCTGCGGATTTTCCTCCCCTCGATCCTTCTGCCTCGCCGAAAGTGACTGCCAAGGACCTGGATTTCATCCTTGACATTCCGCTCCAGGTTTCCGTGGAGTTGGGGAGGACCAGCATGATCATCAGCGATCTCCTCCAGTTGGGGCAGGGATCCGTCGTGGAGCTTTCCAAGCTTGCGGGGGAACCTCTCGAAATTCTTGTCAACGGTAAATTGTTGGCTCGTGGGGAAGCTGTTGTGGTGAATGAGAAATTTGGGGTGCGTATCACCGATATCATCAGCCCCCTTGAAAGGGTCAAGCAACTGGGATGAGGGAGCGGCTTGTCTCCGGACTTCGTTTCGACCCTGGTGTTGGTGGATGAGTTCTATGGCTGATTCGATGGATTTCGGTGCTCAGATCGTGCGCGTTTTCGGTGGCTTGTTTCTGGTGTTGGCCGTTTTGGCGTGTGCGGTTTTGGTCATGAAAAAGCTTGGGCATTATGTTCATAAGCCCAGCGTGGGGGATGTTCTGGAAGTGGTGAGTCGCCATTACCTGGACCCCAAGAATTCCCTGCTGGTGGTTAGAGTGTACGGAGAGCGATTCCTTGTAGGCCTCTCTCCCCAGGGGCTGCAAATGCTGGCCTCTTTGAAACCCCATTTTCAGGCTCCTCCCGACCTTCAGGGTACGGAAGGGCTGTCCGGCGCAAAGGAGAACGTGCGTGATGATGCGTGAATCGGGCCGTCGTCGGATTTCCATGGGAAAGTTTTTTTGGGGGGGGGTGCTGTTTCTGGCTCTGGGGTTGATTTTGTTGATTGTATGCAGTCCCGCCCTGGCTTTGGAACTTACCCTTCCGTCCATGCGCTTCAACCTGGACGGTGTCGAGGGACCCGACCAGGTTTCCAGTGTCATGCAGATCGTTTTTCTGTTGACGGTGCTGACTCTTGCACCCGCACTGGTGATCATGACGACGTCCTTTACTCGCCTGGCCGTTGTGCTCGCTCTCCTGCGCCAGGCCATCGGTACCCAACAATCTCCCCCCAACCAGGTGATCATCGGTCTGGCTCTCTTTCTCACCTTTTTCATCATGCAACCCATTTGGGACAGGATCTACCAGGAAGCTCTGGTACCTTACCAGAACATGGAAATATCGGGTGAAGAGTTTTTGGAGAAGAGCGCTTTGCCCTTGAGGGATTTCATGCTCAAGCAGACCAGCAAAAAGGATCTGGCTCTGTTCATGTCGTTCAGTGCGACCACCAGGCCCGGAAGCATCGATGAGGTGGGGCTCGCGACCCTGATTCCCGCTTTTGTGATCAGTGAACTCAAAACAGCTTATCAGATCGGCTTTCTTCTTTACATTCCTTTCATCATTCTCGATATGGTAGTGGCAAGCATTTTGCTCTCCATGGGGATGATGATGCTTCCGCCCGTGATGATCTCCCTGCCTTTCAAGCTCATGCTTTTTGTTCTCGCGGATGGCTGGAATGTTCTGATCGGGTCTTTGGTTCGGAGTTTTCACTGAGCCGGAAGCCGGATGGATTTTTTTGACTCCGATACGCACAGGCGGTGGAATATGACAACCGAGTTTGCCCTTGGGCTCGCCCAGAGAGCCATCGAAACCATGCTTTACACGGCCTTGCCCACACTCATGATCTCTTTGATCGTGGGCATCGTCATCAGTTTGTTTCAGGCGGTCACCCAGATTCAGGAAACCACCCTGGCTTTTGTTCCCAAGATCATTGTGACTTTTCTTTCCATCCTGATTTTCGGGCCTTGGATGGTGGAAAAAATGCTCGGTTTGACGCGGGAAATTTTCCATAATTTTCCTTCGTGGATTCGCTGAAAAACGGGATTGACCGGCTGAATGGGTTATGAAGCATGGTCCATATTCACATCAACGTCGAGGAAGTGCGCCTGTTCCTGTCCCTGGTGCTTCGCATCGGACTGGTCGTTTTTCTGCTGCCGTTTTTCAGTGGTCAACAAGTTCCCGCCATGGTCAAGGCTGGAGTTACTTTTACCCTGGCTTTGCTCTTGTATCCTTCCCTCGAAAATGTGGTGCAACCCATTCCCGTGGACGTTGTGAGCCTGGCCATGGTTGTGGTCGCCGAACTCGTTCTTGCCATGATCCTCTCCCTTGCTTGCATGATGGTTATTGCCGCGTTTCAGCATGCGGGAGATGTGATCAGCTTCCAGATGGGAATGGCCTTCGCTCAGATCGCCGACCCTCAAAGCGGAGGTCAGGTCACCCTGCTCAGCCGTTGGTTCAATCTGACCGCGCTCCTTGTTTTTTTTACGCTCAACGGTCATCATTATCTCCTGCGTGCCATTGTGGATGGTTTCCACACCATTCCCCTGGGGGGAGGGATGCTCACTCCCCTCAATTATGAAAGGATGATTTCCCTGGCGGGAAGTATGTTTGTCATTGCCGTCAAATTGGCGGCTCCCGTCATGGTGGTCATTGTTCTGGTCCAGGCGGGATTGGGGCTCATGGGGAAGTTTGCTCCGCAGATGGATATTCTCATGACGAGCTTTCCGGTTACCATCGGCCTTGGGCTGCTGTTTTTGAGCTTTTCAGTGATCGCTGTCGGGGATGTCATGATGCAGATGTTCGGGGAAATGATCCGGCTTTTCCGGGCTCTCACGAGTGGAGTTCCGTGAGTTTCATGCAGGTGACCCGGAGGAATGCGTCAAAATATTGGCAATAATGTTCCATGGTGCTGAGGCTTTGACAATATGTCCGGTTCGCAAGAAAAAACAGAAAAACCGACCAGCAAGAAGCAGGATGATGCCAGGAAGAAGGGGCAGATTGCCAAGAGTAAGGACTTAAATGCTGTATTTCTGTTGCTTTTTGGTGGGGTTGCAACTTACTTGAGTTCGGTTGTTATTTATAGCGGTTATCGTGATATGATACTCAAGTTGTGGGGGGACGGTTTCAACCTTGAGCATGAATCCATGTTCAGCCATGCCGCGGCCCAGGGGCTTGCCTTGAATTTGTTCATGATGATGGCTCCCGTTCTGATGGCGGTGACTGGAATCGCGGTACTGAGCAATCTGTTGCAAAATGGAGGAATGCTGTTTGCCTTGGAGGCCGTCAAGCCCAAATTTTCCAAGCTGAATCCCTTGAAGGGTTTCAAGCAGCTTGTTTCTTTCAGGTCTCTTGTGGAAGTGATCAAGTCCATTTTGAAGCTGCTTGTGGTGGGGGGGGTGGTGTACGTGGTTTTGCGCAGTGAGCAGGAGGCGTTCCTGCCTCTCGTGAGACAGGAGACGACTCAGATACTTGCCGTCATAGGGCGACTGGCCCTCAAGATGCTTCTCATGGTCTGCGTGATCATGATTGTGGTGTGCCTTGTGGATTATATTTTTCAAAAGTGGCAGCACCTGAGGGATCTCAGAATGAGCAAGCATGAAGTGAAGGAAGAGCACAAGCAGGTGGACGGAGATCCCTTTGTCAAATCGCGCATCCGATCCATTCAGAAAGAGCTGGCCAAGCAGCGTATGATGTCCAAGGTGCCGGATGCTTCGGTAGTCATTACCAATCCGACACATTATGCCGTGGCTTTGAAGTATGAGCCGGGCATGGTGGCGCCCCAGGTGACGGCCAAGGGGGTGGATTATCTGGCCCTCAAGATCATTAAAGTGGCTCGGAAGCATAGGGTGCCCGTCGTGCCCAATCCTCCTTTGGCTCGATCATTGTACAAACAAGTCAAGTTGGAGGGCACCATCCCGCTGGAACTTTACCAGGCCGTTGCCAAGGTCATCGCGCACATTTACCAGCAAAAGCGCATGAAGGCTTCGTAAGGGATTTATTTTCATGGCCACCGCCCACAAACCGCCCACTTTTCTGGAGCGCTTGAAACACGTGTCCGACAGCGACGCCGTCATGGGGTTGGGCATTGTGGTGATCCTTTCGGTCATGCTGCTCCCCTTGCCCGCTCCCATCCTCGATGTCCTTCTGGCGGTCAATATTTCCCTGGGCTTGGTGATTCTGCTCACGGCAATTTACGCCCTCAAGCCGCTCGATTTTGCCATCTTCCCTTCGGTGCTTCTGGTCACCACCCTTTTGAGGCTGGCTCTCAACGTGGCCACCACACGGCTCATTCTCCTCCGGGGTCACGAAGGTCCTGATGCTGCGGGGCATGTCATTATGGCTTTCGGCCAGTTCGTGGTGGGCGGCAATTATGTCGTGGGGTTCATCATCTTCGTGATCCTGGTGATCATCAATTTCATGGTCATCACCAAGGGAACGGAGCGCATTTCCGAAGTGACGGCCCGATTCACCCTGGATGCCCTTCCTGGAAAGCAAATGAGCATCGATGCCGATTTGAATTCAGGGCTGATCAATGAAGTGGAGGCTCGCAATCGCAGGGAAACCGTGCGCCAGGAGGCAGATTTTTACGGTACTATGGACGGTGCCAGCAAATTTGTCCGTGGAGATGCCATTGCCGGCATTCTGGTAACTTTCATTAATATTCTTGGTGGGTTGGGGGTTGGGGTCTTGCAAAACTCCATGAGCATCTCCGAGGCTCTGAAAAATTACACCCTCCTTTCCATCGGGGACGGTCTGGTGAGCCAGATTCCCGCCCTCATCATCTCATCGGCGGCGGGCATCCTGGTGAGCCGGGCGGAATCGACTTCGGGGTTGGGAACGGCATTCCGCAAGCAGTTCACCCTGTATCCCAAACCCTTTCTGCTGGCGGGGGGCATGTTGATCACACTGGGCATCGTACCGGGATTTCCTTTTTTCCCGCTGGTTTTGGTCGGGGGCTCTTTCCTGGCGGCCGGGACGTTCCAGATGAACAAAACGACGAGCGAAGAAAAGGAAGTTTCCCCGGAGGCGGCCCTTGAAGCTCCCATGGCTCCGGGAGATGCCGGTGAACTTCCTCCGCCTCTGGACGTTCTCGAGTTGGAGGTGGGCTATGGACTCATTCCCCTCGTGGATGAAGCTCAAAACGGGGATCTTTTGCCCCGCATTCGGGCCATACGCCAGCAACTGGCCGCGGAGTTGGGGATGATCGTTCCTCCGTTGCACGTGAGGGACAACTTGCAACTCAAGCCTTCCGAATACCGGTTGCTGCTCAAAGGCAACGTCGTGGGGAAGGGGGAACTCATGCTGGGTCATTACCTGGCTTTGAGCCCGGGTGATACTCAAAAGGAAATCAAGGGCATTCCCACGAAGGATCCGACTTTCGGACTTCCGGCGGTGTGGATTTCCGAGAAGGACTATGAAGCCAATGTGCGGGCCGGCCATACGGTGATCGATCACTCGACCGTTGTGGCCACGCATTTGACGGAGCTGTTCAAAAAACATGCGGATGAACTCCTCAGCCGCCAGACCACCCAGCGCCTTTTGGACAATCTCATGGAAACCAGTCCCAAGCTGGTGGAGGAATTGGTTCCCGGTGTGCTTTCGGTGGGGATGGTGCAGAAGGTGCTGCAAAACTTGATCAGCGAGCGTGTTTCCATCAGGGATTTGCAAAGCATTTGTGAAACCCTCGCCGATTATGGCCCCATGGTGAAGGACCCGGAGATTCTCACGGAATACGTGAGGCAGGCTCTGGCACGCACCATCACGAAGCCCTATGAGACCGAAGATGAAAAACTTCACTTGATCACAATTCAGCAAGAGCTGGAAGATCGGATGGCAAAGAGTTTGCAAAAAACCGATCAGGGGACCTATTTGGCCATAGACCCTGAGTTCATGAGGCAGTTGGTGCAGGCGGTCAATGTGGAGGTCAAGCAGGTCGTCAACATGGGAATGCATCCGGTGATTCTTTGTTCTCCCATGATTCGGAGACATTTGAGAAAACTGCTGGAGAGGTTTTTGCCGGAAGTGGTGGTTTTGAGCCACAATGAGTTGAGTGGGCATTTGGAAATCAAGTCCGTTGGGATGATCAGGTTCAAACATGCAGGTCAAGACGTATAGAGCCCGCACCGTAAACATGGCCTTGGAACTCGTGAAAAACGAGTTGGGAGAAGACGCTCTCATTCTTGGGAGCAAAAAGATATCCGTTTCTCCGACAGAGAGTTATGTGGAGGTGACGGCGGCCATCGATCCTGGAAATCCGGAGCCCCTGTCCTCTCAGCCTCCTGTGGGGCTGGACCGCCAGGCCCACCGAGATCTCAAAGAGATCAAAAGTTTTTTATCGTTTCTCATTTCCTCCAAGGATTACTTCAGTAAGCTCCAGATGCAGGAGCCCCTGGCGGAAATCTATCATCACCTCCTGGTTCGTGGGCTTGATGAGAAACACTGTTATGTCTTGTTGAAAAAAGCCCTGAGTCACTCCGGAGAGATTTCCCTGGCTCGGCGCCAGGTGGTGGAAAGTTTTTGCCGGGAACTCATCGCGAGGATCAAGTTTGCACGTCCGTTCCAAAGCTTGAGTCATTCCAGCAAGGACCCATGCACCTTTACCTTCCTTGGCCCCACGGGGGTGGGGAAAACCACCAGTTTGGCCAAGATAGCGGCTTATCTCAAAATCAAGCGCTCCTTGGATGTGGGGATTATATCCCTGGATACCTATCGCATCGGTGCGGTGAGCCAATTGCGGACCTACGCGGACATTTTGAGCATCCCTCTTGAACTGGCTCAGAGCGAGTCGGAATTTCAAATGGCCAGGGAAAAAGTGCGGCATCATGATGTGGTGCTCGTGGATACCAGCGGCAGGAACTTTCTCAAACCTTCACATGTGGAAGGACTGGCGAGACTTTTCGAGAAGAGTGACAATTTGAACCATTTCCTGGTGCTCAGCGCAACCGCCAAAGACAACGACTTGAGGCGTACCATCGTGCAATTCAAACCCATTTCCCTGCACAGTTTGATCTTCACCAAGATCGACGAGACCCTCACCATCGGGTCCGTCATCAACCAGCTTCTTCGTTTCCCCTATCCCGTTTCCTATCTGGGAACCGGGCAGCAGGTGCCCGAAGACATGGAACTGGCGACTCCGAGAAGGCTCCTGTCATTTTTGTTCCCATCGAGCAATGGGGATGCCTCCAAAGGAGGAGCACCCATTGATTGAAGAAGCTTCGAATTTCAACCGACATTGAAAGGATGGGTTGTTATGTTTGCGGTGTTTGCAGGGGCGTCTTTTGAAACGATGCTCTACCGTTGGTAAGGAAAGGACAATTGATGGATCAGGCATTGGGATTGCGCAAGAGCTTGCTGGGCGAAAGCTCCTGGAAAGGGCCTGTCACAGTGCCCGCTTCCACCATCACCAAAGGCGTTCGTGTGATGTGTGTGAGCAGCGGCAAGGGAGGAGTGGGCAAGAGCAACATCGTGGTGAATCTTGCCATGGCCTTTGATCGTCTCGGTCACCGCGTCATGATCATGGATGCGGATTTGGGGCTGGCCAACATCGACCTCTTGCTGGGGCTCACCCCTAAGTACAATGTGGGACATATCCTTGCGGGGCTCAAGCAATTCAACGAAGTCCTCATTGCCGGTCCCGGAAATATCCGCATTCTGGCGGCCTCATCGGGCATGCAGGAGCTGACCCGCCTCACGGATGATCAAAAGCTCTATTTTCTCGACATGCTCGATGATTTGGAAGATGATCTGGATATCATGATCATCGATACGGGAGCCGGTATTTCGGACACCGTCCTTTATTTCAATCTGGCCGCCCAGGAGCGTATCATCGTCATCACGCAAGAACCCACCTCCTTGACCGACGCCTATGTGCTCATCAAGGTGCTTTATACGCGCCATGGGGAGCGACATTTCAAGATCATTGCCAATGAGGTGGATGATGAACGGGCCGGCAAGCAGGTTTTTTCCAAAATCAGCAAGGTGGCCGACCACTTTCTTGACGGTCTGTCCCTGGATTTTCTTGGGAGCATTCCCCGTGACCCCATGATTCCCAAGTCCGTACAGCAGCAAAGGCCCTTGCTGGAGCTGTATCCTCACGCTCCGGCCTCCAAGGCGATCCAGCGTATCGCCGAACAGATACGGAGGCAGGCTCCCAGAGTCAAGTTGGGGGGAATGCAGTTTTTTTGGAAGCGATTGATGAGTGTTTGAACGCGAGAACATTCACGGCAGGTGGAGAAAAGCACATGACGGATACACACCCTTTTGTCCATACGCCCAAAGGATACCAGGCCTATAAAAATCGGGCTTCGGGCAAACCCAGGGACATGGTTGAGCGCGAAAAGCTGATTTTGGAGCACGCCGGGGTGGTGAAACTCATGGCTTTGCGGTTGGCCGCGAGACTCCCTTCCCACATCAGTGTGGATGACCTCAACAACGCCGGCATCATCGGGCTCATGGATGCTTTGGACAAATACGACCCTGAGCAGGGGATCACCTTCGGCGCCTATGCGAAAATCAGGATTCGGGGGGCCATGTTGGACGAGATCAGGGCCATGGATTGGGTTCCCAGATCGCTCAGGCAAAAGAGCAATGAACTGTGCAGGGTTGTGTTGGCTCTGGAAAAACGACTTCATCGTCCGCCGACCGATGAAGAAACGGCTTCAGAGATGGGAATTTCCCTTGATGACTATCACCGGATTTTGGATGAAATCAAAGGCATTTCCCTGCTTCCCGAAGACATTCAGGATGAATGGGTGGAGGCTGTGAAAGGACGTGGACTTTCCAGTGAAAAAGACGACACGTTCGATCTCACTTATAAGAAAGAGCTGCAAAAGAAGCTGGCCGAGTGTATCGAGTCCCTTCCGATCAAGGAACAGCAGGTTCTCATGCTTTATTATCATGAAGAGCTGACCATGAAAGAAGTGGGTGCGGTCATGGGGTACACCGAATCCAGAATCTCCCAGATTCACACCAAGGCCATTGTGAAGCTCCGCACCCGATTGTCGCGCAAACTTGGAAAGGATGATATGCCCGAGATCCTCCATTCGAGGAGTCGTGCCCAGGCGCCTTCATGAGGTACACCTGACTTTGAACACGATTTGTTTTCTCGGGTTTTCTTTGGCAGGAAGCCCATTTATCCAAGACATGAGCGAATGAATCCAGTATGAATGATACCAACTGGAAGAAGCTGGTTGAGGAAGAAACTTCCTTTAGCGATGATTTTGATGAAAACTTGCTGGATGAAATTCAGGAGCAATTTCGAAAGGGTTCTGAAGCCAACTCCCTTTGGGGAGGCGGAGCGGCATGGGAAAAAACGATGGGTGAGGAGGTGCGGAGGGGTGATTCGGGCGAAGTGGAAGGAGAGGGAGTTCCTGGGAGTGGGGAGGGTGTTTCGGATGAGGAGCATCTCAATTTTGACGAAATCGCCCAGATGTTGGAGCGCGATGGGGAGCACCGGGAAGTCGAGCTGGACCCTTCTTTCAGTGGTCCGACGGGAAAACCCGAAGCAAAACCGTCCTCTTCGAAAGTTGCGACCAGCGTTTCATCAAAAAAGAACATGGTGGTTCTCATTGCCTGCCTGGTGGGGCTGGTTTTTTTGGGTATGGGAATGTTGATCTATTCCTTGTTTTCATCCGATGGTGAGATTTCCTATATCACTAAAATTCGCAGTCCCATCCCGTTACATTTTTTCAAGCAAACGCATGAATTTTTCTTTCTTTCCACCATAAATGACGAAAAGATATTTTTGAAGCTCGAATTGGAATTGACTTTCGAAAGCAAGGAGGCTGAAGCGTTTCTGGAAAGCAGAGAGGTTGAACTCAAAGATTTGATTTACAATTTTCTTGTGGCTCAAAATCCATCCGGCAGCAGCTTGTCACAATGGAATCGTATCATCGAGACCTCGCTTTTTAAAACGATTCAGACGCAAATGCCCAGGTGCAACCTCCAAAGTCTTACCATCACTTACCTGGAAAGGATTTGAGAGAGAGCCTGGAGCCTATGGAATTTGTTCGTGAATTTTTCTCCGACCGGTTTTACGTCATTGTCGTTCTCCTGGTGATCATGGATGTCGCTCTCATCGCCTGCTTTGTCCTGCTCTGGAAGCGCAGGTCCGTTTTGCCGGAAGGTTCCGAAGATTTGAAGCAAAATTTACAGGCTCTGGTGGATGACATGAACGGTTTGGCGACCGGCTTGTCGGCAAATCTGGAAGAGCGTGTGAACATCCTGCAAAGGATGGTCAAGGGGCTGGATGAAAAGATTGCCGATGGGGAAAGACTGGTTAAAAGTTTGAAGGAACTCGAAGGGAGGATATCGTCCCAGGTGAGTGAAACCACTGTCTATCAAAGGGGGCGTGAAGCAAGGCAGGTGGTGGCTCTTTCCGGCAAGGGGTTGGACGTCCAGGCCATTGCCCAAAAACTTCAAAAGCCTGTGGGAGAAGTGGAACTCATTTTGAACCTCGAGAAACTGGCTCGGAAAAAACTCTGAGTTTCCCCTGTCCTGATGCATGGAGAAGCCTGTCATTATTTTCCCACTATGGGAAAAGCCTGCCCGCCGAGCTCTCCCATCGGGAAAAATGCTCCCAAACGCCCACAATCACTTCCCGTATGTACCATTGTTATCGGAGTTTTGTCTGTGGCACTCTAGTTGCATGCTCTATGCAACACGAAAAGAGGAGGCTACAATGCGACTGGGACATTACGCTGCGGTCATCGGTATGCGGCAGCAGGAAAAGACAATGGCGGTCATCGCCAACAATCTGGCCAATGTGGGTACGGCGGGGTTTAAGAAGGAAAATCCTCACTTTTCCGGTTACATTTATCAAACCGGTTACCTGTCCATGGAGCAGGGAGGGGTGAAAAGTACGGAGAAACCTCTGGATGTGGCCCTTTTGGGGGATGGTTTTTTCAGAGTGCAGACCGACGACGGTATTTTGTACACCAGGGGGGGTGATTTTTCCCTCAATGCACAGAACACCTTGGTGACCAAGGAAGGCTGGCCTGTTTTGGGTCAGGCAGGGCCCATCGTCCTTGCGGGTGGGGAGGTGCGCATCGATCAAAATGGTCAGGTTTTTGACCGGGAGCCGGGTGAACAAGAGTTCGAAATGGTGGATACACTGGACATTGTGGAGTTTCCCCCGGACACGATCATGGAAAAGGCGCGCAATGGGTATCTCCAGCCTCGGGGAGGGGCGCAGCCGGGGCCGTTCGAAAACACGACAATTCAACAAGGTGCTCTGGAAAACCCCAATTTCATGGTTGTCGAGGAAATGACAAGGCTCATCCACACTCAGAGAGCTTTTGAAGCTTATACAAAAGCCATACAGGTTTTAGATCAAGAGGATTCTCAGCTGATCAGCAAGCTGGGCAGTCCGTGAGGAGGAATGGAAAAATGATCCGGAGTCTTTGGACAGCAGCGACGGGCATGGCGTCGCAACAATTGAACATGGATGTGATCGCTCACAACCTGGCCAATTCCAACACCACGGCCTACAAACAAAGTCGGGCCAATTTCCAGGATCTCATGTACCAGACCATAGTGCCTCCCGGTGCCAATGTCGGTGACGACAATCGTATCCCCGTGGGGATACAAGTGGGTATGGGAGCGAAAACGGCTTCCGTTCAAAAGCATTTTTCACAGGGAAACTTCGTGGAAACGGGAAATAAATTGGACCTTTCCATTGAGGGAAAAGGTTTTTTCAGGGTGCTTCGCAATGGAGAAGAGGTTTACACCCGGTCGGGAAACTTCAAACTGGACCAGGATGGGTTCATTTGTGATGCGGAGGGAAACCGTCTTCAGCCCGAAATCAATATTCCCGTGGATGCGACGAGCGTCCATGTGTCTTCGGGGGGCGCTTTATCCGCCATGGATCAAAACGGAGAAGTGCTGGTCGAGGGAGACCTGCTTTTGACTGATTTTGTCAATCCGGCAGGGCTTGCCGCCATCGGCAGGAATTATTTCATTGAGACGGAAGCGTCGGGACCGGCTGTGGAGGCCGAGCCGGGAGTGGACGGCATCGGGACGCTCCTTCAGGGCTTTTTGGAAAATTCCAATGTGAACGTCGTGGAGGAAATGGTCAACATGATCGTGGGACAACGTGCCTATGAGGCGAGTTCCAAGGTGATCCGGGTTTCCGATGAGATGCTCCAGATGGCCAATAATGTGAAAGCCTAGAAGGGGATTTTTTCGTGGGTGGAAATCATGGACAATCCGCGGAAAGTGCTCATCGGGGCCTTCCTTTTGGCTGTTTTTCTCGTGCCGTTTTTTCAGATGTCGGCTTTGGGGTGGGAGGGGCGTTCGCGGGAAGGCATCACCCTGAAGGTTCCTCACACTGTCGTGGTGTACGGGCACAAGGTCACCCTGCTGGATCTTTTTGAACATGAGAGTTTGCCTCCCGACTTGCGCGGCCCCATGTCGATGGAGCGTATCGGGGAAATTTCCCAGGAAGGGGGCGTGAAGTACATTTATGGGGAGCAACTCCGGGAGTTCATGAGGACCTTCTTGCGTTCCCACGGTCTGGACACGGCGCGCGTGGAAATGGATTTTCCACGACAGATCGTCGTCAAGCGCTTTTCATCGTTTGTTTCCAAAAATGAACTCCTGGAACTTTACAAGCAACATGTCCTGGAGGCTCTGGGAAGATCACGAGAGGACTTGATTTTCAGGGATGTGAACAACTTCGAAGGCCTTTCGCTTCCTCCGGGAAAAAGGACAACTCGGGTGGTGGCCCGCCCGGGAGAACGTTACCTGGGAAGGGTGTCCCTGCAGATCGAATTTTTCGTCGCCGGCAAAAAGGTTTCGAGCACGGAGGTCAGCGCGACGGTGAGCCTGCTTGAAACGGTTGTCCATACTGTTCGTGCCGTGAGAAGGAATACGGTCATCGGTCCCGAGGATGTTGAATTGAAAAGGATCACCGTTACCGACTCCGACCAGGATTTTTTCACGGAATCGGAAGACGTGGAGGGCATGCAGGCCGCAAGGAATATCGCGGCTTTTCAGCCGGTTCGGCGCGGTGACGTGACCGAGGCTTTTGTCGTCAGGCGAGGAGATACGGTGACCATCATTTACGATGCACCCGGCTTCAGGGTTACGGCAAGAGGGGTGGCACGTCAGAACGGCATTCAGGACCAGATCATCAGAGTGGTCAATGCGGAGTCCAACCGCAGCGTGGAATGCCGCGTTGTCGATTCGCAGACGGTTCAGGCGATCCGTTGATTCTTTCGAGAGGAGAAGTTTATGCATTTCTCGAAGAAGGCCGTCAATCCATGTTTTCCATGGGGGGTGGAAGCGCATCTTTCACGCAGTGGCCTGTGGAATTTATTGATTGCGGCACTCCTTCCGGTTTTACTGTGTTGCTGTACGGCTACAACCGGGAGTATGGGGGCGCCTCCGACTCCAACCCCTCTGACTCAGACCCAACATTTTCCCCCTCTTGAGGTTGTCGCGCCCGACCACCGGGGGCTTGCGTCACCGTCTCCAAGGGTTCCCAGCGGTTCCTTGTGGTCTTCCCAGTCGGGTTCTTTGTATCGGGACATCAAGGCCAGGGACATCGGCGATGTACTCACTATCGTGGTGAGCGAGGAGTCCAGGGCTTCCAAAACGTCCCAGACGGGCACCAACCGAAGCAGGAATTTCAGTGGGAGCGCCTCTTTCGGAGGAGCGACGGCGGGAGACAAAACTTTGATGGGCCCTCTCACCCTCAATGCTTACCAGGGAGAATTCGGAACGGGATTCACCGGTCAGGGATCCACCACCAAAAAGGATTCCATGACGGCTTACATGACGGCCACCGTCATGGACGTTCTCCCCAACGGCAACCTGTTCATCCGAGGGTCCCGTTGGACCAAGGTGAACAACGAGATGCAGCAAATTGTGCTGGAAGGGGTGGTGAGGCCCAAAGACATCAATCGCAACAATGCCGTTCTCTCGCAAAACATTGCCGACGCCAAGATATTTTTTGAAGGAAAAGGCCCGGTTTCCCAGCACCAACGGCCGGGTTGGGTTTTTCAACTGTTGGATATCCTTTCTCCTTTTTAGTCAATAGGGAGTGGTCATGTTGGTCAGAAGATTTTTTGCTTTTTCCGTCGTCATGGCTTTATGCATGGTCTTTCCCTTTGCCGGGTCTCATGCTTCGAGGATCAAGGACATCGCGACTTTCGTGGGGGATCGTCCCAATCAGTTGATCGGCTACGGCCTCGTTGTCGGTCTCAACGGCTCGGGAGATCGAGAAAGGACTCAATTCACGTTCAACACTCTTGCCAATCTCCTGGATAACATGGGAATCTACGTGGATCCTCAGCAGATGCGCGTGAGAAACATCGCCGCGGTCATGGTTACGTCGAAGCTGCCCCCTTTTGTGAGACAGGGAAGTCGGATCGACGTTCAGGTGTCTTCCGTGGGGGATGCCAAAAGCCTTGAGGGAGGAACCTTGCTCATGACCCCCTTGCAAGGGCCGGATGGGCAGGTGTACGCGGTGGCTCAGGGACCCATTTCCACAGGCGGATTTGCCGTGGGGGGAGCCGGGGGCAATTTGGTGCAAAAGAATCATCCCACGGTGGGATATGTTTCAGGGGGAGGCCTTGTGGAAAAAGAGGTGCCTCTCGCCTATGGACAACGAAGCGAGTTGGATCTGGTGTTGCACAGGCCCGACTTTACCACCGCCGACAAAGTGTTTAAAGCCGTCAACGAAGCCCTGGGAGGGCCGTTTGCCACGGCCATGGATGCAGGCACGATCAAGCTGCGGGTTCCCCCGGTCTATGAGGATCGTCTGGTGGCTCTCATCAGCCTGGTGGAAGCGCTGAAAATCGAGCCCGATATCCCGGCGAAGATTGTTATCAATGAGCGAACCGGGACCATCGTCATCGGCGAAAATGTCAAGATCGCTCCGGTGGCGGTGGCCCATGGCAGTCTGACCGTCCGAATCACTTCCGATCCTTTGGTCTCCCAGCCCCTCCCCTTCAGCGAAGGACAGACCGTGGTCATACCTCAGGCTCAGATAGATGTCCATGAAGGTGAAGGGCATCTTACCCAGGTGGCCGGAGCCACGATTGGGGAATTGATTCAGGGGCTGAATGCCATAGGGGCGAGTCCACGAGACCTCATCAACATCTTGCAAGCCATTAAAGCCGCAGGAGCTCTCAGGGCCGAATTGGAAATCATTTAGAACTTTTCTCGGGGCTTGCGGAAAAGCAACATGCCATGAATGGAAAAAAGCTACGGGGCGAAGACCCGTCTCAGGATGAAAACGAAGAAAAAAAGCAGCGAAGCGGCCGTCGGAGAAATCGTAAAGGTGAGGAGACACCTCCGGATACAAGCAAGAGCTGGCTGACCACCTTCACCGATCTGGTCACCTTGTTGCTCACCTTTTTCATTCTTCTCTTGAGCATGTCCGTTCTCGATGAACTTCGGCAGCAAAAAGTTCTCGAATCGCTCAGTGGTGCCTTCGGCTTCATGTTTGGGGGACGCTCGGCTTTGGGTACCGATAGAAAGGTAGATCCGAGAGATTTTTCAAGCCCCATAGTCGAGCCTTATCCGGTGGATTCCGACATGCTCCGGGAAGTGACCATGAGAAACAACCTCGATGAGGACGTGGAGATCATCGAGAAGGATGATCAAATCATCATCCGATTGAATTCGAAGCTTTTGTTCGAACCCGGTTCGGCCGTTTTGCTGCAGACCATTGAGTCTTACCTGGCCGCGCTGGCCAGGTATCTGGCACAGGGAGGGGCGAAGTTGGCCATTCAGGGCCATACGGACATTCGTGAAGTCATGCATGCATCGGACATTGAGCGACTTTCCTGGGTATTGTCCACTTCCAGGGCGCAGGCCGTGCATGATTTTTTTGTGCAAAAAGGAGTGGATCACGAGTTGATGGCGGCACGTGGATATGCTCACCTGCATCCATTGAGAGACGGCATTGAGTTTATTGATTATTTTGAGGAAAATCGAAGGGTTGACATTGTTGTAAGTGATAAGGCCGCTATTCCGGCATATCTGGACAAAGCGAGGGATGAGATCCGACCTGCTTTCAGTTACAAGAATTTTTTGTTTCGTCTGTTGCCCGGCGGTGGAGATTGAAAGAACGAGGAAAATGAGGACGGATCGCAAACGTTGTTCGAGGTGGGGGGGAAGGAATGCGAGAGCCGGGGATGAAGGGAGCACTTACGAGAAAGAAACGCAAAAAAAGCTCCGATGATGGGCTCAGCTCTATCAACAGTTGGATGATCACGTTTTCCGATTTGTGTACTCTTTTGCTCACCTTCTTCGTTCTTCTCTTGTCCATGTCGTCGTTCAACGACAGGACATTCAAGATGATTTTTCAAAAATTCGATGCTTCCAGTGGAGTATTGCGCCATCTTGCCGCGGAGAAGGTGACGGTTCCTCCCAAAATGGTGGTGGAAGAACTTTTGAAAACCCTCCGCACGGTGCGTGCCATGGACATTCGTGACATCGATGAAGTCACGGAAGACGAGCTGATATCGGATGAAAATCTCCACTTCTACGTGCTTTCCGGAAACACTTTATGGATCAAAAAAGACGAAGATACCCTGTCTTTCATATTCGGAGACCAGGCGCTTTTCGAAAGTGCCGAAGCCGAGCTGAAACCCACTGCCTATCCGGTTTTGGATAAAATAGGAGAATTCCTGGAGGCGAGCAACTACCTCGTTTTGGTGGACGGGCATACGGACAGTCTTCCCATACGCACCGAGCGGTTTCCTTCCAATGTGGAATTGTCCGTGGCCAGGGCTTACTCGGTTCTCAGTTATCTTGTCGAGAAAGGCAATGTACCGGCGTCTCGTTTGGCCATGGGGGGATACGGCAGCTCTCATCCTCTTGCGGACAATGCGACTCCGGAAGGGCGGGCCATGAATCGCAGGGTGGAAGTCATCATGAAAAGGCCTTTGTGAGAAGGAAGTTCAGGAAAAGGAGTGCATGGCATGGTGGAAAAAATTGCCCGGGTGAATACGGAAATGTCTTCCCAGGAGAGGGAAAAATTGGAAGCGAAACGGTTGAAAGAGGCTTGCTGTGATTTTGAAGCGATTCTCCTGTCGCAGGTTTTCCAGTCCATGAGGGCCAACCCTCTTGCGGAGGAGAGCAAGGATCCGGCAAGAGAGATGTATGAAGGGATGATGGACCAAACCCTGGCGTCCGATATCAGCCGAGGCAACAGCACGGGCCTTGCGGAGCTTCTCTATCGCCAGCTTTCCTCCGAAATAAAGTCCCAATAGGACTGCGGGGTTCTCCCAAGAAAATAAGTCGCCTCGATCCTCTGAAAAGCAACGCGTCGTTCAATTCAGATGGTGGAACGATTTGTGCATCCACGGTATGTGTCGGCTTTCGGAGCCTCATCTCCAAAACATCAAGAAAAAATGAAATTTGCCGATAAACAAGACATTGACTGTCCATGTGTGGACCGCGCATGGGCGGCTCGTGTATTTTTTGAATACAAGGAAGGGTGCGTTCATGGCCGGGGTGGATATGGGTGAGAATGTCGGTGACGGTCTCCTGTTGGAAGCGATGAATGCCTGCCTTGCGTCTGCCGGGGATCTGGTCGGTGTTTTGAAGGAAGAGAGCGAGGTGATCAAGGCTTTCGACGCGGAGCGTCTCCTTCCGTTGCTTTCAAGGAAGGAGTTCCTTGCCGGTGATCTTTCCAGGCGTATGGAGGCACTGAGAGGCTACCGAGAAAGAAGGGAGAAAGAAAAAGGTGCGGGCTCTCCTTTACTGGTGGGAGAGTGTGAGGCGCGGCTGAGGGAATTGTTGCGGGAAATTGACCGTCTCAATGCCTTCAATCGCGTATTCATCGAGCATTCGCTCGACCATTGGCGGAAAATGACGGCCGGCATGGAACTTCCCATATATGGTCCTTCTTCCAATCGGGCCGGTGGGGGCGTTCGTGGCAAAGGTTTTCACTTCCGCGGAGAGGCTTGATCATGAGCAATCTGATGTACACGTTGCAAACGGGCAAGAGCACCCTGTTGAACACACAGGTTTCCATTCAAACGGTGTCGCACAACATGTCCAATGCGGATAGGGCTGGTTACGCTCGCCAGAAGGCCGTGGTCCAGACCAGTCCGGCCTATCGAGTCAGCGCCGGATGGATCGGCACGGGGGCTACCGTGGAGCAGGTTGTGCAGCAGCGCGATCTGTACGTCGAGCAGCGTTTGTTGAGCAGTGCATCCAACGAGGCGCACTACGAAGCTTTGTCTTCCCAGTTGAGGACCCTGAGTGCCTACATGCTCGATGACGATCCATCGGGATTGAATCAGGTTCTCGGCAACTTTTGGGATTCCTGGGATCGCCTTCAGGAAACTCCCAGTGGTCTTGCCGAAAGGGAAAACGTGGCCCATGCGGCACAAAATGTGGCCGATACCCTCAACACCACATCCCTCAACCTCCAAAGATTTTTGGACGGTGTGGATGTGGAAATCGAAATGCTTGCGGGCAGTCCGGCGACGGACCCGACGGACCCGGATACCAGGAGCAAGGGAGTGATTGAAGGGCTTTTGTCCGAAATTGCCGATTTGAACCGGCAGATTCGTCTCTCGGAAAATCCCCGCCATCATGCCAACGACCTTCGAGACAAACGCTATGAAGCTCTCAACGAGTTGTCACAGTATATGCCCATTGAATACACCGAGGAAAAGAACGGCTTCGTGACGGTTCGGCTCACGAACAGCAACGATCCTCCTGTCGAAATCTTCTTGGTTAAAGACGAGGAAAGTGCCCAAATGGAATACGATATGAGCACGACGCCGACACCGACATTGACAGTCACTCCCGCAGGATCGACTGTCGTTCAGGAGGTTGACCTCGAGGGCATCGTCGGGGGCCGTCTCAGCGGTTTGCTTGCCGGTCGGGACGACATCGAACTGGCTCAAGGTCGCCTGGACGACTTTGCCCGGGAATTTACCGGGGCAGTGAATGGAAAGCTTGCCGGTGAAGTAGACCCTCCCATTTTCGAAAAGAACGATGGGACGTGGTCCTCTTCCATGGCTGGGGTTTGGGCTCACTACGATGCGAAGCCCGATCCGATCAGGGCTTTGAGCGGATTGGCCTCGGACATGGCTAACCTGAGTGATGAGTCCATCACCTGGCCGGACAATAACCGGGCAACCTTTTCCGAGTACCTGGGGGATTTGCAGCGGGAGTTGGGAGCCAAGCACTGGGATGCGCAGGTCAACGAGGAGTTCAACCAGACGTTGAAAACTGAATTACTGTCGCAACAGCAGTTTGTGTCCGGGGTGAACCTGGATGAAGAAATGGTGGATTTGCTCAAGTTTCAACACATTTACCAGTCTGCGGCCAAAATCATACAAAAAACGGATGAAATGCTCAAAAGCGTGATCAACATGGTGTGATCATGGTGGAGGATGGGAAGTCATGCGCGTCACAATGCCTTTGAAATATGACCGTACTGTGAGCAACATGAATCGACTGAACAGCCAGTTGTCGCAGCTCTCCGCCCAGGTTACCACGGGCAAGCGAATCAGCAAGCCTGCCGACGATCCCTTGGGTTGGGCGCGATCCATGAGCATCAAAAGCGGCTTGCAGGATATAAGTAGGTTTCAGTCCAACATCGATTATGCGGTCCATTGGAATCGTGCCACGGACAATGCCCTGAGCCAGCTCACGGAACTTTTCATCTCGGCCAACGAAACCGCCGTTGCCGCCATGGGCATCCCGCTGAACGACGCGGATACGGCTTATCAGCAGAAACTGGATGAAATTTTTGAGCAGGCTTTGGGCATTGTCAATGATCGCCATGCCAATCGATATCTCTTTGCCGTGAACAGCGATGTGCCTCCCTTCAGCCTGAGTGCCGACGGTCAGGTTTTGCTGCACGGCCCGCAGGATACCCTGGATGCCGACAATTCCTTCTCCGTGCGTATCAGTCACGGCCTGGTTCAGGAAGCGGGCCTCGACAGCCGAAGTCTCTTTTACGTGGGGGAACTGGAAGATCCGGTCAATATCTTTTCGGGGGAAGTGGTGGATGAAGGACCCAATGTCTTCAGTGCCGAAGAGCTTCCACAGCAGGGGCTGACCGGCCTTCTCACCATCAATGTAAACGGCTATGAGGTTCATTTTGATGCCGGAAATGATGAAATGGAAACCTCAGCGAATTTTGTCGACGCCGTTGAAAACCATGAGAGTCTAAAAAACATCGGAATCACGGCTTCCTTGGATCTCGATCACAAAATAATCCTCGATGCTGAGGATGGGCGGTCGATCAATCTCACAAGCAGCAATATCACCTCCGCCGATCTTGGCTTTGCTCAAAACAGCAAGCCTTCCGTCGCGGGCAATACAGTCACGGCAGGCGAATCCGGTTTGTCTTACAATTTTAAAATCAATGATGTAACGGTCTATTTTGAAGATGGCGATCCTGAGCCGACAACACGAACCACGGCGGAAGCCATTGCGGCGGCTGTTAACGGGAACGAGGCATTGAAGGCTGCCGGAATCACTGCTTCGGTCGGGGGTGTCAACGAAGATGAGCTGTCTTTCAGCGCTGCCGACGGGCGGGCCATAGTGCTTTCCGAGGGGGAAGACGGTGTCGGCGCGCATGGAAGGACGTTGACCGAATTGGGTTTTACGGGAAGCTCACATGCTACCACCAGAGGGGCGGCGAGGGAGGGCGAGGTTTCCAACGAAATCGAGCCTGTCGCCCCGGTTGCCCAGGGGCCTGTCGATGGTCGATTCATCATCAACGGTGTGGAATTGACGGTCGATACCAGTCAGGCAAACCCTGCCGACAGGGCTGATGCGGTGGCATCGGCCGTCAACGGCCATGCCGTTTTGACGGCAGCCGGCATTCGAGCGGAAGCCGATGGAGGGCAAGTGACGTTCGTTGCGGAGGATGGCCGCAGGATTTTAATAGAAGCAGGTACGGAGAATGATATTTCCGGGAATCTCGGGCTTCAAACCTTGGACAAAGCGGCAACCACGCTTTGCCGGGAATCCAAGATCATGAATAGCCTCACGGCTGCTCAATCAACCCTCCCGATCAGCTCCGGAGATATTTACATCAACGGCTGCAAGGTCGAGTTCACCGGAGGGAATGATGCACTGAGCACTGCCTTGGGGTTTGTGGACGCCGTCAATAGCCACGAGGAGCTCGAATCCGCCGGCATCAGGGCCTCCACGGAGGTGGATCCCGACAGTCCCCATTACCTCAGAATCACCCTTTCCGCCGCGGACGGGCGAGCCGTCAATCTCACGAGTGGAACAACCAACGTCAGTGCTCTCGGTTTCACCGAGGAGACGCGAAAATCATCCATGTTCGAACCCAGCATTTTGGGGGTGATCCAGGATCTCAAACAGGCCATCTCCGAGAGGGATTCGGACAAGATCACGCAGCAGATGGTCCACATCGATAAAATTCTCGAGAACATCAACCGCCAGGCAACGCTCACGGGCAATCGACTGGACACGTTGGATGCTCGTCAGTATGCTCTGGACATGCTCTCCCTGGAGGAACAGACCCGGCTGGCGGATGTTGAAGATGCGGATTTGTTTGCCGCCGTCGCCGATCTCCAGATCAAAACCACGACCTTCGATGCCGCGCTGAAGGTGACGGGAATGCTGAGTGGGTTGAACCTGTTACAATACGTGTGATACTCTCAATCCTCAGAAGGGGAAAAATGCAAAACC
>CAZRWT010000045.1:0-25917 GCA_964603955.1 uncultured Syntrophobacteraceae bacterium
TGGATTCCCGCCGAAAGCATGCGGGAATGACGGATAAATGGTCCCGCTCAAAGTTATGTGCGCCCAACAACTGTTACCCTGTTTTGAACCATGCCTGGAATGGGAGATTTGCGAACCGTCTGACGGGTCCTCTTCTTGTCCCAACGTTCCGGCATGGGAACGAGAAAACAGCGTGTAAACCTTCTACCTGCGAGGAATGATCATGATGAATAAAATGCTGTGTTTCATTGGAATGGTCCTGCTGCTGGCCGCGTGTGGCGGCAAAGCCCCGAAGATCGAAGCTCCCGGCCCCCCGCGTGTTGTTCTGGAAATCGAGGCATCGGGAAACATCAATCCCGACCCTGCCGGAAGGCCCTCGCCTCTGACTTTGAGGATTTACCAGTTGAAATCCCTCTCCAATTTCCACAATGCGGATTTCATCTCCCTCTACAGGGCGGATCAAAACGTGCTCGGCGCCACCCTGGTGCGCAAGCAGGAAGTCGTCGTGCAGCCCAACGAGAAGAAGACCATCGAGATGGATGTGTCGGACGATACCCGAGCCATCGGTGTGTTCGCCGCCTTCAGGAATTACGAGCAGGCCCGTTGGAAGGCTTCCGCGACGGTCTTGTCTCAGGGAACGACGGTGGTTCCCCTTGTCATCGAGGGAACCGGGATCGACATACCTTGCTGTTCCCGGAGATGATCAAACGAGGAAAAGCGGGCTGTCGCATAACGCTTTTGTGGAAAGCACGGGGAAATCATGACCAGGACACAAACACACCGAGGCATCGAGGTCGCCACGCCCCTGGGGCGTGATGCGCTGCTGTTCCATCGCATGACCGGAACGGAAGCCCTGGGGCGGCCCTTTCATTTCGAACTCGAACTGCTCAGCGAAAACCCGAACATCCCTTTCGACGAGCTTCTCGGGCAGAAGATCACTCTGCGCCTCGAACTGCCCCACGGCAAAACGCGCTATTTCAGCGGCCATGTGACTCGCTTCGCCCAGGCGGAAAGCCTGGGCAATCTCAACGTCTATCACGCCGACGTGCGCCCCTGGCTGTGGTTTCTGACCCGAACGGCCAATTGCCGCATTTTCCAGGAGAAAACCGTTCCGGACATTATCAAGGAAATTTTCCGGGGGCACGGCCTCACCGATTACGAAGAAGCTCTGAACCGCCGATACCAGCCCCGGGAATACTGCGTGCAATACCGGGAGACGGACTTCGATTTCGTCGGGCGGCTCATGGAGGAGCTGGGCATTTATTACTACTTCAAGCACGCAAACGACAGGCACATCCTGGTGCTTTCCGATTCGGTGAGTTCCCACCAGCCCTTTCCCGGCTACGAACGCATCCCCTACTATCCCCCCGACGAGAGCCTCCGGCGCACCAGCGACCACATTCATTCGTGGCACATTTCCCGGGAAGTGCAGCCGGGAGCCTATGCTCTGAACGATTTCGATTTCAAGCGTCCCAAGGCCAACCTGCACGTCAAATCGGTCGTCAGGCGCGATCATGTGGCGGCGGGCATGGAAGTTTACGACTACCCGGGCGAGTACGAGCAGACGGATGAGGGGGAATCCCTTGCCCGCGCCCGCATCGAGGAATTGCAGGTCGAGCACGAACAACTGCAAGGCCGGGGCATCGCTCGGGGGCTTTGCTCGGGGAGCCTGTTTCAACTGACGGACTACCCGCGCACGGATCAGAACCGCGAATATCTCGTGGTTTCCGTGGCTCACGAGTTGCGCTCCGACACCTACGAATCGGTCATGGCCGTCGAGGGGGGCGAGCCCTATTCCTGCCGATTCACGGCCGTACCCTCCCGGCAGCCCTTCCGGTCGGCCCGCACCACGCCCAGGCCCCTGATCCGGGGACCTCAGACGGCCATCGTGGTGGGTCCATCGGGCAGCGAAATCCATACGGACAAATACGGCCGGGTGAAAGTCCGGTTCCACTGGGACCGCTACAGCAAGGGGGATGAAAACAGCTCCTGCTGGATTCGAGTGTCCCAGGTGTGGGCCGGGGCCAAATGGGGAGCGATTCACATTCCGCGTGTGGGGCAGGAAGTGATCGTCGAGTTCCTGGAAGGCGATCCCGACCGGCCCATCATCACCGGGCGCGTCTATAACGACACCAACATGCCGCCCTACGACCTGCCCGCCAACGCCACTCAGAGCGGCATCAAGAGCCGAAGTTCCAAGGGGGGGACCGTGACGAACATCAACGAATGGCGCTTCGAGGACAAGAAGGGCGAGGAGTTGATTTTCGTTCAGGCGGAAAAGGACCACCACATCCGCACGAAAAACGACCGGATCGAGTGGGTGGGGAACAACAGCCACCTGGTCGTCAAGAAAGATCAACTGGAGCGGGTCGAGGGCGACAAGCACCTGTCCGTGAAGGGCGACCACAATGAAAAGATCGACGGCACGTTGTCGCTCCAGGCGGGCATGGACATGCAGGAGAAGGTGGGCATGAAACACGCGCTCCAGGCGGGCATGGAAATCCACCTCAAGGCGGGGATGAACGTGGTCATCGAAGCCGGCATGAGCATCACCCTCAAGGCGGGAGGCGGCTTCATCGTCGTGGGACCGGCGGGTGTGACCGTATCGGGCACCCCCGTGCTCATCAACAGCGGCGGAGCGGCGGGTTCCGGATCGGGCTGCTCGCCCGAAGCCCCGCAAAAGCCCAAGGAACCGGGGGAATCGGATGCGGCGGAAAATGCGTCCATCCCCGCCGCTCCCCAGACCCTTTCGCCCCAGGCCCTGGCCTTCAAGTCGGCGGCCGTCACGGGCCTGGCTTTTTGCCAGGTGTGCCCGAGTCCTGAAGAACCCCCACGGTTCACCGGGATGACCAATCCCCGGAACCCCCGAAACGATCCGAGGTAAAATGCCCATGCCGTCTCGAAACCCTGAAAAGATCATCGATCCGTTGATTGCTGGTAGCCTGTAGGCTACGTTACATCATGCAAACGTATCGCTACGAGATAGATTATTACCGAACCGAAGGGGGCCGGAAGCCATTCAAGGAGTGGCTGGAAAGTCTTGGTGATTCCAGGGTTCGAGCAAAGGTTCGTGTGCGCCTGGACCGGGCACGGCTCGGAAACCTGGGAGACAGAAAGCATGTGAGCAATGGTGTGTGGGAAATGCGGATTCATCATGGTCCCGGCTACCGGGTGTATTACGGCATCGAGAGAGATGCCCTGATTTTGCTCCTTCTTGGAGGTGACAAAGACATGCAGCAAAAGGACATTGTCCTTGCACTGACACACTGGCAAGACCATCGAGAGAGGAAGCAACGATGCAACGCATGACGGAATACCAGAAAGACCTGATCGAGGCATTGAAAAATCCCGTGGAGGCTGCGGCATATCTCAATGCGGCCATCGAGGAAGGCGACGAGGCGGCTTTCCTTCTAGCACTGAGGAACATTGCTGCCGCACATGGAGTAAAGGCTGTTGCGGAAAAAGCAAACATGAATCGGGTGAGCGTGTACCGCGCTTTGTCTCAAAACGGGAATCCGGGAATCAAGACGCTCTTCGCTCTCCTGGGTTGCGTGGGATTGAGGCTTGCGGTGGAACCCAAGGTGAGCTGATCATTTCAACTTCCGGAAATAGGGCGGGAAGACGCCGTCCTGTCCACCAAGAGCCAACAGGGATGCACAAAAGCCCCCGAAACCATCCGAGGTAATATGCCCATGCCGTCTCGAAACCCTGAAAAGATCATCGATCAGTTGTGGCAGAGCGCGGAGAACGATCCGGCGCTTCAGCTCCACGCCATCCTGGACACGGCCAGGGATGACCGTATTTACTACAAGCTCCTGGAATCCGGACTCGAGGCATTTTCCCTGTTTCGTGGGGAAAAAGCCCGGGAACTGGCCACGGTGGCTCCCTATCTCGTGCCTCTCCGGCGGGATGAGCCTTTCACCCAATGGCTGTTCACCTACGGCTGGGGAAACAGTTGGGGAATCATCGTCGAATCGTCGGCCGACCGGGTCGATCCGGCGGGACTCAAGGGGCACTTCCAGAGCCTCGTCATGGTGTATGACGAAGAGGGGCGCCCGCTGTACTTCCGTTACTACGACCCTCGGGTCCTGCGATCCTACCTGCCCACATGCGATGAAGCGCAGCTCCGATCCTTCTTCGGTTCCGTCAATTCCTTTTATGTGGAAGGGGAGGAGCCGGGGGTGCTCATTCACTATGCTTTCACGGGTGATCGGCTCGTGGAGCGCAAAGTCGGCCTGTGACCGTTATCCGCGTGGAGGAGGCAGGTGGTTGAGATGAGTGCAATGTTTGATATGAAGAATCCCAATGATGACTATGAGTTGAGGGAAGAATACGATCTCTCGCAACTGCCGATTTTGCCCAAAGGCCGCTATGCACCAGAGCGCCGGGTTGGGAGAAACAGTGGTCCATGCGCTGCACCAGAGCAAAATGAATCGCATTGGAAGGTCGAAAACATCTTAAAAACGGATTGAGAGGTACCAATGCCGCCTGCATCCAGAATCGGAGACATGCACACCTGCCCCATGGTAATGCCGGGCACTCCCCCCGTTCCACACGTCGGGGGGCCGATCATTTCGGGGTGTCCCACCGTGCTGATCGGAGGACAGCCCGCCGCGCGAGTGGGCGACATGGCCGTATGTGTCGGACCACCCGATGTCATCGCCAAGGGTTCGGCAACCGTCATCATCGGCGGCATGCCGGCCGCTCGCATAGGGGATAATACGGTACACGGGGGAGTCATCGTGGCAGGCTGCCCCACGGTTATCATTGGGGGGTAGGTGCGGATAATGAAGGGGTAGCGAGATTCGCCGGAGTTTTGGGACTGCGGCAAACCTCTACCACAGCCACCAGGCCAGAAAGCCCACGACCCATAGAATCAGAAAAAGCATGGCATATCCCATGGGGGATCGTGTTCGATCCATGGAGGCCGGCTGTTGCCGATTTTCGGGAATGGTTCGGGATGCTTTCGATGCTGCGGCCTTTTCCTCCGCCACGGCTGAAGCACGGATCACGACCACGGTGATGTTGTCCCTGCCGCCGTGGTCATTGGCGGCCCGGACCAGGTTTCGGGCCGCCTCCTCCGCATCGTGGGCGGCGGCCATGATCGTTGATATCTCCCGGTCTTCCAGTTCATGGGTGAGGCCGTCGCTGCACAGGACCAGGGATTGCCCGGGGAGGAGCCGTCCCTCGACGGTTTCAGGCTTGAAGTTCTTGCCGTCCGCCCCCAGGGCTCGGGTGACGACATTGCGGTTCGGGTGGGTGCGGGCCTCCTCGGCCGTGATGATGCCGTGGGCCAGAAGCTGCTCGGCAAAGGCGTGATCTCGGGTGAGGCGGTGCAGGCTGCCGTCGAACAAGTAAGCGCGGCAATCCCCCACCCAGGCGATGGTGTAAGCGTCGTCGATCAGTTGCATGGCCAGTGCCGTGCAGCCCATGCCCCTGGCTCCCGTTCCCCTCTCGACGGCATCCAGGATGGCCTGGTGCGATGACTCCAAGGCTTCGGCCAGGGTGGCTCCCGCCGCGATCCGTTTGGGAACGTGTTCGGTGACAATGGCGCCGGCCACTTCTCCGGCCTCATGTCCCCCCATGCCGTCCGCAACGACCCAAAGCCCCAGTTCGGGGACACAGGCATATGCGTCCTCGTTGTGGTCACGTACACGGCCTTTGTCGGTGATGTATGCATGCGTCGTCATCGCTCAGTCCTGCTCCATGGCGAAAAAAAAAAGCTCGCTGGTGTCCGCGCAACTCGTGCCCGGGGACCCGTTCCCGCCTGCCCCGGCCCTCCGTTGACCACCACCAGGGGGTCGAGATCCGCCCTGTCGATGAAGTTGCCGAGCACGATCAGATGCACGTCGATACGCAGGGCGTTGTTAAACCATTGCAGATTGTTTAACATGGGTCAACATGGATTTAACTTGAGCACCGGTTGCCTTCGGGACTTTGTTTTGTTCCCACTGAGGTACTGCCGGCATGATGAGGAAAAGTCTTGACGGGAGTGGATTGAGCCAATGGCATGGCTGATAAAAGTATCGGCGAAGTTGACAGCCTTTATTGTGGTGATGTTTGTTTCCTTATCGCCCTCCTTTGCGGAGCAAAAACCTGAAGAAAGCACCGTGACGACACACCGGGAAAACGTGTCCATCATTCACGTGGATCAAATCGGCGTATACGTTCCCAACAGGATATTCTACTGGGATGACAGCCGGGGAAAAAATGACCTCGATGCTCTCAGAAAGCAGGCAGTGAACCTCAAAAATCGCAGGGCGGCCATCACCTATTCCCTGGCCGGGGAAGGAACTTCGGATCGAAGGCCCCTTATTGTGAGCATCGAAGCGTCCCAGGAGCAGGATATTTTATCGACGGTAGAGATTTCCTCACCCGGCGAGGCTTTCAGCCCCGATATCACGGAACCCCAAGCTCTCATGGAAAGTTCCACTGAAGCATCAAGCCGCCCTCACGCAACAGACGAAACACTCCCGGCTCCCACTTCCCAAGAGCCCCTTGCCATCACTCGAGAGGAAATCACCTCCTTTGTCCAAAATGTGTTGAACCTGAACAGCAGGAAAGATATTGATGCTTTCATGAGCCACTTCGGAGACAGGGTGGATTATCACGGCAGCGGCCTGGTGAGCAAAGACCATGTGAGGCGCGATACAATCCACTATTTCAACAGCTGGGACAGCATTTTTTGTACCCTCGACAGCGAAGTGGTGATGATCGTTACCGATGAGCGCCAGGTGCGAATCGCCAAGTTCCTGTCGCGCTTTCGCGTTAAAAACTCCACTGCGTCCGTCAAGGGCCTCACGGAAAACATCTGGACACTGCGCCGGGTGGGCGATCGCCTGATCCTTGTGGGAATGCGGCAAAATGTCCTCAACCGTGAAATCCTGCCTCCTTGAAAAAGGCGCTCAACCGGGCATCTGCAATAGCTCCAGGCCGTTTAGGGGATCTTTTTTTCTCAATGCACCCGTTCCAACGATCTCCAGGATCACCGCCTCGGCCACCAACCACACGGGAACCCCCGCTCTCGTGCAGCCGATGGTGGCATTGCCTTCCCTGCCGATACCCGCATGCATGTGCAAAACGGGAAGATTTTCCTCGTTCCTGAAAAGAGTCCCCAGGGCCAGAATTTCCTGGCTCCCCGTGAGGCTGCATATGATGGGAACGATCCGGTCGCCCCGGTTCGGCTCGGGCCCCACCACCACCCGGCTTCCGTCGGCGGCGCCACCCAGGTAGATGACCATGCCGGCTTCGATTTCCTTGTCTCGCGCGAACGCTTCCAGGGTATCGGGCAGCCGGTCTCCATCTTCCAGCCTCAAAACGAAAGTACGTCCGATTTTTCCTTCACTGTATTGCATTTCATCACACTCCTTGCTGAGCCTTCTGTGTAACCTGCAAGAAAAAAACCGCACAGGCATGCATATATCACACTTTACAATCACAATAGCGTGAGATCCAAAATACTTCCAGTTCGCAATTGACACATCCCGGCATGAAACGTAAACATATCGAACCGGTCGATTGGTAGTATTCCCAAATTTCTGCAGTGAAAATGAGGGCGCCATGTTTACAGCGAGAGACATTTACGATCTGGCAATTCGCATCGAGGAAAACGGTGAGAGGTTTTACCGGCAGGCCATCGGGAAAGTTTCCAACCCCCAGTTGAAAGAACTACTCCAGTGGAATGCCGATGAAGAAATACAACATCGGGATTTTTTTTTAAGAAAAAAAAGTGCATTGAAGGATGAGGCGGGTATCGATGCCGAACTGGCGGACCGGATGACGGGGTTCATACTCAGGGATGCCGTTTCCGATCACGCCTTTTCCCTGGACGATGTGGATTTTTCAAAAATCGCGGATGAAAAGGAACTCATTCGTACAGCTATAGGATTTGAAAGGGACAGCATCACGTTTTACGAGCTTATCGGCGGGTTCATCTCGGACCCTCCGACCATCAAGGAAATCGAAGCAATCAAGGAAGAAGAACACAAACACATCACGCTCCTGGAAGACCTTCTGGGTGAATAGGCCGACACAGGGTAGACAATTAGGAGGAGATTTAAATGGAAAAATTTTGGAAGCTACGCCTGGCAAATTTGAAAGAGGCTCTGGAGAAAAACAACTTCGATGTCTATCTGGCTGAAAACGTGAACGAAGCCCGCTCCATCACGACCGAGGAGATATTCCCCAAAACGGGAGCCGTCTCCGTATCCTGGGGAGGGTCCATGACCGTGATGAATTCCGGATTGGTGGAGCATTTCAAAAGCCTCGAGGGCATCCAGGTTCTTGATACCTTCGACAAAAGCACCTCCCCCGAGGCCATGATCGAGCGAAGGCGGCAGGCCCTCCTGGCGGACTTTTTCATCACGGGCACCAACGCCGTCACGGAAAGTGGAAAGCTGGTCAACCTGGACATGATCGGAAACCGTGTCGCGGCCATCACCTTCGGCCCCAAAAACGTGGTGCTGCTCGTGGGACGCAACAAAATCGTGGTAGACCTCCAGGCTGCCATGTTGCGCCTGAAAAACCTGACGGCCCCCCTGAACGCCATGCGTCTCCAAAAGAAGACCCCCTGTGCGGAAACGTCTTTCTGTGCGGACTGCAAGAGCCCCGACCGTATTTGCAACACCTGGACCATCACGGAAAAATCCTTCCCCAAAGGTCGTGTCAAGGTGGTGCTCATCAACGAGGACCTGGGGTTGTGATGCTCTTGAAGTTTTGAACCAGGAAGGCTTTTGATCCATGATTTCCCATCAGGACGGCATCAAAACTTTACTCCCTGAAGGAGTTGCCTGCACCATCCGAGAAAGCAAACGGGCCCGCAGGGTAACGCTCAAGCTCCATACCCACACTGAGTTGGAAGTGATCGTACCCGTGGGCTTCGATCAGCGGTATCTCGGGGAAATCCTTGCGCGCAAAAAAGACTGGATTCATCAGGCGGTGGAGCGGTCGAGGCAGCGTGCGGAAAAAATCGGGGTGGATTCGAGTATTCTGCCCGGGGAAATTTTTTTCAAGGCCGTTGATCGTCGCTTCGAGGTGCTTTGGGAGCCCGGACCGACGGGAACCATTCGCCTCACGGAAGAGAGCCCATCCAGGATTGTTCTTTGGGGCGACACGGCCAATGAAGTCCTTTGCAGGAAGGTGCTCCACCAGTGGCTGCGCGGACAGGGGGAAAGCATTCTCTGCCCGTGGCTCGAACACTTGAGCCGGGAAACGGGCATCAAGTATGATCAGGTAAGAATACGGGGACAAAAGACCCGCTGGGGGAGTTGCTCCGCCCGGGGCAACATCAATCTCAATCAAAAGATGCTGTTTCTGGACGCCCGGCTGGTGCGCTACATCCTGATCCACGAACTCTGCCACAGGGTACACCTCAACCACTCGCCACGATACTGGAAGCTCGTTTCCCGCTTCGAACCCGACTGCATCGAGCTGGACAAAAAATTGACCCATGCCGATTCTTCCATCCCGGCATGGGCCCATTGACTTTGTTTTGCTGTTTCGGGTTTTTCCTTGACAAGAAAAACATTACGCGACTAAATACTGATTTTTATAAATATTTTTGAACCTTTTCAGTGGATGCGGGTTCTTGATGCACCGAGTCATCGAGTGCTCGCCGGATAAAGAGCAATCATCGTTTCATGGATGGAATCAATTTTTTGAAGGAGTTCTCGATGACGTTCCAGGAATTGATCCTCGCACTCGATAAATTCTGGTCGGAACGGGGATGCGTGGTCCAGCAGCCCTATGACCTCGAAGTGGGCGCCGGTACTTTCAACCCCGCCACTTTCTTGAGGGTGCTCGGGCCCGAACCCTACAATGTGGCCTACGTGGAACCCTCCCGGCGCCCCACGGACGGCCGCTACGGGGAAAACCCCAACCGTTTGCAGCATTATTATCAGTACCAGGTCATCCTCAAACCTTCCCCCCCCGATTCCCAGGGTCTTTACCTGGAAAGCCTCAAAAGCTTCGGCATCGACCCCCTCGATCACGACATCCGCTTCGTGGAAGACGACTGGGAATCCCCCACCCTGGGCGCTTCGGGACTGGGCTGGGAAGTGTGGCTGGACGGCATGGAGATCACCCAGTTCACCTACTTTCAGCAGGTGGGCGGCATCGCTCTGAGCCCCGTGAGCGTCGAGCTGACCTACGGCCTCGAGCGCATCGCCATGTACCTCCAGAAGGTGGACAATGTCTATGACCTCATCTGGACGGGGGATGTGAAGTACGGCGATGTCCATCACCAGGGCGAGGTCGAGTGGTCGCATTACAACTTCAAGGAAGCCGATGTGGACATGCTGCTCAAGCTTTTCGGCATGTACGAGGCCGAAGCAAAGCGCATGGACGAAAAGAAGCTCGTGCTTCCCAGCTACGACTACACCCTCAAGTGCTCGCACGTGTTCAACCTGCTGGACGCACGGGGGGCCATCAGCGTCACCGAGCGCACCAACTACATCGCGCGCGTGCGGCACCTGGCCCGCCAGGTGGCTCACGCCTATGTGGCCCAGAGAGAAGAGATGGGATTTCCGATGCTCAACAAGTGGAACCAAAAATAGACCGAATAGAGGACGCCATGGGAGAACAGCTTTATCTGGAAATAGGGTGTGAAGAAATCCCCGCGGGCTACATCCAGCCCGCCCTGGAAGCCATGTCCGCCGATATGGTCCGCTATCTGGCCGAAAACCGAATCAAGCATGCCGAGCCCTACACCACGGGAACGCCGCGGCGGCTCGTGTTGGTGGTCCCGAACGTGGACGTCCACCAGGAGTCCTATTCCGTGGAAGTGATGGGTCCGCCCAAGCAGGCGGCTTTCGACGCCGAGGGGCGTCCCACCAAGGCTGCGGAAGGGTTTGCTCGGGGCCAGGGTGTGGACATCGATGCCATAAAGATCAAAAAGACCCCCAAGGGAGAATACCTGTGCATCGTGCGTGAGGAGTCGGGAGTCCCCACGCGGGAGCTTCTGGCAAAAATGCTCCCTGAATTCATTGCCCGCATTCCCTTTCCCAAGTCCATGCGCTGGGGCAGCCTCAATGTGACCTTCGCCCGCCCCATCTGCTGGATCACGGCCCTACTGGGAAAGGAGATCGTGAACTTTCAGTACGGTGACATCCAAAGCGGCAATCAGTCCATGGGGCATCGCTTCATGAGTCCCCAGCGGATCACCGTGGAAAGCTTAGAAACTCACAGGGAAAACCTGCGCAAGCATCATGTGCTCCTGGACCGCGAGGAAAGAAGGGAATTCATTGCCAAGGCCATTGCCGAAGCGGCATCGACCATCGGCGGGCACATCATCCCCGACGAGGAACTCCTGGACGAAGTGACGCAGATCGTCGAGTACCCCATGCCCGTCGTGGGCGAGTTCGAGGAAAAATTCCTCGAACTGCCCCCCGAACTGCTCATCACCGTGATCAAGCGCCACCAGCGCTATTTTGCCGTGACGGATTCCAGGGGACACTTGCTCCGGTATTTCGTCACGGTGGCCAACACGGTCCCCAGGGATGTTTCCGTGGTGGCAAGGGGCAATGCCAAAGTGGTGCGGGCGCGCCTCGAAGACGCCCGGTTTTACTATGAGGAGGATCAGAAAGTCCGTCTCGAAAGCCGCGCCGAGGAACTCAAGGGCGTGGTGTTTCATTCCAAACTGGGGACAAGCTGGGAAAAGGTGGAGCGGTTCACGGCCCTGGCCCGCTGGCTGGCAGGTCAAATCGCCCCCGCAAGCGCCGAAGTCGTCGAGCGAGCAGCTTATTTGTGCAAGACGGACCTGGTTTCGGGCATGGTGGGAGAATTTCCCGAGCTGCAAGGGATCATGGGAAGCGCTTACGCACGGCTGCAAAGTGAACGGCCGGAGGTAGCGAAGGCCATCTACGAGCATTACCAGCCCACACGCTCGGGCGGTCCCATTCCGGAAAGCCTCGAGGGTTGCCTCCTGAGCATGGCCGACAAGATGGACACCATCGCGGGATGCTTCGGAGTGGGGCTCATTCCCTCGGGAACGGCCGACCCCTTTGCCCTCAGGCGCCAGACCCTGGGCATCATCCGGATCGTCCTGGAACGGCCTTTCAAGGTGTCCCTGGGAGCATTGATCGACGAAGCCCTTCCTCTCCTCGAAGGCAAGCTCACCGCCCCCAAAGAAGAAGTGAAAAAGCTGGTGCTCGATTTCTTCGAGGGCAGGCTCCACCATTACCTGGTCCAGGAAGGCATCGGACCCGACGTGGTGGATGCATCCCTGACCGTGGGCATAGACGACATGGTGGAAGCGGTGAAGCGCACCCGCTCCCTGGCGGCCTTCAAAGCCCGTCCGGACTTCGACAGCCTGGCCGTGGCCTTCAAGCGGGTGGTCAACATCATCAAGACCCCCGAACGTCGTCCCGTGAACCTGGACCTTTTCAAGGGTTCGGAAGAACAGGGGCTTTACGCGAAGCTCCAAAACGTGAGCGGCCTGGTCGAAGCCTCCGTGAAAAGTTCCGACTACGATGGAGCTCTCGAAGCCATGGCGGGACTCAAAGGCGCCATCGACGCCTATTTCGACACGGTTCTCATCATGGATGAAAACCTCGATATCCGCAAAAACCGCCTGGCCCTGCTCACGTCAATTCATGACCTGTTCGCCAAGGTGGCCGATTTCCGCAAAATCCAAACCGCGTAAAAATATTACCGGGAGCCCTGCTCGGAGGGTCTCCCGGTCTGTCTTGGTTATCGGCAATTGAATTTTCGAGTACATGGGTACGGCATTACAGACAGCGAGCGTGGAAAACTCACCGATCCATTCTCTGCGCAGTGTGAGCCGCGCTTTCGGATAAATTCAAATCATAACTGAAGATAGTTGACCGCGCCTCTCCGAGCTTGAGAAAATCCCTTGCCAAAACCAGACCGGCCACCAGCTTTAGACTCCCGTCATTTTCCAGGTCGGCAAACCTGATACTGGTGACCATCCCGGCGACCTCTCGAGTTCTCCAGTTTTCCACAATTCCCAACTGATCCCATGACAGGGAAACGATTTCGCTCTTGTCATAGTTTTTCATGCCGGCGGGAAGAAACTTCACAAGATTGCCCGGGCTTCGGTTCACAATGATTTCCGCGATCCCGTCCCCACTGAGGTCCTTGATGATGATGGGAGAGGGTATGGCGAACATGTCCACGTCGTTGTAACGGCGATTTCTCACCGCCCCTTCGAACATGTTGGTGGTGGCGGCAAACAACTGGTCGCCTTTCCAGATCAACTGTCCTGACGTATCAGCTATATTGAGGTTATTGCGGTAATCGATAAAAACGATTTCATTGGACCCGTTGTTGTTGATGTCCCCCATGGCAAAGTTGAAAACATTGCACCGGTCAGGCAAATGGAGAGGAGACGCGGGTGAAAGGGCCCGCCCCGAAAGCTGCATTTCCATGACCGGTCCCCTGAAGGGTCCTTCGGTTTCGAGCCCTTTTTCCTGGCCGATAAGGACCCTCCCGCGGCCGGGAATGTCCACGGCATTGAGAAAATAGCCGGCATTGGTGAACAATGGCTCAAGTTGGCCGCCGCCGAAGGAAAGTCCCATGGAAGCCAGTTGCTCCGTATATCCCCGAGTTCCATATGACGATTCATGATCGGCCGGACGAGCTTCGTTGAAACGCCGCAAATTGGTGATGAAAATTTCGGAACGACCATCGCGGTTGACATCCATCACGACCACCCAAATGAATTGATCCACAAGAGTGCCCGAATAAGTGGCAATATTTCGTAGCCCATCCGCCTGTTTCTTATAAACATTCACCTGCCGGGTCGTGATGGTGACCACCTCCGTTTCACCATCTCCCGTAATATCGCCGACGTCCATTCCCAAAATGCCGCCCTGGAAGGTTTGACTCCTCCAGATGCCCGGCTGATGCAAAGCCTGGGGGCTGGTTATTTCCAGGAAGTTGGGATTCAGGTAACTCAAACGATCATCACGAGTCCTCATACCTGCGAAGAGCTGGTCGGGATGGCGAGTGTGCGAGTCAGAGTCTCGTTGAGCTGTCGGTTGCGTCGGATCGGTAGCCATCCCGAATACCTGCCGGTTGATCTGTTGAGCGAACCGGTTGATTTGGGGAATGACTTCATCCATATTCTGTGTCTGTACCACAAAGCTGATAGGCTCTCGATCCGAAGCCACGGAAACCATTTTGGAATCGATGCTGACGGCCTGACCAAATGCGGTCACGCTCCCAAAAATGACGTGGTCCGCTTTCAGGCTACGAGCGATGCGCAGCGCAGCGTTTTGACTCATTTCTCCCTGAACGGACCTGGCTGCCTGAAGAGTTGCTGCCTGATCAACCACCTGAACTTTGCCCTGAGATGCAAGACGCGAGGCCAGCATGTCGCGGATGCCGTCCTGCAAGTAATGAAGGTCTCCGGGAGTGTTCATATTAAAGGGAAGAATAACGATTTTTTGCGGTGCATCTTGTGCCCACGTATTGGCCCCGGGGATAAAAAGGGCCATGGACAAAAACAAAAGAAGCACAACGCGGTTAAAACGATGCGCGGTTTCTTTGCCCGAAACTTTGAAATTCATGAGATATCTCCTCAAAAAAAAAAATCACGGTTGAATACATCATCAAATCAATGGCGATTAATGGCGCAGAATGATTTTGGAAGGTCACAAGCACACACGCCGATGAGAACATTAATCAATTTTTCAAGGATTGAAAACGGCAAAGTGCGTATCAGCATGTTCGCATCGACAAAAAAGAGTAGGGTGGGCATTCAATCTACGATGCGGCAACCGCAAGGCATCTTACGATCAATAAGTTTGAGTCAAAATAAAAAAGAGATACAAAGCAATATGCGGTATTTTAATGATTTTTTTATTGTTTGGCATTTAAATCAACCTGGTTCCATAAAAAAATCCTGCATAATGAGCATCGATCAAACAACTGATTTTTATTCTTGACATCACATTTCTTTCTGCTGTAAAGGGTACGGAAAATGGTAAAGGGGCAATTGGTAGAGCTGTTAGAAGGCCGCGATTCAGGCCTTACAAAAATAGAAAGGAGGTGTCGAGCTGCTGATTTGATGGATAGGGGCTATGTGTACAAACTGGAAAGAGTCTAGATGCGTTAGCTTATGAGGAGAAAAGAGATGAAGAAAAAACTGATGATTTTTGGTGCATTGCTGGTGTCGCTGGCACTGGCGTTGCCCGCATTTGCCGTGGAGCTGCAGTATGGCGGGCAGTTCCGTACTCGTGCTGTCAGTGAGTATGGTCTTGCCGATGACAATGGAGATCGCAACCAAAACTTTATTGATCAGCGCCTGCGTTTCCAGTTCCGCTTCGTCGCAAGCGAGCATCTTCGCCTGGTGACCAACTTCGAGATTGGCGACTTGAGGTGGGGAAATCAGGGTAACCTCGGGAGAGGTAGCGGATCGGGAGTCGGTTCCGATGGAGTCAACATCGAAACCAGGGAACTGTATGCTGATTTCGGTATTCCCAACACGCCCGTGTGGGCTCGCGTCGGTATCCAGCATATTCCCATGGCCAATGCATGGATAAGCGATGATACGCATCCCGCAATCGTATTCCGGGCCAACTTTGATCCCATCAGCGTTCGCATGGGTTACATGGCGGAATGGAATCCCAACACCAGCCGAGAAAACGATAATATCGATGGTTGGTTCGGAGAAGTTCAGTACAGTGCGCAAGGCGTAGCCGGCCCCGGCAAGCTTGATGCCGGCATGCTCGTTCACTGGCAAAATGCTCGCAACACGTTGGCCAGCCTGCGTCCCAGCAGTGGAAATGCAACCCACGTCGCTGTATTCCAGGCAGCAGGCATAGCAATGCCTTTCGTCAACCTGAACCCTCCCTTTGGTGCGAACACCACCGGCTACTTGCAAGACTACAGCGGCATCGTGAGCAGCAATGATCTCGTCAACCTTGCCTTCAACCTTGGCTACAGCATGGACTGGTGGAATGTAAAGCTCGGTTTCATCAAGAACTTGGGCCAAGTTAAGTTGGTGGGTCAGGAGAACATCGAATATCAAGGTTGGTTGCTTGATGGTGCCGTCAATTTCATGCATGGCCCTTACACCATGAATGTTCGTGGCTTTTACGCCAGCGGTAACGATAGAGATTCGAGGCATCAAAAAGGCTTCACCGGTCCTGTGGGCCAGTCCAAGCAATTCTCCGAGATCATCGGTGGAGGAATTTTGGACACGGAAAACGGTCTTGCACACAGAAGTGCAGCCGGCGCGAAAACCAACCAGTGGGTAGGTTACTACAACCCCACGAACCTGTGGACCATCTCCGTGGGCGGCTCCTGGCAAGCTCTCGAAGCCACCAAGATTTCTGCAGCATACTGGTATTTTGGAACTCCCGAAAAAGTTGATAACCGTCAGGGGACGACCTCTAGCGATATCGGCCATGAGCTCAACCTGTACGTGACTCAGGGCATCGTTGACGGACTGACCCTGGATCTCGTGGGTGCCTATCTGATCACGGGCGATGCCTACAGCGCGCAGCCCAATGGTGACGACAATGTTTATCAGGTGGGTGCACGCCTTTCCTGGAACTTCTAGTACCATGATTTAAAGCTCAGCTAAGTTCTTGCTGAGTCGTTGGAATACAAGCCGGATGGCCTTTGGCCATCCGGCTTTTTTGTGGGCAAGCCTTGCCTGCCCGCGTTGACGCCAAAAGGGGTAATCAAGGCTTCAACAGTCCCGGTTTGTTGGAGGTGCCCGAGGATGCCTTCGAAGAGTTGTTGGTCAATGCCCTGGTGCATCGCGATTATTTTGTGAGCACCCCGATTCGCCTGCTGATTTTTTCTGATCGCGTGGAGATCATCAGCCCCGGGCACCTGCCCAACCACCTGGATGTCGAGCAAATCCGCTTCGGCATCTCCAACCTTCGCAACCCCGCTTTGGCTTCTCATGCATTTTACATTCTGCTGTACCGCGGCATTGGGAGCGGCATCCCTCGCGCACTGGCAACCTGGCGGGACATCGAATTCTCAGCAATCAGTTCAGGGTTGTCGTACGTCGCCCGGCAGGCGGTGATATGCAGCCAGAGTCACTGGAAGATGCCGTATTGCGCATCCTGGCCGAAAAACCGGCCGGTAAGGCTGATATTTCCAGGAAACTCGGGCAGAAGCAGGTTTCCGGGCAATTAAATACCGTCGTGCGCAAGTTGCTCGACGCTGGAATGATAGAGTACACTATTCCGGAAAAACCCAAGAGCCGCCTGAAAAAGTATCGGATACGATCAGGATGATATGGAAAAAAACGACGTTGCCGGGGATAGTGTTACAAGGAGCATAGCTTGTACATTCGATGTTTACGGAACAGGGGTTCCGCAAAATATGTGCTGAGAGAGAGCGTTTGGAATGGTTCATGCTGGAATCATCGTGATTTGTTCGATCTTGGCGAAGACCCTGGTTGCTGCATTGTGTATCCCGGCGGCAACGGCTTTTATTATGATGATACTTTGGAAGCACGCCTGGATGCATTGGGAGTGTGCTACACTCCCGACGATCTGGAGCGGGTGTTTCTTCCTTACATCAAGCCCCACATCCGCCGCATCGTGGAAAACTTCAGGGGCCATGACCATGACTCGCAAAGGCAGCGGTGGCGCGGATTGTCCAATGAAAAATTATGGGAGCACCAAAAGCATATCCACTCCTTCGACAAAAGGCGGTTGCACTTCCTGAGAGTGGGCAGGATCGACATGGGAGCCATCGAGGGGCGCCCCTGGAAATTCCTCAATATAATCCTGGAAAAGAGCAGGGACGAAATCGAAAACATCATCGAAAGCATGGAAGCGGTGCTCAGGCCCCATGAAATGAGGCTCTATCTTTACACATCCCTCGAGTTGCAATCCTACTTCAACGGCTCCCTGCTTCGAAACCATCCGGCGGCCTTGAACCCCGAGCTGGTCGATCAGTATTTCCTCGATGAACTGTGCCGGCTCAATGAAGACGATTCCTTTTTCAAGGGCCATGAGACGAGAGACCGCAAAACCCTCCATCCTTACCTGACCAAATACGTCGTTTACTATTTCGACCATTTTTTCCACGGAGAAAGCGGTGCTTTCGTGCGGGAATTCATCAATCGGAGAAGAGCCTATGTGGCGCCTCCATCCCGAGAAGCCCTGCAAACACGTGAAGCATGCGTTCTGTTCGGCATCACGGTGGAAAGATTCCGCGAGATGAATCGAAAGGAGATCATCCAACATTACCGGCGCCGTGCCCGGGAAATACATCCCGACAAGGGAGGCAAACATGAAGACTTCGTCCGCATGACGGAAGCTTATGAGTGCCTCCTGAACCAAAAATAGCAAAAACTAGAATCAACGCGATGTGCAACTTTCTTGTTCCCAAGCTCCGGCTTGGGAACACACTTGCCCGGAAGCTCCAGCTTCCACCTTGTCATCCTGTTTGAAAGTTCCCCGTGAACCGCTTAACAAATCCAGGGGCAGCCTCCTCAAGCTGCAAAGACTGGAAGCTGGAGCTTCCAAGGCAAAGGCGTTCCCAAGCTGGAGCTTGGGAACGAGAAGTAAGCACCCAAGTAGAAGTTTTTTAACCTTTTCCGGCATGGGACATAAACCGTCTCCCGTCATTCCCGCATGCTTTTGGCGGGAATAACGGAGTTGTAGCTCCAAATGTAAAAACTTCTGTGCAGGTGCTTAAAAGTTGCACACGGCGTAGAATCAAGCGCATCAAATGTACTGGTCGGCCAGCTCTTCGATAACCTGCTCGATATCGCATCCCGCCTGCTCTTCCAGTTCCATGAGCGCTTCCTTGAGCCGCAGGCGCGTCACGGGATGCCGTACTTCCTCGATGGTACGTAGCGCCCCTCCTCTGCGACCCAGCCGGAACAGCAGCCGATCCTCATCATTCAAGTCCAGGTAGTTGTCGATCACCTCGATCATTTTCCCCTTGTCCTGCGGGAAGGTGCCCGAAACGGTTTCCAACAGGTTCATGATGTGGTCCGAAGTGAGGGTGCCGCGAATACCTTCCAGGGATTCGATGAAAAGCCGGATTTCTCGGACGGTTTCATCATCAGTGAGGGGGATGAAGCGACCGGCGAGTTTTTCCACGCTCAAGGGAGCGCGGGAAGGAATGCGGAGGCTCCTCAGGCGGATGAAGTGAGGATCGACGGCATTGAGGACACGGGCGGACTCGACGGCATGCTCCCTGGAATGCTCTTTGCCCCCGAGTCCCGGCATGACGTACATGGAAAGGGACATGCCGGCATCGACAACCTTCCTTCCCCCGAGAATGTGGTCCTGAGCGGTACAGCCCTTGCGAATCAGTTTGAGCACCGTGTCCGAGCCGCTTTCCATGCCCACATGAATTCGATGCAGTCCCGCCTCGTGGATTGCCTCGAGTTCCTGGAGGGTTTTGCGGTTGAGGGTGCTGCTTCGGGCATAGGAAGTCACTCGCTTCACACCGGGAACCTTCTCGTGGAGATGTCGCAGGGCTTTCACCAGGGTGTCGGCGGGCAGCAGGAGACTGTCGGCGTCCTGGAGGAACACCGTGCCCTTCCCCACGGCATGCCAGAACGCCACGTTCCTCTGCTGCTGCGTGAAGGAAGCCCGGGTCAGCACATGGTTCAACACCCGGTCATTGACCTGGCCTCCCTCTCCCAGTCCAACGGACAGTTCCTTCAAATCCTCGATGATGGCCGCCACGGTGTCGATGTCCTCGATGATTTCCGCCAGGGGGCGCCGGCTGAAAGTCTGTCCCTTGTAAACAGGACAGAATGTACATCGGTTCCAGGGGCAGTTTCGCGTGAAACGCAGCAGAAGGCTCCCCGCTTCGCTAGGGGGACGGATGGGACCCTGTTCAAAATATCCACGGTTTCTTTTCATCGATGGCGTTGCAGTCATGAATACCCCCTTTTTTTGGGGAGGCATGATCCTTTATCCCGAGAGATTTGAAAGCCCCCCACCATTTTCCTCGATGCCCTGCAACCTTATCGGATGCAGAGCAATCGTCGCATGAACCCGGATTCTTTGCCTGTTGTTCAGAATATTTTTCATTAGCCGGGTAAAGTCAACCTTGATCATTGGGGTGGCTGTGCGCATAATGGCCCGGTTACGGTTGGAAGGTTGTCGGGTGGGGCATGGAAAAATTGGATCATGCCGCTTTCGGTTTGCCGCTTCAGGGTTTGGTGGTATTGGATGGATTGTGTGAAAGGATTTGTGCATATGTCGGGTGAAAAGAAGAGTGAGGAATTGAAAGAAGTTCCGCCGGAAGAAAAGGTTGCGGCGGTGTATCTCATGGTGAAGAAAGATGAACTCCGCCCCGAGGACGGAGGCGTTTATGAAGGCCCCCTCGCCTTGCAAAAAGAGGAGTGTCTGTCCTTTCTCGCGGCGAAGCATCCCGAGGACGTCCGGGGTGCAAAGGTTTACACCAGCCGGGCCATGCTCATCAAGGACATGGAGCGGGACCTTTTCAAGAGGCTGGTCGTCAAGGATGTGAACCGTCTCGGAGCGACGCAGGAGGACATCGATGCGTTTCTTTTTGAACTCAACTACCGAAAAGTGGAAGTCCTGGCGATTTCCTGACCGGTGCTCTTGCGTGGATGATGGTGGTGAATGACGTGAACGAAAAGCAGGCTTTCATGGTGGCCGGCACTCACAGCGGGTGCGGCAAAACCACGCTTGCCCTGGCTCTCATGGCCGCATTGCGGAAAAGAGGGCTGCGTGTTCAGCCCTTCAAGGTGGGCCCCGATTTCATCGACCCGGGATTTCATTCCGTGGTCACCGGGGTCGAATCCCGAAACCTGGACGGCTGGATGCTGGACCGCGAGTACAACCGGGAGCTTTTTACCCGGCTTGTCGAACACGCCCAGGCAGCGGTGGTGGAAGGGGTGATGGGACTTTTCGACGGCTACGACGGCCGAACCGAATGGGGCAGCTCGGCGGAAATGGCCAAATGGCTCGGCATCCCGGTGGTGCTCGTCGTGGATGCCAGGAGCATGGCGCGCAGTGCTGCGGCACTCGTTCACGGCTTTCGAACTTTCGATCCGGATTTGCGCTTCGCGGGGGTTCTTTTCAATCGAGTGGGAAGCCCCGGGCACCTCAGGTATCTCGAAGAAGCCATGGAGGGGGCAATCGGCGGCCTCCCCGTGCTGGGAGGAATTCCTCGCCGCGAGGACATCACCCTGCCCGAAAGGCATCTGGGATTGGTCACGGCTCAGGAAACGGTTCTGACGGAAAGCTGGGTCGAAAGCCTGGTACGGCTCATCGAGGACCATGTAGACCTCGATACGCTTCTGAAGCGGAGTGAATGGAACCATTCGAGCTGCTGTGAAGAGATCGGCACGCCTTGCGGCGGTAGGTTCCGCCGGGAGAAAAAAAGCTCTGTCGGGGAGGAAACTGTCGGCTTTCGGGAACCTCTTGCACAACGGCTGCCCTCGACAACCCAAACATCCGTCGAAAAAGTCCCCATTGCGGTGCCCCGCGATGCGGCCTTTTGTTTTTATTACCCCGACAACCTGGAATTTCTGGAATCCTTTGGGGCACGCCTGGAATTTTTTTCGCCCCTGGCGGGAGAATGCCTGTCCGAACATGCGTGCGGCCTGTATCTTGGCGGGGGGTATCCCGAGCTTTTCGCCCGGCAACTATCCGAGCATGGACAATTCCTGGAGGGCTTGAGACGGGCCGCCGACCGGGGGATGCCCATTCATGGGGAGTGCGGGGGGCTCATGGTTTTGAGCCGCTATATCGAGACGCTGGAAGGTACACGCTACCCCATGGCGGGGCTCCTCCCCTTCGGAACCCGCATGCTCGGCCGGAGGAAAGCCCTGGGATACACGGAAGTCGAACTGCGCGAGCCCTGCTTGTTGGGGCTTCCCGGATCGATCCTCCGGGGGCATGAATTTCACTATTCGGAGATTGTGGACATGGACGACACCGCATCGGTAACCCATGCTTACACGCTGAGAAAGCGAAAGCACGCTCCATCGAGGCTCGAGGGCTACGCCGTGGGTTCGGTTCTTGCCGGCTACATCCACCTGCACTGGGGAAGTGATCCCCGGGCTCCCCGCGCTTTTGTGGCGCATTGCCGGAAATACGGCGACAAAAACCGGAAGGGAATTTCGACATGAAAACCGGATGCAGGCCCTTGATGTTTTTGGGCACGGGTTCCGACGTGGGCAAGAGCATCCTTGCCGCAGCCTTTTGCAGGATTCTGGCTCAGGACGGGTACCGGGTGGCTCCGTTCAAGGCTCAAAACATGGCCTTGAACTCGTTCATCACCCCCGAGGGCGGCGAAATGGGCCGGGCTCAGGTGGTGCAGGCGGAAGCCGCAGGCATCGCCCCCCACGTGGATATGAACCCGGTGCTCCTCAAGCCCACATCCCAAATGGGCTCACAGGTCGTCGTGCTGGGAAAATCCGTTGGCAACTTCCCGGCCGCCCATTACTACCGGTACAAAAAAGAACTCGTTTCCGTGGTGAAGGAAGCTTTCGAGCGGCTGGCAAGCCGGTACGACATGATCGTCATGGAGGGGGCGGGCAGCGCCGTCGAACTCAACCTCAAGGAACACGACCTGGTCAACATGGCCATGGCGGAAATGGCCGACGCCCGCTGTGTCCTGGTGGGAGACATCGACCGGGGAGGGATTTTCGCCGCCTTGCTGGGGAGCTTCACACTTCTGACACCCCGAGAGCAGGAGCGCGTCATCGGCTTCATGGTGAACAAGCTCCGAGGAGACCCCGGCCTTTTTCAAAACGGCATCGACATCCTGGAAGACCGGGGCCGACGGCCCGTTCTCGGGGTCATTCCCTACTTCAATCATTTCTCTATCCAGGAGGAAGACAGTGTGGCGTTGAACCGCCGCATGAAACGCAGCGGTAGTGAATCCGGCGGCGATGTCCTGAAAGTGGGCGTGGTGCGGCTGCCCTTCATTTCCAACTACACGGACTTTGATTGCTTCGAGCACGATCCTGCCGTGGAACTGGCGTATTTCGACGCTCCATCCCGGGTTTTTGGGTTCGACGCGGTCATTATTCCGGGAAGCAAGAACACCCTCGAGGACCTGGAATTTCTCAAGCACACGGGCCTTTTCCATGCGCTCATCGCCTATCACCGCTCGGAGGGTACCGTCGTGGGGGTGTGCGGAGGCTACCAGATGATGGGCGTGAGCGTCCGGGACCCCCTGGGAGTCGAAAGCCGTCTCGAGGAGGTGGAGGGGCTCGGGCTGCTGGACATGGAAACGGAAATGTTTCCCGAAAAAATCACCTCGCAGGTCGAGGCCCGATGCCTTTCGCCGGAAGGCTCGATTCAAGGGGATGTGCTCAAGGGCTACGAAATCCACATGGGCCGCAGCCGCTCCCTGGGTGAAGCCCAGCCCCTGTTCCGCATCCACCTTCGGGACGGGAAGCCCGCTGACCTGACGGACGGCCTGACCCTGGCCGATGGGAGCGCCTGGGGCACTTACATCCACGGCATTTTCGACAACGATGCCTTCAGGAGATCATTCCTGAAAGACATCGCCCGCAGAGCTGGCAAAAGCCATGTGGCCGTTTCCGAAAATTTCAACTACCACCAGTGGCGTGAAGAACAGTTCGACCTTCTCGCGGAGCACGTGCGGCGCCACTGCCGGGTGGATGAGGTTTATAAGGCGATAGGGTTGGGGTGAAAGAATAGTGCTGAGTGCTGAGGAGGGTAAGGTGCAAGTCGAGTTGAGAAAAACGAAATGCGGCCCGCGCTTTCCCTATGTCCATTTCGTCCACTTCGTCCATCATGTCCACAATTCTCTGGGCAAAACGCCAATTTTCAGACATCCGAATTTTTTGCAATGCCATCGAAAAAAAAGCTTATGGGATTGCCCACAAATGTTGCTCTCAAACGATAACTCGCCATTGATGAAACTGAATGGAGAATAAACCTTGTTTTTCCCTCCCTGGTCTCTTTTGTGTGCGTATTTGCTGGACTTTTTCGTGGGCGATCCCCGGTGGATGCCCCATCCCATCCGGTGGATCGGGAACTGGATCACCCGGTGCGAAAAGGTTTTCCGGTCTTCGACGGGGTCTGCGCTCCGGCAGCGTGTCATGGGGATGCTTTTCTGGTTCTCCGTTGTGGGAACAGTAACTTTCCTGGCCTTTTTGGCTCTGAAGGCGGCTTTTTGGATTCACTGGCTCCCCGGCGTATTGCTCTCCATCTGGATGGCCTTCACGGTGCTGGCCACGCGGAGCCTCCACGAGGAATCGGCCGTTGTGGCCAGGGCGCTCGAAGCGGGGAATCTGCCCCTGGCCCGGGAGCGGCTCTCGTGGATCGTGAGCCGTGATACATCGCAGCTCGATGAGCCGGAAATCGTCCGCGCCCTGGTCGAGACGGTATCCGAAAACATTTCCGACGGCATCGTGGCCCCCCTCTTCTACCTGGCCCTGGGAGGCCCGGTGCTCGCCATGGCCTACAAGGCCGTGAACACCATGGATTCCATGGTGGGTTACATGAACGAACGCTACCGGCACTTCGGCTGGTTCGCGGCCAAAATGGACGACTGGGCCAACTGGGTTCCCGCGCGCCTCAGCGCGGGCCTCGTGATCATGGGCGGATCCATGTTGGGCATGGACCGACGGGAAGCCTGGCGGATCGTGAAGCGCGATGCCCGGAAAATGAAAAGTCCCAACGCCGGGTATCCCGAAGCGGCTGCCGCAGGTGCCCTGGGCGTACAGTTGGGGGGCGCCAGTGTTTACTTCGGTCAAAAGGTGGACAAGCCCACCCTGGGGGACCCTACCCGCCCCCTTACCCTGCATGTGTATGGGAGCATGGTTTGGCTCATGTACATGACTTCTTTTCTGGCTCTCGGTATGGCCTGGCTGGTGTCCATTGTCATGCCGGACCACCTGTTTTTCACCCGGTGAGGAGATGAAATGAGTATCGTTCACGGCGGCAATGTTTACGAAGTGGCTTTCCGTATGGGGTTTTCTCCCGATGAACTGCTCGACTACAGTGCCAGCATCAACCCTTTGGGACCTCCCAGAGGGCTGTTGGACGAAATCGAGATGGTTTATCACCGTTTACAGCACTATCCGGACATCAAGAACGTCCGTCTCGTGCAAGCCATATCCCAGTGCCATGAAATGCCCCCGGAGTGCATCGCCGTGGGAAACGGTTCGACGGAACTCATTTACTGGCTCCCCCGGGCTCTCGATCTCACGCAAGTCGCCGTGATTCTTCCCACGTTCGGCGAATACCGCAAAGCTTTCGAAATGCAAAAGGGTTCCATCCACAAGATATTCACCATCGAGGAAGACAACTTTTTGCCTCGCGTGGAAGCTTTGGAAGACATGTGCCGCAGGGAAGCCCCCCAGGCCGTCCTGTTCACTCATCCGGGTAGCCCGGCGGGAACCACTCTACCCATGGACGTGAAGGATTGGATTGTCGAAAAAAGCCGCTCGGACAAGATGTTTTGCATCGTGGACGAGGTGTTCGTGGACTTTTGCGAGGATGAATCCCTCAAGGCCCATGTGCGAAACGGCGCACCCGGCCTCATCCTCATCCGCTCCCTCACCAAGTTTTACGGCATCCCGGGACTGCGCCTCGGATACCTGTTCGCCTCCCAAGGAGTGATCGAGCGCGTGAAAAGTCACTTGCCTCCCTGGTCCGTAAATACTCTGGCTCAAACGGCGGGCTGCTTCTGCCTGAACCGGGAGGAATACCGCCGGAAGACTTTGGCCCTCGTGGAAACGGAGCGCGAGAGGCTGCGGGAGCGGCTGACGGCCATGGGGTGCTTCAAGGTTTTTCCCGGCAGGGCCAATTACCTCCTGGCACGTCTGGGACCGGGGCTTCCGCCTGCCGGGGTCATGTGCCGGGACCTCCTGTTGAGAAGCCGCCTGCTCATTCGGGATTGCAGCTCCTTCGAGGGGTTGGATGATCGTTATGTGCGCTTTGCCGTACGCACGCCGGATCAAAACGATGTGCTTTTGAGGGCCGTCGAACATTGGGTGCGGTGATGTGAAAGGGTTTCCACAAGGGTTTC
>CAZRWT010000046.1:0-25481 GCA_964603955.1 uncultured Syntrophobacteraceae bacterium
AAGCTGGAGCTTCCAAGGCAAAGGCGTTCCCAAGCTGGAGCTTGGGAACGAGAAGGAGAGGGACCGAAGGAAATGGCAAACGTACCATCAAAAATTTGCACATGGCATGAACAATGTCATTTGCACATGACATGAACAACATCAACGGTTACGGACCATTGCCGGTTCCCCCTACGAAACCCCGGGCATCAGCCGCACAGCTCGTTGACTTCCGCAAGTATCTGGTTGTCGGTGGCATGGAGGAGTTGAATGGCCTTGCAGGGACAGGTGGCGTTGCAAAGCCCGCAGCCCTGACACACGCTGGCCAGCACTTCGGCCTTGCGCTCTCCCCCCCGGAGTTCCTTCCATTGGATAGCCCCGTAAGGGCAGACCTGAATGCACTTCCCACAGCTGATGCAGGACCGCTCGTTGACCAACGCCACCTGGGGATTGGTTTCGATGGTGTCCCGCGCAAAGAGTGCCTGTACCTTGGCTGCGGCCGCGCTCCCCTGTGCCACGGAAGAGGGAATGTCCTTGGGTCCCTGACATACTCCCGCCAGGTACACCCCCGCAGTGTTGGTTTCCACCGGGCGCAGCTTGGGGTGGCTTTCCATGTAAAAGCCGTACTGATCGTAGGAAATGCGCAACTTCTCCGCAAGCTCCCTGGCCCCTACCGCGGCCTCGACTCCCGTGGCCAACACGACCAGATCCGCTTCCACCTCGACCTGCACTCCCAGAAGAGTATCCGCCCCCTGCACCACCATGCGGTCCCCCCGTGGATAGATCTTTCCCACTCGCCCACGGATGTACTGAACGCCGTATTCCTCCTGGGCGCGGCGCACGAACTCGTCGTAATTCTTGCCGGGTGCGCGGATGTCCATGTAAAAAACGTAGCTGTTGCTTTGGGGCACATGGTCCTTGGTCAGGATGGCCTGCTTGGCGATGTACATGCAACAAATCCCCGAACAGTAGGGACGGTTCACGGAAGCGTCACGGGAACCCACGCAGGCGATGAAAACGATGTCCTTGGGCTCCTTGCCGTCGGAAGGCCGCTTGACATGCCCCCCGTAGGGCCCGGACGCACTGAGGATGCGCTCATACTGGAGGCCCGAAATGACGTCGGGATAGCGTCCTCCGCCGTATTCCCCGTACACCGAATGATCGAACAGGTCATAGCCCGTGGCCACGATGATGGCACCCACTTCTTCCGAAATGAGTTCGTCCTTCATGTCGTAATCGACCGCGTTCACCGGGCAGATTTTCTTGCAAACTCCACACTTGCCCTTGGTGAAATGCAGGCAGTAATCCCGGCGAATGGCGGCTTTCTTGGGAATGGCCTGGGGAAAGGGAATGTTGATGGCACGTGCGTTTCCAAGCTGCTCGTTGAAGGCGTCGGGGACCTTGCGGGAGGGACACTTTTCGATGCAGGCACCGCAGCCCGTACAGGCTTCCCAGTTCACATAGGTGGCCTTCTTGCGAATTTCCACCTTGAAGTTGCCCACATATCCCGAAATGTTTTCCACCTCGCTGTTGGCCAGGAGAGTGATGTTCTCCTTTTGGGACACGTCCACCATCTTGGGCCCGAGGATGCACGAGGAACAGTCCACGGTGGGGAAGGTTTTATCGAGTTGGGCCATCTTCCCGCCGATGGAGGTTTTCTTTTCCACCAACACCACGTCCAGGCCCCCTTCGGAACAGTCCAGGGCCGCCTGGATGCCCGCCACGCCTCCGCCGATCACCAGCACTTTTTTGTGAATGGGAACCTTGGAAGAAAAGAGCGGCTGGTTGTACCGGAGCTTGGCCACGGCCATTTCCACCAGATCCCCGGCTTTTCTCGTATTGGCTTCCCTATCCAGACTGATCCAGGAAACATGCTCGCGGATATTGGCCATTTCAAACATGAAACGGTTCAAGCCCGCTCTTTCCACCGCGCGGCGAAAGGTGGGTTCGTGCATGCGCGGGGAGCACGCGGCCACCACCACCCCCTGAAGACCGTGATCCGTGATCGCTTGCTGAATTTCCTTCTGCCCCGGCTCGGAGCACGTGTACATGTAACTGGTGGAATACACCACGTCGGGAAGCATGAGGGCTCTTTGAGCCACGGCTTCCGTGTCCACCGTGGCGGCGATGTTGGTGCCGCACTGACAAACAAACACACCGATACGCATCGATTCATCCCCAATTTTCAAATGAAGTCGAAAGGGTCGTTTCGAAAAGCGAACGTCAAGAAGCAACCTCCTGATCCCGCCGCTCCAGAAGCCTCCCCGCATCCACGAAAAGCTTGTTCATGCCCAGCTTTTTGGGATCGATGCCCAGGGCCAATCCGATGATTTGCGTGATGTAAACCACGGGGATGTCGAAACTCCTTTTCCAGTAGCGATTGAGCTGGCCCTGGCGCAGGTCCAGATTCTGCTGGCACAGAGGACAGGCCACGGCAACGGCTTCGGCGCCCACTCGAAGGGCCATGTCAAGAATACGGCCGCTCAATTTTCCGACGATTTCATTGCGGGTGACTCCGTAAGTGGCCCCGCAGCATTCCGTCTTGTAGGGAAAGTCGGGCACCGTAGCCCCCACCGCTTCCAGGAGGCGGTCCATGGACACGGGGTTTTCAGGGTCGTCGAATTGAGCGAAAGCGGCGGGTCGGGAGAGCAGGCAACCGTAATAGGGCACGACGGCATGATGGGTAAGGGGACGCACCACGCGGCGGGCAACGGCTTCCACCCCCACCTGTTCGTACAACAACTGGAGGACGGAAACGGCCTTGATTTTCCCATCGAAGGGCATTCCCAGCACATCCAGAAGGTTTTGCCGATGGGTGTCGTCTTCGTAAACCTCCAGGGCGCCTTTGAGGGATTTGAGGCAACCGGGACACGGGGTCATGACCAGATCGGCCCCGCCCTTGGCGGCAATGGCCAGGTTACGGGCAGAGAGAGCGGCCGAGAGCACGGGATCGAGAGAATGGGCGGGAGTGGAACCGCAGCAGTTCCAGTCGGGAATTTCCACCAACTCGATGCCCAGGGCAGCGCACACTTCCCGCGTGGAGCTGTCGAATTCGTGAGCCAATCCTTCAAGCGAACAACCCTGATAATATGCCACACGTCGATTCATGAGTGTCTCTTCTTTTCAGTGAAACGATTCATCCTTTCCCCTCGCCTGCTGTTTCTACTTTTTTTCTCGTATGCTCCTCGAAGCGTCGAAATATGTCGGCCACATGCTTTCGTCCCTTGATGGTGGAGGGCAGCAAGTGAAGCTTGCCTTTTTTGAGGACCTTGGGAGCCAGATCCATGTCCCCGAAAGGTTTACCGGCTTTCAAATTGAAAACGGGCAAAAGCCCCGTCTCGAAAACGCGACCGAAAGCTTTCACCGACCTCAAAAATTCATCATAAAACATTTGAACATCTTTGAGGGAGACGGTGTTTTCTTCGCGGGACATGATCCGCAGGGCTTCCATGACCCGGGCGACCTCGATATTGCAGGGACAACGGGTGGTGCAGGCCTGACAGGCGGCACAGAGCCACACGGACCGGGATCGGAGCACGATGTCTTTCTGGCCCAACTGAATCAGCCTCATGATCTGATTGACGGGATAGTCATACACATAGGTGTAGTTACAGCTGGCACTGCAATTGCCGCACTGGTAGCACCTGCCGACTTCTTGCCCGCTGGCTTCTTCCACCCGCCGGATGAAATCAATATCGCAAGTTTTTTGAATTGACAGGGTATGGACACGTTCCATATTTTCCGATCCCTTTTTCTTAACTTTTGCAAAAAAAATTGAAACGACCCAGGCCTTCCCGGCCCGCAGTTCTAATATATCTCTCACTTCAATGTGACTTCTGTATACACTTTCACAAATTTTTGCAAGAGCGACATTTTTACCTTTCGACAAAAATTGTCGAAAGATTCCATGGCACCGGACACTCCAGCCGTGCTATGGTTCCCATACTGATTCACCCGGCACACCGATCAACCCGACAGTGAAGCGGCAAATCGATCCAAATAATAAGGATAATGCCGACAGCGACGCTTCACGATCTCGGTATAAAGGCCGGAAACCATCCCATCAACCGAATGACAATGACGAGGAGACTCATTCATGACAATGGATCGAGCTATTTTCAACCTGAACGTCAGCGTGGAAGCAACATCCCTGTACATTCTCCTGTGCGCGCTGAACGATGAAGGAACCCCTGTCACCCTGAAGGCCGCCAAAGGGCGCTGGAACAGCGAAGAAAATGCACTCCACGGTGCAGCCCGGGAACTCATGGGCCAGGGTGTGCTCCAATCTTCGGAACTTCCGGACGAGGAAACCCTACTGTACATCAACACCCGGGAATCCTGGAAGCTCCCCTGATACGACAACCACCATCACGATAGAGCCGGGTGGAGCAATCCGCCGGTAAGCGGCGCAGGTCCTCGTTCCCACGCAGGAGCGTGGGAACGAGGACGTCATACATTTTTCCATGCCGCAGCGTGGGACGGAAAAAAACTCGCCTGCCTTCTCTCGACGCATCTCTGCGCACCCTGCGTGAAAATATATTTTAAGCCGTGGAGCCATGGAGCGATTTCCAATCCTAGCCCAAAAAGCCTTTCACCTTCTGCTTCGAAACCGTTTCCGCATTCAAATAATCTTCCGTGAGTTCGAGGTAATGCTCGACACTGCCCTTATGGAGAGCTCTTTGCGCCGGAGATACTTCCTTGTGTACTTTCGCGGGGGAACCCATGATGACTGAGTTGGCGGGAGCTTCGAAGCCGGGGGGCAGCACGGACCCCGCGGCAATGACACAGCCGTCGCCGATTTTGCACCCATCGAGGATGATGGCCCCCATGCCGATGAGGCAATCATGCCCCACCGTGCTTCCGTGCAGGATGACCCCATGCCCCACGGTCACCCTGTCCCCCACTTCCAGGGGAAACTTTTCTCCCGTCACATGGAGCGTGCAACTGTCCTGAATGTTGGTTTCGGAACCGATGCGAATGTAATGCACATCCCCTCGCACCACCGTATTGAACCAGACACTGCTTCGATCCCCCATAACCACATCCCCGATCACCCAGGCTCCTGGCGCGATATAAACACCTTTGCCCAACTTGGGATAGATTCCCTTGTAAGGAAGTACATTATTCATTCAGGTCATCCTTTCCATTATTGTCATCATAAGTTTTCGAAAATGCTAAAAAACACCTGAACTGAGCATGCATTTTTGGACACACTTTCGGAAGCTGCCAATCGCCGCTCAACGCCCTTTCAGGCCCAAAATTTCCGCAACCTTGCCGGCCGAGTACTCTACAAAAGCCTGGAATGCTTCAGGCTTTAAATCACCCAATGCCGGTGAAGGCACATCCCCGGGCAGGTCGATGAGCAGAGGCGAGTTGCGGTATTCCTCTCTGGGAACGACCTGGAATTGGGGATCGAACGCATCGCTGAAGTATTTTTCCTGAAAGATTGAAAACTTGAGGGCATGAGCCGTGGCATCCAGTATTCCCACCCGGTCCGAATCCACCAAGCCGCCGCGCACCGCTTTGCGAAAACCGGCCAGGCATTCTCCACCCTGAGTGCAGGCAATGTGCCCGTTGCGGTTGGCCAGAATCATGGAATCCATGATTTCCTGCTCGCTCACCTGGATCATCTGCACCGCCGATTCCCCTGCCAGGCACCGGTACTTTTCCACCAGGTTCGCCACCCGAGGCATGGATACGGGGTTGCCGATCATGGCCGCCTGGGCGGTACTGGGCCGAACCGCCACGGGCTTAAAATGCCGTTTTCGAGGATCGGGCTCGAGGTAATAAAGGTAAACCGGATTGGCGTGTTCGGACTGCACCCCCAAAATCCCGGGCAGAGACTCAATGATCCCAAGATCCATGAGCTTAAGAAACCCGTTCAAAACCGCAGTGATGTTCCCCGCATTGCCGATGGGAACCGTCACCACGAACCGCGAGACATCGTAGTCGAATGCCTGGGCGATTTCATAGCTGTAAGACTCCTGGCCAAGGATGCGCCAGGCATTCTTGGAATTCATGAGGGCCACGGCGAAGTGCTCGGAAAGGTGCTCCACAACCTTCATGCAATCGTCGAAGACACCGGGAATCTCGATAACCTTTGCCCCGCTGCCCAGAGGCTGTCCCAACTGCTGGGGCGTCACTTTCCCCTTGGGGAGAAGCACTGCGGACTTCACCCCCTCGACAAAATAGGATGCGTAAAGAGCCGCCGCAGCCGATGTGTCTCCCGTGGATGCGCAAATGGCCAGTACATCCCTCATGTCGTGGTCGCGAATGAGATGGCTCAAGTAGCTGAAAGCGCCGGCCATACCGCGATCCTTAAAGGATGCACTGGGGTTTTGACCGTCGTTCTTGAAATAAAACGGCCTTCCCGCCCACTTTGCCATGCGATCATTGGCGGCAACAACGGGGGTATGACCTTCCCCGAGGTAAATGACGGAGTCGAGGGGAATAACGGAGCCGATGAGTTCGTGGTATCGATAAATTCCCCGCAACTGAGGTACATTGAGCATGCTTCGGTAGTCGAAAATTTTTCTCCAGATCTCACCTGGTACAGCCTTGAGGCGATCCCACTCCAGGTCCCGGATTAACAGGACGCTCTTGCACGATGGGCACGTATATAGTAGTTTCTGGATTCCGTATTCTTGGCCGCACCCCAGGCATTCATACACATAGTTTCCTTGGGGTGACGGCAGGAGATGAGGTTGTATTTCCCTAGGGAAATGAGCGATTTTCATGGGCAATAACTCCCGTTGCCGTCATTATGGAGATTTAAAAGCACCGTTTATGGGCTTATTCCCGCACTTGGTGTCGTTTATGGGTTGACTGTAGGGCATAGATTTTAGAAAATCAACTTTTTACGTTTGATTTTCAACCCGTAAACAGTGGAGTAACAACGAATGACTGTTGCAAAAAAAACACACATCAGGGGGCTGGTGTTGTTTTTTTACCACGAAATCCATCATTTTGAGAGATTGCCGACCGTGAACATGCCTGGTTTTTCCAGTAAAAGCTCCTTCAAAACAGGCGATTGCCGATAGATTGCGTTCATGGGGCTCAGGACTTGGGGATGATTGGCATGCCCAATGCTTAAGCAACTCTTTCGAGGAGGAAAAGGGGCGTGAAATATGAATATCGAATGCAACACACGGTCGGTCGCGAAGTGTGGTGCAAAGGGTCTTGTTTGCACTCTGGAGGCAGAGTATCTCTCAGGCTTTTGCCTGCTCCGCCGAACCATGGCGTGAAGTTCAGGCGTACCGATCTTTTGGGCCACCCTTTGGTCGATGCACGATACCACAACGTGGTCAATACTCAGCTTGCTACGACCGTTGGTACAAACGGTGTCCAGGTATCCACGATAGAGCACCTCATGGCGGCCCTTTACGGCATGAACGTCGACAACGTGCTCATTGAAATCGACGGTCCGGAGGTTCCCATTTTCGATGGGAGCTCGGCGGCTTTTATCGAAATCTTGCAGGAAAGCGGACTACAAGAGCAAAGAACGGCACGACAGTGCCTTCGCATCGAAAGACCCTTCATTCACAGGGATGGGGATGCTTTTATCAAGGTGACTCCCTCGGATCGTTTGCGAGTGAGCTATACCATCGACTTCCCTCATAAGCTGGTGGGTACCCAAAAACTATCCTGGCAGTTCAATTCCGCCGGCTTTGCCCAAATGATCGCCAATGCCCGCACATTCGGCTTTCTCAAGGACGTGCAAAAGCTTCAGGGTTTGGGGCTGGCTCTGGGTGGGTCTCTCGAAAATGCCCTCGTATTCGATGATTACAGGATTCTAAACCAGGGGGGATTCCGTTACGCCGATGAATGCGTAAGGCACAAAGTCTTGGACTTTCTCGGCGACATGGCGTTGATGGGGATGCCTCTCATCGGTCACTTCAAAGCGCACAAAGCCGGTCACGCTCTGCACAACCGGTTTCTGAAAGACCTTATGACCAAACCCGGTTTTTACTCGATTGTTACCCCCATCCCCACATCCCGGCCATGCACTATTTTCCCCACGGCACCCATCCCCGCCTTTCTCGGCAGCATGCAGCCTGCAATGAAGCCGATCTGAGCGTTCGCTTTCAAAGGCTTCGCCCACAGCTTCGGTAAACATGTACATACAAGGTAGCGCCCTCCAAACGAGGGCGCTTTTTTATTTTGATTGCACGACCGAAACGACGTTCACGGCACACAAATCCCTTGAGTACAGAATAAACCTCCGCTAGAATCTTCTGGAACTCAACCCTCTCACCCTCCAAAGTAGAGCCATGAAAAACTGTACACTAATCCTCATCTTGTTTTCGCTCGTACTCACACTGGGAATGGTCCGGCCGACGGCATCTTCCGCTAAAAACAAAGCGAGCATCCAGGACATGGAGATCCGAAACAAGGAAGGCATTCTGGCCATCGGTTTTTTCATAGAAAATTGTTTCACCCCCAAAATGAAGGAAGCGGTTTTCAGTGGCGTTCCCACAACCTTTCACATTCGTGTAAATCTGGAAAATCGAGGCCTGCTGCTGTTCAAATCCAAACTCGTGAATGTCACCCTCTCACGTACCATTAAGTATGATCAACTCAAAAAAGAATTCCGCCTGAAGTTGTCGGAATCTCCCCGTGGAGTACACACGACCGCCAGTTTCGAGGAGGCCCGAGAGTGGATGAGCCGGGTGAACGATCTCCCCCTCATTCCCGCCTGGAGACTGGACCCGGACAAAGAGTACGTTCTCAAGGTCAAAGCGGAACTTTCCAAAATCGACCTTCCCGTTTTTCTGAGGTACATTTTGTTTTTTGTGTCCCTCTGGGACTTTGAAACAGACTGGCGACAGATCGTCTTTCGCCTCGACAGCATCCCGTCATGATCGGCGACGCTCCCTCCACAACTCAAAAAAGAAGGACCAGGGAAAGATGGATCGTTTTCCTGGTTTTTTTTCTGGTACTTTTCTTCGGATTTCTCGAGGGGTGGTTCTATACCATCCGGTCGGACCTTCCCATGACCGGAAATATCTTGCTCTTCGCCCTTATCAATGTGAACGTGATCCTCCTACTCCTCCTTTTCTACCTGGTACTCAGAAACATCGTCAAACTCATCTTCGAACGCAAGCGCAATATCCTGGGCCACAAACTCAGGACCCGCCTGGTCCTCGCTTTTACAGGCCTTACCCTCATCCCCACCATTCCCCTATTCTGGCTGGCCACTCAGTTCATTTTCTCCAGCCTCGATCACTGGTTCAGCAGGCAGGTGGAATACTCCCTCGAGCAATCGGTCGCCCTGTCGAGGGACTACCTGGAGCAGGCAGGCGAAGACCTCACCGTGGATGCCCAGGCACTGCACCATGAGCTAACACAACTCTACCTCCAGGGCGTTATGGACCTGGAGCACGCCGTACAGCGGGAATCCGAACCTCTCAAGCGCCACCACGTCCATGCGGCGATATTCATGAACGGTTCCCAAAGGGTTCTCTCCACAAGCAGCAAAACCCGGCTCACAATTGAAGACACCACGAGAATCATGGAGTTGAACTGGGAATACCCCCAGGGCTACGGCACCATTCGATCCGTGACCCTGGACAATAACCGGGAAAGCCTCGTGTTGAGCATGCCCTATCCTTCACATCCCGACGCAAACGATCAAGTACGGGGAACGGTGCTGCTGGTTCGCATTCTTCCATCCGGCATTTCCCAAAGGCTTGCCGACATTTCGTCGGGCTACGAGGACTACCTGCAGTTAAAGCTCCTTCATAGTCCTTTCAAAAAAAGTAACTTCATCGCTTTTTGCATCATCACTCTCCTGGTACTTTTTTCCGCCATCTGGTTCGCTTTTTTTCTGGCAAAGGGAATCACCGATCCCATTCAATCCCTGGTGTGGGCCACACAGCGGATCGCGCAAGGCAACATGAACGTGGAACTCCAACCGGAACGCCAGGATGAATTCGGTATGCTCATGGACTCTTTCAACAAAATGGTTCGAGACCTCAAAGAGAGCCGCGCACAGCTGAATCAGGCCTACTCTCAACTTCAACTGAGCCATACCGAACTGGAAGAACGCCGGCGCTATATGGAAATCATTCTCAAAAATGTGGCGGCGGGAGTTGTGAGTGTCGATTCCATGGGGCGTATCGTCACCATGAATAAGTCGGCCGAAGCCCTTTTCGGGATCAATGCGGAGGAAGTACGGGATCAGTCCTATGAAAGCTTTTTCGAACCACAACATTTTGAAATCCTGAATACTTTCATGCAATCTCATCAATCTCATCCTCAACATTACCTCGAACAGCAGGTACATACCATTGTGAAAAACCGTCCAGCGGTGCTGCTCATCAAAGCATCCCTGCTCTACGATGAAAAACGCCGGTACATGGGGGCCGTTGTGGTCCTGGACGACCTCACGGACCTGGAAAAAGCCCAGCGCATGGCGGCATGGCGAGAAGTAGCCAGGCGCATCGCCCATGAAATCAAAAACCCGCTGACCCCCATCCGCCTTTGCGCTCAAAGACTGAATCGACGCTACCAGCACCGCATGGGAACGGAAGACCCGGTTTTCGCGGAATGCACGAGCACCATCATCGAACAGGTGGACCGCATGAAATATCTGGTGGACGAATTTTCCACCTTTGCAAGGCTGCCCCGCACGCAACCCGTTTTGTGCGACTTGCCTGCCCTGGTGGAAGAGACGCTCACTCTGTATCGACACAGCCACCCTCACATTCGATTCAGCATCAACCTCCTGCAAGAGCCCCCCCTGCTCAAGCTGGACCGGGATCAGATCATACAGGCACTGATCAATCTTCTAGAAAATGCCACCCACGCCATAGGTGAGGAAAAAGGAACCATAGAAATCAGAATATATAACAACCGGGAACGAAAAGTGGTGACTTTGGAATGCGCCGATTCGGGCATCGGACTCTCCCCCGAGAACAAGCTGCGCATGTTCGAACCCTATTACTCCGGCAAGGAAAAAGGAACAGGACTGGGACTTGCTATTGTGGCGAGCATCATAGAGGATCACAACGGCTTTGTGAGGGTTCGGGATAATGAAGCGCGGGGAACGGTGATTGTTATCGAGCTGCCCGCACCGTTTGTCGATTCACAAACCCAAAGCTCAAAATCGGAAGAAGAAAGTTAAACCGGAGTTCCATTTGCCCACGGGCCCGCTCTTTCGCACTTCCGTCAGACATTGCAAGGAAATGAGTATGAAAAGGAAAATCCTCATCGTGGATGATGAATGGAGCATCCTGCACTCCCTGAAGGGCATCCTGGAAGACGAGGGGTACGCCGTGAGCATTTCTCCCTCGGGAGAAAAAGCCCTGGAAGATGTACGGAAAGACCCTCCGGAGCTTATCCTCCTGGATGTCTGGATGCCCGGCATGGATGGACTATCGGTTTTGAAAGAACTCAAAAAAATACAACCCCAAATTCCCGTGATCATCATCTCGGGCCACGGCAACATCGAAACGGCCGTCAAGGCAACCAGGATGGGGGCTCTGGACTTTGTGGAAAAACCCATTTCTTTCGAACGTCTCCTCATATCCATCCAAAATGCCCTCGAACTTCACAGGCTCGAAGAAGAAAATCGCCTGTGGCGCCAAAAAGCGCACCAAAAGAGCCGACTCACGGGAAAAAGCCCCGCCATGGAATCCCTACGCACACAAATCCGCATGGCGGCCCCCACAAACGCCACGGTGCTCATCACGGGAGAAAACGGTACCGGCAAGGAACTCGTGGCTCGCCTCCTGCACCAAAACAGCCTTCGCAGCCGTCGACCCATGATCGAAGTAAATTGTGCGGCCATTCCCGAAGAACTCATAGAAAGCGAACTCTTCGGCCATGAAAAGGGCGCGTTCACCGGTGCTCTTGAAAAAAAACGGGGCAAGTTCGACACGGCCAATGGAGGCACCCTGTTCCTGGATGAAATCGGAGACATGAGCCTGAGAACCCAGGCAAAGGTATTGCGGATCATTCAGGAACAGGTCTTCGAGCGAGTAGGAGGCAGCAGCCCCATCCGTGTGGACACTCGAATCGTGGCCGCCACCAACAAAAGCCTTTTGTTCGAGATAGAAAACGGGAGGTTTCGGCAAGATCTCTACTACCGACTCAATGTTATCCCCATCGAAGTGCCGCCTCTCAGAGATCGCCAGGAAGACATACCTTTACTGGTGGAGGATTTCCTGAACGAATCGGCCATGGAAAGCACCATGGGCCGCAAAACTCTCGATGCGGATGTACTGGCAATGTTGCAGAGGTATTCATGGCCCGGTAATGTAAGGGAATTGAAAAATTTCGTGGAAAGATTGATCATCATGACACCGGAGCAGAGCATAGGACTGAAGGATCTGCCACGGGACTTCCTGGATCAAACGGAAAGCGCAAAACCCTCTCAGGACTATTTCCAGTATCCCACCCTTCGAGAAGCCCGTTGCGCGTTTGAAAAAGATTACCTCAACCACAAACTCGACACCTACCAGCGCAATGTTTCTCTCACAGCCAATCAAATCGGGGTGGAAAGAAGCCACCTCTACCGCAAGATGAAAGCCTTGGGCATCGGAGATCCATCCGGAGGAGGATCGGAGGCGGAAAACGGAGCACGCGAGCGACGCTCGCCCAATGGACCATGAAAAAAAAGCTTTTGCGGAAGAATGGAGAAATGATGTGAAAGCACCTTGACACACCGGTGGGATGGTGCTATTTACTCCCTTCACGGTGTCGGGACGTGGCGCAGACTGGTTAGCGCGCTTGCTTGGGGTGCAAGAGGACGGAGGTTCAAATCCTCTCGTCCCGACCATCAAATAAGGATTCCATCACACCCCAAAAAATATCGAGCCGCCCGGTTATTCCGGGCGGCTCGATTGCTTTCGGCCTTTCGGCCGGCACAGGCCGATTAATCGGGCAAACTCCATACCACACAACAACAACTATGGGCATACAGGAACACTGAGAGCATAAAAATATGCTTTTATACGCGATGTACAACTTTCTTGTTCCCAAGCTCCAGCTTGGGAACACACCTGGCCGGAAGCTCCAGCTTCACCTTGCAATCCCATTCGAAAGCTCCCAGTGAACCACGTTCAACGAATTCAGGGACAGCCTTCTCACGCCACGGGGACTGGAAGCTGGAGCTTCCAAGGCAAAGGCGTTCCCAAGCTGGAGCTTGGGAACGAGAAGTAGGGAGACCGAAAGAGATGGTAAACTGACCATCGAAAGGTTGCACATCACGTTTTTATACTTGTGAAAACGACTCCAATCTGCAAAATACCCTTTATACGCGGATGAAAATTCCTTGTTTCCGGGTTCAGCCTGAAAGCAGGGAATAAAGCTGAAATTGCCAACGAGAAGTATAGTGAGCATCCGACATGAAGATCGTTTGTCGCACCAATGAAGGACATGGAGTCATCCTGAAAGTGATGCCGGATCGGCACGGCACCCCCCAAATTTACCTTTTCCCGGACGATGTGAACTCGGAAAGCACTGTCGGCCGGCTCTGTAATGGATGGGGCACACGCAAGCAAGATAGCGGCTTCAAGGAAGGCGTGCTCGTCCAGGGAGGAGTCGTGGGCATTCCCAAAAGCGCCTGGCTTGATGCCCTGCACGAACGGGAAGAACTGCGCAACCTCCAAAACCTTCCGAACTTGCACTTGACAAAAGTATATTCCAGAGGCGACAGGCTCACCCTGGACGGTCATACTCTGAACGCCCGGGCGGACAGTCAAACCTGGTCCAAAATCGCTCACCTGATGGAAGAAGTGGACAGCACCGTCAACAATGAAATCATCGATGGGGACCACTTCATCGGCTGGATGGTGAAGCAGGGCATGGAGGAAACAGTCGAAGCAATCCTGCGCGAGGAAAAAGAGCGACATTTCCACAACACGACGGCAGGACACCCGGAATGATACGCTTCATCCATGCCGCCGACTCACACATCGACAGTCCCCTGAAGGGACTCGATGCTCATGAGGGGGCCCCGGTGGATATCCTCCGGGGTGCCACACGCCGGGCATTCGAAAACCTCGTGGAACTGGCCATCGGGGAAAAAGTTCACTTCCTCCTCCTGGCGGGAGACATTTACGACGGTGATTGGAAAGACTACAGTTCGGGCCTTTTTTTCCGCCGCTTAATGGTGCGCCTCCTGGAAAACGGCATCCCCGTCTATCTCGTCGCGGGCAACCACGATGCGGCCTCGGTTATTTCCAAAAAGCTGAGTCTCCCGGAAAACGTGCATGTTTTTTCCACCCGCACCACGGAGTCCATCGAAGTTCCCGGAACCCCCGTGGTCATTCACGGTCGGGGATTTCCCCACCGGGCCGTCCCCGAAAACCTGGCGGTTGGCTACCCCTCCGCAGTACCGGATAAATTCAATATCGGGTTGCTGCACACGAGCCTTACGGGCCGGGTCGGCCACGACACCTACGCTCCGTGCTCCCAAGTGGACCTGGCTCAAAAAGGTTACGGCTACTGGGCTTTGGGCCATGTTCACCAACCCGAAGTGGTCAACCGGAACCCCTGGATCGTGTTTGCAGGAAACACCCAGGGGCGCAACGCCGGGGAGACGGGGCCAAGGGGCTGCCGACTGGTCTCGGTGAACGATGCACTGGAAGTAGAGGCCGTGGATTGGCACGCCCTGGATGTCGTGCGCTGGCGGCTGCTCCAAATCGACCTGACGGGCGTGGAAAATGAATCCGAGACATTGAGCCGTGTCACACATGCCATGAGCCGGGCCGTGGAGGATGCGGAGGGGCGCCTGACGGCCGCCAGGATTGTATTCACGGGAGCCACTCCGCTGCACGGCTTCCTGCACAGGGACTTCCACCGCTTGAGAGCCGAGATTGTCGCCCGATCCCAGGACCAGGGGGAACAGGCAATCTGGGTCGAGCGTATCAAAATGGCCACCTCTCCCGTGTACAACTTGGTGCGGCTGGCTGAACGGGACGCACTCACCAGGATCGTCCTGGAAACCCTGGAGCAAAACAGAGTCGATCCCGAACAATTCCCCGAAGATATCAAGGCCATGCTCGATCTACTCCCCGGTGAAGTGCGAAGCACCGTGGAATCCCACTGGACGGAAGACCACGGAGACGCCCTTTTGGAAGACATACGAGCCATCATCCTGGACGCCCTGGGAACGACCGGAGGGAAAGGCGCATGAGATTCAACCGGCTGTACATTCCCGCCTTCGGCCCTTTCACCGATCTTGACATGGGATTTCCCCAGGAAGGCGCTGATTTCCATGTTATTTTCGGTTTCAATGAAGCGGGCAAGAGCTCTTTGCTGCGCGCCTTCCGAGATCTCCTCTTCGGCATTCACGGCCAGTCTTCCGACAACTTCCTGCACGATTACAAAACGTTGCGTATCGAAGGCGAAATCGTCGGTCGCAATGGAGACAGGCTGGTTTTCCAGCGGCGCAAGGGAAACAAAAACACCCTGCTGGACGCCGTCGGCAACCCATTGCCCGACAATGCATTGAGTGCCTTTCTGGGCAGTGTGACCCGTGACTACTTTTCCACCATGTTCGGGCTGGGTGTCGGAGAGCTGCGCCAGGGAGCGGAACAGCTGCTCCGTGGGGAAGGAGAGCTGGGAAGCGCCCTGTTTTCAGCCGGCATGGGCGGAACTCCCGTTCAGCTGGCCCTGGATGCTTTGCGGCAGGAAGCGGAGCAGCTTTATAAAGGCCGTTCAACCGTCAGTGTGTCCATTCGACCAACGGCAAAAGAGTACAAGGAGCTTTTGAAGAAAAGTCGTGAAGCTTCGGTGAGCCCCGATGCATGGGAAAGAGTCGAACAGGAACTGGCATCGGCAGGAAAACAACGGATGGAATTGCAAGAAGGCATCCATCGGTGTGAACGAGAGCTGGAGTGGATTACCCGGTGCGAGGACGCTCTGCCCACGGTGGGACGATTGGACGAGGAAATGCGAAAACTCCAGGCACTCCCCCCCCTTCCCGATGTTTCCAGCGACTTTGTATCGAGGGCCCGGGCCGCCCGAAAGGCGGTGGACAATACCCACGGGGAAGCTCAACGACTCTCCAGCCGGATCGAAAAGCTCAGGGCACAGCTGGAAAGCTGCCGCACATTCCCTGCCATGCTGGAGCAAGCCCCTGCCATCGAACGCCTGTACCGGGGTCTGGGCGCTCACCTGGACCGCCGAAACACCCGAATCGATCTGGAAAATGAGCTGGCGGAGCTGGAGGGAATTCTCCGAACGGGCATGAGAAACCTCGCTATCGAGGGAGACATGACCCGGCTGGAAGGATTGCGCCTGACCAGCGCCCTCCGCCTGGCCTGTGAAGAAGCCGCCGGAGAATTCCAAAAAACTATTGAAGAAGAAAAAAAGCACCAGGAAAAGCTGGAGGACCTCGAAACCCAGATAGAAAAACGGAAAGCTCAGCTGAAGGCCCTGCCGGAAACCGATCTGACTCCCCTCCGGGACGCCCTGGCCACGGCTGCGGCGGCCACCGGAGCCTATAAGGCGCTCGAAGCGAGCGCATCCGAAGTTCAACGGCTGACCGTCGAAGCTCAGGATCTTCACCGCGAACTGCCGGGAACCCCTGACGACCTTGAGCAAACCGCGGCACTCCAAGTACCGGCAAAATCCGCCATTCGTCGCTTTGGAAAAGAAATGGAAGGAATCGAGCGGGAGATACAGGCCGAGGAACTCAAAAGATGGGAGGGGAAAAAGCAAATCGAGCGCCTGCAAGCCGAACTCGCACGGCTCGAACGCCGTGGGGAGCTGCCTTCCGAGGAAGCTCTTGCCAAAGCCCGGGAACATCGTGACCACGGTTGGGCCCTTGTGCTGGCAGAATGGAAGGGTAACGGGGCACGGGAAAAGTTCGTGGAGGAGATCCCCCTGGAAAAAGCTTTTCCTCAAGCTATCGTGAGAGCCGACCACATTGCGGATCGACTCCGGAAGGAAGCCGAGGCGGTTGCCCAGGCGGAAGAAAAGCGCTTTCAGATTTACGAATGTGAAAAACAAAACCTGGAAACAGATGAAAAAATCAAAGAGCTTCGAGAAAAATTGCAAGAATGCCGGGCTGCGTGGGAACAGACCTGGTTGCCTTGCGGGATCGCTCCAAAAACACCGGGGGAGATGGAGGAATGGCGGGATAGCTGGGAAGAATTCAGAAAAAAGCTCCACCGGTTAAAAAATACAGAGGAAGCTTATGAAAAAAAACGGGACCAGGTAGAGCGAGCCGCTCAGGAGCTTGCCGCAATACTCGATGAGTCGGCGGAAAAGGGATTCGAACTCCTGTTCGAAAAGGCCAAGCAACGTGTTCAGCGAGGAGAAGAATCTACGGGGCGGCGCCTGGAAATCATGGAACAGTTGGAAGGGCTCAAGAGCCAGTGGAGCACTTGCCGGCAGAGCAGGGAACGGGCCCGAAAAACGGGCGAGACCACTTTACAAAAATGGCAGGCACAATGCCGGGCAGCCGATTTGCCTGAAAGCACGTCCCCCATTGCCGGACTGGAACTCCTGCGCGAGCGAGCGGAACTGGTCGCCGGATTCGATGCCTGGAAAAAAGTATCCGGGCAACGGCAAAAGGCCATTGATTCCCTTCAGCAATACGAGCAGGCGGCGGAAGAACAGTGCGAGGCCTTTGGGGTTTTCGGCGACACGACCGAAGCTCGCGTTTCCAGGCTTTGGGAGCAGCTCGGAAAATGCCGCAAGGAACAGGCCCGTCACGAGCAGTTGACAGAGCAACTCCAGGAGGCGAGCACCAGCCTGGCAAGTATTCGAGAAGCCGGTGTCCGAGCGGAGGAGGTACTGAACGAGTTGGCCCGGCAGGCAAAGCTCAGTACGATTGAAGACCTGGAGCCCCTAATGGCTAACCTGGAGTTGCGGGACGCGGTGCAACAGCAGATTGCCGGCTTTCGGGAAACCCTCGTGGGACTTGCGCGAGGTCAGGCGGTGGATGTATTCCTCGAACGTGTTCGAGCCGAGGATGTGGAAACTTTTCCCCAGAGAAAAGGCACGTTACAGAGTCTCAAGCAGGAGCGGAAGGCCGCCATCGAGGAAGTGCAGGACAGATGGTACACCCTCAACAGTCAAAAGCAAGCCCTGGATGCCGGAGGAGATGCGGCCGCGAACTTTCGTCAAAATGCCGAGCTTTGCGCGGCGAAGTTACAGGAAGATGCCGCGCGCTATGTGCGTCTGCGCCTGGCCATGTATTTTCTGGAAAGCCAGATCGAGCGCTTTCGCAAGGAAAATCAGGGACCATTGCTGGAGAAGTCGGGGCGGGTATTCAAACACATCACACAAGGAGCATTTAGTGGTTTGGGTGCCGAGTTCAACTCGGACGACACGCCCGTTTTGGTCGGCCTGCGCCCCGATGGGTCCGTGGTTCCCATCGAAGGCATGAGCGACGGCACCAGGGACCAGCTCTACCTGGCCCTTCGCCTGGCCGCTCTCGATCATTACCTGGAGGAGCACGAACCCATGCCCCTGATCCTGGACGACCTGCTCATCACCTTCGACGACCACAGGGCCGGCGCCATCCTTGAACAACTGGCCGGGCTGGCACGGCGTACCCAAATCTTTCTATTTACCCATCATCGACACCTCATAGACCTTTGTGACACGACTCTGGACCACGGCTCCTTTCATTCTCATTTTCTCGGTCGGGCAAACTGATGCCTCTTGATGCGGAATAATTTTCGTATTTTTAAAGCGTTAAGTTCTCCTTGACGTAACATTCAATGCCATGTAACTATCATCCAAATCAAGGGAATGATTGGACGAAAACGAGCCGGAAGGAATGCCGCGCCCCCTTCCACCCCGCTCGGTCCACGGATAGATACCATCAAGGCAGACGCTCATGAACACCATGGAAGAATACCTCAAGAAAATACTGCATGCTCTCCCCTTCGGGGCATGTCTCATGCGGAATGGAATCATCCATTATTCCAACGACCCTTTTGAAGCAACCGGCAATAGTAAGACGCTCACTTCCATGATCATTTCCGGCCATGACAGGCAACATGGCGGCCACCTGGTGTCGAGCGGCAAGCTTTTTTCCGTGCGGAGGATAGAGCTGGACCACGAATACATAGTGGTTTTGCTGACCGATGCCGGAGACCACACCCTGGTGAGGGATCCCCTGACGGGAGCCTTGCACCGAGAATCTCTCGACAAAATAGCCATGTCTTTGTTGTCGGAAGCAAGCGATCTCAACAAAATCATTTGTTTCCTGTTCATCGATCTGGACGAGTTCAAGGAGGTGAACGATAACTGGGGCCATGAAGCGGGAGACGTGGTTCTAAAAAAAACAGTGGCGCGCATATCCGACGCACTCCGCGAAAAGGACTACTGTTTTCGCCTGGGAGGTGATGAATTCCTGGTGATCCTCACGGAGATCAAAAACCGGTATCACGCCGGATTGATAGCCAGGCGCATCATTTCCACCATCTCAGAGCCCATCTTGACATACGAGAGAAGCTCTGTACGTATTGGAGCCAGTATAGGAATTTCCAGCTACCCATCCGACGGAAAATACATCGACCAGTTGATCACTCGAGCTGATGAGGCCATGTACAAGGCAAAGAAATTGGGGAAGGGAAACTATCAATTTTATGAGATGAACGGGTAAAGTCACATGATCACTGAAAAAGACATCGTCGATCAGCTGTCGGAAACCGTGTCGGAACGGGTTTCCAATGTCATCAAGGAAAGCCTTTCAAACCTCGTGGAAAGCGAAATCTCCAAGGCTCTGTCCAGGTCGCTGATGGAGGGGCACTATTACAGGTCCATGAGCAATGAGGTCATTGATGGCATCGACAACATTTATTCCGAAATCAAATCCGCCAAAAAAAGCCTTGCGCCCCACGAATCGGCGGAATCGGTTCACTTGCTCCAAAAATCAGACAGCATCCTGGACGGCATCGTCAAGGCGACGGAAAAGGCCACTTTAACCATTCTTGACCATCTCGAATTGATGCAAAGTGAAATCAGTGAAATCAAATGCCTTGGCGGGCTTGAAAGCAATGGACCGGTCAGGGAGCGGTTGGAAAAACTGGACAGAACGATTCTCGATGTGATGACGGAACTCAGCTTCCAGGACCTGACGGGGCAGCAAATACGTCGAGTAGTACAGTCTCTCAAAAAGGTCGAGGAAATCGTTTTCAACATCTATGTGACGACAGAAATCATTAAAAAATCCAAGGAGCTGTCCCCGGAAAAAGATATTGACCAACTCAGGGAAGAAACCAGGTGCATCATTCATAGTGCCCAGCAACAAAAAAACCTCATTGATCAAGAAGGTGTGGATGCGTTGCTCGAACAATTGAATGAGTGAATCACGATGTACAATCCTTTTAGGAGGGAAACCATGGAAAAAATCCTTCGAATCGACATGGGGGTAAAGGAAGGTCCGAAAGTAACCGAAGGGCCTGTCGGCGAATATGCAGGTATGGGAGGACGGGGCATGACCTCGGCCGTTGTATCCAGGGAAGTCCCCCCCATGTGTCACCCTTTGGGAGCGGAAAACAAGCTGGTCATCGCACCGGGAATGCTCTCGGGAACGGCTGCGGTGAATTCGGGGCGTCTTTCCGTCGGCTGCAAAAGCCCCCTCACCGGTACCATAAAAGAAGCCAATTCGGGCGGCCAGGCAGCCCTCGCCCTCGCCCGCCACGGATATGCCGCCGTAATCATCGAGGGAAAACCCACGACCGACGACCTCCACAAAATCCATATCAGTACCCGAGGTGTTGAAGTCTCCGTGGACAACAGCCTCAAAATGCTCCCCAATTACGATCTGGTGGAAAAGATGAAAGCCGAGCATGGGGATAAAATAGTGTGCATCTCCATAGGTCCCGCCGGGGAAATGAAGCTCGGTTCCGCATCCGTGGCCATAACCGACATGGAAACACGGCCAAGCCGCCATGCCGGGCGCGGAGGCGTGGGCGCCGTCATGGGTGCCAAGGGCGTCAAGGTCATCGTGATCGACACTGTCGGAACCTCCGTACGCCGGCCCAAAGACCCTGAAAAATTCAAGGAAGCCAACAAAAAATTCGCGGAAGGGCTGCGCTCCCATGCCGTGACGGGGCAGGCCCTGCCCCAGTTCGGAACCAACGTGCTCACCAATATCCTGTGCGAGGCGGGGGGCTATCCCACCTACAATTTCAAGGAAGGTAGTTTCAAAGACGGTGCCAAGATAAGCGGAGAGACCTTCGCAGAAATCGAGAAGGAACGCGGTGGCCGTCCCACTCTCGGCTGTCATACGGGCTGTATCATTCAATGTTCGGGAACCTATGTGGACAAGGACGGAAACTTCATTTCAAAGCAGCCCGAGTATGAAACCGTGTGGGCACACGGGGGGAATTGCGGCATCAATGATCCCGACGCCATCGCCAGGATGGATTTTCTCGACGATAATTATGGAATCGATACCATCGAAATGGGAGCCGCCATCGCCGTAGCCATGGAAGCGGGCGTGATTCCCTTCGGGGATACCCATGGGGCCATAGGGCTCATCGAAGAAGTGGGCAAGGGCACGCATCTTGGCCGCATATTGGGCAGCGGAGCCGAAGTCACGGGCAAGGCTTTCGGCGTGGAACGTGTTCCCGTGGTCAAGGGGCAGGCCATGCCCGCCTACGACCCTCGAGCCGTTCAAGGCATAGGCGTCACCTACGCCACGAGCACCATGGGAGCCGACCACACGGCGGGTTACGCCGTGGCCACCAACATCCTCAAAGTGGGTGGTTTTGTGGATCCCCTGAAACCCGAAGGGCAAATCGAACTCTCCCGAAACCTCCAGATCGCCACCGCAGCCGTTGACGCCACCGGAATGTGTCTTTTCATCGCCTTCGCGGTTCTGGATCAGCCGGAAACTTTCCAGGCCCTGGTGGACATGATCAACGCTTTTTACGGCCTGTCCCTCACCGCCGACGACGTGACGGCCCTCGGCAAGAAGATTCTTTCCATGGAGCGAGATTTCAATACGAGAGCGGGCTTCACCTCGAGGCACGATCGGTTGCCTCGCTTTTTCTACACCGAAAAGCTTCCCCCTCACAACATTGCCTGGACAATCAAGGACGAAGAACTGGACCAGGTATTCAACTGGTAGATATGGGCAGCAGGAAATGGAAAGAGTGGGACGATGACTCACTCTTTCCGGCGTCGAAGAACGAAAACACCGCCCTCCTGCTCAAACGTCAAGAACCCATAAGGCACAGCCGTGACACACTCCATCCAAATACAAGTCGATGCCCGTGAGATACCCCGGTTCTTTCCACTCTTTCAGGAAGGTATCCTCCTGGAAACGGAAACAGGGATAAGTGTCAGAGAATTCTTGTGCCGTTTGTTGGGACTCCACGAAGATTACGTGGAAAAGCGCATCAGTACTATCTTCCTTGATGGAAAGCCGGTGGATGATCTGGATCGTTCTCGAATCGCCGAGGGTTCGGTGCTCGCCCTTTCGGCCGCCATGCCGGGACTGGTGGGAGCCACGCTGCGCAAGGGCGGCTATTATGCCCCAATGCGCAGAGCCATCAGTCACGAGACCAAAGACCACCCCTTATCGAAAACACGGGGCAAAATACGCCTCAAGCTCTTCAACATGATCCTCCAGGAACTGAGCCCAAAGCTGCTGGGCACCGGGGTGTGGGTGCAAGCCGACTCACTGAAAAATGTGATCGAAAACCTCACTGCCCACAGCTTTCATCCCACACCCCCCCTACCGGAACATGGAGATATAGAACTCTTGGTCACATCCTGCCCCACAGAGGAATGAGCCCTATAGTTTACTATCAATCTCAAAAACTGTTAAGCGCATGAAAAAAACAACGATCACGGTTAAGCTTTTTGCAACGCTACGAAAAGGAAGGTTCGACATCCAAGACATCGTCGTACCGGAAGCCGCTTCAGTAAGCGATGTTTGCCGCATGCTGGACCTTCCTGAAAAGGAAGTGGCGCTGATCCTGGTAAACCACAGGCACGTGGAAATGGATCATGTTCTCGCCGACGGCGAAACCCTGGCTCTCTTTCCCCCTGTGGGAGGCGGATGAATGCCTCCCCTGAAACTGATACAGTTCAAACCAGATGGTGTCGCTTCTTCATGAAGGCATAAACCAGGCTCGATACCTCCCGGAGCACATTGCCGCGATCCCGAATCCAGGTGGTGTAGTTGCCGGTGCGGTTGGCTTTTTGAATGATCCCGATGAATATATAGGGATAGCTCTTCCCATTACCCCCCTTGGCGACCACGATCCCCATATCACCACATAGATGCGCCGTGGAACCGGTCTTGTTATAAAGCTTAGTGCATGAGGGAATCCCGGTGGAACCCCGCAGGATACGGTCTCCGCTGGTCAACCCCATATGGCGCAGCACCTCACGGCACATGGGCAGCCGATCATTCCAGGCAGCATAGAGGAATCGGCTGTAATCACGCGCTGAAGCCTGATTGCGATAGGTACGTCCGCCTTGAGGTATGTATTCCACGATACGGATCTGCTTAAAAATCCACCCAGCCTGTTGCTTGAGCAAACGCTCCAAACCACCGGGAGATCCACCGGCCCTGGTAATGAAGTAGTTGGTCTGGTTGTTACAACTGTGACGGATCATCGCAGCCATACGTTGTTGAATCTGATCGTCATACGGAAATGCGCGCCGATCAGCAACATGGCGATAAAAATAGGCCTGAGCCACAAAGGGCTTCACCATACTGGCGGCCTGGAGGGGTCGTTCTTCGTTGATGGAAACGAGCTTTTCCCCTGTGGTGAAATCATAAACCGACCAGGCTGTTTGCTCGTCACGCGGAATGCGACCGGAACGCCGCAGTCCTTGAATGTAATGATTCACCTGGTACTGGAGAGAGTTTTGAGCATAGGCGGGCACAGAAAAGCCCAGCAGCGAAGATGCAGCCAGGCCTGCGGAAGCCCACAAAAAAGAACGCCGTGTCAATAGCCCTTGTTCATTACTTTTTGGCATAAGGTCGCAGTCGGAACCTCAACATGAAAAGCATCAGTGTTCTGATCGTTTTCAAACTGAATGACCCGATGCCTGTCGGCCTCAAGTCATGCCGTTTGTACCTCAATAAGACTGGCTTCTCGCTTGCGCAAGGTTACATAGTAATCTCCCAGGCGCAGCTCCAGGGGATCACCTAAAGTGGCACAACGCACCATCTCCACCTCGGCATTCGGCACAAAGCCCATATCCAGCAGCCGCTGGCGAATGGCACCGTGTGCGCGGTGGCCCCGGATGCGGCAACGGCACCCCTTTGCCACCTGGGCCAAAACCTGTCTGCACGGCCCGTCCATTTCCGATGCGCAATCATAGGCAGAGCATTCTCCGGGAAACCGATGTCTTTTTCTCATGAACATGATATCAAGCTTCTCCCTTTCGGCGCAAGCCAGTTTTAAAGCATCCAATACTCTTTAGGAGGTTCACATTAATTAGATTCCCATAAAAAGTATATGCCATCTAACTTTCTGTCAAGTTTTTTTGGAGTGTTTTGGTCGGCACGCAACAAAAATATAGAAGGTAAGATTATGTTTGGAGCGACGAGTCAGGGCAGTACCGGAACTGGATTTCCCGGAAGCGATAAAAGGACACCTTATCAAAGGTGCAAACCGTTAACCGTTATTGGAGACGGGATGCAACAGCTCTCCCGCCATCCGAGGTTCTAAAGCCTGTGGCTGTGAGGAAATTTTCCTGAAGCAACATGGTCAAAAACGCTATCATGAGGCAAAAATGGGAAACCGGACACACTGTCCGGTACCCTGCGGGTGCAAGAGTGTAGCCGGGAAACGCTCCGATCAGCGCGAATGTCCCGGCAACTGGAGGGTAGAGCAACTGTTCCCGGGGCCGCAGGACTTGGTGGTCACGCAGGGACCGCCCGCATCTCCCCCCGAAGAAGCCCCCATGGCATAGCTCACGGCACTCAACACACGTACCATGTCTTCACTACCACAGGCATTGCATTTCATTTCCACTTCATCGGAACCGGAGGAAACCAAAACCTCTTGAATATGATCACAGGCAGTACAACGAAACTCGTAAATGGGCATCAACTTCTCCTCTTTGAACAGGCCGCAGAGGCATCCCACACGGCCCTTATAAATAAATCAACAATGGCGAACAGCCTTCACCATTCACCATCACTTGGAAGCCAGGTGACTTACCAGTGCATCGAACTCTTCATCTCTCAAATTCTCACCAAAATTAGCTTTGCTCATCATGCGATCAACCGTTTTTTTCCAGCCACCCAGGTCATGCTTCGCCCGATGGATGCGATCTACCCCATGGCAAGATGTACATCGATTTTGCACAATTTCAGCGCCATCCATCGCGGTCTCGCTCCCAATGATCGAGCCGGGCATCAAAAGCCCCCCTAACGCCACCACTCCCACCAGGGTCAAAAACAGTCGCTTCATGCTCTCCGCTTCTTTTTGAAAGCTTCACACCTTCAGGACTTTTTACCCGAATTTTACCGAAAGACGAAATAGTTAAGGCACATTCACATTTTGACATCCTCCCCGGCCTGAAGGCCGAGGATTCCTGAAGTGGCTTATGCGGCC
>CAZRWT010000047.1:0-25469 GCA_964603955.1 uncultured Syntrophobacteraceae bacterium
CCTTAAAAAAACATCAAAAGAAGTTCTAAATGTCAAGAGTTGAGACCTGACCCCACTACTAAAACCGGGCACGTAGAGTCACGCCGAAAGTCAAGGGATCGCCGGCCTGGCCCAGGGGTGAGGAGCCCGGGAATTCAAAGGCCACAACTTCATATTTGGTGTCGAAAATATTCCTGGCCCACAGCAGGAGATCGAAATTCTCGGTTTCCAGCCCCAGGCTCATGTTCACCAGATGATAGGCGTCCTGCTTGAGGGTATTCGCGTCGTTCCAGTAGAACGGGCCGATACCGTTTACCTCGGCGCGGGCAAATGCGGACAGCGGACTCTGGTATCCGAACACCTGGAACTTATCCAGGACCGGCCTGCGGTACTGCAGGGCCAGGTTGTAGGTATATTCCGGCGCCAGGGGCGTGGTCTTCTTGGAGTAGTCCATGCCGGCCAGGGGATCTTCATACGTAATGTATTTCGCGGCCGTGTATCCGAGTCCCGCCTCCAGGGACAGACCCTCGCCGAGCAGAGCGCGGGACTCCACTTCAAACCCCATGCTCCTGGATTTGCCCGCGTTGCGAATGATCGTGTCCGCATTGGGCAACAGCTGGACCACCTGCTGGTCTCGCAGGTCGATGTAAAAGGCTGCGGCGTTCAAGATCAGTCGATTGTCCAGCCATGTGGATTTGACCCCCACCTCGTAGTTCCAACTGTATTCAGGATCAAAGGATGCATCGCCGGGCTCGATATGCCCGGTGTTGAAGCCGCCGCTTCTGTATCCCCGCGAGACTCCGGCATAAATCATGAGCTCGGGCGTCCACCGGTATCCCAGCTGAAACTTGGGCAGCCAGGCCCCGTTGTGCTTGGATTCGTCCAGGGACGTGCCCCCCAAATTCATGCCTCCGGATTCCATGGCCATGACATGGTCCATGGAGCTTTTCTCATAATCGTAGCGCAGCCCGGCCGTGACATCCAACTTGTCAAACAAGGTGTAGGTCCCCTGGCCGAAAACCGCTACTCCCCAGGTCGTGAGATCGGATTTGGTCTTCCGGTCCAGGGCCATACCCGGCAGCATCACGTTCGGAGCAAAGGACATGGTCAATCGATGGTCCTTTTTAGTGTTGAAACCGTAAAGTCCGGTCAGCCACTTAAAGTTCGTTCCGTCGTCCAACGAGGCAAACCGTAGTTCCTGGGAGAATTGACCGTCATCGATTTTTTGGTGAGCGGTGAATAGCGGGTAAATGGTGAAATCCTGATCATTGTCCGCGACATCGTCAAAATGGCGGTAGGCCGAAATGGACGTCAGCCTGAACCACGGAGCATCGTAGGCCACGCGCAGGGAGGTGCCCATATGGTCCCGGTGGTTTCGTCCCTCGTAATCGTAAGCCACATGATGAGGGTTGCGCCGGACCTCATCCAGGTCGGCCAGGGGAAACACGCCGTCGCGCAGCCGCTCCCCATCCAGGCTGTAAGTCACGTCCAACTCGTCGGTTGGAATCCAACGCAAATGCATCCGTCCGTTCAGAGAATCCCGATCATCCACGTCCCTGCCCAGGTAGTCGTTGCGACTGTAGCCGTCCCTGGTTTCCAGGCCTCCCGACACGCCCAGAAAGAGGGTGTCGGCCACAAGAGGGGTGCGCATGGACACATTCGTGCGCAACAGGTTGTGGTTGCCGAATGTCTGATCCATATCTACACGGAAGACATTGTCCGGCTTCCTGGTGACGATGTTCACGACCCCGCCCAGGCTGTTGCGACCGTACAGTGTTCCCTGTGGACCTCGCAGCACCTCGATCCGTTCGATGTCGAAGAGGTTGGTGTCGAACACCCGTGAATCCATGTAGTTCACGTCATCAACGTAGAACCCGACCGCAGGGTCGTTGTTTACCGCGCCGATCCCGCGCACGAACACGAACGAATTGCCGCGAAATCCCCAGTTGGAGATGAACATATTGGGCACCATCCGGGAGAAGTCCTGGATGGTCGTGATTTGCGCGTCCTCGATTTGCGTTTCCGAGAACGCGGTGATGCCGGCCGGGATGTCCTGTACGTTCTCGCTGCGCTTTTCCGCAGTGACCACCATGGGTTCGAGTTGCAGGGGGGCCTCTTCGGCGGTTTCCAGAGCCGGGGCGGAAACGGAACTCAAGACAATGATCGCCACAATCACCAGAATCTTCATTGCCGGATTATTTTTCAGGGATGCGAACATGGGGTTCTCCTTTTCACGAAAAAAAGGTTCTCGGGAATCGTACGATTGCAATACTTCATTTTCATTTGAACGTTGTTGCGCCGTGCGAATATCCGGGCCTTTTCATTGCCCTTTTCGAGCAATATCCATGTCCATGTCGCCGATGGGAGTAGGGAGGGTCCTGGAGCGCACCCAGCGAAAACCGCACTCCACGGCGGCGTGGGCGATCCTGCCCTGGGTGAAGGTGTAGTCCATGCCCAGCATCATGGCCGGCATCACGGCTCCGAGCATGGTGTCCGGTTTGGTTCCTTCATGGGTCATGCCGTCTTGGAAGCTGACGAAGTATCCCCCGGGCTTCAACGCCCTGAACACCTTCGTGATCAGTTCCTCCAGACCGTGCAAGGCGAAGTTCAGAGTCGCGCTGGCAAACACCAGGTCGTATCCTTCGCCGATGTCGCCGGTGATGTAGTCGCCCGGGGCATACTCCACCCGGTTCTCCAGACCCCACTCTTGGAGAATTTCTCTGGCGGCATCCAGCACGACGGCCCTGTCCAGCAATACCGCCTTTAGAGAAGGGTGCTCATGCAACATGAACAGGGAAAACACTCCATGACCGCAGCCCATGTCCAGCATCTTGTCGAATTTTGAAAAATCCGGCAGCAACTTGATAATATCAGCCACCTGCCGCCCCACTCCTCCGAAAACCCAACCCGCCGAGTTCCCGGCCTCCCGGGCCCATAACGATTCGTCGGAAAAGTCCCGCGCGTCGCACCCGGCATTCGGACCGTTCTTCACCAGATCGACCGCCTTGTCCATCGGATTGAGCCCGGCATGCTGGGTTTGAAGCAGTAAGGAACCGATGTACGTCGGCTCTTTACTCACCAGAAAATGCCCGGCAACGGGGAGGTTTCGATAGCATCCCCCCTTTTTTTCCAAAAGGTCCATGGTCGTCAGGGCGTCCAGCAGGCGCCGGGTATTGTCCGGGTGCGTACCCAGCCGCGTTGCGACTTGTTCCGTGGATGCAAAGTCCGTCAGAGTGTCGAACACCTTGAGTTCGATCCCACAATTCAAAAACGCCGCTTTCAACGGCCCCATGGCCAGCTCATGCAAGGGGCGATAACTGATTTCAACCATCGGTGGTGTTTTCATGCCGTCTTCCTTCTTTCGATTCGGATTGTTGCTTTCTGTTCCGGGTGCGGACCCGTCCCCAAACTCTTTCCCGTACCACACCGGCCCGGCAAGCGACGCAACAGTCGCGTCACAACCATGGACGGTCGCTACCATCGCAATGTTTCGTCCATGCGTCTAACACATGGTGAAAAAAAACTGTCATTTGGTGAACAAAGGCGAACTGGAGCGATGCCCGGCGAGGGCGGGCATGGTCAGGCACTCTGGGAGGAAATGGTCCCGTGGCTTAAGACTTCCTTGAGGCAGGCGCTCGGCTGAACGCCGAAATGCGCCAGAAAGGCGCGGGCAAAGTGGCTCGGACTGCTGAACCCCGTGGCATAGGCTATCTCGGCAATGTTCATCCGGGCTTCCTGGATCAACAGCCTGCCCTGTTCCAGCCTCTGCCGGCGCAGGTACTCGAAAAGCGTGGTCCCGTGAACAGCCTTGAAGGCCCTGTTCAGTCTTGTGTGCGCCATTCCCACGGCGCGGGCTATTTCAAACAAAGAGGGGGGATCGTCCAGGTTTTTCATCAGCATTTCCCTGGCCAGTCGGACTCGTTCCCTGTCTGCCCGGCTGGGCGTCGGGCGGCAATTGTTCCCGCAAAACTTCGCCATTTGAAGCGCCACGAGTTCCAGTGCCTTGCTTTCAAAAAACATGCGTCGGGGCAGGCCGTGATAGGGGCAGTCCAAAAGCTGTCCGACCACAATATGCATGGCCGGGGTCATCTCGCCAGGTTGATAATAGTGGCTCCTCCCGCTTTCCCGCAGATGCTCCAGGAGTTCCGGGGCGTGGAGGTCCGCCTGCTCCGTAAGATAATGGTCAAACAACTCCGGCTCGACATGCAGGGCGACCACGCGGAGCGGTGCGTGCGGGGAAAATTCCATGGTGCCGTGAGACTGGGGGAACGCGCAGATCACGTTCGCTCCGGGGCGAACGGCGAACCTGCGCTCGCCGTCGTGATGGGCGACAGTATAGCGGGCATGTCCGGAAACGTGAAAGGAAAACTCGAAGGGGGCCTGGTTGGTTTCGAAATCGATCCGGATGTTCTCCTGGGGGGTAAAGTCCGCCAGAATGAGTCTCAAGCCGGGCCTGAGGTCGATCTGCCGCGCCCATGCGCCCGGTGCCTCAGGGGCCTCCAACCGAATCGTTCCGGCCTCGTGGATTTTGTGGCATACACTCGTCGCGCCCATGTCCACACCGTCAGGCGACCCAGGCCGCCCGGCGGCTGTAGTGAGAGGGCAGGCGCCCATGATATTGCTTGAAGGCGGCGCTGAAGTGACTGGGATTGGTATAGCCGACGGCCGATGCCGCCTGCAAAACGGTGCAGCCGTCGCATTCCAGCATCCGGAGAGCGGCTTCCATGCGGCGCTTGCGCACGTACTCGCCGATGGTCAGACCGACGCGCCGGCGAAAACCGACCTTGAGATAACAGGCATTCAGCCCGACACGGCGTGCCAGCGCGGATATGGTCGGCGGGTCGGTCCATTCCTGATCCAGAATATCCACCGCTTCGTCGACAGCCGTCCCGCAACATGGACCGGATCGGTTTGGACAGCAACGCGTCGAAAAGTCCAGGGAAAGGATATGGGCCAGCAGGTCCAGGGCCAGGGATTCGAGCAGCAAATCGGCCCCCACGGTATCCGTGTTCACCTCGAGCATCCGGGCCGCGATCCGGTTGATAAGATGATTGTCGCAACAAAAGGGATCGCAGAGAGGCCCGGGATCACGCAGCAACTTGCTCAGAACCCCATTCAGCCGTCCCGGAGCTTCGTTGCGCCACGCTTCGATCATTTCGGGAGACAGATCGAGGGCGACCCCGCGAATGACTTTCCCCGCCGGTGCGGTGTAGCGCAGCATCTCGTAGGGGCCTCTGCGTATCCACATTTGCCCCGGGCAGACGCGGGCATCGAGGCCGATCGCGGGAATGTTCATGGCAAAACCGCCGGAAAGAAGCAAGCTGAACCCTAAAGGCGTTTCATAATTCGAAAAAGTGTTTTGGTCGGGCCGCGCCAGCAGGTAGTCTGAACGGCCGATGGCCAGCCCGCCGTATACCTGCCGGACCTCCATCCACCCATCGCCGCTGCCGGCAGCCAGCGAAACTCGATAGCGCGCTCCCCGATGGTCGTGGTTCAGTGTGGATTCGAGGGCAAGATCCGTATCGTCGAAAAAACGCCGGCATTGATCGATCATCGGCATCTTTTCGCATGCAGGCATTGCCGGGCAGGAAACGATTCGGGGCATTGACGATCTCCATCTTCAACAGGAAAAGTGCTTGAATCCATGAAATTCATGCCATTATGAGCGCAGCCCGCACCCAACACGACCATCACGCATCAACGCCTTGCCAGGAATCAATGAATTCACTCAGTCATAAATAAAATAAGCCTTTCTTAATATAGATTCTAATTTTCTACATAGTTTTTAAATGCATGTCAATGCCTTTCCCGTATTCCCATGGCAGGCTACGGGAGAGCCTCTTTTCCCGCGGTCATGGATTCGGCTCCTGTCATGGCTGGGAAAAGGGATTCGGTTTTTTTCGCCCGATAATGCCGGAGCACAGGCAAAAGGAAGCACCAAAAACTGTTGACAGGTTAAAATTTAATTTGTATCAGCTAACTCGATTAGAGAGAAGCATCTTACGCTCTTCGGTTTGAAAGAACTCGGAGAAAGTGAAGGTGTGACTGTGAGAGAAGAGGGACAACACCGCCCCCGGCGTCGGTTTTTTTGCCGTGTGCGCTGATGGATGTCTTCCGGTCGCACCTTTTTTTATTTTGCGTGAGGTTTCAGTTGTTTAGTCTTATGTATTTGTTTTTATGGTAAAAACGGCATGAGACGGGAATGCCCTTTCGCTGTACATTGCAGCTTGAGGTTCCACCAAAGGGCATGGGCTTGTAATAACAACTCACACACGGAAAGGAGTCAGATACCGTGCAACGCATTCATCATTGCATCCATCATTGTCGAGTTCCCCCCGGAAATTCCAAGAACCGAAGCATTGCCCCGAACCCGTTTGGCGTGAAACGCATGCGCTCTTTTGTCTTTGCCTTGTGCCTGCTGGTAGGGCTTTTCATGAGCACCGCCTGCTTTGTCCCCCGGGTTTCGGCTCAGGAAGCGGATGACGGATCGCAAGAGCAGACCGGGGCAACCCAGGGTCGGGGCATTTCCGGTGAAATGGTCCAGTTGGAGCCGGTGAGGGTTGTGGGAAGTGAAATACTTTATGAAGGCTATCAGACCAGGGAGATCACCGGTGCCCTGGGAATACCCGCCGATCCCATGTCCGTGCCCATTTCCGTATCCACCATCACCCCCCAGATGATCAGCGATATCGGTGCCGTTCGCATGGAGGACACTTTGGACTTTGTGAGTGGAGTGTCCCGGCAGAACGAATTCGGTGGCCTCTGGGACAACTATTCCATCCGGGGGTTTATGGGTGACATCAACCGTGGTCCCGTGTTTGTCAGGGACGGCGTGCGGGCCAACCGCGGATACACGGGCAAGCAGGACGCAGCGAACCTCGATCGCGTCGAAGTGCTCAAGGGGTCGTCATCGGCTCTTTTTGGAAGGTCGGACCCCGGCGGCACGGTGAACATCATCACCAAAAGGCCCAAATTCGACTTTGAAGGGGAAGTGACCTTTTCAGCTTCCGACAACCATCCCTACCGCACTACCTTTGACATCACGGGCCCCTTGCGAGACGACATCGCCGCCCGGCTCAATTTCGCGACCGAATTCGGAAAGACTTTTCGCGACCAGATCGACGAGGAGCGCTACCTGGTTGCCCCCGCCCTCACCTGGGAGATCGATTCCCGTACAAGGCTCCATTACGACGGCGAGTTCGTCCGCCAGGATCGTCCCCTGGACCGTGGTATAGTAGCCATCGACAATGACCCGGGTGTACTGCCCATCTCGCGATTCCTCGGAGAACCCAACGACGGCACGATTACCCTGGACACGGCGGCGAACCGCTTCAGGTTTCAACGGGAACTCAACGATTCCTGGTCCGCCCAGCTGACCTTCGCCCACATGCACAGCACTCTCAAGGGATATTCCACCGAATCCTCGGGCATGATCGACGACAGGCTCCTCAGGCGAGAGCGGCGCTTTCGCGATTATTCGAGCGATGACATAGTCGGTGTCGGGGAGGTCCGGGGCCGCACCGAAATCGCTTCCATGCGCCATGATTTCCTGTTTGGAACGGAACTCAGCTATTACGAGCAGGATTTTCTTATGCGTCGCACCAATCCGTCCGTGGATCCTTTTGTGATCGATGTTTTCGATCCCGTTTACGGCCAGGAACCGCCCGATTTCGCCCTCGCGCGTCAGACAAACCGGAAGGATAAGGAAAAAACGGTGGCCGTGTACGCACAGGACCTCATTCACCTCACAGACAGGTTGAGACTGCTGGCCGGCATTCGTTTCGACCATTTCGAACAAACGCTCGACAATTACATGACCGGTAGAAAAACCAAACAGACGGATAATGCATTCAGCCCACGGGTCGGCCTGAGCTTCGACCTTCTGCCGCAAGTCACTCTTTACGGCAATGCGGCGAGAACGTTCGATCCCAACAGTGGGGCGGACCGACAAGGGAATCATTTCGACCCGGAAATTTCCACATCTTTCGATTTGGGTGTAAAAACCCTTCTGTTCGGTGAGCGCATCGGTATCGACGCGGCCATTTTCCACATCAAAAAGGAAAATGTACTCACCACCGACCCCGTTGACCGGTCCTTCTCCGTGACTGCGGGTGAAGTCAAGAGTCAAGGGTTCGAACTGGACATCAACGGCAAGATCACGGATCAGTGGCGTGTCAGCCTGGGGTACAGCTACGTCGATGCCAAAATACAGGCCGACGGAATCAGCTTCACTGAAAACACGCCCCTGCTCAATGTGCCGAGTCACAGCTTCAGCCTCCTGACCAATTATGAACATCAGCTCGGGGAAGGCCAGGTTGCCGGCCTGGGGGGCGGTGTCGTTCATGTGAGTTCCCGCCTGGGAAATCAAGACGACACGAGCTTCCATCTGCCCGCGTATACCACGGTCCAGGCGCGTGTTTACTACCAGCCCGTGCCCCACTTCGACATTTCGTTGCAGGTACACAACCTCCTGGATGAAAAGTATTATCGCTCCTCGTATTTTCAAAACTGGGTCGCCCCCGGTGCTCCTCGTACCGTCACGGCGCAGTTGAGGTATCGTTTCTGATTTCTTACAACACCTGCTATTTGCTATCATTATCAATAGGATAAAAGGGTTTTCGCCATGAAAAAAACGATTTTTTGCCTGACTCTCGCAGCGCTGGCGTTTTCTTTTTCTTCTTCCCAGGCCCACGACCTTTGGGTCAATGCCCGCTTGAGTCCCGACGCGACCCTGGAAGCGGAAATCGGCTATGGGCACGACTTTCCCAGTGTTGAAGCCATTTCCCAAGAAAGAATTCACATTTTTGAACCTCTCAAACTGTTCGGCAAGGACTCCGTGGATACGTTGATCCAGGATGGAGAGAATTACCGTTATGTGAGCAGCGGCGTTCTGAAAGCCGGTTCGTACCTGATCGCGGCAAACTACAAACCGACTTACTGGTCCAGGAACAAGGATGGGTGGAAGCAGGAAAACAGGGAACAGATGCAGGATGCGGATCATTGCAGCCTGGCAACCATGTTCGGCAAGAACGTGCTCAATGTGAGCGGTTCGAAATCCATGGATTTTGTCACCAGGCCTCTTGGGCATAAGCTCGAAATCGTTCCTCTCCAAAATCCCGCCGATTACCAGGTCAACAAGCCTTTTCACATCAAGATTCTTTTTGACGGCAAACCCTTGAAGACTGCCCCCGTTACGGCGACATTCGCTGGGTTCCCGGCTTATCAATGGGCTTTTTACGGCCATACCGACTTGAACGGAGAAATCGACATTCTTCCTTTGAGGGCGGGACAATGGATGGTGAAAGTCAAGCACGATATGGACTATGAAGACAAAAGCGTCTGCGATCAGGCGAGCTATGCGGCGACCCTGTCTTTTGTCATCGACAGGTGACCTTTTTCCCGACCATGCAAGCGGCGGCAGCCTGAAGGGTTTAAAAAGCGGGCTGCCGCCGCCCGGTTCATACCGGACGGTTTTCAAAAAAACATAAGCCTCGGAAGTTTCTTACCGGGAGACCTCATCCTTGTTTGTCAGGCCGGATACACAATTTGAAACCTTCATCTTCATGACCACGGCCATTTTTCTCGAGGCCGCTCCCTTTGTGGTCATGGGTTCCCTGTTGGCCGCCCTTTTTGAAGTTTTCGTTTCCCCGGAACGGGTATTCAAGCTGGTGCCTCGGAGCAAGTTCTTGCAGTCCCTCACGGGGATCGGGGCGGGGTTGGTTCTGCCCACCTGCGAATGCGGAGTGGTCCCCATCGTGCGTCGGCTCATGGCGAAGGGCATCCCCCCCCGGATGGCCTTCGCCTACATGTTGTCCGCACCCGTCATCAACCCACTGGTGCTGCTCTCGACCTATGTGGCTTTCAGAGGGGATGTGTGGATGGTGCTGGGGCGCGCCGCCCTGGCTTTCGCCGTTGCCATGATCGCGGGGACGGCGGCGGCCCGGGTGTATTCATCCGGAAAGCAAATGGTCACTTTGTCTCCGGGTGCATTTCTTCCCATGGCTCATCCGCCAGGGCAGGAGGCCCACTGCCCCTGCTGCGACCATGATTCACATGCAGAGCACAAGTCCCGCTTCGTCAGGGTTTGTACTTTAACGGCCCATGAATTCGTGGAAATGAGCAAATACCTGATCATCGGCTGCCTGGTCGCCGGAGCTTTCAAGGTTTACGTGTGGGGAATGTGGGGAGGCTTCCTCACCGTTTTGGCGGGCAACCTCTACCTGTCCACGGCGGTCATGATGCTCATGGCCATCCTCCTGTGCGTTTGTTCCGAAGCCGATGCCTTCGTGGCCGCATCCTTTTGGGTCTTCGGAAGCATCCCTCAACTGGCCTTCATGGCCATCGGCCCCGCCGTGGACCTCAAGCTCATCTACGCCTTCCTCGCCGTGTTCGGACTTCGCACGGCCCTTGTGCTCACGGCGGTTCCCACTCTTGTCGTGTACTTCCTCTGCATCTTGATGGGATGGGTCATCGGGTGAAACCATGAGAAACGTGCTTCGAAGAATCATGTATTCCATCGATGGGGCACTGCTGGTCATTCTGAGCCTCGCAATGATCGCTCTCATGCTCAGCGGCAACCACTGGCTCTACCTCAGCCCTCGCTTCCAATGGCTTTCCTGGCTCACGGCGGCCATGCTCCTGATGGTGGGAACCATGGCCGTCCTGCATCCGGGACGAACGATGAAAACCTCTTCCAAAGTGGTTCTGGGTGCCTTTGTGGTCCTCGGCATTGCGGGCAACGCCCTCGTTTTGCAGCCGCACCCCACCGAATGGGGGCTTTACCGGCCTTACCGGGCAGTGAATGAAGAACCCTACAAGGCTTTGGGCGATGTGGCCTATACGCGGATCAACCTTGCGGAACTCTATGAAGTCAGTGAAATATACCCTGAAAAACACCACGAGCTTTACGTGACGAGAGGAATGGTGCAGCGGCTTCCCGAACTGGATGCCTCGGGGGAGTTTCTCCTGGTGCGCACCCTGATCTGGTGCTGCCTGGCCGACGCCGTCGCCGTGGGCTTCCGGGTTCGAGGAATGCCCGATGACATGGACCTTCCCCCGAGCGGCCAATGGATGGAGCTGTACGGGATCCTCCAGGAAGACCCGACCCACTCGGTGGTGGAACTTCCCCCGGGCGACCAGTGGGGCGAGCTACACGGGACCCTGCAGGAGGAACCGACTCCTTCCATGGTGGACCTTCCCCACGCGCTGGACGCCTTTCCCTTGAACATCCAGCCGCGATTCGTGCTCACCCCCCAGCACCTGGTTCCCACCCAAGAGCCGGACATCGCCTTCATTTTCGAAATCCGCGGCGCGAAGCCCTATGCATATTAGTTGTTTCAAAAGGGTAAAACGGGCCTTGGAGTGCGTCAAGCGCAAGGGAGAATGGAGCGGCCCAGGTGGCCCTTGTTCACCAAGATTGTTTCGATCATACGATCAGAAACATGGAAATGGCGTGCGGCATCTTCCATGGCGTCCTCATCGGGTTCCGGTGAGCCCAAATAATCGATCAGGTCCGAGTAAGGACACAAAAATTCCTGCGCAAAAGCTCTCTGGAATTTCTGGCGTGCGGTTCGAGAACCGGGAGCGACGGGAAGCATTTCTCATCCAGGGGAGTTATCAGGTGGTCCCCAATGAGCCTCATCAATGCGAAGCGGCGGTTGACCGCAAAGGGACTTTTCAAAAAAATGGTGAAGCTGTCCCTGACGCCATTGCGAAAACCAGCGCTCATGGGACCTTGTGCATCCCCCGGCCCTTCCAGGGAGTGGCTGAGGGAGAGAATTTCCTCGATCATGGACGTGGATATCGGTCCCGAAGGCAAGGACCATGCCTCGCGAACGATTCGCGCGGCTTCCTCGGCTCTTTGCCATGGGAATGGAGATGAGGGCATCTCGCCCATTCGCTCCTTGAGAACATCGAAGCGGGGGATGGTGAGCGGTGCGGCTTTTCTGCGCGGCTCCCCCCAAAGAGCTTCAAGGTGGGCGATGGCGTTGCTTCCGGACTCTGCGGCCATTTCTTCCACCGCACCGGCTCCGTATTCGGTCACCGCACCCTGGAGGGCTTTAATGGTGTGTTCGGGGGCCTCGTCCGGATCGTATCCCATGATCGCTTCAAGCTTTCGCAGGGCTGCCGCCTGCGGATTCCGCCGCTCCGCCAGGACTTCATTCCAGAGTTCATCGAGTTCCGGAGCGTCTATCCGGTGATCGGTCAGTCTTCCGATGACGGCTTCCATGAATGAATGCATTGCCGTTTCGAATTCATGGAAGGGAATGAATGTGTCGAAGCTGTTCAGATACCGGATGGGTTGTTCCGACGTGATGAGCGAGGACCTGCCTCGGGCCAGGATTGTTTCTCCGTCGCTGATGAAGGTGAGATCGGGCCAGAGATAACCGTCTCCGGCGGCTCCGATTTTGTGGCTCATCTTCCATGAAGGCGTGTTCCTTTCCGGTTCCCAAAGCAACCGCCACCAGTTGGACGCAAACCACCGAGCCAGGGCCAATGCCGAAACCCGAACGCAGGGACGGATCGTTTTTGCCTGTCGGTCCAACACCTCCGTAGCATTTGCCCCGCCGGCAGTGATCGTGATTTCGGCCAGGGTGGCGCGGTCAACGGCATCGCCGTATTCTCGTGACAGCCATTGGAAATCTATAGAAAAGCCGCTCATACTTCCTTCCACTTCGCCAATACTTTTTCACGGAATGGGTCCGTTTCCGGCATGGGGTAGCCGTGGTACACGCCGGTTTGCGCATTTTCCAGTTGAGCTTCCAGAGGCATGCCTTCCCCGGTTACCGCCCAAATGTTCTGGGGATATCCGTTTTGCTCTCGCTCGCTGATCAATCCTTTCTTGATTCCATCTCGGAGCAGTTTTGTCGCTGTCCTTTTAGAAAAGATTCCGGCCATGTCGCACAATGTTTTGTCCGCACGAGGCTGTGCAGGCGGTATCAGTCCAAAATCTCCAGGATTTCTTTTTTGCTCGGGATTCCCGCCATATTTGACACAATCCGCAAGCAATTGCAGGTATTCAGATTCCACATCCTGCCGTATCCGACGTTTTGAATTGTAGCGTGCTCGTCTTCTCATGGGCTTCGTACCCGGAATCATTCATGGTGACAACAATTCGTCGTTCTCGAAAGGGAGCCGATTTCAACCGTTCACGCCGCCAACATCGCTTGTTCGTACCCTGTTGTCAAGCTTGCAAGGCGCTTCGCATCCCGGCAAAAAAACCTTGAAGGTTGTTCCCCGATCCGGCTCACTGTCCACATGAATGAAGCCCCGGTTTCGTCTGACGATGTCGTGGACCGTCGCCAGCCCCAGCCCGGTGCCTTTGCCGGCCTCCCTGGTGGTGAAAAAGGGTTCGAAAATTCTGCCCAGGATTTCTTCATTCATGCCGCAACCGTTGTCGCTCACGGTAAGCACGACATACTCCTCACCAGGGATTCCATTGCCACGGGCAAGCCCCCAAGGCCCGTTCAATGCCCTTTCATCCAAGATCACCCGATCCGTCTCGACGATGACCTCGCCCCTGTCTTCCATGGCGTGCCGGGCATTGACGCAGAGGTTGGTCAATATGCGATCGAGTTGATAGGATTCCATGTTGACGAGACACGGTTTCAGGCAAGGCAACCAGGTCAGGTGGACCTTTTCACCCACAAGGCTTTTGAGGATGCCGAACATTTCCGACACGGCCTCGTTCAGATCGAGCAGACAGGGACACAAGGGCCGCCCGCAGGCAGGAGCCGTGAACTGTAAGGCCATGGCATGGGAACGGTGGGCGGCCTTCCGGATTTCCAAAAGGCAGTCATGGGGGATGCCTCCTTGGGGCACCTGTTCCAGGGCCATGTCCGCATTTCCGAGAATCACATTCATTAAAGTATTCAAATCGTGGGCTATTTCCCCCGCCAGCAGTTCTATCTCCTCCAGCTTTCGAGTCAAGCGCAGCATTTCAGCTCGTTGCCTTTTTTCCATGATGTCCCCGGCAAAGCTACAAAGAAAACGCATATCCTCCCTGTCGGAAACGCCCTTGCTCCTTGCTTTTGTCCAATGTGGCTCACGAGGAAAGCCATGGTTCAAGGTAGAATCCATCACAACAGCTCCTTCTCCGCTGGAAAAAACAACGGCGCAACCTCGGCGCGCCCCTTGGATTTGGGTGTGTTCGAATCACGACGAGTCACCCGGCGAAAATGGCCGAGCATGTCCTTGAGTTCACGGCGAACGGTACTGAAGGCCTCGACCACTTCCGGATCGAACTGGGTGCCCGAACCTCGATAAATTTCCGTGGTTGCCTCCAGGAAAGACAGGTGGGGGCGGTAAGGGCGCGACTGGAGCATGGCCGAAAGACTGTCCGCTACGGCGATGATGCGGGCGCCCAGGGGAATGGCATGTTCCGCCAGGCCGTGAGGATAACCCTTTCCGTCGAACCGCTCGTGGTGATGCAGCACCATCTCCACGATACCGGTTTCCCGGAGGCAATCCAGGGGCTTCAAGATATCGGCTCCCACGGCGGCATGGCTTTCGATGATGATCCGCTCGCCGCTGGAAAGCTTCGTTTTCTTGAGGAGCACCCTGTCGGGAATGCCGATCTTCCCAATGTCATGGAGATGACCCGCCACGTGGATCAATTCCGCCTTGCACCTGGGCAACCCCATTTCCAGCGCCAAAAACCGGGCCGCCAGGGCCACCTCTTCCGAATGGGCCAGGGTATGGTGGTCCTTGGCATCGATGACTCTGCCCATGGATTGGGCCAGTTGATGAATCAATTCGACGGCCGCCCGGTCGGAATCGGGAACGCACTCTATCCCCGCCTCAGCTTCCTGCAAGGCGCAAAAGGGGATGAACGACAGGGACCCCGGTTCCCGCGCGCACTCGTGGAAACGAAAACTTTCAGGTGAGAGAGAAAGAGAAATGCCTTTTGCCATAAGGTTGATCCTCCCGGTTTTAAGAGTGAACGGTTCAGACGAAACGATAAAACGATGTTGACAACGATGAGCTATGAGCCATTGCACATCCGGCAAATGCAAACTCGGTTTCCTTCTTGACCCGCATGCCCCGTGACCGGTCGTGCCGAAAGAAAAGGCGTGACGACGACTGCCTCGAGGGTACGAATGCATCCTGCCCGCTTCGTGTCACGCCTTCACTTTCAGTGCGCCTTTCTGGGGCCACGGACCGTAAGACGTTCCCCGCTCGATGAACGGTGATTCATATTGAGCTGCTGAGTAGAATAGCAGGGAGAAATCCTGTGTCAATAATTTTTTTAGTCATAACTAACTTTTTTTAAAAAATCCATTCCCACACAATTTCCGAAAAGGATATCCGTGATGCTGGAAATCACCGATCCGAATGTGTGGATGGAGGACTGCAGCACCGGGCGTTCACCGGGGGGCCCATGGCAAAGCGGCGATCCACCAGGGCATCCAGGAGTCCCTGGTCATGGCCGGCAATGACCAGGGCCGGCTTTTCGGGCAACAGCGCACCGTTTTTCAAAATGGTGATGACCCGTTCGCGCGTGCCCATGTCCAGGTCGTTGGTGGGTTCATCCAGCAGCAGAATGCGGGGTTGCATCACGAGCACCGTGGCCAGGCCGACCAGGCGCTTTTGCCCCCCGGAAAGCGTGTGCGGCTGACGGTGAATCAAGTGCTCCAGTTCCATATGGTGCAGGATGGCTTGTGAGCGTGTGAGCGCTTCATCCTGGGAAAGTCCGAGGTTCAGGGGGCCGAAAGCCACATCCTCCAAAACGGTGGGGGAGAAAAGCTGATCGTCGGGATTCTGAAACACAAAGCCCACCGCACGGCGCAGGTTCACAAAATCGGCCTTGCCGCGCACCACCCGGCCCTGAAAACGGAGTTCCCCCCGATGCAAGGGGATCAGCCCCACCAGAGTCAGTAGCAGAGTGGTCTTGCCGCAGCCGTTGGGGCCCACGAGACCGACGCATTCGCCGTCGTGCAGGGCGAAATTCACCTGGTGCAACACGGGTTCTTCCGAATGACGATAGTGTACCGTCGCATTGCTGAGGGCCAGGAGGGGTTCGGTGTTCACAGGGGCCACCGGTCGTACAGGCAGAGGATCGGCAGGGGCAGACAAAAGCAGGTTCTGGAGAGTGTTTTGCTCCAGACCGGTGGAGGCGGCGCCAGGGTATGAAATCGACCGGAAAAGCCTCGCAACAGCATGGCGCCGCGAATCCGTTCGGCCCTGTCCACGCTGCGCAACAGGGTTTGCCCGAAAATAACGGCCCAGGTTTTACAGGTGTGGAGGTTGCATCCCGGCTGAAAACCTCGGGCAACGGCCGCTCGCTGCAACCGCTGAAATTCATCGGCGACCAGAAAAATCTGGCGATGGGTGAACGCCAGAAGCAGGGTCAGTCGAGCAGGCACTCCCAGTGCCTGCAAGGCCTGGGACAGGGCGGGAATGGAAGTGGTGAACACCAGGATCAGAATGATCAGCAGCATGGCATTGCCTTTCAAGGCGATGTGCAGAGCCAGCATCGAACCGTCGAGGCTGATCCATGAAATCCCTGCCGGGGATCGGTCGGGATAGGTCAGCATCAGAACCAGACCCAGACCGAGAAAGAACAGGTTGGCGGGAACCAGGCGCCGGAGCACCCGGCTCACATTCAAGCCGGCAGCCGGGATCATGACCAGGGTAAAGCACAGGGCCGCCAGGGCGGTTCCCGAGTTCTGAAGGGCCGAAACGGCCATCAGGCAGATGAAGACCGTCACCAGCTTGACGCGAGCATCCAAATCATGCAACGGGCCCCGCTCGGGACTGAAAGGATCGGTGATCATGTCACTGCCTCCTCTAGATGGCCGTTGGATCGCCCGTATTCCGGTAATCAGTTCGTGGTCTTGCGGCGCTTGCCCAGCAGAAGCGCCCCCAAAGCGGCCAGGCCGACGATATAGCCGATGCCCCCCAGAATTTCCGTGATTCCCGGACCTTTTTGCTGCAAAGCCATGATTTCCCTCCGTAAAGGAGCGACTTCCCGGCGCACGGCATCCTGGACCATTTCCAGAATCCGATCCGAATCCATTGCTGCGAAAGATCCCGATGCACTGCCTCCCTCCGGTATGACTGCCGGTTCAGAACGTACCGCGCTTGCGGACGGTCGGGCCTGCCTGATTTCTTCCATACCGATGACATGCTCGGCCAGGTGACCGGCACCGTCGCCGGCGCGTATCAGCAAGGGGGTGTCCCGCGTCAAAAGCGCTTCGGGCAGGGTGATTTCCAGCAGTCCGCCGGCATCGGCCTGGTCGCTGAGAAGCGTTTCACCATCAACGGCGTCCAGCACGGTTATGTGAGCATGAGCCGCCATGGTGCCGTCGCCAAAGGCCGCTTCCACCATCAGCCGATCGCCTTCGAGCCAGGCCATCAGCAACAGCTTGTGGCCGTGTGCCGGTTGGTGGAAGCAGAACAGCAGAAGCAGTAGAGTCAATCCCAGGCGCATCAACATGGCGTTTCTCCCGTGGAAGATTTCAGAGGGTACAATAGCAGATCGGGCCTTGTTTTTTGCAGAAAGCCGATCACAAACAGCGTTACCAGGCCTTCCAGCACGGCAACGGGCAGGTGGGCCGCCACAATGAGCCGTGCCGCCGTCATAAAGCCCTGGTCGGTAAAGGCCAAAGCCCCGGCAGCCAGGAGGGCGGTGCCCAGCACGGAGCCGGCACCGGCGGCAAAACCGGCCGCCAATGCCGTTTTGCCTCCGTGCTGCAGGAACCTGCGGAAAATCAGGCCGCAGAGAACGGCCGGTAAAGCGACCGTGCAGGTGTTGACACCCAAAACCAACAAACCGCCGAATTGAAACAGGGCCGCTTGCAGCAGCAACCCCGTGAACACCACGGGGAAGGCCAACCAGCCCAATAACAATCCGGCCAGGCCGTTCAATAGCAGATGCACGCTGCTCGGCCCCAAAGGAACGTGAATGAGGGAACCGATGAAAAAAACGGCCGCCAGTACGGAAGCCGGAATCAGCCGCTGTTCATCCAGGCGGCGCAAACCGACGGCAATGCCCGCAGCGGCGGTTATCGCGCCGGTCGCCAGAACCGGTGCCGCCAGAACGCCTTCCGTGATATGCATGATGAGCCTCCCGTTGATTTTTTCCCAAAAAAAATCCCGAACCGACATGAATCCGATCCGGGATATCCCTTTTTTATCCTCGAACAAGCCGGGACGGCAGGCCTCCACGCCACCGCTCCCCTTTTATTTTGTCCAGGCAGGTCTTCTGACTTACGGTTCATCCTAACGGCCGCGCCTTCCCGGCCTTTGGGCCAGTGGCATGTCACGGCTTTCGTCCCCGATCACAGCGGCGGGCCCATCCTCGATTTTCACGAGCGTTCCCTTTTAGGCTCCCTGGGAGCACCTGGACAAGCATGACTCACGCGGACTGCCTTTCGGCAGCCAAATACCTTTGCAGGCTGAAGCAAAAAAAAATGAAAGTCAAGAAAAATGCAGCCGTTCTCGTTTTGGGCTTTTTCGAGAACCACGGAGCCGCAAAGCGGAAATATCGCCTTTTCCGCCGGGAGCGCGAAAGTTCGGTGATGAAGGGCGATTGCCGGTGGCGGGCGGGTTTTATGAGTCGCCGCCGTCGTCGCTCAGCTTATAGCCCACCCCGTAAACGGTGCGGATCACCTGTCGCGAGGGGAGGTGTTCCGCGATCTTTTTTCTCAGATTCTTGATGTGAGAATCGATGGCACGGTCGTACCCTTCGAACTCATAGCCCTGAACGATGCTGATCAGCTCGTTGCGCGAGAAGACCCGGTTGGGACGGCTCATGAATGTTTTCAAGAGATTGAACTCACAAGGGGTCAGCCTGAGCTCGTTTCCACGGACGAGCGCCCGGTGCGAGTTCTGGAGGAGAGCGAGTTCTCCGGCCACAAGCGTTTTGTCGTCTTTTGGGGCATGGATTCTTTTCAATACGGCCTTCACACGCGCCACGACCTCCCTCGGGCTGAACGGCTTGCAGATGTAGTCGTCGGCCCCCAACTCCAGGCCGAGCAATCGGTCTATCTCATCGACCCGAGCCGTGATCATGATGATGGGGACATCGGAAAATTTTCTGATTTCCCGGCAAATTTCCATGCCGTCCGATTCGGGGATCATGACGTCCAGCAGGATCATGCATGGCGGAGTCCTCTTCACATATGGGATCACCACGTCCCCCCGATCCAGGCACGAAACCCTGTAACCGGCTTTTTCCAGGTAGTCCTTGAGGATTCCCGCTATCTTGGCCTCATCCTCGACAACAAGAATATCTTTGCCGCCCATTTCGGTTCACCGTTTGATCGCCCGCCCACTTGCAATGAGCGGAAAGGTCAGCGAAATCCTGAGCCCTCCGGAAAGCGCATGGGACGCTTCGATCTTTCCTCCGAAAGACTCCACAATGCTTCTACAGATGGCCAGACCGAGTCCGCTGCCCCCATGTGCGCGGCTTCTGGCCTTATCCACACGATACAGCCGGTTGAAGAGGCGGTCCAGGGATTCTTTCGGCACTCCGGGTCCCGAGTCTTCAAAATGGATCATCAGATGTTCGGATGTGTTTTCGCAATCGATCTTGAGAACCCCGGGTACATGTACATATCTCAACGTATTTTCCAGGAGATTGGAAAAGAGCTGCTTCAGGCGACCGGCGTCGGCCGTGATCATAACAGACTGCGAACACAACCCGTCAACATCGATCTCGATTCCGGTATGCTCGAAGCGCATGCCGAAGGCATTCAGCGTTTCATTCAAAACTTTAACGGGGCTCACGGCCGTTTGCACGAAATCGAAATCCATCGATTCGATCAATGAAAGATCGTGAAGGTCGTGGACGATCCGGATCACATGTTCCACTTCGAAATGCAGGGAGTCTAGAGCTTCCCGGTTGATTTCCCTCACGCCGTCCTGCATCGCCTCGATCTCGCCACGAAGAATCGCCAAGGGTGTCCTCAGTTCGTGAGCGATATCGGCGATCCACTGGCGGCTCATCTGTTCGTATCGTTCCAGTGCTCCGGCCATGGCATTGAAGTCTTCGGCAAGCTGCCCGAACTCATCATGTGACCGGACATTGATCCGTGTTTCAAACTTGCGATCGGTCAATGCTCTTGTTCCCGCGGCCAACGCTTTCAGTGGAGCCATCAGGTGGCGCGATAGGAACAAAGTGATAAGAACCGCCAGTATCAGGGCAACTCCGCCGACGGAATAAAGCGTTTGCAACTGCTGTCCGACAAACTCCACATCCAGGGGATTGCCGGGATGCCTGAGCGACCTGATTCCGACCCATCCAACCGTCCGGCCTTCCACGGTAACGGGTTTTATCCTGCAATCGTCCGTCGTTAAGGTTACGGAAGCCGGTCTTGGGGTGAGCGGCTGCCCGTCCGGATCAAAAAGAACGATGCGTGAAAAAAAACCATGCCGATCCGCAGGGGATGGAGGAAACCCGGGAGGACCCGGTCCGAACCCGTCCGGCCGTGTAGACGGCGTATCGGGCGGAGGCGGAAGGACGTCCGGCCCATGGGCGCCTTGTTTCTTTCCCTCTTCCGGATTTTTCTCCATCATGAGAAAGGGCAAGGGCGGCGGGAACGGACGAACCGACTGCTCCTGTCCGAAGTGCTCCGGCAGCTTCCTTGTTCCCAGTGCTTTCATCGGCAGCCACTGGTCCCAGTTATCGACAACCGCGCTCCAGTCGCCCTTCCCGGTGTATTCCAGGCTCAAAATCGCGGCCAGCTCATCGAGCCGTTCCATCTCCATTTTGCCCACGTATTCTTCGAAATTGCGCGCGGTGTAGTGCCTTCCAATCAAGATCACACAGACCACGACGGCAAGGCTGTTCAGAAAAAAGGCCAGAAATACTTTGTGTTTGAATTTGAGCTTCATCGTGTCGTTGCCTCGAATCCGGTCCTTGGGAAATTTTTATCGCTATCCACAATCATTCCATTTCCTCTCCATATTTTCTCCAAATGCGGGGAGTAGTCTGTCCCGGAATGAAGATCGTCGTCGGCAACACAAAACAAAGGCCGGAACCCCCAAACCGCTTGGGGGTACGGTCGCGAAAGGAGGTGAAGGGCGCACACACACATCGACACGGGGGCCCAAATCGGAGCTCGAACGACAACCGGTTGCATCGCGGCGGTTTTGGACGCTCCGAATATAAACCCTCATTGTGTAATGGAAGTACGGCGGCAAATGCCCCATTGCAAAAAACACCCGCAAAATGAACGACCGGAGGAGTGAGGATAAGGACATGCAAAAAATGAATGCCATGACACAAATTCTGCTTTTGAGCTTGCTTGCCGTTGCAATGATCGCCGTTGTCGGTCCGGGTCTGAAGACCGTCTTTGCCGAACAGCAACCGGGCAAGGAAATCCAGGGTCCACCGGATATGCCGCCCATGCATGGACCGTCCGGCATTTGCACCAACCGGCAGTATCTTTTTGTCCTGTCCGGTGGAAGTATCATACAATATGACAAGGCTGGTTTGAAGCCTCTAAAAACCGTGCGGTTGCCGAAACCCGAGCCGCAGCGGGGTGGGCATTCCGAGGGAGGAAGGCCTCACGGTCATCCCTCGCGTCCCATGGAACAGCCTCCGGTTTTCCGGCTCGATGACGATGCCCTCTATGTACTCATGGAGCCCAAAATTTTTGTCTACAGGACCACCGACATGTCGCTCAAGGCAACCGTGGATCTGCCCGTTCCGGAATCCCGGCAGCCCTGACCGTGGAGCGGTGAACGCTCATGCCGTGAAGAGCCGTTCAATCTCTCGTTCCCAAGCTGGATTCCGGGAACGAGAGGTCAACGGGGCATCCAACCCGATTCCGGCGAGTAACACAAGCATCCCGTCAAGTATTCAAGGAGTTGTTATGAAAAAGGAGCAATTGATTCAGAGTTTTCAACAGGAAATCTCCCTCATCGAGAGGCTTGCCATGAGGTACCATTCTCAGCTTCGAGCTGTTCTGGGAATACTCTTTGGGGTGTTGTGCTGGGCCGCCGTTGTGTGGCTGGTTTGGAACCACGCATTGACGAATTTTCTCAATTTCGGCGGGATTGGTCCCATTCTGTCGCTCGTGCTTGGCACGCTCTTGCACGCGATATCGAAGGTCCTGGAAGACTAAGGGGACTCAGCGTAAATCAAGTAACGGCCCCGGTGGGCAATGTTTCGCTTTTGCCCACCCCACGCCTCCGAGGTCCGTGGGGTGGGCACGGTTGACTTCCCTTCGCACAAATGCCTATGGGGCAGGAGTGTCGTTCTACTTTTTTTTCATCTCCGAAATCACCCGCATGGTGTGCTCGATTTCATCCCGTCGGACGCTCTGCCGCAGGAGTTCCACCCGCCGCATGACTTCCGCGAACCGGGTTCCCTCGGCGGCGCTCACCCATTCGAGCTGAAGCCGTTCGGGCCGGATACCGAGCTTCTCCATTTTCTTCCGCATCTTGGCGACCCGTTTTTCGGTCCAGTGGTTGGCATTGATGTAATGGCAGTCGCCGATATGGCACCCGCTCACGAGAATCACCGGCACTCCCTCTCCAAAGGCATGCCACAGGAAGGTCTCCGACACCCGGCCCGAGCACATGGTACGGATCAGCCGCACGTTGGTGGGATACTGGAGCCGGGAAGTACCGGCAAAGTCCGCCCCGGCGTAAGAGCACCAGTTACAGGCGAAGGCCAGGATTTTTTCCCCGGGATTTTCCTGCGTCATGGCGTCGATCTGACCGAGTATCTGCCGATCCGAAAAATGATTCATGGTGACGGCGCCGAAGGGACATTCGGCCCCGCAGGTGCCGCATCCCATGCAGGCCGCTGAGTTGACCCGTGCCGGAATTTTCTTTTTCACGTCCACGGTGATGGCGTTGTAGGGGCAGACCTCGGCGCACTTGCCGCAGGCCTTGCAAAGTTCTTCGTTGATCACCGATGTGATGGGTTCGGTGAGAATCTTTCCGTCGTGCATGAGCCGCACCGCCCGCATGGCGGCAGCCGAGGCCTGGGTCACCGAGTCCTTGATGTCCTTGGGCCCCTCGCCGCACCCGGCAAAGAAGATTCCACGAGTGGCGGCATCCACGGGCTGAAGCTTGGGATGGGCCTCCAGAAAAAATCCGTCCGATGTGAGTTGGAGCCCCAGCATCTCCTGGAGCCGACGGGTCGATGCGGCCGGTTTCACGCCCACCGCCAGCACCAGCATGTCCAGGTCGTGGAAATTCACCCGGCCGGTGGAGCCGTTTTCCACCGCGACCCGCAGGCTGCCGTTCGGGAGTTCCTCCACCGATCCCGGAAGCCCCCGCAGATATTGAACCCCTTGCAGGCGGCTTCGTCGGTAGAGATCCTCGAAGCCCTTGCCGAAGGCCCGGATGTCGATGGCAAACACCTTGATCTCCACATCCGGATCGTGTTCCTTGGCGATGAGGGTACTTTTGACGGTGTTCATGCAGCAGACGTTGGAGCAATAGGGATGCCCCTTTTGAACGTTCCGGGAACCGACGCACTGGATAAACCCGATGGACCCGGGGTGTTTGCGGTCCGAGGGCCGGATCACTTCCCCTCCGGTGGGTCCGCCGGCGTTGACGAGCCGTTCGAATTCCATGCTGGTCACAATGTTTTCAAACCGTGTGTAGCCGTACTCGTCCATCTCGGTGGGATCGTAGGGCTCCACTCCCGTGGCCACGATGATGGTTCCCACCTTTTCCAGCACCTCCTCTTCGGACATGCCGAAATCGATGCAATTCTTGTTGCATGCCTCCACGCATTTTCCACAGACCACCGGGTTGTGTCCCAGGCATTCGTGAATATTGATGAGATACGCCGAAGGCACCGCCTGGGCAAAGGGAGAATGGATGGCCTTTCTGGAGGAAAGCCCCAGGTCGAACTCGTTGGGCCGCACCACCGGACAGACCTTGGCGCACTCTCCGCAAGCCGAACAATCGGTTTCCGAAACATAGCGGGCTTTTTTAAGGATCTTCACCTCGAAATTGCCCACATATCCCTTGACCTCCACCACTTCCGAAAGGGTCAAAAGCTTGATTCGCGGATGTTTGGCGGCATCGGCCATTTTGGGCCCCAAGATGCATATGGAGCAGTCGATGGTGGGAAATGTTTTGTCCAACTGGGCCATGATGCCGCCGATGGAAGGTTTCCTTTCCACCAGCACCACCTCGTAGCCGCTGTCGGCCAGGTCCAGGGCCGCCTGGATGCCGGCAACCCCGCCGCCGATCACCAGGGTCCGTCGGGTGAGGGAGATGGTTTCGGGAGTCAGGGGTTTCAGGTGGCGCACCCGGGCCACGGCCATCTTGACCAGGTCCTTGGCCTTTTCCGTGGCCGCCTCGGGATCATGGATATGAACCCAGCTCACGTGTTCACGGATATTAGCCATCTCAAAGAGATAGGGGTTGATGCCGGCGTCCCGAACCATCTGCCGGAAGGTGCTTTCGTGAAGCCGGGGGGAGCAGGAGGCCACCACCACGCGGTCCACATTGTGCTCGGCGATATCTTCCCGAATTTTCTCCTGTCCCGACTCGGAGCAGGCATAAGGTACATCTACAGCGATCACCACATCTTTGAATTCCGCAGCCACCCTGGCCACTTGCCCGCAATCGACGGTTTTACCGATGTTCAGTCCGCAATGGCAGACAAAAACGCCGACCCGGGGAGTGTTTGCTTCCGTTCCCATCTTCTTCATTTTTTCTCTTTTTTTTCCCTTCACGTTGCATGTGTTCTTCGTGCTTCTTGAATGAGTGACGATTTGGTTTTCCATCTTCATCGGCACTCTCTCGGCTTCCTGTTGAGCCCAACCCATCAGAGAGCTCGTCATATCCATGCTCGGAAACTCGAACCTTGCCCTCTGCTATCAGGCGCTTAACTTTGTCTTGAAAGGCTTCCAATCCTTACCTCGATCTCGTCGGCTGGGGCGCGTAACGTTTGCCATAACCGGCAGCAAAAGCGGTGCGACGAACGAGCGCCACTTTTGCTGCCCGAGTTGATGGCATTGTTGAACATGGGCTCGTGAATACGGGCTTGTTCAACTACCGGATAAGATCGTGGTTCGTAAACTCACACGATCTATCCTCATTCGTTTGGGCGGGCATCCGGCACCAGTTTGATTTCGAGGTGGCATCCGACAGCTTGGGCGTACTTTTTCAGAGTCGTCACGGAAGGGGCGTGTTTCCTTGCTGCTTCCAGGCGGGACACAGCACTTTTCGTCGTTCCCATCAACTCCGCAACATCCTCCTGGGTCAAGCCGGCCCTGGCGCGCGCTGCCAGCAATTCGTGAACCAAGGCATACTCCTCCTCAAGCTCTTCATAAGCCTCCTTGAACCCCTTACGTTTCATAGCTTTTTCGAGAAACGCCTTCTGGTCGTGGAGAACTGGTTGATATTTAGGTTCAGCCATTTTGCACCTCTTTCATTCTTTTCCGGGCAATCTTTAGCTGATGATCGGGAGCCTGTTGGGTCTTTTTCACGAAAGCGTGAAGAATGATCACTTTCTGCCCGACGACAAAGCAATAAAGCGCACGTCCGATTCCTCCGCGTCCCCGCGGACG
>CAZRWT010000048.1:0-21960 GCA_964603955.1 uncultured Syntrophobacteraceae bacterium
GCAACTCAGGCAGCCCTTGCCCCGAAAACTCTTAAAAGCCCCCAATTCCTCCTCCCGCACCCCCAACTCCAGGAGAGACTCGGGGGGCGCATCTTCTTCAATGGAGCAGTTGGGACAAATTTTTCGCACGAGGCGCTGAGCCAGCACCAGGTTGAGAGCGGATGCCACCAGGAAGGACTCCGCCCCCATGTTGAGAAGACGGCTCACGGTGCTTGGAGCATCGTTGGTGTGCAGGGTAGACAACACCAGGTGGCCCGTGAGAGCCGCCTTCATGGCAATTTCCGCCGTCTCGAAATCCCGAATCTCCCCCACCATGATGATGTCGGGGTCCTGCCTCAGGAAGGATCTCAATGCGGCGGCAAAGGTCAGGCCGATGGAATCGTGAATCTGCACCTGGTTGATGCCGAAAAGGTTGTATTCGACCGGGTCTTCGGCCGTGGAAATGTTGCACGACACCTTGTTGAGTTCCGAGAGGGCGCTGTAGAGGGTGGTGGTCTTGCCGCTACCCGTGGGTCCGGTGACGAGCACCATGCCGTAGGGTCGGTAGATGGCATCCATGAAATGTCGGTACTGTGTATCATCGAAACCCAGCCGGGTCATATCGAGCTGCAAACCCGATTTGTCCAGGAGGCGCAGCACGATCTTTTCACCAAAGAGAGTCGGGGTCACGGAGACGCGAAAATCCATTTCCTTGCCCCTGGCCTTGAGCTTGATGCGTCCGTCCTGGGGCAGGCGCCGTTCGGCGATGTCGAGACGGCTCATGATCTTCAAGCGGGAAATGATGGCATTCTTGTAGCTGATAGGAGGCCGCATGATTTCGTACAGAATTCCGTCGATACGAAACCGAACCCGCATGGCCTTTTCATAGGGCTCGATGTGAATGTCGCTCGCATACTTGCGAATGGCATCCGTGAGAAGGAAATTGACCAATTTGACCACCGGAGCCTGCTCGGCGGCATTCTCCAGGCTTTGAAGATCAATGTCCTCCACCTCGTCCATAACGGCGACATCACGCTCCCCGTCCAGGAGCCCCATGACATCATCGAGATTTTGCCCTTCGGCCTGGGGGAAGTGATCGTTGATGAACTTCTTGATGGCGCTTTCATGAGCCACATGCACCAGGATGCTCTTGCGGGTGAGAAACCTCAGGTCGTCGATGACGAAGATATTGCCCGGATCGGACATGGCCACGTTGAGGGTATTGCCGATGATTCCGAAAGGGATGGCCTGGTACTTGGTGGCAATATCCAGAGGAATGAGGCTCAGCACCTCCTTGGGAATATCGAGCCTGGCAATATCCACCTCGGGGGTTCTAAATTGCCTGGAAAGGAATTCAACCAATGAGTCCTCGGTGAGAAGGCCCATCTTGATCAGAATGCTCCCGATGCGCTCACCGTTCTGCTTTTGCTCCTCGAGCGCTCGCGTAAGTTCCTCGGGCTGGACCAGCCCGGCCTCGATGAGCAATTCTCCTATCTTCTTCGCCAATTTTGAATCCTCTTCATTTTTCCCGGGCCTTCAAACCCCGGAGCATCCCGAGGCTTACCACCAGCGAAGCAGGACACTCCCCCATGTGAAGCCCCCCCCAAAAGCGGACATCACGATGTAGTCCCCTCGTTTCACCCGTCCGGCCTCCATGGCATCGTAAAGGCAAAGGGGAATGGTCCCCGCCGTGGTGTTGGCATAACGGTCAATGTTGATGACAACCCTGTCCTTTTCGATGTGCATGCGTTGAGCACAGGCATCGATGATGCGTAAATTGGCCTGGTGGGGCAGGAAAAGCGACACGTCTTCACCCGTCAGGCCGTTTCTCTGAAGGATTTCCCCGGAAACCTGGGCCATTTCCTTGACGGCAAACTTGAAAACCTGGCTCCCTTGCTGTCGCACAAAGTGTTCACGATTTTCGATGGTCTCGAGGCTCGCCGGTTTGCGACTCCCCCCCGCCCTCAAGCACAGCAGGTCTCCCCCTCCCCCATCCACCCGATGCACATAATCCAGAACACCGTAATCTTGATCGGGACAGGCCTCCAGAAGCGCCGCACCCGCACCGTCTCCGAACAAAACGCAGGTATTGCGGTCTTTATAATCTATAATGCTGCTCATGACATCACTGCCGATGACAAGGACCTTTTGATGGCGTCCCGTTTCGATCATCTGCGCCCCCGTGGTGAGGCCGAAAATAAAGCCCGAACACGCAGCCCCCAGGTCGAAACCATAAGCCTTGGAAGCTCCCAATTCCTTTTGCACCAAACACGCGGTGGAAGGAAAAAGCATATCCGGCGTGACGGTGCCCACTATGATGACTTCGATTTCGTCGGGAGACACACCGGCTCGATCCAGGCATTCTCGAGCGGCCCGCACCGCCATGTACGAATTGCCCAGGCCGGGTTCGAGAATGCGCCGCTCACGGATTCCCGTACGGGTGAGAATCCACTCGTCGTTGGTATCCACCATTTTTTCCAGGTCCGCGTTGGTGAGCCTTCCCTCCGGAAGGAACCTGCCCACGGAACGAATATAAGCCTTGCGATCGGCCATGTTTTTTCTTTCTCCTTGCAATGTCCTTACTTTCCGACCGTAATCACGGACCGGATACACCTTCACCATCGAGCTTTTCCTCATACAGGCGCCGCATTTCTTCCGTATAAGCTCCCTTTTCGTCATAGATGAAAAACGGGCGCTTCACCTGGAGCTCCTCTCCGCCGCCTTTTCGGCATTCCAGGTGAACCAGCCGTCCTCCCCCGGAAACATGGCTATGGATCATGACCAGTTCCTTGGGGGCAAAACCTTGCCGCACTGCGGTCACCAGGAGGTGAACCAGGCGCGTTGCCGGATAGATCACCACCAGGCGTCCCCCCACGGGCAAGACATACTTGCCGGCGCTAAACACATCCTCCACGGAGCCCGTGATCTCGTGACGGGCTCTTGCCTTCTGCCCATGGGGACTCACCCGCCCCGTCTCGACGCGCCGATAGGGGGGATTGGCCAGAACCAGATCGAAGCTCTCGGGCTCGAACTCATCGGCAAAGGAACGATAGTCCATTTCCAAGAGCGTCACGGCTCCATCGAGCCCATTTTCCGCTACGTTCCTCCCGGCAAGCTCCGCCAGGTCCTTTTGAAGCTCAATGGCCACGATACGCCCCCCCTGCCCTCGAAAAGCGAGCATGAGTGCCACTACCCCGCAACCCGTACCCAATTCCAGAACCCGGTCTCGAGGATTCACGCGCGTGAGCCCCGCAAGGAGAACGGCATCGACGGCAAAACGGTACCCTTTTTTTTGCTGACGCAAAACCAACTTTCCGTTGAAAAGCGAATCTTCGGTCAGCAAGGCATCTTCCTGCGTCGCATCCATCAGGAATTCAGCTTTTCCCCTGTTGGAATGGGACGAATGACCAGCCCGCTTCCCACCTTGGGATAAAAATAGGTGGACTTGTGGGGCATGATGAGACCCGCTTCCGCCACCTCCTGGACCTGCTCGATGCGTGTAGAATTGATGAAAAAGCCGATGTTGTATTCTCCGCTTTTAACCCGAGCCACCGCATCGTGAAAATCGTGCTTGAAGTGAATGTTGTGCTCATTGGCCAGGAACGCATCGGAAAAGCCGCTGAGTTTTTTCAGAAGGACATGATCGAGGATCACCACATCCAGGGAACGCAACTCGGGAGCGACCCCTTCGCCGGCCAGGAAGTCGTGAACGGCCCCCTGCCGGGCCTTGAGTATAAAAAAAGGCCCCTCCTTGCCGCTCAAAAACCCCATGACCGTTTCCTTTCGCTCCGCCCCCCTCGCCAGGATGTCCAGGGGCGGCCGATCCTGATGAAAGGAAGAAATATCAAAGAATTCCGTTGCTCTATCAAGCAGGTCATCCACATTGAAATTCACGACGTTTTTCAACACGCGATGGGTGGGAAGAATAGATAGACCATCTTGATTCATGTTGGACAGGTACACCATTATGAATTCAAAGGAAGCGTCCGGACCGGCATTGGGATATGCAATGCGCTGAAGGTTCCGGAAATTGATGGCGGTCTCATACCGATGGTGCCCGTCCGCAATGAACAGGGTCTTGTCCTGCATGGCGGCTCTCACCCGGCGCAGCAACTCTTCATCGCGAACCGGCCAGACTCTGTGCTCCATCCCTTTATCGTCAGTGAAGGCCATGGCGGGGGAGCCGACCCTGCCGCCCTTGAGAATGTGATCCACTTCCTGGGCGGGATCGGCATAAAGGGCGAACACCGGGCTGAGATTGGCCCGGCACACCCGCATCAGCGCGAGCCGTTCATCCTTGACCGCTTGAAAGGTCTTTTCGTGAGGCCGAACCCTGCCCGAGGCGAAATCTTCCAGACGCAGGGCACAGATATAGCCGCAACGGGTCTGGCGGGGCTTGTCGGGAAGATCGTAATCCAGCTCGTAATAATAAATGGACGAAACATCCTCCCGGAGCAAAACGCCCTCGGCCGTCCACTGCTCCAGGGCGCGGCCCGCACGCAAGTGGGGGTTGTCGGTCTCACTGTCATGGTCCGTGGCGATGCCAAGCTCCAACCGCACCATGTTGTAGGGGCTCATCTCGTGAAACTGTTTCTGCTCTTGGGACGAAATGACATCATAGGGGGGGATCACCACCCTACTCAGATCATTAATTTTGTTGAGATTGTATCGCAACCCACGGAATGGAGCGATGTCTGCCATGGTCTGATCTTCCTTTCGCTGTCGGCGTTTTCACGTTTTCACACAGAGGGGTCCAAACCACCCCGATCAGTTGATATGAAATGGTATGTACAGGAGCTTTTCTAGCTATCACAGCACGAGTCTTTTGACAAGAAAACATCCTTTACGGCTTCCTTGCACGATCAAGACGGGAATCACCGCGGAATAACCCTACAACGCAAGAGGAGTGATTTGAAAAATGAAGCCTCTACGCGATGTGCAACTTCTTGTTCCCAAGCTCCAGCTTGGGAACAAGAAGTATAAGTTGCGTTGTAGGGATAAGGCGGCGGAGAATTTTATCCGGCGGGGTTTCAAGGTACGAGTGAACGTTAAAATGGGAGGGCGATCCGCAAGAAACAGTCTTTTCAGTATGAAGCCGTGCCTTGAAGGATCGCCCGAAAGAGATGGAAATCAAGAGCAGGTGCTCTTGTGTTTTTTTACTTCTTCAATGAATGCCGGCAGAAAGGCAAAAAGGTCCTCCACAATGCCGTAATCGGCTTTGGTGAAAATGGGAGCATCCGCATCTTTGTTCACCGCCACGATGTACTTGGAGGAGCCCATTCCCGCAAGGTGCTGAATGGCCCCCGAAATACCCACGGCAATGTACAGGTTGGGATTGACGACCTTACCGGTCTGGCCTACCTGGTCCGCATGAGGCCTCCAGCCTGAATCCACGGCGGCACGGGAAGCACCCACGGCGGCCCCCAAGGCTTTGGCCAAGTCATCGAGCATGGCGAAATTTGCGGAATCTTTCATGCCACGACCTCCCGAAACGATGATTTCCGCACCGGAAAGGCCCACGCGCCCGGAGGTATCCATCTCCACGCTCTTCACCACAGAACGCGGTTCGGGGATATTCACGGCAACCTTTTCCACTTTGGCGGACTTGCCATCGTCGGGCGCGAGGCAGCCCATGACGTTGGGGCGGCACGAAATGAGAGGCATTTCCCCTTCGGCCCATTCGTTCCAGGAATGGCACTTGCCGGCATAAATGGGCTTCCTGGCTTTGAGCCTGCCGTTTTCCACCACGATTTCCGTGCAGTCCTGGACAAGCCCCGCAAGGAGCCGCGCCGACAGGCGAGCGCTCAAATCCTTGCCGTCCACCGATGCGGGCAGAAGGACCACGGCGGGATCGCATTTTTGAATGAGTTCGGCCACCACCGGCACATGCGATTCGGCAATGTAATGCTCAAGGGCCGGATCATCGGCCACAAACACCGTTTCCACCCCGTAGCGACCAAGTTCCGCAGCCCTGTCCGTCACTCCCGAACCCACAAGAACGGCACATAGCGACACCCCCAGGGCATCGGCAATACGCCGGCCTTCACTGGCCGTCTCATAGGTCACACGGCGAAAGTCGCCGCCACGATATTCCGCGATCACACAAACACATTTTGACATGTTTCCCCCCCTTTTAAATGACTTTTGCTTCTTCGTGCAGCAGCCGAACAAGCTCTCGAGCCTTACCCTCGGTATCCAACCCTTCATCTACGATTCTTCCGGGTTTCCTCTCGGGAGGCATCTCCAGGGAGATCACGCGGACTTTGGCCTTTTCAGGAGAAAACTCACTCCGGTCAAGTCCGAGGTCTTCCAGTTTTTTCATTTGCAGGGGCTTCTTTTTGGCCTTCATGATGCCGGGAAGAGACGCATACCGGGGACTCCAAACAGCATGGGAACCTCCCAGGGTAACCAGGGCCGGCAATGCGGATTCCTCGATCACCTTCCCCCCCTCGATAGGACGCTGGATGGTGATCCGAGTACCGTCGCACTCGATGGAAACGGCAAGACCCAGGTGAGGCCAACCCAGAAATTCCGCAACCATGGGGCCTCTCTGGGCCATGTCCAGATCAACGGCTCGAGAGCCACAGAGCACCAGGTCCGGATCGAGTTGCTTGATGGCGGCCGCCTTGGCCTGGGTCACCTTGATCCGTCCGCAACTTTCCAGGTCGTCTTCGGCAATGAGGACCGCATCGTCCGCCCCCATGGCCAAAGCCGTGCGAACGGCCTCGACCACTCTCTGGGGGCCATAGCTGAGAACGGTCACCTTGCCGCCGTGCTTTTCCTTGATCTTGAGAGCGGCTTCCACGGCAAACTCGTCATAGGGATTGATGATCCACTTGAACCCATCGGTAGCCACCGATTTTCCATCGCCGGCGATACGAATGACCGATTCGGTATCCGGCGTTTGCTTGAGGATGACAACAATGTTCACTCTAGCTCCTTCCTTTCCCTCTGTGATTCACATACGAAAATCAAAAAACCCTCCCATTCGGCCGCACCAAATGGCATACGCTCATGAAAAGAACCTCGATTGCTTAGCATATCCCCTGAAAAAGATTCAAGGAAAAACAAAAAGCCCAGCTCTCATAAAGATAATTGAGGAGTTAAAAAGTTGAGCATCGGTTTTTGCTCGACCGTTCAAACCATTTCCCCGGATAAAAAAATTACCCTCGAAGAGCACCCTTGTTTGGATAGCCTGATCGAATATCATGGGCCATGAAGAAGCGAATCAACTCCCATTGCCGTTTTGATTTTGACACTTGGGGCAAAAACCCTGGAGGACCACCTGGCGATACAAAACTTTGTATCCATCCGGAACGGCCGCCGAATCATGACCGGTGGACGGAGGCATGTCCAGGTCCATGACTTCCTGGCACTTGAGGCAAACAAAATGGTGGTGAGGATCGACAGCGGCGTCATAGCGGGCAACATCCGTCAGGGGGCTGACCTTCTGAATCAGCCCCACACTGAAGAACCGCTCCAGCGTCTTGTAAACCGTACCCAGGGAAATCATGGGAAACCGCTTTTTCACCTGTTTGTAAATCACTTCCGCACTGGGATGGGCTTTGGTATTGTACAGAACCTGATAAATGGCCAGTCGCTGATAGGTGACCTGAAGCCCGTGGCTCCTTAGAGTGGCAATATAATCTTTGTCGCTCATTTGCTTCATGGGTAACAAACCTCCCGTATAAAAACCACATAGGAAACGATTGGAGAAACGGAAACAGCTTGGGCTTATAAAAGAACGGAGAATATTTAAACCCCGGATGCTAACGTATGATCAATGTATTAAGCAAGACTTTTCACATTTTTTCAAATAGACCATCAACACTGAAAGGGCAGCGGGGGTCATCCCCGCGATGCGCGACGCCTGCCCCAAAGACATGGGGCGAACGGCTTCCAGCTTCTGCCTCAGCTCGTTGGATAGGCCCGGAATCCCCTGGTAGGAAAAGTCCTCGGGAAAAACCATCCCCTCCATTTGCCTGAACCTCCGGGCCTCCGCCTCCTGCCTTTTGAGATACCCTTCGTATTTACATTCGACTTCCACCTGCTCCTTTACTTTTTCTCCCACGGGCACGGGAGGCGGCGCAAGCCCCTCGATGTCGTCATAGCTCAATTCGGGCCGCTTCATCAGGCGGTCCAGGGTCGAGGATTCCTGCAGAGGCACCGACCCCTTTTCCTCGAGCAAGGCATTGACCTCCGGGGAAGGACGTACCCGGGTGGAACGCAGCCGCTCCAACTCCCGCCGGATTTCCTCCCTGCGCTCTCTCAATTCCTTCACCCGGTCATGGGGATGCAACCCCAGGGCGTATCCCATTTCCATGAGGCGCAGGTCCGCGTTATCTTCTCGCAGGAGCAGGCGGTATTCGGCCCTGGAGGTGAAAATTCTGTAGGGTTCGTTGGTGCCTCGCGTCACCAGGTCGTCCACCATGACCGCCAGGTAGGCCTGGGAGCGATCCGGCAGGAAGGGCGGCCTGCCCTGTAGCTGAAGAGCTGCGTTTATGCCCGCCCACAGCCCCTGCCCCGCCGCTTCTTCGTAACCCGATGTCCCGTTGATCTGGCCGGCCATGAAAAGTCCTTTCACGAGGCGGCTTTCCAGGGTCGGCTTGAGCTGGGTGGGTTGTATGAAGTCGTACTCGATGGCGTATGCCGGCCTCATGACTTCCGCCTCCTCCAGCCCCGGCACGGTGCGCACCAACTGAAGCTGAATTTCGTAAGGGAGGGAATTGCCCGTGCCGCTGGCATAAATTTCCTCCGTATCCAATCCCTCGGGTTCCAGGATGATCTGGTGATATTCCTTTTGAGGAAACTTCATGACCTTGTCTTCGAGAGAAGGACAGTAGCGGGCGGACACTCCCGTGATGGACCCGTTGTAAAGGGGCGAAAGGTGTATATGACGCCGCACATGATCGTGAGTGCGCCCATGTGTTCTGCCCAGGTAACAGGAAACCCGCGGCAGGGACAGGTGGCCGGTGTGAAGGGAAAAGGGCCGGGGTTTCCCATCCCCGCTTTGCTCTTCAAAACGGCTGAAATCGATACTTTTTCGATGGATACGCGCGGGGGTTCCCGTTTTCATCCGCCCCAGCTCGAAACCCACTTCCAGCAGTTGATCCGCAAGTTGTTGTGAAGAAAATTCCCCGGCCCGCCCCGAGGGAATGCTCCTGGTGCCGATATGCACCAGTCCGTGCAGGAATGTGCCCGTGGCCAGAATGACCGCCTTTCCCGCAAAAAAAGTCCCCAACTGGTCCAAAACACCCGTTACCCGCCCCCCCTCGATCACAAGAGCATCCACCAGGGTCTGCTTGAGGTGGAGATTCTCCTGGGATTCGAGGCTGTGCTTCATGGCCGTGCGGTAGCGGGCCTTGTCGTTTTGCGTGCGCGTTCCCCTGACTGCCGGGCCTTTCTTGGTATTGAGGAGCCGAAATTGAATGGAGGTAAGATCGGCAATGCGGGCCATTTCTCCTCCGAGAGCGTCGATTTCGCGCACCAGATGTCCCTTCCCGATGCCGCCGATGGAAGGAGAACAGGGCATATGGGCCACAGTGTCCAGATTGATGGTGGTGATGAGCGTGCGGCACCCCATGCGGGCGGCCGCCAGAGCTGCTTCACACCCGGCATGCCCCGCTCCCACCACGATGACGTCAAAAGAATTTTCCATTTTCCAACTTCCTTATGGGCTCTCTATCGATTCAAACTTGCAAACGGATATCCCTCAGTAGAAAAAGTATGATATCATTTTATCATAAACAGTGAACCGGGAACCGGCAAAAGAGGCGGAGGGCCATGCAAAAAAAACGATTTCGCGACTACAACGGCTACCTCAGGGAAACTTTCGGATGCCGCGTTCAGAAAATCAGTGTGGACGCGGGCCTGTCCTGCCCCAACAGGGATGGAACGCTGGGCACGGGAGGATGTATCTATTGCAATCCTCGCGGGTCCGGTACCGATGCTCTGAAAAAAGGCCGGAGTATCCGGGAGCAAATCCGGCAAGGCAAGGCAAACCTTGCCAAAAGATACAAGGCAAAAAAATTCCTTGCCTACTTTCAGTCGTTTTCCAACACCTATGGTCCCCTGAAGCGGCTCGATACCTTGTATGACGAAGCGCTCCAGGACCCCGACGTCGTCGGACTCACCATCGGCACACGCCCCGACTGCGTGCCCGACGCGGTCCTGGACCACCTGAAAACCCTTTCTTCCAGAGGCTACCTGGTCTGGCTCGAACTGGGACTGCAATCGGTGCATAACCGGACTCTCGAAACCATCAACAGGTGCCACGATTTTGCCGCTTTCGAGGATGCCGTCCGCAGAATCCGCATGCGTGGGCTGCCCGTTTGCGTACATGTCATCCTCGGACTCCCGGGCGAAAATAGGGAAGATATGCTCGAAACCGCGCGCACCCTCTCCCGGATGGACATCCAGGCCGTGAAAATACACCTCCTGTACGTCATCCACGGCACAGTCCTCGCCGTGTGGCACAGGGACGGCCGCTACACCTGTCTTTCAAGGGAAGCATATGCCGCCCTCACAGGAGACTTCATCAGCCTGCTCGCTCCTCACATCATCATCCAGAGGATCACGGGAGACCCTCACCCCGAGGAGTTGGTCGCCCCCCATTGGGCTCTCGAAAAACAAAAAAACCTTCAGGCCGTCGAGGAATACATGAACACCCACGGCCTGTACCAGGGAAAGCATTTCGGAAATGTTTGAATCCAAATGTTGTTTGAATCCTAAATCTGGTGCCGACCATGCATTCTTTTCTTGACTCCGCGAAACCTAAGTGGTTTTAATGACGTTTTCCATAGGATCAGCATGTTCCGGTGAGCGAGAGTGGCGAAACTGGCAGACGCACTGGACTTAGGATCCAGCCCTGGCGACAGGATGGGGGTTCGAGTCCCCCCTCTCGCACCAGATTATTAATCTCAATTGAGTTCTCAAGGGATCGTGTTCCGGGAGGAAGGTGAAAATCGTGGAATTGAATGTCTCCGTTGTCGACCTCAGCGCCAACCAAAAGAAAATTCAGGTAGAGATTCCAGCGGAAAAGGTACGCAAAGAAATCGAAGTACGCTATCGAGACCTTGCCAAAAAGGTTCGCATCAAGGGATTTCGCCCGGGCAAGGTGCCCCGGAGCGTGATCAAATCCTATTTCGGCAAGAACATCGAAGATGAGGTTTCCGCCCAGTTCATCCAGGAAACCTTCCCGGAGGCACTCCGTGAAACCAGCCTGAAACCACTGACGGAAGCCAATGTGAGCGAGTCGCGCTTCGATGACAATGGAGGCTTTTTCTACTCCGCAGTCGTGGATGTGTGCCCGCCCTTTCAGGTGGAAGGATACCGGGGCATGGCCCTCGACAAGGCACCCGTGACCGTCACCGAGGAACAGGTGGCCGAAGAGCTGGAAATACTCCGGGACCGCCAGGCCCAGCTGCGCACCGTTGACGAGGATCGTCCCATACAGGAAGGCGACGTGGTGGTCATGGACTTCATGCCCTACATGGACGGCAAGGCCTATGAGAGAGGGGCGGCCGTCGATCATATGGAAGAGATGGGTAAGCCCGCCGTCCACCCGGAATTCGATAAAAACCTTTTGGGGCATCGCCCCGGAGATGTCGTTACCTTTGAGCTGGATTATCCGGAAAATGCCCCCAACCCCGAAGTGAGCGGAAAGCGCATCGAGTTCAAGGTAACCATCAAGGACATCAAGGAAAAGGAAGTGCCCCCCATGGATGACGATCTGGCTCGGGCGGTGGGCAAATTCGAAACCCTGGATGAACTGAAGACATCCGTTCGGGAAAAGCTCTTGAAGCGGGAGGAAGACCAGGCCAAAGCCAAACGCCAGGAACAGATCATGCAAGAATTGATGAAGAAAGTGACCCTGGACCTTTCCGACAATGCCGTCGAACGGGAAGTGACGCGGCTCGTGGGGAACCTCCAAAATCAGTTCCTGAGCCAGGGTTTGAAGATCGAAACGGCCAAACTCGATTCTCCTTCCATCCGAGCGGAATACCGTCCGCAAGCGGTTTCGAACCTGACACAGAAACTCATCATCGAACAGATCGCCCGGCAGGAAAACATCGAGCTTTCAGAAGATGAGATCGAGGAAATTTACCGCCACATCGCTCTTTATGCCAGGATGGACGTGAAAAGAGTCAAGGAAGAGTTTGCCGACAGCATCCTTATGGAGCAGTCCAAATACGGAAGGTTGCAGGAAAAAGTTCTACAGATAATCGAAGACGCGGCGGTTTTCGACACCGCTTCTCAAACCGAGGCGCAGGAACAGGAGGAATAAGCATGTCCGTCATTCCCATTGTCGTGGAACAGAGCAGCAGGGGGGAGCGTGCCTTTGACATTTACTCCCGCTTGCTCAGGGACCGCATCGTTTTTCTGGGGACTACGGTGACGGATGAAGTGGCCAACGTCATCATCGCCCAGATGTTGTTCCTGGAATCGGAAGACCCGGACAAAGACATCCATTTCTACATCAATTCTCCCGGTGGATTGGTTACCGCGGGTCTGGCCATTTACGACACCATGCAGTATATCAAACCGGAAGTTTCGACACTGTGCATGGGCCAGGCGGCAAGCATGGCTGCCGTTCTCCTCACGGCAGGAGTGAAAGGCAAACGGTATGCGCTGCCCCATGCACGCATCATGCTGCACCAGCCCATGGGGGGATTCCAGGGACAGGCCACGGATGTGGAAATCCAGGCCAGGGAAATACTCCGGTTGCGCGAGGAACTCAACCAGATACTGGTGCATCATACAGGCCGCAAGCTGGAAAACATCCAGCGCGACACGGATCGGGATTTCTACATGTCCGGAGAAGAAGCCATGAAGTACGGAATGGTGGACTCCGTCATCAAGGATCGCTCACGAGGAGTCCCCTGATTTTTCCATCAAGAATCGTCTTATCGGCGGGAGTGGAAGAAAATCCGGCATTGTCTCGATCCCCGGCATTGCCGTTCTCCCTCCCTTCCGCTCCACATTTTCACCACGATGTACCCCGCCTCCACCCCTTAACAAACAGGCATTGCACGCAGCTTGCTTTCATGGGCATCAAGGGTTATGAAAGCCCTTATTCGGCTGCATTCGTTCCCTGTCACGATGCAAATCCTTTCGACAGGACTTATTTTAATTTGCGCCGGATCCCATTCATGCAACCGATGAAGTGTGGTCAAGAGGCATTGACGTAAATGTTTTTTTGGGGCATCACCTGGGTTACGATGGAGATCTTGGTAAAAAACATGCGGAAAGTGGATAAATTCTTTTTCATGCTTACAGTGTTTTTGAGATCGTTAAACGGTCACCATGACGGCGCGTGTCGGTCATGAGGAGAGTGCGACCCCGACACCGTGGTGGGTGCCATGAAGATATGGCCAAGGAGGAATTGGATGGCTAGAAAGCGCGAAGATCGCAGCGGAGAGTTGAGATGCTCCTTTTGCGGCAAAAATCAGGACGAAGTCAAGAAGCTCATTGCCGGCCCGACGGTTTATATTTGTGACGAGTGTGTCGACCTTTGCAATGACATCATCGCGGAAGAGTATGAAAGGGAGGAATCGGACAGAACGACCATGATTCCCAAGCCGTCGGAAATCAAAAACGTTCTTGACCAGTACGTCATCGGCCAGGAGCGTGCCAAAAAGGTTTTATCGGTGGCGGTCCACAATCACTACAAACGCATCGAATTGAAGCTCGACAAAAACGACGTGGAGCTACAGAAAAGCAACATCCTGATGATCGGCCCCACGGGATCGGGAAAAACCCTGCTGGCTCAAACCCTTGCCCGTATCCTCAATGTACCGTTCACCATCGCCGATGCCACTACCCTCACCGAAGCGGGATATGTGGGGGAGGATGTGGAAAACATCCTGGTAAGCCTCATCCAGGCCGCCGATTATGACATTGAAAGGGCAAGTCGGGGCATTGTGTACATAGACGAAATCGACAAGATCGCCAAAAAATCCGACAGCCCCTCCATCACGCGAGATGTTTCCGGCGAGGGCGTTCAGCAGGCACTGCTCAAGATTCTCGAGGGGACGGTGGCAAGCGTGCCTCCCAAAGGCGGCCGCAAGCATCCGCAACAGGAATTCATCAAGATCGACACCACCAACATCTTGTTCATATGCGGCGGTGCCTTCAATTACCTGGAAACCATCATTCAATCTCGAGTGGGGGTGAAAGGGCTGGGTTTCGGAGCCGACATCAAGAGCAAGGAACAGAAGAGCGTGGGAGAAACCCTGGTACGTGTGCAGCCGGAAGACATGATCAAGTTCGGCCTCATCCCGGAATTTGTGGGCAGGCTCCCCGTGGTCGCCACCCTCAATGAACTCACGGAAGAAGAGCTGGTGAAAATCCTGACCGAGCCCAGGAACTCCCTCATCAAGCAGTACAAGAAGCTCTTCGAGATGGAAGACGTGAGACTGCGCTTCACCGACGGGGTGCTGAAAACCATTGCCAAGGAAGCCATAAACAGGAAGTCCGGTGCACGAGGGCTCAGGTCCATCATGGAAAACATTATGCTGGACATCATGTACGACCTGCCGTCCCACCCGGAAATTCAGGAGTGCATCATAAACGAGGACGTCCTATTGAACCAGGCCCCTCCCCTGCTGCTATATCGTGGGCAGAGCCAGGAGTCCGCCTGAATGAAGAAAGTATCGGACTATGTTTAAGTTGACAAGAAATCGCGACGAAAATCAAAGCACGCCGAGATATCTGTCTCTCCCCCTATTGCCTCTGAGGGATATCGTTGTGTTTCCCTCCATGGTGGTGCCTCTTTTCGTGGGGCGGGACAGGTCCGTGAGCGCCCTGGAAAAGGCAATGAATACCGACAAAAAGATCTTTTTGTCGGCCCAGACCAAGGCAAAAACCGACGACCCTTCCGATTCGGACATTTTTCGGGTGGGGACCATTGCCAATATCCTTCAAATCCTGAGACTGCCCGACGGAACGGTCAAGGTACTGGTGGAAGGGATCAATCGCGCGCGCATCCTGCAGTTCATCCCCAATACAAATTATTTCCAGGTAGAACTGGAAATATTGGAGGAAGAAGGGTTGGATGCCCCTGAAATAGAGCCCTTGCGCAGAAATCTGCGCAACGCCTTCGAGCAGTATTCCAAGATCAATAAGAAGATCACCCGGGAAGTCCTCGATTCCATTGCCGCCATAGAAGATACCGGCAGGCTTGCGGACACTCTGACAGCCTACATGCCCTTGAAAGTGGAAGTGAAGCAAAAGCTCCTGGAAACCCTGTTTCTCCCGGATCGCCTGGAAAAGCTCTTCGGGCATATTCGCGCTGAAATTGAAATCATAAATACGGAAGAGCGCATAAAAGGGCGTGTCAAAAAACAGATGGAGAAAACCCAGCGCGACTATTATCTCAATGAACAGATGCGCGCCATTCAGAAAGAAATGGGGGAAAAGGACGATTTCAAATCGGAACTCGACGATTTGGAAAAACGCATCAAACGCAAGAAGCTGACCAAGGAAGCCGCATCCAAGGTACGCGCCGAACTCAAGAAACTCAAATTAATGTCTCCCATGAGCGCGGAAGCCACGGTGGTCCGCAACTACATCGACTGGATTCTTTCTCTGCCATGGTATGACAAAACCAAAGACAAGATCGACATCGACGCTGCGGCAAAAATGCTCGATGAAGACCACTACGCACTGGAAAAGCCCAAGCAGCGCATCCTGGAATACCTGGCCGTTCAGGCCCTGGTGAAAAAGATCAAGGGTCCCATCCTTTGCCTGGTAGGACCGCCGGGAGTGGGCAAAACGTCCCTGGCTCGTTCCATCGCCCGGGCCATGAACCGGAATTTTGTGCGCCTTTCCCTGGGAGGCGTTCGGGACGAAGCGGAAATCCGCGGTCATCGGCGCACCTACATCGGTGCCATGCCGGGCAAGATCATTCAGAGCCTCAAGAAGGTAAAAAGCGCCAACCCGGTATTCTGCCTGGATGAAATCGACAAGCTCAGCAGTGACTTTCGGGGAGACCCCGCGTCGGCCCTGCTCGAGGTCCTGGATCCTGAACAGAATTTTGCGTTCAGCGATCATTACCTCGATCTCGACTACGATCTATCCGAAATATTTTTCATCACCACCGCCAACACCTTGCACTCCATTCCCGCACCCCTGCGTGATCGCATGGAAATCATCCAGATTGCCGGATACACGGAGCTGGACAAAATGAACATCGCCACTAAATTTCTGGTGGAAAAACAGTGCAAGGCCAATGGTCTCAAAGTGGAAAACGTTCACTTCACCGAGGAAATGCTCCTTTACATCATCCGCCACTACACCAAGGAGGCGGGAGTCCGCAATCTCGAACGGGAAATCGCTTCCGTGTGCCGCAAGGTAGCCAAGGAAGTGGTGCGAAACGGCCCGGCAACGAGAATCGAACTGACGGAAGACCTGGCGCAGGAATACCTCGGCATCCCCAAGTACCGCTATGGGCGCGCGGAAGAAAAGGATGAAATCGGCCTGGCCATAGGACTGGCCTGGACGGAAGTCGGGGGAGATATCCTGGGAATCGAAACGATAATCATGCCGGGAAAAGGAAAGATCACCATCACGGGCAAGCTGGGCGAAGTCATGCAGGAATCCGCACAGGCAGCCCTGAGCTATGTACGATCCCGCGCCGAGAGGCTTGGACTGGAGAAAGAATTTTACAAGAATTACGACATCCATGTCCACGTTCCCGAAGGGGCGACTCCCAAGGATGGTCCTTCCGCAGGGATCACCATGGCCACATCCATTGTATCCGCCCTGACAAAAATACCCGTCCGTAGCGATATCGCCATGACGGGAGAGATCACCCTCCGGGGACGGGTCCTACCTATAGGGGGGCTCAAGGAAAAAATCCTGGCCGCCCACAGAGCACTCATCAAAACGGTGCTCATTCCCAAGGACAATGCCAAGGACCTGAAAGAAGTACCACAAACGGTTTTGGATGAAGTCCAGGTTGAGATCGTGGACCATACGGACGATGTCCTCCGCAAGGCCCTGGCCCTTGAAAAGAACCAGGAACTTTTCCATGAAGTCGAGGTTCCCAAGGGAGTCCTTTTCGAAGCTCCCCCGAGCACTCCGGAGGAAATACACGCTCATTAGAAATCTGGCAAAAAAAGTGTTGACTTTGATCGGACGTTAAGGCATATAGTCAAAACCGTTCGGGACGACACAGAGATCAACTCCGGAAGGTACTGGAGGGCGAATAGCTCAGCTGGGAGAGCATCGGCCTTACAAGCCGGGGGTCACAGGTTCGATCCCTGTTTCGCCCACCAAAATCAAGTTGGGGTCGTAGTTAAGTTGGTTATAACGCCGGCCTGTCACGCCGGAGGCCGAGGGTTCAAGTCCCTTCGACCCCGCCAGCAAGAATCAAGAGCCAATCCGAAAGGGTTGGCTCTTTTTTTTTCGCCCTCTGAGCCCTCCGCGTGCTCCCGGCGTGAGAACTCTTTTCTTCTCACACCGAGAACGCGGGGTCGCACAGAGGAAAAATCAGCGTTCCATTCTTCCCAGCTGTTCGATGACCTGCTGGAGCTTTTCCACGACTTCCTGAAGCCCTCTGCGCACGGCATCGAGCCCTTCACGAGCCGGTTCCGGGGTTATGGTTTCCAGGACATCATCCACCACTGGGGCTACAGCGGGCAGTTCTCCCACCAGCGCTTTAATGGAGGCATCCAGGGTCTGGTGCATGACCACCTGGCGGGAATCGGCCAGGATGATGCGGCGTAGCTCTGGAAAATCCAGGGTTTCCGGCTTCAGAAAGACCGGCTCGGCGTAGAGCAGGGAATCCCCGATGGGAATCACCAGCAAGATCCCCCGAAAGACTTCCGACCCCACCTGACCCCATAGCGTAAACTGCTCGGAAATGACCGCATCGTTGTCAATACGGGCCTCGATCTGGTTGGGACCATCCACATGACGGCCTGTGGGAAAGCGAAACAGGAGCAGCTCTCCATAGCGGTCCCCATCGCTGCGGGCGGCCATCCAACCCACCAGGTTGTGGCGATTTTGCGGAGTGAAGGGCTGAATGAGAAGAAACTCTTCTTTTTCTTCTCCGGGCAATCGAGCCACGATGTAATAGGGGCGCAGCACTTCGGTGTTTCCGAAAGATGTCTGAACGGGCAGAGACCACTGGTCTTCCTTGTTGTAGAAGACCACGGGATCTTCCATGTGGTATTGCAAGAGCATCTGGGTCTGAATGGCAAACATATCCTGCGGGTAGCGCACGTGAGCGCGCAAATGCTCGGGCATCTGATCCATAGGCTTGAAAAGGCCCGGAAAAATGGCTTGATAGGTTTGAATCAGAGGATCGTCCGGATCGCAAACATAATAGTTGATGGTACCATGATAGGCATCCACCACGGCCTTGACGCTATTCCTGATATAGTTGAACCGCCCCTCGTACGGCGTGGAATATGGATAGCGGTCAGTAATGGTATAGGCATCCTGTATCCAGTACAGGCGGCTGTCCGCCACCACGCTGTAGGCTTCACGGTCTCTCAGGAGAAAAGGCGTCACGGTGGAAAAACGTTCGGAAATGGTGCGTCGGTACTGAATGAGACTCTCGGGCTGAATCTCCGCCGAAATCAGGATGTTCAAGTCCCTGAACTGCCAGGCATACATCAGGCGTCGGAACAGGGAATCGAGCCGAACTCCCCCCTCCCCGTCATAGCGAGTGTAAACGGGACCCTCGGGACCGGGATAATTGAACTCTTCCGTCTGGGTCCTAACGATGAGAAAATTCAGACTCTTGAGCCCGAAATAGACTTCGGGGCGCTCCAACTCGATCTTGCCCTTGGGAGGCACATCGCTCACGAAAAACCCGGGCCTGCCCCCCGAATCCACTTCGGTAACGGGAGTCATGGCCACCCCATATCCGTGAGTGAACTGGAGATGGCGGTTCACCCACCGCTGGGCTTCAGCCGGCAGCTTTTCCGCCGAAAGCTCACGGGTGGCGAGCATGACCTGGCGTAGCTCGTTGTCCACGGTGTAACGATCCGTATGCATGGACAGGAAGTCGTAATAGAGTCGGAAAAACTGAATCTGGTTGTAGCTCTGGAGCAGGGGGCCTTCATCCCAGAGCCTGACATTGCGAACGGTTCCCTGGTTTTCGGCCACCGTTTGAGGATCGATCCACCCCTGGGCGGGATGGCTCCTGGATTGAAGCTCCGTGAGCCCGAAAGCGCCGCGGGTGAGTTCAATATTGTTGGCGAGAAAGGCTCTTTCACGGGCCAGTTCACTGGGCTCCACGTGCAACCTTTGCACCAGCATGGGGGCCATGGTTCCCCCTACGACATTCAAAATGAACCAGCCGCCCACGGCCCACACGGCCAGGCGTTTTTTATCGGCAAAAGCACTGACCACAAGGAGCGCCGAGGTTCCCAACGCGATGAAGGTCAGGAAGGTGCGTGCGGGAAGGGTGACGTGGCTGTCCGTATACCCAACTCCAAAAACAGCCCCCGTGGCGGAATAGAGCAGCTCATAGCGCCCGAGCCAGTGTCCCATGGCAATGAAGACAAAAAGCAGGGCTCCCAGGACAGCCAGGTGAGACCTGACGGGTCCGGTGAAACGGAACAGCTCCCCGCGGAGAGAACTGTTGATGTAATAGAAGGCTCCTACAATGAAAAGGATGGTGACGAGTACGCTCACGAACCAGAATCGCAGAAATTCCAGAACGGGCAAAGTAAAGATAAAAAAGGAAAAGTCTCTCTGGAAGATGGGATCCACCTGATTGAAGGTGACTCCGTTGAGATAACGAAGGATGCTTTCCCATTCCGATGCGGGCCTGCCGGCAAGGGCAAAAGCACCCAGGGCCAGCACCCCGATTCCCGCCAGAATGAGCAGTTTTCTGGCTGCCCGGTATAAGTCGGGAGGCAGCTTGCCTCCCCCTTTGGGCTGCATACGATCCGTAATGCGAACGGCTGCGTAAAAATTAGGAATGGCCAGAGCCAGAAAAACGACAGCGGCAAGCAGGTACAGGACCAATCGAGTGGTCACAATTTTCAAAAGAATTTCCTGATAGCCCAGATCGCTGAACCAAAGCCAATCGGTATAAAAGGATTGTCCCCACTGCACTCCCGACCACAGCACAATGGCTGCCAGCACCAGAAGCCCCCCTTTGATCATGCGGCCCAGCTTGGAAAAGTCGAGATCTTCTATCCGGATCTGTGGAAGCGGTTCCCTGGGGCCACCCGGCCCACCCGGTCCAAAAATGTGTCTCATGGTCGTGCCACCTCTTGTTGCGGACATTTGCCCGTGGTTCGAGTTGGAATCGGCCTGGATGCCTGACGGCCCACCCACCGAAAGGCAGGCCTCCCGAAAGAAAACCGCTGTGAACGCTTCACTGCGGCTTTCTCAACGCACAATACAGAACCGTTTTATTTAGCATAGGTTATTGTAAATTCCCAACCATTTCGGAAGAAAACGACCAGCCTGCAAAAACTCACAAGGCAGGAAAAATAGCTCGTTGAACGAAGAAAAACGATTGAATTACTTGCATGAAAAACTATTTTGAATCATAATTAATTTAGTAGTACTAACAGCAAAAAGAGGGTCCTGTGTAAGAGGCTCACCATGCACTTCATTTGCCCATAAGGAAAATACAGTGCCATTTTCCTCTTTGTTCTCAAGTCATGGAGTGCAGAAAAAAAGCGCGCCGCAGGATAAGGAATTCACTTTGTTTAAACTGGAGGTCAATCGGTAGATGTCAGGCGACAACCAAAACAACCCTTTCAAAATCGCGCAAAGGCAAATCAATGCCTGTGCGGACATTCTCAAACTGAACCAAAGCACCCGTGAAGTGCTTTTGAGCCCCATGCGGGAGCTTCATGTGAACTTTCCCGTGCGTATGGACAACGGCACCACCAAGGTTTTCCAGGGATTTCGGGTGCAGTACAACGACGCCAAGGGACCGGCCAAAGGGGGCATTCGCTTTCACCCCGATGAAACCATCGACACCGTTCGCGCCCTGGCGGCCTGGATGACCTGGAAATGCGCCCTGCTCGACCTGCCATTGGGCGGCGGCAAAGGCGGAGTCGTCTGCAATCCCAAAGAGCTGTCTCCGGGCGAACTCGAACGGGTCAGCCGCGGCTACATTCGCGCCATCGGAACCTTCATCGGCCCGGAAAAGGACGTTCCGGCCCCCGATGTTTACACCAATCCCCAGATCATGGCCTGGATGGTGGATGAATACTCTTCCATCGTGGGCAGCAACCAGTTCGGCGTCATCACGGGCAAACCCCTTTCCCTGGGCGGCTCTCCCGGACGCGGAGACGCCACGGCGCGAGGCGGCATGTTCACCCTTCGGGAAGCGGCCAATGTACTGGGCCTGGATTTGAGCAAGGCAACGGTGGCCATCCAAGGCTACGGCAACGCGGGCAGCTACGGGGCCTCCCTGGTCGAATCCATGTTCGGAGCCAAGATCATCGCCGCTTCGGACTCGAGGGGCGCCATTGTCTGCCGGGACGGCCTTGACCCGGCCAAAATAGCCGAGCACAAATCCAACACTTCGTCGGTGGTCAATATGGAAGGCGCTCAGAACATCACCAACGAAGAACTCATCACCATGGACGTGGACATCCTGGTCCTGGCCGCCCTGGAAAACATCGTTACCGAAAGGAACGCGGACCAGGTCAAGGCCAAGATCATCGTGGAACTGGCCAACGGTCCCACCACTCCCGAGGCGGATGAAATCCTCTACAAGAAGGGCATCCACGTCATCCCCGACTTCCTGTGCAACGCCGGTGGAGTTACGGTGTCCTACTTCGAAATGGTTCAGAATGCCTACATGTTCTACTGGGAGGAAGAGGAAATCCGATCGAGGCTCGACAAACGCATGACCAGAGCCTACCACGAGGTCATCCAGACCTCGCAAAAGCACAAGATCAACATGCGCAAGGCAGCCTACGCCGTCGCCGTGGGACGAGTCGTGGAAGCCATGAAGCTGCGCGGCTGGGTTTAGTTATACTAAAAAACCGCCGG
>CAZRWT010000048.1:22060-25259 GCA_964603955.1 uncultured Syntrophobacteraceae bacterium
GAGAAAGGAGCCCATGTCCTCACAGGAACTCGTCAGCAGTGGAATTCCCTCCCTGGATGAAGTCATCGAGGGACTCCGTATTGGAGACAACGTGGTCTGGCAGGTGGACCACCTCGACAACTATATAAAAGTGGTCCGACCCTATGTACAAAAAGCACTCGAAGAAGAGCGCACGGTGGTGTACGTCCGATTCGCTCAACACAAACCGGTCCTCGATCCCCTGCCCTCCCTCATCGTCAAGGAAGTGGACCCTCGCCCGGGTTTCGATCATTTCAGCGGGCGGGTCAACTGCACCATTGAAGACATCGGCCCCGAAGCCTTCTACGTTTTCGACAACCTGTCGTCCCTGGTGAATGAATGGGCCACGGACGAGCTTGTGGCCAACTTCTTCCAGCTCACCTGCCCCTACCTTTACGAACTGGACACGGTGGCCTACTTTGCCCTCACACGCGGTCAACACTCCCACAGCGCCGTGGCTCGCATCCGGGACACCACACAGGTCCTCTTCGACCTCTACCGCCTCAAGGGCGACCTCTACATTCACCCTCTCAAAGTCTGGGACCGGTATTCCTCGCAGATGTTCCTCCCCCATCGCTATTCCGACGGAGTACTCACCCCCGTGTTCCAGAGCGGCGACGCATCCACTCTGTCCCTGCGGGCACGCAAAACCCCTCTGCGCGTCCGCACCGATTCCATCGCTCCGTGGGACAGCGTTTACAAGAGATTGATGCAGTTCAGCGAGGAAGAACTCGATGAAATGGAAGGCTCCCCCGAAATCAGGGCGCTCAAGAAAGAACTGGCCCAGATGATCATCGGAAATCAGCCCAAATTTTCGAGCCTCGCCGATGAATACCTCACCCTGGGGGACCTCATCGCAGTGCGAAACCGCCTCGTGGGTTCGGGGCGCATCGGCGGCAAGGCGGCGGGTGTCATCTTGGCGCGCCGTATCCTCCAACAAACCGAAAGCGATGTGGATTTTTCGAAAGTGCTGGAAGAGCACGATTCCTTTTTTATCGGTTCGGACGTTTTCTTCACCTTCCTGGTGAACAACGACCTCTTCCGACTGCGACTGCGGCTCACCCAAAATTCCCAGATTTCCCCCGAAGAATTCGAAAAGGTCGAGGAGCGCTTTCTGGCGGGCCGGTTCCCCCTGGAAATCATGGAGCAGTTCAAGGATTTGCTGGACTACTTCGGCCAGGCTCCCATCATCGTCCGATCGAGCAGCCTTCTCGAGGACGGCTTCGGCAACGCATTCGCGGGAAAGTACCGCAGCGAGTTTTGCGTCAACCAGGGAAGCCCCGAGGACCGCCTCGAAGCCTTCCTCACGGCCGTCAAGCTGGTTTACGCCAGTTCGGTCAACCCCGACGCCCTGTCCTACCGCAAGCAACGGGGGCTCGGCAATTCGGACGAACAGATGGCCATCCTCGTGCAGCGAGTTTCGGGCATGCGCCACCAGGAATATTTTTTTCCGTCCCTGGCCGGAGTGGCCTTTTCCCACAACCTGTACCGCTGGACGGATCGCATCGATCCCAACCAGGGCATCATTCGCCTAGTGTTCGGCCTGGGGACGCGGGCGGTCAACCGGGTGGGCGGGGACTACCCGAGACTCATCGCCGTAAGTCACCCTTACCTTCGCCCGGAAATGGGACGAAAGATCGCCTTTTACTCACAGCGCAAGGTGGACCTCCTGGACCTGGGTTCCAACCGGCTGGTAAGCCCCCCCCTGGGGGAGCTGCTGGAAAAGCTGGATTTTCCCAATATCGAGCTTTTCGCTTCCCGCATGGAAGACGGGTACGTGCAGGAGTTGAGCGTCCTGGCACCCAATCCCGGTCGCTCGGGAGTGCTTACTTTCAACAGGCTCCTGGAAGAGACGGATTTCGTCAAAATCCTGAGGGAGATATTGAGGGTCCTGGAAAAAGCCTACGGTTTTGCTGTGGACATGGAATTCACCGCCCATGTGGACGACAACCGGCGAGTGCGCGTCAACCTGGTGCAGTGCCGCCCCATGAGGCTGCCCGGCCCCGTGGGCAAAGTTACCCTTCCCGAAGACACGGCTCCCGAAGATGTGCTGTTCCGAGCGCAGCGCACCATTTCCGGGGGAGCCAGTCCGCTATTGCGCTACATCGTTTACGTGGACCCGGACACCTATGCGCACAAAGCCTCCATGAACGAAAAACAAACCATGGGACGCATCATCGGGGAACTCAACCGCCACCCCGAACTCATGGGGCAAGGCATCATGATGATGGGACCCGGCCGGTGGGGAAGTTCCAACATCACCCTCGGGGTCAACACCACTTACTCGGACATCAACAACACCGCCGTCCTGGTGGAAATGGCACGGGAAGAGGCGGGACACGTTCCCGACGTGTCCTTCGGCACGCACTTTTTCCTGGACCTGGTGGAGGCCCACATCATCTATCTTCCCGTATACCCAGACGACGAAGCCTGCCGGTTCCATTTCGACTTTTTCGAAAACACGCCCAACAGCCTCCCGCTCATCTTACCCGACGCAGAACGCTTTCGGGAATTCATCAAGGTCATCGACGTCCCCGCCGCCTCGGGAGGAAAATACGTCCGCGTGGTGGCGAACCCGAAGCAGGGCAAGGCCCTGTGTTACCTGGAAGCGGAAGGTGAGTAAGGCCGGCTGTTTCCAGGAAGAAGTCTCCCAACCGAGAAAGCTTTTTTTCCCACGAGGAGAAAAACCTTCATGGCAGCTCAGCGTGGCCGCTTTTTATTGCGGGTTCCCTCTTCCAGGAAAAAAGAGGGAAGTTCCGCGTAAAAGTTTTTTACCGTTCGTGAAAAAGCATTCCTGTCCTTCAAGGCCAGGAAGAGAAAAAAAGTGTTGTTGGCTTTGTAGCAGCAAAAGTGTTTCACGCAGGCGGGGTCTTCCAGTCTGGAGAGAAATGCCTTGAGCCTGTCGGCCAGTGCGGGGGTATCCCAAAAGAGCAGAAATTCCGTTTCCCCCACCTGGAAGCGGTCCTTGCTCATTTTGTCCTCCCCGTCGATGGAAGACCTCATGCGCCCGTAATAGTCGGCATTGACGACATGGCCTTCTCCCATGAGCTTTTCCCGTGTAAAAACATTCATGTAGAACCGATCATACTTGACGATGAGGCACGAAACGGGAAAGTACAGAATCGACTGCCTCGGCAAAAGGGTGAAGGTGCCTTTGACTTCCGTGAAGGGCGGAGCGAGC
>CAZRWT010000049.1:0-7569 GCA_964603955.1 uncultured Syntrophobacteraceae bacterium
ATCGGGCAGGAGGTGCGTCTCGCGGGGTGGGTGGATGCCTTGCGGGACCATGGGGATGTTTTGTTCATCCACTTGAGGGACCGCACGGGAATTGTGCAGGTGGTGTTCAGTCCCGAGGTCTCGCCCCCTGCGGTGTGCGACCTTTCCGGGTCCCTGAGAAACGAATTCTGCGTGGAAGTGAGGGGGACGGTCACCCGGAGAGCCCAGGGGACGGAAAACCCTCACATTGAAACGGGCACCCTCGAGGTCACGGCAGGCGAACTCACCATCCTCAGCCGTTCCCTGATCCTCCCCTTCCCCGTGTCGGAAAAGGCCATGTTGGGCGAAGGTAGCTCGAAGCGCACCGACACCACGGCCGAAGACCTCCGGCTCCAGTACCGCTACCTCGACCTGCGCCGCCCCACCATGCAGGACCATCTCTTCAAACGCTACCGCATGATCAAGGCCGCGCGAGACTGCCTGGACGAGCAGGGCTTCATCGAGGTGGAAACACCCATGCTCACCAAGAGCACCCCCGAGGGCGCCCGAGACTACCTGGTGCCGAGCCGCCACTTTCCCGGAAAATTTTACGCCCTGCCCCAATCGCCCCAGTTGTTCAAGCAGCTCCTCATGGTGGCGGGCTTCGAACGCTACTTCCAGGTGGTGCGTTGCTTCCGGGACGAAGACCTGCGCCCCAACCGCCAGCCCGAATTCACCCAGCTCGATATCGAAGCCTCCTTCGTGGATGAGGACGACATTTGCAGCCTCACGGAAGAGCTGGTGTGCCGCATGTTCCGGGTGGGCGGCATCGAACTGCCCCGCCCCTTTCCTCGCATGACCCACCATGACGCCATGGACGGCTACGGCACGGACCGCCCGGACCTGCGCTTCGGGCTGCGCTTCATCGAGGCCACGGACATCTTTAAAAACACCCGGTACGGCATTTTCAAGCAAGTCCTCCAGCGTGGCGGGCGCATCAAGGGCGTCAATGTGCGCGGGCAGTCGGAAAAGCTCAGCAAGAACGTGCTCCAGAACGAATACGCAAAGGAAATCGTCCCCTCCTTCGGCGCCAAGGGCATGACCTGGATGCGGGTCCTCGAGGGGGACCTCGAATCCAACATCGTGCAATTTTTCAGCGAAGAGGAAAAGCGCGCCATCCTGGAACGTTTCGAGGCTCGAAGCGGAGACGTGATCCTCATGATCGCAGACCCGTCCTACGAAACGGTGGTTTCCGCCCTGGGGCAGTTGCGGCTTCACCTGGGCAGGCGGCTGGAGCTGATCCCGCCCGAAACCTTCCGCCCCCTGTGGGTCACGGATTTTCCCCTTTTCGAAGCCACGGAAGACGGCGTCACATCGAGCCACCATCCCTTCACCTCCCCCGACCGGACGGACTTCGACCCTCACGACCGGGAGGAACTGCTCGGACTCCTTTCCCGAGCCTACGACCTGGTGGTGAACGGCGAGGAACTCGGGGGCGGCAGCATCCGCATCAACGACAAGGAATTGCAGCTCAAGGTGTTCCGCGCCCTCGGGTTGTCCGACGAAGAAGTCCGGGAAAAATTCGACTTTTTCGTCCGTGCCCTCGACTACGGCGCTCCCCCTCACGGAGGACTCGCCCTGGGGCTGGACCGGGTGGCATCCATGATCCTGGGCACCTCGTCCATCCGGGAAGTGACGGCTTTCCCCAAAAACCGCAGCGCCTTCTGCCCCCTCACGGAAGCCCCGTCGGAAGTTTCGCAGGATCAGTTGAGGGAACTGGGACTCCTGGACCTAGCCGCACCCCAAACCATCCCCGGCATGGAAGAACACCGGGAACTCGTGGACACCCTCTCGTGGGTGGCTCGAATCGGCCTGGCCCAAGCCGAAAAGCCCGTGGTCCGGGAGGCTCTGGACAACGCCGCCCAACTTGCCCGGATGGTGCAGCAAGCCGCCGGAAGCGAAGAACCCATGTTCACCCCCGTGCAGGCAACCCATCGCATGCGTCGGCCCGAACCCGCAAGAGTGAGCCCCTTTGCCGAAAGCGGGGAAATTTTCAAAAACGCCCCGTCCGTCAAGGGAGATTATTTCAAAGTGGCCGGCGTCCTGGAAAGCTGAGGAACGTCATGTGCAACTTTTGTTTCTTCTCGTTCCCAAGCTCCAGCTTGGGAACGCCTTTATCGTGGAAGCTCCGGCTTCCACCCGGCCACAAAAAGCTCTGAGACGGGAAGCTGGAGCTTCCCAGGCAAGTGTGTTCCCAAGCTGGAGCTTGGGAACAAGAAAGTTGCACATCGCGTTGAGGAGGAAAATTCCATGCATTCAAATATTTTTGCCCATGTGGACCCGTCGCCCGCCCCCGAGCAAAGCGGTGGAAGCCTTTCCGGAAAACGGGTGGGAGTCCAGTCCCTTTTCTGCGTGCGGGGTTGGCCTTGCGAAGGGGGCTCGAGAGCACTCGAAGGCTTTCGCCCCCTGGAGGACGCTACAGTAGTCCGGCGGATCAATGAAGAAGGGGCCGTCCTGGCGGGCTGCACCCGATCGAGCGAGCTGGGCCTGGGGATCGTCGGCGACGGTACCGCCCAGGCCGTTGTAGAAGGCCATGTGGACGTGGCCCTCATGGCGGACACTCTCGGGGAAGCTCGAGTCGCTGCGGCAAGAGCCGGCCTTTGCGCCTTCAAACCCAGTTGGGGAACCGTGTCGCGATTCGGACTCACGGGCCTGGCCCCGTCCCTGGAATGCTGCGGTGTTCTTGCCGGGGAGCCGGGTGACCTTGCCCGCGTGATCGAAGTTGTTGCCCATGCCGACGAGCGTGACCCGTCCATGGTGCATGTGCCCACGGCGGAAGGCGAGGAGCGGGCCGTTTCGCAAAAAAACGTCGTGAGGGCGGGTGTTCTCAAGGGCCTGCCGGACCTGCTCGGCTCGGGGGAGAGCACCGCTTTTTCCCGGGCGGTTTCCAGGCTCGATAAAGGGGGACTGGCCATCGAGGAAGTGCCGTGGGAAGATTTCGGGCTGTTCGCGGCAGCTCACCAGGTGATCGCGGCGGTGGAAGCGTCCTCGAGCTGCGGCAAATACGACGGAGTGCGCTTCGGACACCGGGCTTCGGGGGCCAAGAACTGGAACGACATGTACCTGGAAACCCGGCGCGAGTCCTTCGGTCTCCTCCTGAAAACCTTTTTGTTCCAGGGGGCGTATTTTCAGTTCGAAAACTACGGAGCGTTCGAAAACGCCTGCCGCATCCGTGCTCGATTGGTCCGGGAGATGGAAAAGGTCATGAAGAACCTGGACGTGCTGGTGCTTCCCACCTTGAATGAAAACCGGGATGCCGCATCGGCCCGAAGCGTCGAAGCCATCTACGAGGCATTTGCCTTCACCTTGCCGGCCAATGTCACGGGGCAGCCGGCCGTCACCCTCCCCGGCTTCATGGGAAGCGGCGGGCAAGACACGGGACTTCAGCTCGTGGGAGTTCATGGAAGGGACAGAGAACTGACGGCGCTGGCACAAAAACTGGTCGAGCAGAGGGAGGGAACGGCATGACGTCCAAACTGGAAGCGGTCATCGGACTGGAAATTCACGTTCAACTGGCTTGTGAAACCAAGATGTTTTGTTCGTGCCTCAACAGGCCGGGAGATGAACCCAACCGCAACACCTGCCCCATCTGCCTCTGGCTGCCCGGCAACCTGCCCCGGTTCAGCATGGAAGCTCTGGAAAAGGCCACCCTGGCCTGCCTGGCCCTCAACTGCCGAGTGAACAGAGAAAGCGCCTTCGACCAGAAGGTGTATTATTATCCGGACCTGCCCAAAGGCTACCAGTTGTCCCAGTTTCACAAGCCCCTGGCCAGGGACGGGTGGGTCGATATCGTTCGGGAAGACGGCACTCCCCAAAGGGTCCGCATCCACAAAATCCACATGGAAGAAGACGTGGCCCGGCTGGTGCATGAAAAGGAAGGGCGAAACCAGGTGAGCCTGGTGGACTTCAACCGCGCGGGGACTCCCCTGGTGGAAATCGTGACGGAACCCGATTTGCGCGGTCCCGCCGATGCCATGGAATTTCTTCGAGTACTGAGGATGCAGTTGCGCCACTCCCGGTGTTCCTCGTGCAGCATGGAACAGGGAACCATGCGCGTGGATGCCAATGTTTCCGTGCGGCCTCGGGGCAGCGATGTTTTGAACGCCAAGGTCGAAATCAAGAACATGAATTCCATTCGCCACGTGGGGGACGCCATTGCCTACGAAATCCAGCGCCAGGAAGCCTGCACCGGAGACGGAGAGGTGATCGTCACTCACACGAGGCTCTGGGACCCCGATGCCCGCGTCACATCCCCCATGCGAGGGAAATTCGAAGGCCCCTGTGTGCCAGACCCCTCCGTTCCGCCCGTCGTCATGACGGAAGATCGGCTCCAGGAGATGATCCGGAACATGCCCGAAATGCCGGCTGCCAAGGCGGAACGCTTCACGAGCCTCCACGGGCTCACGCGGGAAGAGGCGCTGCAAATGAGTTCCGAGCGGGATGTGGCTCAGTATTTCGAGGCGGCCCTGAAACACGGGGCGCCCTCGAGGCTCGCGGCCCAGTGGACGGCGACCCAGCTCATCCCCCTGCTCAAGGACCGGGAGGAACTCCTGGAAAACACCACCCTGGACCCCAAACGCTTCGCCGCCTTGCTGCTCATGCTCGAGAAGGAGGAAATCAACGCCAACGCGGGAAAGGAAGTGCTGCGAAAGCTCCTGGAAAGCGAGGCATCTCCGGCTGAAATCGTGGATCAGGGCGGCTACCGCCAGGTTTCCCGATCAAGCGAACTGGAAGCCCTGGTGGACCGGGTGATCGCGGAAAATCCTTCCGCCGTGGAAAACTTCCGCAAGGGAGCCTCGAAGGCCATGGGCTTCCTCATGGGACAGGCCATGCAGGCTTCGGGCGGCAAAGCCAACCCCCGCATGCTCAAGGAACTCATGGCGAAGAAGATTTCCGGGTGATAGGGGGGGCGGGAGCCGATGACCTGGATTCGGCTCCCTGTTCGATGAACGGCATTTTGACTGCCGGGTGGGAACGGGTAAGCACCCAAGCAGAAGTTTTTTAACATTTTCCGGCATGGGGTACATAAACCGTCTCCCGTCATTCCCGCATGCCTTTGGCGGGAATCCAGACTGGCGCCTCTGTGGATTCCCGCCAACCCTCATGACCCACGGGGTCACAACGAAGCATGAAAATATTGTCTAAAAGATTAGCCATGGCTTGGCACAACAAATTGTTGATCATACCACGAATACAAAAATGATCCTTAAGCTGACACACATAACTGCTTAAAATTTCAAATAAATTTTTTATTTTCATACAAAAGGCATGCGGAAATGACGGAGTGGTAGCTCCAAATGTAAAGGCTGTGCGCCCGGAGATCGGCAAATTGATAGAGATCGGTATGCACCTTGATCGTAATCTGCTGAAGCAAATTTATCGAAAAATCGGGGAGTCCGAGTAGCGATCCTAACAGAGAAGGGGCAGGTCTCATCAGTTGGCAACGGCCTCGGGAAATCATCGAGATGGGGGCTCGCCCGATCCGGCAAGGTTCGGCGAGATCACTCATATTCTCTGCTCCTTCCTCATCGCCGGAATATTATCATTCACCCCATGTGCAACTTTTGATGCTCCATTTGACAAACCTCTCGTTCCCAAGCTCCACAGTTCGGAAAACGCCTTTATATTGTGGAAGCTCCGGCTTCCACCCGCTTCGAAACGGGAAGCTGGAGCTTCCGGGCAAGTGTGTTCCCAAGCCGGAGCTTGGGAACAAGGAAGATGCACACGGCGTATCACTCACCCTTTCATATACGGGGTGTACTGCTTGTCCATTTTCACGATGTGCGCCACGAGCCATTCTCGCAGGAGGCGCATCAGTTCCGTGGCAACCGATTTGTCTCCCGATTCCCAGCGTTTTCGCATGGCGGCCACCGTTTCCAGAAAATGACGATGGGCTGCCTTTTGCGCCGCCAATCCCGGAAAGCCGGCTTTTTCCATCAGCTCCTCTTCCGCCTGAAAATGATAGTGGACATAGCGGTCCAGTTCCTTCAGCAGATCGAGCATAACACTGCTCCCTCGCTTTTGCCGGAATGCGGCGTGAAGCTCGTTGATCATTTTCACCAACTGTCGGTGATGCGCGTCCATGGTCGGAACCCCCACCGACAGGTGCCCTCCCCAGGCGATCAAGACATCGGGATTTGTTTCCGAACCTGCCGTTCCAGCATTGTCCGGCACACTCGCGGCGGAATTCACTTTGAACTGCCCCACCAGCCCCTTGAGCTGCCCGGCCAGCCTGGACAGTTCCGCCGCGCCGGTGCGCACCTGTTGCCCTCCGGCACGAATTTCGTCCGCCGCCGCACTCACATCGCCGATATCCCGAGCAATCTCCGTCGATACCGTCGCCGTCTGGGCAATCTGTTCGTTGGCCGTGCGCACGCCTTCCGAAGCCCGGGATATGTTCCAGGCCACTTCCTTGGTGACGGAGGACTGCTGGTCGATGGCCGTGGCAATGCCGGACACGATATGCTCCACCTCGCCGATCACGCCGGATATTTTCTCGATGTCCGAAACGGCTCCTCTCGCGCTGTTTTGTACTCCGCTGATCCTGGCTTTGATGTCCTCGGTGGCCGAGGCCGTCTGCCGGGCCAGTTCCTTGATTTCGTTGGCCACCACGGCAAACCCCTTGCCCGCCGCTCCGGCCCGGGCCGCCTCGATGGTGGCGTTGAGGGCCAGGAGATTGGTCTGCGAGGAAATTTCGGTGATGGTTTCGGTGACCTGCCCGATCTCCAGGGCCGCCTGTCCGAGCCGGTGCATCAATTCCGTAATCCGGGCCGCCTGGGACGCCGCATCCGCACTGATCCCCCGAGCCTTCTCGCTGCCGGCGGCGATTTCGCCTATGGTTGCGCTCATCTCCTCGGTGGCCCCGGCCACTGAAGAAAGATTGAGCGTGGCCTGTTCCATGGCCACGGCCACGGAAGCGGTGTTGGCACTGGCCTCTTCCGCAGCCGCCGCCACGGTGGAAGCCCTCTCCGACATGGTCCGGGCGCTCTGGGCGGATTGGGTGCTCACGGAAGACATTTCCGTCGCCGACACAGCCACCGTGTCCGCATTGCCGGAAATGCGCCGGATGATGTCGTGCAGCTTCTCCACGAATTTATTGAAATAACCGGCCAGTTCTCCCACTTCATCCCGACCGGCCACATGGAGACGCCGGGTCAGGTCTCCCTCGCCCTCGGAAATGTCCTTGAGCATGTCCACGACATGCCGAATGGGACGGGAAATGCCATTGGCCATGGCTATGGAAAAAAAGGTCATGAAGCAGAAAAGCAGAACAAATCCAATACCATAAACCATCATCCCCCTCGAAGCATCCTTTTCGATGCCTTCGACCCTGGCCAGTTGAATTCCAATCTCATCCTCGACAAACGATCCGAGATCGTCCACCAGCCGACTGATGTTGCTCCAGTATTCATTGGGAGCGATTCCAAAATTCCCCTCATGGGATTTTGCAATCACCGTCGAAACTGTCCGGTCGACTTCTCGCCAATGAGGGCGTTGGGGCAATTCCCGGAGCAATGCCTGGTTTTTGGGGGACAGGGCCAGAGCCTTGGA
>CAZRWT010000049.1:7669-24396 GCA_964603955.1 uncultured Syntrophobacteraceae bacterium
GTCGGTCGCCTGCCGTTGCTGTTCGAGTTCGCTTTGGGAAAGCGATCCGCTGAGGAACATGGACGTTCTGCCGCGTTCTCTTTGCAGCTCGGCCACGAGATCACTGGCAGCCTGAAAACAAAGGGCGTTTTGGTGCATGTTTCTTGCGAGAACGCGAGCCTGCCATTTTTCATGAACGATCATGCTTCCGCCCAAAAGCACGAGAACCAGCGGCAGCATGACGGTCAGTATGATCCGAGCACGAATGCTCATGTTTCCAAGGTTCATTAACGAGTACTCCTTAAAACCAGTTGATCCTGCGCTATGTTGGTGTCAAAGGCGATCATCATCGGCCTGCATGGTAAGAGCAACATCAAAATCGGACAGACGCCGCTCACCGGGTTCAGTACAAACGAGCAGCCCATATCCGTCTTCGACTTGCGTCGGCTTGATCGGTTCGATAAGCCGAATGCGAATGCTGTCCCCCTTCGACTTCAAAATCCAATTGGGTGCCCGGATTGATCCCCAGGCGCTGCCGAATGGCCATAGGAATGGCTACCTGCCCCTTCTCCGAGACCGTGACAATCGACATGAGGCACTCCGTCCTTCACATGTAATGAAAAACCAATGGATAACTAAAAGGAAAAAACTTGCCGACAGTCTTTGTGTATCAGGCCCCGCATAAGTCGGTCAAGAATGTTTTTCGTGTCTATCGTGTCTGCCGGCTTGCAAATTCAGTGTCCTTCATTTCATACGCCTAGGGTCGGGCAGCTTCGGGGGGGCGACTGTGGGAGACCATTGGTCGTGGTGCGGCGGAATGGGCAATGATCCATCCCACTTCCCCCAGGTAGGCGTTCCGTACCTGGGGATTGGCGAGCAGGGCGCCGGCCGAATCTTCGAGCACGATCCTGCCGAGTTCGAGCACATAGCCCCGATCCGCCGGCTTGAGGGCCAGGCGGGCGTTTTGCTCCACCAGCACGATGGTCACTCCCGCCTGGTTGATTTCCCGGATCACGGAAAAGATGGCTTTGACCAGGAGGGGCGCCAGGCCCAGGCTGGGTTCGTCCAGGAGCAGCACTCCGGGATTGGACATGAGGCTGCGGCCGATGGCCGGCATCTGTTGTTCCCCGCCACTCAGGGTTCCCGCCGGCTGATCGCGCCGCTTGTTCAAGATGGGAAACATTTCATAGACCCAATCCAGGTTTTTACATCATTTTTTTCATGCTCCCGACCTCTCATGACTGTTTTTTTATTGCGTGCCATCGCTTTCTAATGGTACAAAGCTCCGATTTTCTCAAATCGCACACTCTCTTGAACCCTTTAGGTGCCCGCAAGGTGTGGGTCAGTTTGAAGAGAGTGGAGGCCTAACCGAAAGGGAGATGTTTTTTTATGGCAGTAGTTGGAATGAAGCAGTTGTTGGAAGCAGGGGTACACTTCGGTCATCAAACCCGTCGGTGGAACCCCAAGATGAAGCCCTATATCTTCGGGGCTCGCAACGGTATTTACATCATAGACCTTCAAAAAACGGTCCGGCTTTTTCACTCCGCCTATCGTTTCGTGAAAAACACGGCGGCAGCAGGTGAAAGCATCCTATTCGTGGGTACCAAGCAGCAGGCGCGCGATACCATCGAGCAGGAAGCCAGGCGCTCAGGAATGTTTTTCATCAACCACCGGTGGCTCGGCGGCATGCTGACCAACTTCAAGACGATCAAGTTGAGAATCGACCGTCTCAAGGAACTCGATGCCATGGTCGAGGACGGCAGCATCAACCGATTCCCTAAAATAGAGATCATCAAGCTCCATAGGGAACGGGAGAAACTCGAGAAAAACCTCGGAGGCATCAAGGAAATGACCCGTCCGCCGGGAGCCGTTTTCGTGATCGACACCTACCGGGAAGATATCGCCGTGGCCGAAGCAAACCGGCTGCGCATCCCCGTGGTGGCCGTGGTGGACACCAACTGCGATCCGGATGTAATCGACTACATCATTCCGGGCAACGACGACGCCATAAGGTCCATCAGCCTCGTCGCCTCCAAAGTCGCCGATGCATGTATCGAGGGCAAACAGGAATATGCTGAAAAGATGCATGCGGAACAGGATAAAGAGGTCGAGACGCTCGAAGAAGTACCGGCAGGCCAACTCCTCCGGGAAGAAAAGGCCGGTCCCGAAGTGGAAATCGTCAACCCGATCCCTGATCCGGGAGAAAACCAGGATCAGGAAGCGGATATTGATCAGAAATAACCTGCTCCTCACAGAGAAAAGGGCCGGGGTCTGCATGACTCAGCCCTTTCCCTTTTTGTGACGCCGGCATGGAGGCCGGTTCAATCCCTGTGAGGACTTATAACATTTTATGATGCACCCCGATCGAACCACAGGGGAGGTGCAAGGAGGATTCTTTTGGAAATCACAGCAGCAATGGTCAAAGAGTTGAGGGAAAAAACCAACGTCGGCATGATGGACTGCAAAAAAGCACTCCACGAAACCGAAGGGGACATGGAGAAAGCGGTCGATCTTCTGCGCCGGAAAGGCCTTGCCAAAGCAGCCAAACGGGCCGGTCGCGAGGCATCGGAAGGCATGGTGCATGCCTACATTCATGCAGGCGGACGCATCGGGGTTCTCGTGGAAGTAAACTGTGAAACGGACTTCGCGGCCAAAAGCGACGACTTTGGTGAATTCGTGAAAAACATAGCCCTGCACATCGCCGCTTGCAACCCACTGGCCGTCACACCGGAAGAGTTGCCTCAAGAGGTGGTGGAACGCGAGCGCTCCATCTATACGGCACAGGCGCAGGAATCGGGAAAACCCCAAAATATCGTGGAAAAGATGGTGGAAGGCAAAATGCGCAAGTTCTACGAAGAATCGGCGCTCTTGCAACAGGCTTTTGTGAAGGACCCGGACAAGAGCATCCAGGACTATCTCAATGAACTCACCGCCAGCATCGGCGAGAAGATCATGATCCGTCGTTTCACCCGCTATCAACTGGGCGGAGAATAGAAACCGGCAGCACCCTCGTGAAAAACTCTTGATCGAAAGCCCTGCAAGGGGCCGGCACGCATTCGCTCTTTCCCCGCTCCGGTGGGGAAAGGCGCCTCACCGTAGTGAATATATTTTCAGAAGGCAAGCATGGAGGCACAAAACACAATGGAAAAACCTCTCTACGGGCGAATTCTTTTGAAATTGAGCGGCGAAGCCCTGATGGGAAAAGAACCCTACGGGATCGATCCGGGCGTGCTGGAGGAAATTGCCCAGGAGGTTAAGGAAGTCCACCAGATGGGCGTTCAAACGGCCATGGTCATCGGAGGGGGCAACATTTTCCGAGGCGTGGGCGGTGCGTCTCAGGGAATGGACCGCGCCACGGCGGACTACATGGGCATGCTCGCAACGGTAATGAATGCCCTCGCGTTACAACAGGCTCTCGAAAAACACGAAATTCCCACCCGAGTCCAATCGGCCATCGACATGAAGGAAGTGGCGGAACCCTTCATACTACGCCGTGCCGTCAGGCATCTCGAAAAAGGGCGCGTGGTGATCTTTGCGGCCGGCACGGGACTGCCGTTTTTTACGACGGACACCACCGCTGCCCTGCGAGCCGTCGAAATGGGAGCGGAAATATTGTTCAAAGCCACCAAGGTGGACGGCGTTTATAGCTCCGATCCCCAAAAGGACCCTACCGCCGTTAAATACGAACGGATCAGCTACCTGGATGTACTTAAAAAGGACCTGAAAGTCATGGATGCCACGGCCATATCTCTGGCCAGGGAGCAGAACATGCGCATCATCGTCTTCAACTTGAGGAAAAGGGGAAACATCAAAAAAGCCGTTTTGGGCCAACCTATAGGAACAGTGGTGGAGGAATTGGGCGATGCTGAATGACATTTATACAGACACTCGTGACCGCATGGGCAAAACCATCGAAAACCTGGAAAATGAATACAAAAGGCTTCGCACCGGCAGGGCATCCGTGACCCTGGTGGAAGGTATCCGGGTGGATTATTACGGAGCGGCGACTCCATTGAGTCAGCTGGCCACGCTCACCATCCCGGAACCGCGCACCATCATGATTCAACCGTGGGACACGAGCATCATCAACGACGTGGAAAAGGCGCTTCTCAAGTCCGAACTCGGGCTGACGCCCATGAACGACGGCAAACTCATCCGCATCAACGTGCCGCCCCTGACGGAAGAGCGTCGCAAGGAACTGGTAAAGGTCACCAAGAAGAAAGCGGAGGAAACCAAAGTCGCCATTCGCAACATTCGGCGCGACAGCAATGAAACCATCAAGGAACTGAAAAAGGAAAAGGAAATTTCCGAAGACCAGCAAGTCAAGGCTCAGGAAGAAACCCAAAAGATCACCGACGAATTCATCAAGAAGGTGGATGCCGTTTCCGCGATGAAAGAGAAGGAAATCCTGGAAATATGAAGGGATGCAAACGGTGAGTTCACAAAAAATGCCGCGCCATATCGCCATCATCATGGACGGAAACGGGCGATGGGCTCGAGCCCGCATGCGCAATCGCATCTCCGGTCACGAGAAAGGTGCGGATTCCGTCAAGGAAGCCGCCAGGTTTTGCATGGAGCGGGGCATCCCCTATCTTACACTCTATTCATTTTCCAAGGAAAACTGGCAGCGTCCTCAATCGGAAGTCGACGCTCTGTGGCATCTTCTGGACCGTTTTCTCAAATCGGAACTGAATGAACTCATGGAAAAGGAAATCCGGCTAGTCCACCTGGGAGATCGCGAAGGCATTCCCGATCACGCCTTGAAGCGCCTCGATGAAACCATAGCCCTCACGGCATCCCACAAAAAGCTGTGCCTGAGCCTGGCACTCAATTATGGTGGGAGGCAGGAAATCATGAGAGCGGCGAGGTTGTTTGCCGAAGATGTCCTGGCCGGCAAACTGCCCCCCCATGAGCTGACCCAGGAGGTCTTTTCACGCTATCTCTTCACTGCGGACATCCCGGATCCCGATCTGGTCATCAGGACGGGCGGAGAGTATCGCATCAGCAACTTCCTCCTGTGGCAGTTGGCTTATGCGGAGATTTATACCACCGGCGTTTTGTGGCCCGACTTTAGGGAACCGGATATGGAGCAGGCCTTGCGCGACTATCAGCAAAGAGAACGACGATTTGGAAAAACCAGTGATCAGGTCCAGGGTACCGTGCCTCCATGATATATCACAAGTACATGGGAAGTATCCGCAAGGCTTCCGACCTGCTCCATAACCCAGGAAACGGTCAAGACCATGAGGTCGGATGAAATGAAGTGGGAATGGCGCCGGTGGGGATCACACAAGCAACGCGTAGCCACAGGACTGGCCCTGGCAGGCCCGGTGGCTCTCATTCTGGGCCTCGCTCCCTTGTGGACGTGGACCCTCCTGGTAATTTCCCTCTCCCTGGTCGGACTTTGGGAAATGGAAGGATTGCTCTTCGCCTCTCCTCCCCCCGTCATGGAACGTACCCTTTTCTTTTTCGCGGGTATCCTTCTTCCCGCCTGCACCTGGTTTTTCTCCGGCGAAGGTCTTCTCTTCTCCCTGTCGTTCATGTTTTTCTGCGCGTTTGCCGTGCTGCTCTTTTCCGGCACACAGGACGCGCAAGGCATTCATCGCCTGTCTCTCTTCGGCCTGAGTTGGCTCTACATTCCATTCCTCTTGTCGCACGCCCTGCTTTTGGGACAAACAAAAGATGGAAGGGTCTGGATCTTTTTCATCCTTCTTGTGATTTTCGCCTGCGACGCCGGAGCATACTACACGGGGAAAAGGTTTGGGCGCCGTAAACTCTACGAGCGAGTCAGCCCCAAAAAAACAGTGGAAGGTGCCTTGGGGGGCCTGCTTCTGGGGCTTGTTGTGGCAACGGTCTTCGCTTTGCTTGTGCTGAAAGGCATCCCCCTGTGGAAGGTCATGGTTTTGAGCATCATCCTGGGCGCTGTAAGCCAGATGGGTGATCTCATGGAATCCATGATCAAGCGTATCAGCGGCAAAAAGGACTCCAGTGCCATCCTTCCGGGACATGGAGGCATCCTGGACCGCCTCGACAGCCTGGTCTTCACCTTCCCCATTGCCTGTTTTTTCCATCTGTGGATATAGGGAGGGGAGTCGGGGAGCTGTAATGCCGAGGAGTTGAAAAGGGAGAGGAAAAACCATTCGACTTTTTTCAACGCATCGGCTTTTCAGCTCCTCGACTTGCTTTTTCATAAAAGGAAGTTAAATAGGAACGATGACAAAAAGAAAACTGAGCATATTGGGCAGCACGGGCTCCATAGGTATGAGCACCCTGGAAGTGGTGAGACAATTTCCGGAGCGCTTCCAGGTGGTCGGTCTGGCAGCGGGTCGTAATGTGGCGCGCCTCAAGGAGCAGATAATCGAGTTCCGCCCCAGGGTGGTTTCCCTCCTCCACGAGGAAGACGCGGGTGCGCTCGAAGCACTCCTAAAAGACATGGGCGACCGTCCCCAAATCCTCTTCGGACCACAAGGCTACGAAACGGTGGCCACCAATCCCTCAGTACAGATGGTGGTATCGGCCATGGTGGGAGCCGCCGGGCTCCTGCCCACTCTTGCGGCAATAAAAAGCGGCAAGGACATTGCCCTGGCCAACAAGGAAACCCTTGTGGTGGCCGGTGAGTTGGTCATGGAAGCCGCACGCGAGCACTCCGTACGCATCCTCCCCGTGGACAGCGAGCACAGCGCCATCTTTCAGTCCCTCGAAGGCAACCACCGCAAAGACCTACGGCGCATCCTCCTCACCGCTTCGGGGGGGCCGTTTTTCTCGAAATCCTCCGAGGAACTTCGCCAGGTCACCCCCGACGCCGCATTGTGCCATCCCAACTGGTCCATGGGACGCAAGATCACCATCGATTCGGCCACCCTCATGAACAAGGGATTGGAAGTCATCGAGGCCTGCCGGCTTTTCGATGTGTCTGTGGATCAAATCGTCGTCCATGTGCATCCCGAAAGCATTGTGCATTCCATGGTGGAGTACATCGATGGATCGGTGATCGCGCAGCTCGGCATACCGGACATGAAAATACCCATCGCCTACGCTCTGACCTATCCCGACAGACTACCGGTAAAAGGACCCTCCCTGGACCTTTTTCAGCTTTGCAAACTGTCCTTTTATCCCCCGGACATGGACAAATTCCCATGTCTGCGGCTGGCCTACGAAGCCTGCCGCCAGGGGGGTACCATGCCTTGTGCCCTCAATGCCGCCAATGAAGTGGTTGTTCAGGCCTTTCTCGATTGCAAAATCGGCTTCACCCACATTCCTCGCATCATCGAGGATGTGATGGCGTCCCATGCGGCACCCCGACAGGCCACCCTTGAAGCGTTGCTACAGACGGATCGGTCGGCTCGAAAAAAAGCCCAAGAGCTGGTTGAAAAACCGAGAACTTACAAGAATTGATCCTTCGGAGGATCACTTTCAAAGTGAGGATAAGATTTGATCACGACCATCGTTTCCACCATTATTGTTTTGGGTGTTCTCATTTTTATCCACGAATTGGGACACTTTCTCATGGCCAAGTGGTCCGGCGTCACCGTGCTCCGCTTTTCCCTGGGCTTCGGTCCCAAGGTCATCAGTGTCCAGCGAGGTGAAACCGAATACTGCCTGTCGGCCATCCCCCTGGGGGGCTATGTCAAGATGCTCGGCGAAGACATGCACGACGAAATCACTGAAGAGGAAAAAGCCCGCAGCTTTTCCGTCCAGCCCGTTTCCAAACGCATGGGCATCGTGCTGGCGGGTCCTCTGTCCAACTTCTTGCTGGCTATCGTCATCTTTGCCATGATCTATGCCGTCGCCGGCATCCCACGTCTCATGCCGGAGATCGGTTCCGTGAACGAAGACTCCCCCGCACAGCGAGCAGGGCTTGAAAAGGGCGACCTGATACTCTTCATCAACGATCGTGAGGTCGCCACCTGGGACGATCTGTCCCGAGCCATCGAGCAACATGGGGAAAGTCCGCTGTCTTTGGTGGTTGCAAGGGGTGACGAAGTTTTTAGAGTTGTCGTGACTCCCATGATGAGTGAAATCACCAATATTTTTGGCGAGGTCATATCAAGGCCCATCGTGGGAGTAACGGCATCGGGGAAAGTGGAGACCCAGGACATTTCCCCCTTTTCCGCCATAAGCTACAGCCTTCAGCAAACCTGGAACTTGAGCAAACTTTTTTTGCTCACCGTGGTGAAAATGATCGAGGGCGTTATTTCTCCCAAAACCCTGGGGGGCCCCATATTCATCGCTCAACTGGCAGGGCAGCAGGCCCAGGCCGGCATCATCAACCTCATCAATTTCATTGCTCTCATCAGCGTCAACCTGGCGGTCCTGAACCTTCTGCCCATTCCGGTCCTCGATGGGGGCCACCTGGTGTTTTTCAGCATCGAGGCCATTCGGGGCAAGCCGTTGAGCGATAAAACCATCGAGGTGATGCAAAAATTTGGAATGTTCCTGCTCCTCATGCTCATGGCCTTTGTCTTTTATAACGACATCATGAGGCTGATGCCCGGCAGCGGATCTTCTCTCACCCCATGAAACAGCATGCTCAGGGTCGAACTCAAATCGTCGGGAATCCACCTTCCAAAAGGTGGGTTCCCAGCCCTGAAGGATAAACAATCATGAAAATTCTCGCTGCCGACACCTCCACATCGAGCGGTAGTGTCTGTCTCATGGAAGAAGCAAGAGTGAAAGCCGAATGGACCATCCACTCGGAAATCACCCACAACCGCCTTCTTCTGAAAACCATTGATCGGATATTGGAAAAGGTCGGCTGGAGCCTGGACGATGTGGAGGGCTTTGCCGTCACCACGGGCCCGGGAAGCTTCACGGGCCTCCGTATTGGGTTGACGACCATAAAAACCCTGGCCTGGACCCTGAATAAAGGTTTCGCGGGAGTTTCAACGCTGGATGCTCTGGCATCTCAGTTCCCCTTTACCCCACACCCCATCTGTAGTCTACTCGATGCACGCAAAAAAGAAGTTTTCTTCGGTCTCTACCGATCAGACCATGGAGGCACGCCGGTGCGCCGGGGCAGGCTCATGGTCGGCAGTCCGGAACGGGTACTTGATCACATCCATGAGCCCACAATCTTTTGCGGAGACGGTTGGTCTGCCTACCGAAACTATTTTGTCGAAAAATTGGGTTCCCTGGTGAAGGAAGCCCCCACCCCGCACCACGTTCCCCGCGCCGCCTTCGTGGCTCATCTGGCCCGCAAAAGACTCATCCAGGGAAACGGGGACGACCCTCTCACCTGCGTACCCCTGTATGTACGGCCGTCCGAAGCGGAGCTTCACTATCCTCACCTGTCTTCATAGGACTGACGGGACTCTATGGAAATCACGACAAGGGCCGACCTGTTGAGAAAATGCCGTAAAGCTTTGCTGCACACCCTCGGGACTCTTAAACCGGCAAACCCCATGAAAGGAAGATTGCGACAAGCTTTGCGAGACCCCCTTTTCCCCCTTTCCTACCTTCTGAGAAACATTACGTTGCTAGGTCGTGAGGCTTCCCGGCAAAAGCCGGCTCCCGGGGAAAAAAGGAGAATGCTGAGACGCCTGTCGCATGAAAGAGCCTGTTTCTTTTTGGTGGTAAAAAAATGGCTTCAACAAAACGGCGGTTACACTTCCATATCGCGTTTTTCCCCCCCGACTCCCGATGCGGAAGCCGGCCGCTACTGCATCCATTGTGGCGGGTGCTGCGAAACACCCGGAGGCTACCCGGATTTTCCCCCGGAATCCATCATCCCTCAAGAATGGAAAGCTCTCTTTTCCCAGGGACTGGGAAAAGGACACCGCTTCTGTCCCTTTCTGTGGGAACTCGGCAGCGCGGGCATGAGCCTGTGCGCCATTCACCCGTGGCGTCCCCACCCCTGCCGGACATTCAGTGAGGATGACTGCCGGTTTGTCCTGCAAGATTCGGATCTGCCTTATGTTACAGATACGGAACGCACGAGGGCTTCTTGTGCGGGGCTCCGCCGTGCGATCCTGTCCCGGCGGTGAAACGATTTCCCTCTACACGACATTATAACCATTGACCATTTGGCTTGAACTGCATATGGTAGGCATTCATTTTTAATCTCCCCCCTCCTTTGGGATAACCGGTAACGTCACAGGAAAGCTCACTATGAAATTCATCGCCATCGTCGGAAGGCCCAACGTGGGCAAGTCCACTCTATTCAACCGCATCAGCAGGAGCAGGGATGCCCTGGTGGACGATCTGCCCGGTGTGACCCGAGATCGCAAGCACGCGCGGATCACCTGGGACGGGAAGACGCTCGGGTTCATCGACACGGGAGGCTATGTGGGCCAGGACACCAACATCATTGAAGAAAAGGCCAGGGAGCAAATCCTTTTCGCCCTGGAAGAAGCGGAAATACTCCTTTTCGTCACCGATGCAAAAACGGGTGTCCACCCCGAAGACACTCAAATACTGGATATCCTCCGGCGCACATCCAAGCCCATTTTCTTTGCCGTGAACAAAATCGACGGTCCCGAGCAAACCCGGCACATTGCCGAATTTTATGAGTTTGGCCTGGAGAGGATTTACCCCATCAGCGCCGCTCACGGATTCGGAATCGGAGAACTCATGACGGACTTGGCGGAAACCATTCCACCCGATATCGAAGAACCTTCCGAGGGAGGCGACACCGGCGAGATACGGCTGGCCATACTCGGACGCCCCAACGTGGGCAAGTCCACCCTGGTCAACCAGATACTGGGCAAGCAAAGGGTCATTGTGAGTCCCATTCCGGGCACCACCCGCGACGCAGTGGATTCGGCCTTCGAGAAGGGAGGACAACGCTACACCATCATTGATACGGCAGGAATCCGAAGAAAAGGCAAGACGCGGGAGAAACTGGAAAAGTTGAGCATCATCAAGGCTCTCAAAAGTGTGGACCGCTGCCATGTGGCCCTGATTCTCATCGATCCGGTGGAAGGCGTCACCGATCAGGACCTGCACATTGCAGGGTATGTTCAGGATCGCTCCCGAGCCTGCATCATCGGAATCAACAAGTGGGATCTGTTCACCGGAAACGCTCGTGAAGTCAAAGGCTTCCTCCAGGAAGTGAAAAATCGGTTCCGCTTTTTCCCCTTCGCCCCCATTCTCACCTTTTCCGCCGCAACGGGCAAAAAAGTGTCCGGTATCCTGCCTGAGGTAACAGAAGTTTTTCAGCAATACAACGAGAGAATTTCCACGGGAGTGGTCAACCGTGTGCTCGAACAGGCACTCCAGCAACACGAGCCCCCCTATGTGACAGGAGGACGTCGCTTGAAGTTTTTCTACGCCACCCAGGCCTCCATTCGTCCTCCCACCTTCGTACTTTTCTGCAACTACCCGCACATGGTCCACTTTTCCTACGAAAGATTCCTCACCAATCAGTTCAGGGAGGCGTTCGGGCTGAACAAAACCCCCATCCGCCTCGTTTTTCGAGGACGCGGCAGGCAGGCTCAGGAAGCATGAAGCACTACCGGTACAAGGCTCCCGTAAAAAAGAGTGGAAAAAGAGGGCTGCTTCGAATTCTTTTGCCCATGGCTCTCCTGATGGTGGCCGGATATTTTTTCATGGAATACTGGAAAACCGGCAAAACTCAAGAGCCGAAGGAAGAAACCATGGAAGCGATGCCTTCTCCGACGGTTCCCATTGAACACCCCCTGATAGCTGCCTTTTTGCCCCTCACCGGTCCCTTCGAAAAGGACGGCCGTTCCATGAAGGAAGGAATGGAAATAGCCTGGAGTGAACTCGAGGCCGCTGGATTCCAAGGCAAGATGCTCATCGTGGATATCGAAAAGAACAAGTCGGATTTTTTTGAAACCGCTCAAAAAATCGTCCACGACCCAGACACCGTCCTTCTCGTCGTTCATGGCCCTTCTCACATATTCGAAACCCTCATTCCCTTATGCAAGAAGCACAATGTGAGCATGATGGCTCCGGCCAACTCCCATGAAAGTTTGATCAAAGAAGAAGCCGTGATCAGGCTGGTGCCGTCCGACCGTGTCGAGGCTTCACATGCCGGCAGAATTTCCGCCGGATTGGCCCCTTCCCGGAAGTTCATGGCCATTTATGAGCCGGACCGTTATGGGGAAATTCTCCTGGAAGGCTATAAAAATGGAGCCCTTCAAATGGGAATCGAGGTAAAAGAAGCGGTATTTGACGGAAATATGCCGGCGGTTTCTGAAAAATTTGAGGTGATTTCAACGGTAGACCTGGTGTTTCTTGCGGGCTCGCCGGTGTGGGGCAGTCAAACCGCACGAGTCCTCAGCGACATGGCCTATGAAGGTAAATTGCTGGTGCCTCAAGTGTACGACCGCTTCGCCCTGGATGAGTTACACGAGAGGTTTCACGACCGCCTCCTGATGGTCCGGCCATCCATGGGGGAAGAAAACTGCGGGGAGGCCTGGCAGGACTTTCTCCAAAAATTTGTGGCCGAGCACTTGAGAGAACCCGACTGGTCGGCCGCACTGGGTTACGACACCATACACCTGATCGGTGAAGACCTTCAACAGGAGCCGCTACATCGTGAGACTTTCAACAACCGGCTCGTGGAACGCTTCACATCGGACCGGTCTTATTCAGGAGCCTCGGGCAAAATGCAGTTCGGTCTCGATGGCGGTGTGGACCGGGAATTCGAAGCCGTTTTCTACAAAAATGGAAAACTGGTTTCCGTAAAAGATGCCCAAAACTGATCCAGCCCTTTCGAATTCCCCCCTGCCTCCAATGCTTTCGCCATGGACCCGGGGAGGTTGATCATGGCCGCCGCCTCGTCCAACCGCCCCCTTTTCCGACACCCTTCTCCATAAATACGGCATTTGACACGCAGCACATCCAACGCCGACCTTTGCTGATGCTGCGCAAGGGGCTCCTTGAGAAGAAGCTTCACCAGTGCCTTGATTCTCAGGGCATCGAGAGCCGGGGTTGTGAAGGACAACTGATCGTCGTGTCCCCCGCGCTTCACCACCAGGGGACTGTCGAGCAACCCAATGGGATGACGATATCCGATGCGGAGCCAGAGGTCATAGTCCTCACACGCGGGCAAAGTCTCGTCGAAACCTTGCAGTTCCCTGAAGAGATCGGCACACAGCAACACTGAGGAAGGGCTCACCAGGCATCTTTCCAGGAGGAGTGGAAAGCAGTGTCCCGAGGGTTTCCCGTGATATTTTTTGGGATTGATCCTTTTGCCGTTACGCACCCAGATTTCTCCCGTCTGGCTGATTTTCAGATGGGGATTGTACTCCATGTAGCCCATCTGAGCCTTGAGTTTACCCGGCACCCAGAGGTCGTCGGAATCCAGGAAAGCAAGCCATTGTCCACGGGCCATTTCGGCACCGAGATTTCGTGCCGCGCTGACTCCCTTGCGAGCCTGAAACGCCCGTCGAATTGCAGGGCCATATGGGTGCAATACGGCAGCCGTGTCATCGGTGGACCCATCGTCCACAACGATCACCTCCATGGACACATCGCCCTCCTGAGCCAGGACAGAATCCACCGCCTCCTTCACAAAACGGCTGCGATTGTGCGTTGGAATGATCACACTGACCACGACATCCCTCTAAGAAAGTGTCTGAAAATTGTCTTTCTGTCCGGAGAGTTGTGGACATAATGGACAAAGTGGACGAAATGGACATAGGGGAAAGAAAGCGCAGTTGTACTCGGACTCTGCTGTACCAGGACTTTCGTTCCCGAGTCGGAGCTTGGCATCAAAAGAATTTTCAGACAGTTTCTAAAATACCAGGTTCCACAGAGCGCCCAGGACACCCAGGCCGATGATCACCCCTTCGATCAAGGCTTCGGACAGGGGATCACGTCTCAAGGGCTCCCGACAAGCGCCGCGCACACGCCACAAAAAGGCGCAAAGACCTGCCAGAGCCACAAAAGAAAAGGCCGTGAAGACCTCCAGAAAGGGAGCCGCAAAGAGCGATAAAACCAAAACCGCCAGGGCGGCCAGCACAAAGTCCCCTGTTTTTTTCTCTCCCCAGTAAACCACCAGGGTTTCACGCCCCACCAACTGATCCCCCTGCTCCGCCAAAAGGTCCAGGACCGTGGTTCGGATGAGCACCAGGAGAAAAACGACCCAGAAAGCGTAGAGGAGCACTCCAGGAGCTTCCCCATAGTGCTCGACATAAGGAAGGGCCACGGTGATGCCTGCCCATGCCAAGGGAACCGAAAAGGTTTTGGAAGTTGGAATATCCTTGATTTTCAATATCTTCGATATCTTCCATTTTTTCGGCAGGAGATGAGGCATGGTGTAGATCAGGCCGAACAGCACGAAAAAAATCATGGCCAAGAAGGTGAACACACTGATTTTGAGAGACATCCATAGGGCCAGGAGCACGGCAATAGCGCTGCCCCCCCGAAACCAATACTGGTAGCGATGATAAAAGGCTGCTCGCCCTGGATCATTCAACTGAATGGCATTACGATCAGTGTAAATATTCAGGGTATGCATGCCGTAAGCGTAGCACGCGGCCATGGCGCTGCTGTAAAGGGGGGCGACATCCAGCCCGGTGAGTGCCTTCACCAGAAACGGCAGTGAAGCGGCTCCCAGGGCAATGAACAGGTTTCCGTAAACCATGAGATCGAGGAGCTTCTTCCATCGAGCATCCTGTTGAGAATCCTCGGCCTTGATGGACTGAAGGTAGCTCACCACATCCCGTATGATCCAGTTGGGCGTGGACGCCCCGGCGGAAACCCCCACGCTATTGTACCGTGCCATTTCCTCCCGGTTCAGTTCTTTTTCCGTTTCCACGTGGTAAGTGGGAACGCCGCATTCTTGGGCGATTTCGGCCAGGCGCACCGTGTTCCCGCTGTGATACCCTCCCACGATGACCATGGCATCCACCTGGGAGCACAGCTGGCGCACCTCGTTCTGCCGTTCATGAGTGGACCCGCAGATGGTATTCTTGACCACACCATTGGGATAGCGCTGGAGAAAACGCCGACAAATTTCATGGAAGACTTCCTCATTTTGCGTCGTCTGAGCCACCAGGAGCACATTTTCCCAATGGTCGGGAAGTTCGTCCACCTGCTCGGGCTTGCGGATGACCACACCCCGTCCCTCCGTGTACCCCATGAGTCCGATAACTTCCGCATGGTCCGCGTCTCCCACAATAACCGTATGATAGCCTTTTCGAGCATGAAGTTTGATCACCCCATGCACTTTGGCCACCCTGGTGCAAGTGGCATCCAGAATGCCGGCCTGCATGTCGTGCAACTCATTTCGCTCATGTGGGGGAATGCCGTGGGCTCGGATGACCACTTTCTTGCCCGCACACCGTTCAATACGGTTTTCTTCCCTGACCCCTTTTTCCTCCAGCATGTTCAAGACCTGCTTGTTGTGGATCAAGGGACCGTAGGTGCAGATTTCCTCACCCGATTTGCGATTCTTGATGGCTTCGAGGGTGACTTCCAGTGCCTTGCGCACCCCTTTGCAAAACCCCGCTGTTTTGGCTACGACCACTCGCATGACTGCATACCTCTGCAATGAACAGGGTCGGCTTCCGATGCGTACGACCGATCACCGACCGTTTGGGGAATTTTGAGAGAAAGGAGTGAAAGCCCACCGGGGCGAGCCTCATCCACCCATATTTTGAAAGCGTGGAGCATAGCATCCACCGTACCGATTCGAGCCAGCCCGCTCCTCAGGGCCGACGCTCCGGGAGCATGTTTGGAATACCAGAGCAAGAGCTTGCGAATATGCCCCACGGCGTGAGGTTTGTGGTCCAGGAACAGGTTTACATGGTCCACAACCGTTTCCCATAGCGTGTCCCAGTTCAGGGACAATCCACCATGGGCCTCCCATCCCCACCTTCCGGCGATTTCAGACAGAAGCCATGGATTGCCCTGAGTGGCCCGGCCGATCATGACTCCGTCACACCCGGTACGATGCAGCATTTCCTCCGCGAGGAAGGGCGAAGTGATGTCCCCATTGCCCACCACGGGAACACCGACGGCTTCTTTCACCCGCCGAATCCACTCCCAATCGGCCCGCCCTCCATAGAACTGCACGGCGGTGCGCCCATGGACCGTTATGGCATCCATACCCGCCCTTTCCAGGAGCCTGGCCACATCCACCACATTGATATCCTTTTCGTCCCACCCGAGCCGCACCTTGACCGTGACGGGAATCCTGACGGATTTTTTTACCGCCTCCACCATGCGCGCAAGCTGGTCGGGCGTTTTGAGGAGAACGGCCCCGGCCCCTTGCTTTACCACTTTCTTGACGGGGCACCCGGCATTGATATCGATGAGCGCCGCTCCCCTGCCCTCGAGGCGCGCAGCGGCCTCGGCCATGACCACCGGGTCTCCCCCGAAAATCTGCACGGCCATGGGCACTTTCACCGCTTCGTCCCGATCACACAATCGCCAGGTGGGGGCCTGGTCGCGCACGAGCCCCTGGATGCTGACCATTTCCGTGGTGACCATTCCCACTCCATGCCGGGCCATGATCCTCCGGTAAGGAGCATCCGCCACCCCCGCCATGGGCGCGAGAATGAGGGGAGGGTCCACGACCACTCCGCCGATGCGCAGCGCTCCGGGCCCGGATGGTGCGTCGGCCGGTGACGGTCGATGTGATGATCGTTGCGGTCTATCAACTGCTTTCATATGAACTCTCAACGGGTTGTTGCCCAACACCTCTGTTTTCTATCATTCAACGCATTCAATGCGTTCGGCTTTTCCTGCTAACACCCGCCCCCCATGATGTCAAAAGCTTTTTCATTGACATCCTCCCCGGCCTGCAGGCCGAGGATTCCTGGAACGGCTTATGC
>CAZRWT010000050.1:0-24344 GCA_964603955.1 uncultured Syntrophobacteraceae bacterium
AGGATGGCCCTGGTGGCGGGACAGGATGGGCGGGAGGAATCCATGCGTGACCAGGGCTTGGGAATCATTCAGGTTCGCTATGAGGCCATGCTGGGTGAAGTTATGGAGCAGCTCAACCTGACCGTGCAGCGCAAAAGCGAAGACATTTCACGGCTTGATCACATCCGCAACGCAATCCATCTCATGAAACCCTTCTCGCAGGAAATTTCCACCATCGCCCTTTCCACCAAGATCATCGCGTTGAATGCGGCCATCGAGGCGGCACGGGCGGGCAAAAGCGGCGAATGTTTTGCCGTGGTGGCCGAGGAAGTGCGCAGACTGGCCGACAAAGCCACCACTTCGGCATCCAGCGTGGAAGAGGAATTGAACAGCCTGATCGGCTACAGCGAAAAGGCCATCGATGACCTCAAGTCGGCCATGGACGTGGAAACCCTCTTCATCAACTCGACCATCACGCTCTTGCAGGATGTGGTTTTGTCCGTGGTGGATTCGTTCGTTAACCTGTCGGAGGTGATCCAAAAGACACTGGGGGATTCCTCCCGTTTTCGGGACGATGTCAACGACATTGTGGTCAATCTGCAATTCGAGGACATCTGCCACCAGGTTTCTCAAAACACGGTGAAGCTCATCGAGTCCATCCAGGATGATTTAAAGCGCATCCATGCGGGTGAGGACGGCATACATGGAGACGGCCTGCATGTTCAACAGGGCGTCCGGCAAAAGGTTTTCGCCAAGGTGAGCAAGCTTTTCACCGTGGCCGAAGAACTCAAAAACGCCCGTGAGGTGTTGAAGATCGAGAAAAAATCATCGGATACAGCCGCCACGAGCAGCAAGGATGAGGGCGACGACGTGGTGTTTTTCGACGAGGCTCCGGCACCCTCTCAACCGGAAAAGCCTCATATGCCCGGTATCCAGGAAATTCCCACCTCTTCGGGAGAAGACGATGTCGTTTTCTTTGACGAGTCTCCAGTAAAGGCTTCTGTCCGGGAAGACGAAGTCGTCTTTTTCGAGGATACTCAGACGTCCTCCCCCCATGCCCAGGAGGAGGATGACGGTGTAACCTTTTTTGATGAAACACCCGATCCGCCTCAGCCAACATCCGAAGATGATCCGGAGAGTAAGGGAACGAAAAAATATTGAATCAATTGCTCAAATGGTTTTAACTTCTTGGTTTGGACCTCGTTATGTTAAAATGAGCAACGGAATTTTGGGGTGCGAAGAAAAAGTTCCCTCACATAGAACTTGTTTATGATCTGCAAACGCCGGTCGGCGTGAATCAAGGAGAATGAAGAATGTCCAACATACCAGGCTCTGAAGACATATCCGTACTGCTGCGTGCCATCCTCGAACCGGCCATGGCCGGTGGATTGCCCGAAGAGCGGGCCATGGAAATATACAATGACATCCTCGGCGGCATCGCCAACCTGGAAGAACTGGAAGACGGGCGGACGGTCTTTCAGTGGCTTTCGGATGAAATCCTTTTGAGGTTCTGTCCTATTTTCAGGGACAAGTATGAAATGAGGCAGAAAGGGAGGGTGAATTGAGTTTGAATCATGGTTGATGAAAGGCGGACTCGATCCCGCAGGCCTGTTTATCCGGCAAAGCACAAAATTTCATTGACAAAAAAAGGGAACCTATCTAGCCTATGCGCTTATTTTTGCTGGGAACTACAAGGGGGCGGTTGGAAAATCAATCATAAAAAACATTATTTAGGGGAGGGGACGAATCCATGGCACAAAGGATTCACAATTTCAATGCGGGGCCGGCAGCTTTGCCTGCTGAAATACTCGAGGACGTTCAACGTGAGATGCTCGATTTCAAGGGTTCGGGCATGTCCATTTTGGAAGTGAGCCATCGTTCCAGGTGGTTCGAGGATGTTCTCGATGATGCTGTTGTTCGTATCAAACGTCTTTTGGAGCTTGATGATCGGTTTGATGTACTTTTCCTCCAAGGGGGAGCGAGCATGCAATTTTGCATGGTTCCCATGAATCTTGGCCTGGACGGCAGGCCGGTTGCCTACATCAATACCGGCACCTGGGCGACAAAAGCCATCAAGGAAGCGGAAATCTTGGGGAAAGACGTGCGTGTCGTGGCGACTTCCCAGGACCGTGAATTCACTTATATCCCCAAAGGCTTCGAGGTTCCGGCCGACAGTGCCTACCTGCACATCACGTCCAATAATACCATTCGAGGGACTCAGTGGCGGGATTTTCCCTCCGGCGTGTCCGCTCCCATGGTGAGCGACATGTCGTCGGATATTTTCAGCCGTGTTTTCGATCCCAACCCCTTTGGGCTCATTTATGCCGGAGCCCAGAAAAATGCCGGACCGGCCGGTGCCACCCTGGTGGTCATCCGCAAGGACATGCTCGAGAGAACTCCCCCGAACCTGCCCAGCATGCTCAAGTACACCACATATGCGGAAAAGAAGTCCATGTACAATACGCCTCCCTGCTTCGCCATTTACGTGATGTGGAAGGTGGCCGTGTGGCTTGAGGAAAAAATGGGTGGCATCGAAAAGATGCAGGATCTCAACGAAAAGAAAGCCGCGCTCATTTATGATTATCTGGACAGTCAGGATTTTTACCGGGGTACGGCTTCTCCCGAATCCAGGTCCTTCATGAATGTCACGTTCCGCTTGAGCAACACCGAACTGGAGCCTCGCTTCATCAGTGAAGCCCTCGCACAGGGAATGGGCGGCCTCAAGGGGCATCGTTCCGTGGGCGGTTGCCGGGCTTCCATTTACAACGCCGTTGCTTATGACGCCGTTGAGGCCTTGGTGCAATTCATGAAAGAGTTTGCCCGCAAAAATGGGTAACGCAGTTGGGGTTTGGTTTTTCTTCCATGAAATCTCCTCCAGGCGCCATGAGGTGCTGTCTGAAAACAGGCATGAGCGCATACTTGTAAGGGGCGGAGATAAAAGCTCCGCCCCTGCTTTTCAGATAGCTTTCGATGGATGGCCGAACTTGACGGTCTCGATTCTTTCTATGAGATGGGGGCAAACCTGTCGCCCAGACCCGGGATTTTCCCGTGGGAACCGGCTGTCTTCGCCGCTTTCACGATGGCTTGAGCCACTGCATTTGCGGCCAGCGAGCCCACCACGCTGGGGTCCACCGGTTCGAGTTCTCCCTTGCTGAGGGCGAATATGGTGTCGCCGTCAAAGAGAGTGTGGGAGGGGCGGATGGTTCGTGCCAGTCCGTCGTGGGCCATTTGTGCCACTTTGGTCAGTTGTGTTTTGTTGAGCTTCGCATTGGTGACCACGGCACCTATAACAGTGCTTTCCATGGTGGAAAAGCCGTTGATTTGCAGGGTGTCGAACATCTCGAATTCCGTGTTGGTCAGTTCGAGGGTTTCCGGGTGTTCTCGACAGCCGGCGATGATCCGGTTCTGATCGGGGTCCATCACATCGCCGAAAGCATTCACGACCATGACCGCGCCCACCTGGAGCCCCGAAGGGACTTGAAGATGCACGCTGCCGATGCCTCCCATCATGGCCCGGTCCATGCCGTGTATTTTGCCCACGGTGGCCCCCAGTCCGGCACCGTGACGTCCGTCGGGCATGGGAGCTTGGGATGCATTTTCACAGGCTTCATACCCCAAGGCTCCTTCGGGCACCTGGTCCGTTTCGTTGAGCCCCAGGTCAAAGATGACCGCGCCGCAAACGATGGGAACCACTCCGTGGTCTGTTTGAAAACCGACGTTTCTTTCTTTCAGGTAGTAACGTATGCCTTCGGCCACGCTGAGTCCGAAAGCGCTTCCACCGGTCAGGAATACAGCGTGGATCCGGTCGATCAGGTTGAGGGGATGCAGGCTGTCGGTACCCAGCGTTCCGGGGGCGCCTCCTCGCACATCAACTCCCGCGACGGCTCCGCCTTCGGGCAAGATGACGGTGCATCCGGTCGGAACTCCCGGAATGCGGGCATGTCCAACGGCGATGCCTTTCATTGCTGTAAGGGTTTCATTGATCATGTGTTTCCTTTCCATTGAGCACGTTAAGCGAAAAGTCATACAAAAAAGGTTTATCATGAATGGGGTAGTCATGGTAGAAAGAAAAGTGGGTTGTGGATTCCGTGAGTAGAGACTCCAATATTTGCATTTTGTAAATGAAAACAAAGTGTTTGTCAACTCAACATAAAATGTTTCCCTGCCCCTTGTTTGCAGCAGGAATCCCGATATGCGCTCCCATTACTCGGGTACGGCCGTGCTGTGATGCCGACTTGGTATTTTTTGGGAAGAGCTTTACCGTTCGAACATCAAGGTATGTGGCTGGAAAGGATTGGTGAATGGATCGCAAGACACAATTGTTGAGCCTCGCGGGCGGCATTGGCCTTTTGCTCTACGGTCTGACGCAACTTTATAAAAACGGTGACTGGGTTCTGGTCATCCTGGGGGGGTTGATCATCGGCTTCACCGCAAGCAGCATGGCAAGGAAAAAAGAGAAATAGGACGATTTCACCATTTTGCATGGAAGAGGTCTTGGCGGGTGCCTCATGGGCTCGCACCCGTCACCGGCAATTGCCCTTGACGTCATGAGGCAAATCATCTAATTTTCGTCCACTTGAAGATTGGTTTGAATTTTATGACCCTGTTGGCTGCACAGTGAAAAGGACGTTTTGGAAATGGATGATCTTAATGTTGTGATGCGAGAGCGGCTGCAAAAAGCGCAAGATCTCGAACAGTCTGGTGTTTCCCTTTATCCCAATGGCCATGAAGTCACGCATCACATTAAAGATCTAATGGAAGTCGCGGGGGAGCGGAGCGGTTCCGAGCTGGAAGAGGACGGGACTGAATATACTGTAGCCGGTCGCATCATGGCTGTTCGTTCTTTCGGCAAATCTACTTTCATGCATATTTTGGATGCCGACAGTCGCGTACAGGTTTATTTTCAGCAAAACAAGCTGGGGAAAGAAGATTACCGGATCGTCAAAAAGCTCGACGTCGGTGATTTTATCCGAGTGACCGGCACCCTTTTCCGGACTCGCACCGAAGAACTCACGATTTCCGTCGACCGGTTGGTGCTTCTCAGCAAGAATCTACGTCCTCTGCCCGAGAAGTATCATGGTTTGAAAGATGTCGAGACCCGCTATCGTCAGCGGTATGTGGACTTGATCGTCAACGAAACCGTCAGGGATACTTTTCGCAAGCGGGCTCTGATTGTGGAAACCATCCGCCGTTTTTTCAGCTCTCGAGGCTACCTGGAAGTGGAAACTCCCATGATGCAGCCCATACCCGGCGGCGCCACGGCCAGGCCCTTCAGGACCCACCATAATGCCTTGGATATGGACCTTTATTTGCGAATCGCACCGGAGCTGTACCTCAAGCGGCTGCTCGTGGGAGGATTCGATCGGGTTTTCGAACTCAATCGGAACTTCAGGAACGAAGGCATCTCCACGCAGCACAATCCGGAATTCACCATGCTCGAGTTTTATCAGGCTCATGCTACCTACGAAAATCTCATGGCCGTTACGGAAGAGCTGTTTGTGGAAATTGCCCGCACGGTCAATGGAGGCAATCTTCAGGTCGAATATCAGGGACAGCTCATTGACCTGACCCCCCCCTGGAAACGCTACAGGCTTTTGGATGCTCTTTCCGAACTGGGCAACATTCCTCGTGAAGCCCTTGAAGATTTTTCCAGGACCATCGAGGTGGCCCAAAAGTTGGGCATTGCTGCGGAAAAATTTGAGGGGCATGGAAAGCTGCTCACCAAGATTTTTGACCTGGCCGTGGAGCCGGAGTTGATTCAACCGACTTTCATCACCCATTATCCCGTGGAAGTTTCACCCCTTTCCCGCCGTAATGAAGAAGATCCCGGTGTTACGGATCGCTTCGAACTTTTCATGGCCGGCCGGGAAATGGCCAATGCTTTTTCCGAACTCAATGATCCCAGGGATCAACGTGGTCGTTTTAAGGATCAGTTGGAAGCCAAGGCCGGCGGTGATGAAGAGGCCCACGAGATGGACGAAGATTATTTGAGGGCTCTGGAATATGGAATGCCGCCCGCTGCGGGGGAGGGCATAGGTATCGATCGGGTGGTGATGCTTTTTACCGACTCATCCTCCATTCGAGACGTGATACTTTTTCCACACTTGAGACCGGAAAAGAAGAGCTGAATCCTTGATGAGCTTTGAATTGTTCGTGAGCCTGCGCTATTTGCTGGCCAAGCGCAGGCAGACCTTCATATCTCTTATCACCGTCATATCTGTCATAGGGGTTGCGGTGGGCGTTACCGCGCTCATTGTGGTTCTGGCGGTCATGAACGGGTTTCATGAGGATCTGCGTAACCGGATTCTCGGCGTGACGTCACATGTGATTGTGGGTGATTTTTCAGGCCCCATAGCCGATTACGAGGCGGTTAGGGAGCTGGCCGACAAAGAAAGGGGAGTGGTGGCATCCACTCCCTTTGTTTATACCCAGGTCATGATCAGCTCGGGAAGAAATGTTTCCGGAGCCGTTCTTCGCGGCATTGATCCATTGACGGCCCATAAGGTCATCAACATCCAGGAAAGCATGTTGCAGGGAGGTTTGGGGGATTTGAAGCCCGGAGATGATCAGCGTGGGGAAGAAGCATCGGAGCAGCCGGGTATTTTTCTGGGTGTCGAACTTGCCAATAACCTTGGGGTTCGCCATGGAGATTGGGTCACGGTCATTTCGCCTTCCGGGAGACTGACGCCCCTGGGACAGACGCCGCGGAGCAAGTTGTTTAAGATCGTGGGCATCCTCCATTCGGGAATGTATGAATACGACAACACTCTGGCTTACATTCACATCGAGGCGGCGCAAAGGTTTCTCTCCATTGGTGATGCCGTCACGGGGATTGAAGTAAAAGTTCACGACATCTACAAGGCCAGGGAAGTTTCCGATGCCCTCAGGGTGCGTCTGGGGGGGAACTTTTGGGTTCGTGACTGGATGCAGATGAATCAAAATCTTTTTGCCGCTCTGAAGCTTGAAAAAGTGGTCATGTTCATCATTCTGACCTTGATCGTTCTCGTGGCAGCCTTCAATATCGTGAGTTCTCTCATCATGCTGGTCATGGAAAAAACCAAGGATATTGCAATTTTAAAGGCCATGGGGGCAACGACTGCAAGCATCCGTAAGATATTTGTCATGGAAGGGGCGCTCATTGGGATATCCGGTACGGCCCTCGGTCTGCTGGGAGGCTATAGTCTTTGTGCGTTGCTCAGTCGCTATAAGTTTGTGGAACTTCCCCGGGATGTCTATTATCTCTCCACGCTCCCGGTAAAAATGCAGTTTTCCGATGTGATGCTCATTGGTTTTTCCGCTGTGGCCATCAGTCTTTTAGCGACACTCTACCCATCTCGCCAGGCGGCCAGGATGGAACCTTCGGAAGCTCTGCGCTATGAATAGGGAACACGCACCCATTGAAGTGCAGACCCTTGGCCTCGGTAAAAGCTTCGGTAGCGGTACCCGCTCCATTGAACTCTTTCGAAATCTGGATATCGTGATACGCAAAGGGGAGCGGCTGGCTGTTGTGGGGGCATCGGGAGCGGGTAAATCAACTTTTTTGCACATCATTGGGACACTGGAAAAACCGACGAGCGGGAAGGTGCTCTATGGGGGCAAGGACATCTTTTTATCCGATGAAAAAGAACTGGCCCGGTTCCGCAATCGCCATATCGGTTTCGTTTTTCAATTCCACTATCTCATGCCCGAGTTCAACGCCCTGGAAAACGTCATGATGCCCGGCCTCATTGCAGGAAAGCCCAGGAAAGAAATCATGGGCGAGTCGTGTCGGCTGCTGGATCGCCTGGGTCTTTCCCCGCGAATTCATCACCGGGTGGGTGAACTTTCCGGTGGGGAGCAGCAGAGGGTGGCGGTGGCAAGAGCCCTGGTTCTGAAGCCATGCCTGTTTCTGGCCGATGAACCCAGCGGCAATTTGGATACACGAACCGGACGTACGCTGCATGACATGTTGGTTTCCATCAATGAAGAGTTGGGCCTGACCATGGTCATTGTGACCCACAACTCGGAACTGGCGTCCATGATGCACCGAACACTTACACTTGTTGACGGGCAAATGAAGGAAACAGGATAAACCGTGCTTTGCTGATGGGGGATGGACAGATGCGTAAATTATGGATTTGCCTTTGTTTGGTTTTGGGAATAAGCGGTATGACCTGGGCGGAAGAACCTGCTCCAAAGGTTGCCGTTTTGCCGCTGGAAGTTCGCACTCAGCAAGATACGGCTGCGAATCAAAGACTCATCATGGAACTCATTGGAAAGCAGCTCAACAATGAAGGAATCCATACCGTCAGTGTGGCCAATGTACTTCGAGCTACCGGCATTGTGCGGGAAGAAGCCCGGGCCAGGAATGTTGGAAGCTCGTTGGGGGCCGATTATGCCCTCATAGGAAGTTTTACGGAAATTGGGAGCATCATCAGCCTGGATGCCCGACTTGTGGATGCCAGGGGGCAAAAGAAGACCGAAATCCTTTTTGCCGAAGATCGAGGGATGGAAAGCCTTGCGTCTGCTACCGGTCGACTGGTGCAGCAGATGACCGTTCATTTGCTTGCCAGAGACCTCATAGTGGATTTAAAGGTGCGTGGCAGCGAGAGGATCGAGGCCGATGCCATAAAATTGAATGTTGGGAGCAAGGTTGGTAACGTTCACAGACCTCAGCAGGTGGCGGAAGATATTCGTTCCATATACGCAATGGGATATTTTGAAAATGTGGATGCCGTTATTGAAGATGCTCCCAATGGAAAAATTCTCGTTTTTGATGTTCGCGAAAACCCGACCATTCTTGAAGTGAAAGTTTCAGGAAACAAAAAAGTCAAGGAAAAGGACATCATGGCTGCCATAGCCACAAGGCAGTACGCTATTTTACAAAGGAGCGTCATCGCGGAGGATGCCCAAAAGATTTTGAGATTGTACCATCAAAAGGGATATTTCAATGCCGAGGTGGATACGAAAATCGAATTTCCTCAAGATCCTCGCAAGGCCGTGGTGACATTTGATGTCCAGGAAATGGGCAAGGTATATATTCAAAGCATATCCTTTACCGGCAATGAGAGTATTTCCGACCGCAAACTCAGAGGGGTCATGCAGGTCAAGCAGAAAAACTTCCTTTCGTGGATCACGGATAGAGGGGTATTGCAAAGAGATGTGCTGGAAACCGATGTGGATCGCCTGGCGGTTTTTTATCACGACCAGGGCTTCATGGATGCCAGGGTGGGAACGCCTGTGGTGAATATAGAAAAGGATGGTATTTATATCGAAATCCCCGTGGAGGAGGGGAACCGTTACAAGATTGAAGATGTAAGAGTGACAGGGGATATCTTGGATGACATGGAGGATATCCACAAGGATTTAAAAGTAAAAACAGGAGAGTTCTTCAGTCGTGAATCGCTGCGTGATGACATCAAATTTCTTTCCACCAAATATATGGATGAAGGGTATGCCTATGTGGATGTTGCTCCCGATGTAAGGCGTAATCCCGAAGCACGTACCACACAAGTTACCTATAATATCGACAAGAGAGAAAAAGTCAGGATAGGTAGAATCTACATTTCGGGCAATACCAAAACGCTGGACAAAGTGATTCGTCGGGAGATCCAATTGGCGGAGGGCGACTATTACAGTTCATCCGATCTCGAACGCACCATGGTCAATCTCAGAAAGCTCGATTACTTCGAAGATGTGGAAATCGTTCCTGCCGATACGCATCAGGTAGGCATTATGGATCTTCATATCAAGGTTAAAGAGAAGATGACCGGAGCTATCAGTGTCGGTGGTGGATTTTCTTCCGATGACGGTTTGTTTGCCACGGGAGAGGTGAGCCAGCGAAACTTCATGGGCAAAGGCCAAACGGTATCCCTTAAGGCCTACTTCGGCCAGGAGGCTCAGCGCTATGTCATGAGCTTCACGGAACCGTGGTTTATGGACAGGAACCTGCTTGTGGGTATCGATCTTTATAACTGGCTCAGGGAATACAATGATTTCACCAAGGATTCTCTTGGTTTCAGGCTGCGTGGCGGTTTACCGTTCGGTGAATACAGCCGCTTCAACGTGTATTACACTTTTGAAGATGCCGATGTGACCGATGTGGCCGATACCGCTTCCGTATTCATCAAAGACCAGATGGGGCGCCAGATCAAAAGCAGTGTTACCTTCGGTGTGGAAAGAGACACGACGGATCATCCTTTCCTGCCCACTACCGGCAGCCTGAATTGGGCCACCATGGAGTACTCCGCCCCATTTCTGGGCAGCGACAGTGACTTTCTAAAGTTCGAGGTGCAGAGCGGTTGGTTCTTTCCTCTTTTTTGGAAGTTCACGGGGTTTGCCAGGGGGAAGTTCGGCTATATTGAAGAGCTGGACAATAGAAATCGAGCTCCCATCTATGAGCGATTCTTCCTTGGGGGCATCAATTCCTTGAGGGGGTTCAAATGGGGAGATGTGGGACCGAAGGACGAGCAGGGAGAAATCATCGGTGGTCTGACCTATGGACTGATAAACTTTGAGGTGCTCTTCCCCATCATGGATCAGATGGGCATTCAAGGTGTGGTTTTCTTTGATGCCGGCAATGCGTTCAACAGTATGAGTGATTTTTCCGTCTCCGACTTCAGAACCGATGCGGGTGCGGGGATCCGGTGGAATTCCCCTCTAGGCCCATTGCGACTGGAGTGGGGCTATAACCTGGATCCCAAACCGGGTGAAAGTAATTACCAGTGGCAGTTTTCTGCCGGAGCATTTTTTTAGGGAGTACGAAGTATGAAAAGACAATTTATAAGGGTGACTCTTTTACTGATAGCTTTCTCTTTGCTCTTGGGTGGTGCGGCGCTGGCTTCTCCCAAGATAGGATTTTTTGATATGACCCTGGTGCTGGCGAATTCCAAGGAAGGGAAAAGGTCGAGCGATCAGTTCAGGAGGGAGAGTGAAAGTGTAAAAGCGGAGGTCGATAAAAAAGCCAAGGAATTCGGCACGGCACGCGAAGATTTCGAGAAACGGCAAGCTGTTATGGATGAAGCGACCAGGAAAAAGCGAATTGAAGAGCTTCAAAAGCTTCAGGTCGAAACGGAAAGGCTTCTCATGGAATCCAACGCCCGGTTGAACAAACTATCGGGGGACCTCACAGGGCCTCTGGTGGATAAAATCTTCGAGGTAGTGAGAAAGATCGGGCAAGATGGGAAGTACGATTTCATTTTTGAGAGGGAAAAGGCGGGCATCGTATACGTCAATGAGAAGGAAAACCTGACGGAGAGAATCATCAAGGAACTGGATAGGATGTAGTTTTCTTCCACCTTGGGCGATGCCTGATGAAATGAATTGTTTTGTCGGGCATCGCCTTGTTTGTTGTTTTTGGGCCGTTCCAGAGAAGACGGTTCACTTTGAAAGAGAGATGTTTTTGTTTTGTTGAAGAATAAAAGCTTTTCACTAAGTGAGCTGGCAAGTTGTGCCGGCGCCGAGATGGTCGGCAATGGGGAAATGAGACTGACCGGAATCAGTTCCCTGGAAGATGCTCGTCCCGGTGACCTCAGCTTTGTGGTGCATGCAAAGTATTTGCCCGCAGCCCGTCTGACCAAGGCGTCTTGCCTCATCATTCCCCCCGGCATGTCTCATTCCCTGGATTGTCCCCAACTTATATGCGACCAGGTTTACCTGGCCGTGGCGCGAATCAGCCGGCTTTTCAAGGATCCTCCCGACCTTGCCCCGGGCATTCACCCTGCTGCCTTTGTGTCGCCGGGGGCCGAACTCGATGCGAGCGTTCGCGTGGGGCCTTTGGCGCAGGTAGGAGAGGGAAGCAGTATCGGTAAAAATTCCCGAATATACGGCGGAGCTTATGTTGGGGAGCATGTACGCATCGGGGAGGATTGTTTCATCTACCCCAATGTGACCATCATGGACCATTGTGTGATCGGAAACCGGGTGACAATCTACAGTGGAGCGGTCATCGGAGCCGATGGGTTCGGCTTTGCGCAGGACGGTCGGGGACATCATATTCGCATCGAGCAATTTGGGATCGTTCATCTCGATGACGATGTGGAGATCGGGGCCAATACCACCGTGGACCGTGCCGCCTTCGGTAAAACCTGGGTGAAATGCGGCGTCAAGATCGACAACCTGGTCATGCTGGGGCACAATGTGGTGGTGGGAGAACATTCCATCCTCGTGGGGCAGGTAGGGGTTTCGGGCAGTACAACCATCGGGCGCCATGTGGTCATGGCCGGGCAGGTGGGTGTGGCGGGGCATGTGAACATCGGCGATAAGGTACGCATTGGAGCCAAGGCGGGGGTTGCCCATTCCATCAAACCGGGTTTGGACGTGATCGGCATTCCCGCTCAACCGCAGAGCGAGTGGTTTGAAACCTTCAAGAATATCCGGAGGCTGCCTCGGATGCGTGAGGAACTCCAGGAGTTGAAGGCTGAAATACAGGAGATCAAGGAAGCCTTAAAAAGGGAGGAGTGATGACTGCCGACATTTTTGAAGTCTTGAGATCGTTGCCCCACAGGTATCCTTTTTTACTCGTGGATCGGGTCCTCGATATACATGAGGACAGGCTGGTCGCTCTCAAAAATGTAACCATCAATGAGCCCTTCTTTCAGGGGCACTTTCCCGACCAGCCCATCATGCCGGGGGTTCTCATCACCGAAGCCCTTGCACAGGCAGGGGGCATACTGGCCTATTCCATACTTCCCGAACTCATCGGTCGCCCGGTTTATTTCATGGGAATGGACAAGGTGCGCTTTCGCAAGCCCGTGCGACCAGGCGATCAGCTGATTTTGAAGCTTCAGCTTCTCAAGCGACGTGGTCCGATTTTTAAGATGCAAGGGGAAGCCTTCGTGGACGAGCAATTGGTGGCGGAGGCGGAATTGATGGCCACCATCGATTTGGGAAAAGACAAAAAACAGGATTAGAAAAGAGCCGGATTCATGGAGATTCATCCCACTGCGGTCGTTTCATCTGGTGCGGATTTGGCCGATGATGTGGTCATAAAAGCGTTCACTGTAATTGGTCCATACGTAAGTTTGGGATCCGGGTCCGTGGTGGGCCCTCATGCGATCATCGACGGTTGGACGGAGATCGGCGCTCGCAATCAAATCCATCCCTTTGTGTCCATCGGCTACCCTCCCCAGGACCTTTCCTATAAGGATGAGAAAACCCAGGTAATCATTGGTGACGACAATGTTTTTAGAGAGGGCGTGACGGTTCATCGCGGCACCCAGAGGGGCAAAAAGATCACCTCCATCGGGCATCACAATTATTTCATGGCTTATGCTCATGTAGCCCATGACTGTGTGGTGGGGAGCCACGTGATCATGGCCAATGCGGCCACCCTCGGAGGCCATGTGCATATCGAAGATCATGTAACTGTGGGGGGCCTTACGGCCGTGCATCAGTTTGTTAGAATTGGAACTTATGCCTTTGTCGGTGGAGTATCCGGAGTCCGCATGGACCTGCCGCCCTATACTTTGGCTGCCGGCAATCCCACCAGGCTTTACGGCCCCAACATAATCGGGTTGCGCCGGGCGGGTTTTTCGCGTGAAGCCATTCTTGCACTAAAAAAATCCTACCGCATTCTTTTTCGCTCCCCCTTGACGATCAAGGAAGCCGTCATGAAAGTTCGTGAGATGGTGGAGCCGGTTCCCGAAGTGGACAGACTCCTTGAGTTCATGGAAGGGCACTCCCGACGTGGGATCACGAGGATGGGGCATGATTCGACAGAGATTTGAAGATCAGAGGCTACCCTACGATCGAGTGGGCCTCATAGCGGGCAGTGGTCAGTTCCCCCTTCTGTTTGCCCATGCGGCTCGACAGGCCGGCGTGGAAGTGGTGGCCGTGGGGTTCGACGGCGAAACGGACCCGGTACTCGCCAAGTATGTGAATGAATTTCATCTTCTGAAGCTCGGACAGCTCGGCAAGCTCATCAAGGCTTTCAAAAAGGGGCGCATATCTCATGCCGCCATGGCCGGGGCCATCAACAAAACACGGCTTTATGCACGCATTCGTCCCGATTGGCGGGCCGTAAAGCTTCTCAATAAATTGAGAAATAAAAAGGATGATTTTTTGCTGCGTGCCTTGGCGGAAGAACTGGAATCGGAAGGAATTCGCATCGAGCCGTCCACTTTGTTCCTTCCCTCGCTTTTGGCTCCCGAAGGGATTCTGACGCGCCGCAAGCCCAACAATCGTGAAGAGTCCGACATTCGTTTCGGTTGGGAACTTGCCAAGGCCGTGGGGCATCTGGACATCGGTCAGTGTCTGGTGGTCAAAGACCGGGCCGTGCTGGCCGTCGAGGGGATCGACGGCACGGACGCCACCATCATTCGTGGGGGCAGGCTTTGCGGTGGGGGAGCTGTTGTGGTCAAGGTCAGCAAGCCCATTCAGGATTTGCGCTTTGACGTTCCCGCCGTTGGATATGACACCATAGAAACCATGAAGCGTGTCAATGCACGTGTTCTGGCCGTGGAAGCCGAAAAGACCCTGGTATTCGATTTGGAGAAAATGATCGATGCCGCCGATGCCGCCTCCATAACCTTTGTGGTGCTCAAGGATCGCCACGAGCAGATCACAGACGAGAAACATACTCTCGTTCCCGCCATTTTGCCCCAGGTATCTCCATCCGCCGATTCCTTATTGCCCCAGGCCAAATCCGCTCCCGTTTTCATTCGCAGACCCAAGCCCGAAGCTCTGCGTGTGGGGGTGGTCGGAGTGGGCTACCTGGGTCGTTTTCATGCTCAGAAATATGCCCGGCTGCCCGAGGCGCAGCTTGCGGGGGTGGTCGATATCGACGCGATGCAGGCGAAGGCTGTCGCGGAAGAAGTCAAGGCCGATTATACGTTGGATTATCGCGAGTTGTTCGGCAGGGTGGATGCGGTGAGCATCGTGACACCCACCATTCAGCATCACGGCATTGCCAAAGAGTTTCTGTCCCGGGGAATTCACGTGTTGCTCGAAAAACCCATGACCCGTACCGTCGAGGAGAGTGACGAACTCATCGAACTGGCGGAACGGAACGGGTGCATCCTCCAGGTGGGACACCTGGAACGTTTCAACTCCGCTTTCCGAGCCATGGCTCCACGGCTCAGCAATCCCATGTTTCTCGAAGCCCACCGACTCGCCCTGTTCAATGAAAGAGGACTCGAGGTGGATGTGATCCTGGACCTCATGATCCATGACATCGATATTGCCTTGCACATCGTGGAAAGTCCTCTTGTGAACATTCATGCCGCCGGTATCGCCGTGCTCACCTCCCTTCCCGATATCGCCACGGTACGTCTCGAATTTGCCAATTCGGCGGTGGCCAATTTAACTGCCAGCCGCATATCTCTCAAAAACATGAGACGCCTGAGGGTGTTTCAGGAAAATTGTTATCTTTCGGCCGATTATGCCGAAAAAAGAGCCTATGCCGTCCACAAGGAAAATGAGTCCGATGACCGGGGGTATCCGCAGCTTTCCATCGAAGAACTTTATATCGACGGGCGGGATGCCTTGGAAGAGGAGATCAGCTCTTTCCTCAGTTGTATCAATAGGAATGAAAAACCGGTGGTGGACGGGATACAGGGGCGCCAAGCCCTTTCCGTGGCTCTGGACATCTCTCAACGGATCAGCAGACAGATGCAGGGAAAATGGGAGCAGGCACGGTAGAAGGATGTCACATTTTTTTAAGTGCCGGGGAAGCCTCGGGGGATCTTCATGGGGCTGCCCTGGTGAAGGCCATCCGGTCAAGGCGGCCGGATTTGGAACTTACCTGCCTGGGAGGAGATCTTCTGCGCTCGGCGGGGGCCCGGGTGTTGGTGGATAATCGGGAAACCGCAGTTGTCGGGTTATCGGAAGTATTTGAGCACGCACGCAAGCTTTACGATGCATGGAAGACCATCACGGCCTTTCTCGTCGAAAAAAAACCTCGACTCCTCGTTCTCATCGACTTTCCAGATTTCAATTTCCTCCTGGGACGTTTTGCCCGGCGTCACGGCATAAAAGTCTTCTATTACATCAGTCCGCAGGTCTGGGCCTGGCGGAGTGGGAGAGTACGATCTCTCAAGAAGTTCGTGGATTCCATGGCGGTCATCCTGCCCTTTGAAAAGGATTTCTATGCCGAACGTGGAATGTCCGTTCATTATGTGGGACATCCCCTGCTCGATATTCTCGATGGAGTGGAATCCAGGGAAGATGCTGTCGTTCGGTATTTCCCCGGTGGTGTGAAGGGACCCGTGGTGGGACTTCTTCCCGGAAGCCGAAGTGGGGAGATTCGCTCGCTCCTGCCCATCATGCTCGGGGCGGCTCGTCGCATTTTCGTTTCATTTCCCCATGCATCTTTTCTGTTGCCCATTGCCCGGAGCATCGATCCTCGGAAAGTATTGGGGGAAATCAGCCGCTTTGCCCATGTGGTTCGGGAGCAGTTTCAAGTATCGGATAAAATTTTGTCCCGTGGAGATGGTGCCGGCTCGGGCGGAATCGGTTCGTCCGCATCTCGGCGCTCCTGGGAGGACAGTGAAGATAAATATGGCGAGATGGTCTGTCGGGTAGGAGATTTGACTGTGAGATTGGTGCAAAATGATTCCCATGGCGTCATGAAGGCCTGCGATTTGCTGCTGGCTGCCTCCGGCACGGTCACCCTCGAGGCCGCCATTCTCAATGTGCCCCTGATCATTGTCTACAAGGTTTCTCCACTAAGTGCCGTGATGGGCAGGCATTTGATCCGCGTTTCCCATGTGGGGCTGCCCAACCTTATTGCCGGGAAGAGTATTGCTCCAGAGCTTTTGCAGGAAGATGCACGAGAGGAAGTTCTGGCGGATCGTGCCATGGCTTTTTTAAAAAATCCCGGTTTACTGGAGCAGCAACGAAAAGAGCTCGGTCGCATCAAGGACATGCTGGGGCAGCCCGGAGTGGCGGGTCGTGTTGCCGGGCTCATAGAACAAGTCCTTTGACATTCCCACGGCCAAAGCCAGTGGGATTCTCCGGCAACGCATGCGGCAACTCGCAACTTATGCCCCTCGTTCCCAAGCTCCAGCTTGGGAACGAGGGGCATAAGTTGCGTTTTAGTCTATTTCTTGCAAGAAAAATGAAAGGATGTTTTGCCCTGTGGACAGGTGGTGGTATGTATTTTTCAAGGGCTTCTATGCAGCTTTTCTTTCTCTTTTGTGGCCGGTTTTGCTCCTGGTTTACCGTCTAAAAAGTACCAAAGACGGTCGTTATAAAAACAACTATCCCTATCGTATGGGACTCAAGGAGGTTTCCTTTCCTCCAGGCGGTGAGCGCATCTGGATTCATGCCCTGTCCGTGGGGGAAACTCTCTCCGTCGTTCCCTTTGTAAAAGCTCTTCATCGGTCGGCTCCCCACGTTTCCATCGTTTTCTCCTCCGCCACGCAAGGGGGACGGGACATGGCCGAGAAACACCTGAAACCCTACGTGCGACAATTTTTTTTCATGCCGCACGACTTTCCATGGCTTGCGAGAAAATATGTGCTGAAGGTCCGGCCCAAAATGTTCATCCTGGTGGAAACGGATGTGTGGCCCAATTTCCTGTTCATGCTCCGAGGGGCCAATGTGTGTTCCGTGCTGCTGAACGGTAGGATATCCGAAACGTCATTCAAAAGGTTGAAACCGTGGAAAAGCGTATTGAAACCCATTTACGAGTCTTTTGATTGGATTTTTACACAATCGGAAATGGACAAACGGCGTTTTGAAATTCTTGGGGGACAACCCGAGAGGGTACAGGCCAGGGGCAATGTCAAGTTCGATGCTTCCTTTCAAGATATCTCCGGCACGGAAAAGGAGACCTTGCGCCTGGCCGTGGGCATGGACCCGGATCGTCTCATGTGGGTTGCCGGGAGCACCCATGAGGGGGAAGAGGAACTTCTTTTGAGGGCGCATGGAATGCTCCGAGAGACTTTTCCCGATCTATTGCTGCTGCTTGCTCCCAGGCAGATCCGGCGTGCTCACGAATTGGCGGCAATGGCCGGTGAGCATGGGTTTCGTGTGGGCTTTCGGTCTCGGGGAGAAGGGGTTCGAGGAAAAGATGTTTTCCTTTTGGACACACTGGGCGAGCTGAATAAATTCTATGCCCCGGCTCGAGGAGCTTTTATTGGTGGGAGCCTTATACCCTTCGGCGGACATAATCCATTGGAGGCCGTCGCCCACGGCATTCCCGCTTTTTGGGGACCTCATTTGTTCAACTTTCGAGAAATTGAAGACCTTTTGCTGCGTGAAGAGTTGGGTTCCGTGATTTCTTCCGCCGAGGAACTCAAGGAAAAGCTGAAGGTTGTTTTTGCTGATTGGGACGGGGGGGGGACGGCTCAAGAAAAAACAGCGACATTCCGGCAACAACATCTTGGTGCCAGCGAGGACATTGCCCGGTTTTTGCTGGATAAACTTGGATTTTTAGCTCAACATCATCGTTGAGCAAGACATTGCCGTATGGTAGGCCAGGGAAAACGTTTGCCGGGACAATCGGTTTTGGCCCCTTCGACGTCTCTATGACCGATGATCCTGCTGCTGGGAATTTTATAGTAGTCGGACAGCAACCTGAGCAAATAGGCGAGGGAGTCCATTTGAGCGGCGGTGGGAAGTTCCACGTTGAAGTTTCCCACCAGGGCAATACCGATTCCCATACTGTTCATGTTGCCCGCTTTGCAGTGGGCGCCTGTCTGCTGCTTGATCCATCTTGGTGAAACTTCTATCTGTCCGTCCAGCTTACCCATGGTGCCGTTGCCGATCACGAAATGATAGCCCAGACCGTTCCAGAAACCGCGATCGTGATGATAGTTGTTGATCATCAGAGCTTTTCCCACATCCGTTGCCGTATGATGGATAATAATGTATTTCCATTGGTTGTTCGGATAGAGAGACACCACGTGACGCAGAGGTTTGGCATTGGGAATGACCAATTTCTGGCCGATTTGAATGGTACTTCCCGGCTTGAGATTGTTGGCGAGGTAGATGGACTCCTGGGAAACATCGTACATTTTTGAAAGGCGCCAGATGGTTTCGAGAGGGGCGACCTCGTGAACCACTGACCGATGTGAAACTGTCGGCGGGGGAGAAGGTGCATTGCCCACCACGGTGGTCAGGCCGGAAGGCAAAGCCCTGCCTTGGCCGGTTATATAGCCGCCATGTTGTACGCTTTGGGTGCAACCGTAGGTAAGAAGGCTTGCGAGCACAAGAACAATCAACTGGGGCAATTTTTTGAATCCACAATAACACGATGCATCTGCTCTCATGCGGGTCATCTCCTGATGTATGAAGGACTGTCCTCAAGCACATGCTGCCTTACTATGATTCATCTAGAAGGATAATTCAAGTATGAAATGAGCTGCTTTTGGGAGAAAGTGTTCGCAAGCACAAAGGGCGCTGCCGCGCCCCTTGTGCAAAAGATACCATGTCCGGTTGATGGAGGATGGTTTTATTGTGCGGGTTTTTCACGCTGCCTGATTGGTCCTTTTGAGTATTTCACCGGTCACGCCAATGACCACCTCTTCCATGGGAATGTTTTTCCGGGCCAGTTCCATTCCCTTACGCACAATCATGGGAAGTGCGGAACAGCAGGGGACCTCCATATCCACCACCGTGACGCTTTTGATATCGGCCTTTTTAAAGATTTCAGCAAACTTTGTCATGTATTCCTGAGAGTTATCGAACTTGGGACAGCCGATCATGACGGCTTTGCCTCGCAGGAAATCCCCATGGAAGTTGGGGTAGGCCACGAGAGTACAGTCGGCGGCCACCAGCAGGTCCGCGCCTTGAAGGAAAGGAGCGTGTGGCGGTACGAGGCGAATTTGAACGGGCCAGTGCCCCAGTGCCGATTGCCCTTCATGTGTTCCTGAAACCACCGAAGGCGTTAATTTAGAACGCTCCCGGAAAAGTTGCATTTGGGCGGAAGGGCACCCGGCGGGTGCTAAAGTGAAAGGAGTTTTTTGCTCTTTTTTCTTACGCTTCAGGTGCTCTTCAACCGCTTCGTGGTCAAAGGGCTCCGCCTGGCGCTCTATCATGTGTAGAGCATCCTGAGGACATTCGCCGAGACATGCTCCAAGCCCGTCGCAGTAGGAATCCTTCACGAGGCGAGCTTTGCCGTTGACGATTTCTATGGCTCCCTCGGCGCAGGCGATGACACACCGGCCGCAGCCGTCGCAACGTTCTTCATCGATTTCAATGATATTTCGTTTCAGTTCCATGAGTGTACTCCTCTTATAATGTGTGCTGTTCAGTCGGATTCTTGAATTTTTAATCTTGTTCCTATCAACAATATTTCCTGGGCGAGTTTTTTCCCCGATTCGGTGAGGAATGCTTTTCGGATGATTCCTGCAAGCCTTTCGGGTTCCACCGGCTTTTCTTTCCGCTGCTCTTCCAGGTTGACCAGGAGGTCTGCATCGTAGAGGCATTTGAAATTGATTGTTTCCGTTGTCCTGGGGTGATGGTGATGCCCGATGATATCGCAAACCTCTTCCACGAGGTCTTCCGCAGCGCCGAGTTTCAGCAGTATTTCCCTGGCAACGGGAGGGCCTTCCTGCTCCTGGTAACGGGCTGCGCTGCTCTGGTACTTTCGTTCGGATTCCTTGATGCCTATATCGTGGAGGTAAGCGGCTATGAGGACGACAGCAGGGTCACCTTTTTCCCGTGCTACAATCTTTTCGGCGATCCGAGCCACTCGGGCGGCATGGCCGATGCGTTTGAAGTCCTTACTGAAATATTGCTTCATTTCCAGGGCTACCCGGTCTTTCAATAGAGATTCCCTCTCGGCGAGCAGTTCCGGCGGGAGGTCTCCAAGGCACTGAGCGGCAAAGCGGCAATAGGATGCGCAACCGAAATCCATCTCGGGATTCATGACCTTGTGCCGGCACTTTTTGCACCGACGAGTGGGCTCGTCTTTGAAAAATTCCACTTCCGCGCCACATTGGGGACAATTCGTCTCGAAGATGGCACCCGGCTTCCAGTACCTGCTGTCCTGTCCAGGGCATCGCATGATGCTTGCTCCTTTCATTTTGGCCTTTATGTGCATTTTCGGATAAAAATCCAGACCGTTTTTTTTGTTGTTCGACTTTCCATGGGTTGCAAAAAAACGATCTCGATTTTCATTTATGACCCGGTTCTCGATCTGCTCCGGCGGCCTTCCAGCTCAATTGTTCTCGGAAGACGGTGCGAAGTGCTCCCGAAGGCACACTTCGCACGCTTTCTTGCCCGACGGTTTCTTATTTTATCCCAGGATGGTCTTGAGGTCCTCGTCGGCGGTGGTGATGGGCTTGATATCGAAATTTTTTACCAAAACATCCAGGACGTTGGGACTGGTGAATGCCGGCAGGGACGGGCCCAGGCGAATATCCTTGACCCCCAGGTGGAGCAGGGTGAGGAGAATGGCCACGGCTTTTTGCTCGTACCAGGACAGGATCATGGAAAGGGGCAGTTCGTTGACGCCGACGTTGAATGCTTTGGAAAGAGCCACGGCCACCTGGATTGCCGAATAGGCATCGTTGCACTGTCCCATGTCGAGCAGGCGGGGAATGCCGCCGATGTCTCCCAGGTCTTTGTCGAAAAACCTGAACTTTCCACAGGCCAGGGTCAGGACCACGCAATCCTTGGGAACCTTTTCCACGAATTCGGTGTAGTAATTGCGGCCGGGTTTTGCGCCGTCGCATCCGGCCACCAGGAAGAAGTGACGGATGGCTTTGTTTTTGACGGCTTCGATGACCTTGTCGGCTACACCGAGGACCGAATTCCTGGCGAATCCCACCATGACCGATTTTCCCTCCTCATCGGCGGGGAAGCCGGGGAGTTCCAGAGCCCTTGCAATGACCGGGGAAAAGTCGCGGTCGGCGATGTGGGGAATGCCGGGCCAGCCCACCAGGCCGCAGGTGAAAATGTTCTTTTCGTAGGATGCCTGGGGTTTCTGGATGCAGTTGGTGGTCATGAGGATGGCCCCCGGAAACTGGGCGAATTCCTTATGTTGATTTTGCCATGCGGTGCCGTAATGCCCGTAGAAATGGGGGTACTTCTTGAGTTCGGGATAGCCGTGGGTGGGCAGCATTTCCCCATGGGTGTAGATGTTGATTCCCTTGCCCTCCGTTTGTTTGAGAAGTTCTTCCAGGTCCTTGAGATCGTGTCCTGAAACAAGGATGGCCTTGCCTTTTTTGGCTCCCAGGGGAACCTTGGTGGGCACGGGGTGCCCGTAGGTTTCCGTGTTGGCGGCGTCGAGGAGTTCCATGACGCGCAGGTTCACTTCCCCGCACTTGAGTACCAATCCCAGCCAATCTTGAAGAGTGAGTTCCTTGTTGAGCATGGAGGCCAGGGCTTCCTGCAAAAAGGCGAAAACGGCATCGTCCTTTTTCCCGAGAATCTGCGCATGGTCGGCATAAGCGGCAATGCCCTTGATGCCGAAAAGGAGGGTATGCTCCAGGGAGAGGATATCGGGATCGATGGAGGGGTCCGATTTCAACCCCACCTTTTCTCCCTGGGCCACCATCTCCTGGAGAGTGGTATCGGGCTGAAAAGTTGCCGGACTTTCGGTGAAATCCGTTTTGCCCCCGGCGGCCTTCACTTTGGCCTTGAGGGATTCCCGGAGTTCCACGGTTTTTTGGATCATATCGACAAAGTACCGGGGATCGAAGTTGACATTGGTGAGGGTGGAGAAAAGCGCCTCGGCGGTGAAAACGTTGACCGCATCATCCGCAACGCCTGCTTTCCTGCCTTCCACCGCATAAAGGGAAAGTCCCTTGAGGGCATGGACGAGAAGATCCTGGAGGGCCGCCACGTCGGGTTGTTTTCCGCAAACACCGATTTTGGTGCAACCTTCGCCTTTTGCCGCCTGTTCACACTGGTAACAAAACATTTTTCGATCTCCTTTTTCCATTTTGTGATGAGTTGATGTACCATGGGTTTCGACGCCGTGTTTTGCGTCGTTCCGTTCTCCGCATCTTGTGATGAAGAGTTTAACGCCATGATCTCCTGAAAACATTGACCTGAGTCAAGAGAACTTTTTTTGTGTGGCGAAGTGAAGATAAAAATATCTGTTTTGTCGTACACTGGTAATGAAAAATCTTAAAAGGGAGGGGAGGGACGGAATGGAGTTGATGGAGCATCTTGCGGCAGTGCCTCTTTTTGACGGCCTTCCGGTTGCCCAGTTGCAGGAGCTGGTAAAGATAGCCGTTTCCAGACCCATGGCCAGGGGAGACATACTGTTCAGTGAAGGGCAGAAGGCCGAAGGGTTTTATGTGGTGCTTTCCGGCCGCATAAAAATTTACAAGGTATCCATGGAGGGAAAGGAACAAATACTGCACATCTTCGGGCAGGGAGAAGTGTTTGGGGAAGTCCCCGTGTTCGCGGGAGGCAATTATCCGGCTCATGCGGAAACCATCGAAAAAGGCAGGGTGTTGTTTTTTTCGAGAAATGACTTCATCGCGCTCATCAAGAACGATCCGACACCGGCGCTCAATATGTTGAGCATACTTTCCTTGCGCCTGCGCAGGTTCACGCACATGGTGGAAGACCTTTCCCTGAAAGAAGTTCCCAGCCGCCTTGCCGCTTATTTACTGTATCTCATCGAACACAACCCCGCCGGGAATACTCTCGAGTTGGAAATCACCAAAGGCCAGCTGGCGGCTCTGCTGGGCACCATTCCCGAAACTCTGTCCCGTATTCTCTCCAGAATGAACCGGCAGGGTATCATTCAAATGGACGGGCGAAACATTCGTGTGCTGGACCGGGAAATGCTGCAAATTCTGGCCGAAGGAGAAAAGCTTCCTGCCTGACGGTTGGAGGGATGAGGCAATCGGATAGTTTTTCTGAAACATCGATTAAAATTTCATTGACACCATTCGATCGGCGTGCTAGAAGGGCGTTTCTTGAGCTGTTGGAAAGATGACGGGCCGTTAACTCAGTAGGTAGAGTATCTGCCTTTTAAGCAGAGAGTCCCGCGTTCGAGCCGCGGACGGCCCATCAGCTCAGAAAATGCCTTGACAAACACAAAGGCATGGGTTAAAAGCACATTTACTTTGCGTCCCCATCGTCTAGCTCGGTCCAGGACACCGGCCTTTCACGCCGGCAACACCGGTTCAAATCCGGTTGGGGACGCCAAAACGAAAAATGCCAGGTTGGCAGAGCCTCTGTTCAGCGTCGACCCGGTATGTATATTGAAGCCTTATGACTTATGTTCATAAGGCTTTTTTTGTGCCGTCCTTTCAATCTCAAGTCAAATGCTGGATTTTTTGACTTTTGCTGGTTGCCCCTGGCTCCCGAAGAAAATCCCTTCCTGGGCGAACGGGGCATCCGCGTCGGCCTGGGGCGGCCCATTCCCTTGGGCATCATGGTCGAAAGCCCGGCGGCGGTCCTGCCGGCCGGGCAGTTTGCGTGCTGCGCCGTAAAGCCCCGTCTCTTCAGGGCGGGGATATAAGGCGCTTTCCCTG
>CAZRWT010000051.1:0-23716 GCA_964603955.1 uncultured Syntrophobacteraceae bacterium
CGCTTTATACGCCTCCATTTTTTGCCATGGCTTTCGCCAATTTCTGCAATCTGACAAGCTTGAGCACCTTTTTTCTGTTTCCACTGTATATAACCCAAAAAGGCGGCAATCAGATCGATGTAGGCGTGATCATGGGGGCTTTCGCTCTGGCCTCGGTGCTCTGCCGTCCGTGGGTTTCCGAGATGATCGACCGTATGGGACGCAAATGGACGTTCACAGTGGGCGCCCTCATCATGAGCCTCATGCCTCCGGCTTACACTCTTTTTGACGGTAATGTGAAAGATTTTCTCTGGTTTCTGCTTGCTATCAGAGTGCTTCATGGAGTGGGATTTGCTCTTTGCTTCACGGCGGCTTTTACTTGCGTGGCCGATCTGGTCCCGCCTGAAAGGCTCAATGAAGGGGTGGGCATGTTCGGCGTTTCCGGTCTCACGGGAGCGGCCCTTGGTCCGGTCATCGGGGAGTGGATTATCCGATATTGGGGTTTTAACAGCCTTTTTTATTTTGCTGCCCTGGTTCCTTTCCTGGGAGTTCTGACCCAGCTTCCCGTGCCGGAAACACACTTTCGTGCCGCTCGAGTGGTTTCCAGCTCTTTTTTCAGAGTGTTCGCCATGCCCAGAATGCTCCTGATCGCGACCTTTTCCTTTCTCTTTGGGATGGGCATTGCCGCATCCAATGGTTTTGTCTCTCCTTTTGCAGGTGAAAAAGGTGTGGCTTTCATTTCCATCTACTTCATCGCTTACTCATGTGCAGCCATCATGACTCGACTGGTGGGCAGCCGCATTGCCGACCGCTATGGGGAAGGAAGGATACTCCCTTATGCTTTTTTCATAACGGGTGCCGGATTTTTGATCCTGGTCTTTCTGGGAGGAGAAATACTCCTGTTGTGTGCCGGGCTCATGGCCGGTTGTGGACACGGACTCCTGTATCCTTCGCTCAATGCACTGGCGTTGCGTGGTGCCCAGCCTCACATTCGCGGCAAAATCACGGGAGCTTTCACGGGAAGCGTGGACGCCGGGATATTTTTCGGCTCGTTGTTGCTTGGCTTTATCGGTGAATACGCAGGGTTTCGTGTGCTTTTTCTCACGGCGGGGCTTGCCCTTTGGGTTGCATTGGCCTTTTTTTGCTTTATTGCCTGGAAACATCCGGAATTGTTGGGGATCAAGTATTCGTCCTTCCATTCCCAATGATGGGCGCCAGTTCGTTGAAGTGGTTCAGGTGCAGGTGAGCTTTCAACCTGGGATTTTTGTAAGCGGCAAAGAAAACTCCAGTGGCCGATGCCAGCTCTTCATCCACGGAGGAGTCCCCGATGAAGAGGACCTTTTCCGGTGCGACGCGAAAGTTGTCGAGAATCCTTTCCATGATTTCCGGATGGGGCTTGGGGTGGGTCACGTCGGAAGCGCAGAGCACCAGGTCGAAGAAGGGTTCCAGTTCGAAGTGAGCCAGGAGTTCTCGAGTGGAAACGGTCCGGTTGGTGGCCAGGGCGATGCGCTTGGATAGCCTGGCCAGTTCGAGCAGCTCCTGCAAGCCCGGCTCCTTGTGCAGGTACTGGTTGAAGTAAGAAAAATTAAAGGTCTCCAGGTATTTCCAAGCCGCATCAAAAAGCTCTCGGCTTCCAAGGAGATAGCGCAGAGATTCTTTCACTGGGTGCATGTGAATGTATTCTTCCTGGTCTGGACGCACGTGCGGCATACCCACCTGTTCCATGACATGGCTGTAAAATCTCGTGTTGGCCTTGCGAGAATCAAAAAGCACTCCATCACAATCGAAAACCAGAACTTCCAGGGATACGGAAATCATTTCATGTGTCGTGTCTCTTTTCATGAGTTTGGTTACCTCTAAATTTTTTATGGGTCACGCTTTGCAAAAACAACCAATGCCTTCTGTAAGCTTTACAACCCAGGGACAATGGAATAGATTGCATCCGTTTGTCAAACCCTGCCTGATTCAGAAAAGTCGTGACAGGTGCCAGGGTCATGGAAATCGTTTGAAAACAAGCGTTTGTCCTGCCCTATGTACCTTGTTCACAGGCTCATGATGTATCAGGTTAGCTTCATCATATCAATTTAAGGATCGTTTATGGAATACCAATTCGATTTTCTTGTGATCGGCAGCGGTATCGCCGGGTTGTCTTTTGCTCTGAAAGCCGCCGAGCACGGTACGGTGGCGGTGGTGACCAAAAAGGAAACCATCGAGACCAGCACCAATTATGCTCAAGGAGGCATCGCTTCCGTACTGGGGACCGACGATTCCTTCCGGTTGCATGTGGAGGATACCCTCAATGCGGGGGATGGTCTGTGCCATCCTGAGGTGGTTGAAAAGGTGGTGAACTCCGGTCCCGAAAGAATTCGGGGCCTCATGGACATGGGGGTGGCCTTCAACAGGGAAACCGCCCCCCCGGGTACCCTCCTTGATCTGGGAAGGGAAGGGGGGCACAGCCGCAACCGTATCGTTCATGCCCAGGACATGACGGGGCGTGCGGTGGAAAAAGTCCTGGTGGCTCGTGCCGACGAACATCCCAACATCACCATTCATGAAAACCACCTGGTGCTCGATCTCATTGTGGAGCACCAATCCATCAAGGCCGGTTCCGTGTCCCTGTGTCACAGGGATACCTGTCGTGGTGCCTTTATTTTCGACAGCGCTCGCAGGGAAATTCATACCTTCCTGGCTCATGTGATACTCCTGTGTACCGGGGGGGCGGGTAAAGTCTATCTTTACACGAGCAACCCCGATGTGGCTACGGGTGACGGCCTGGCCATCGCCTATCGTGCCGGGGCTCGTCTGGCCAATCTTGAATTCGTACAATTTCATCCCACCTGTCTTTATCATCCCACCACGAAAAACTTCCTCATTTCGGAAGCGGTGCGGGGGGAAGGGGCACGGCTCGTGGACAAACGGGGCAGGGCCTTTATGGCCGATTATCATCCTCTCAAGGATCTGGCCTTTCGCGATATTGTGGCCCGAGCCATAGATTCGGAGATGAAAAAAAGCGGCGACGATTGCGTTTTTCTCGACATCACTCACCGTTCTCCGGAATTTGTGCGCAAGCGCTTTCCCAATATCCACGAAAAATGCCTGTCTTTGGGCATCGACATCACCAAGAATCCCATTCCCGTGGTGCCGGCGGCGCACTATATGTGCGGAGGTATTGTCACCGATCTTCAGGGTAAAACCAGCATCGACGGACTTTATGCCCTGGGAGAATGTGCCTGCACGGGCCTCCACGGAGCCAACCGCCTGGCAAGCAATTCCTTGCTGGAAGCCATGGTTTTTGCCGAGGAAGCAGCTCATGCCTGTGCGGAAGAGATCGATGCATTACGCCGTAGAAAACTACCGAAGATTCCTTCTTACAACGGCGTGCATCCATCCTCGGGGTCCCAGATGAACAGCGAAATGGTTCTTATTGCACACAATTGGGACATCATTCGGCGCATCATGTGGAATTACGTGGGTATTGTACGCACGGACAAACGGCTGGCCCTAGCCATGGATCATATTGCTCAAATACGCATGGAGATCAAGGAGCACATGCCGCATATCCCCATCAACAGCGATCTGGTGGAACTGCAAAACCTTGCCCTGGTGGCGGAACTCATCATCACGTGCGCTCGAGACCGCAAGGAAAGCCGGGGACTTCATTACAACCTGGATCATCCGCACAAAGACAATGCTGGCTACCTGCGGGATACCGTCGTGGTGAGGCGCAGGGAAGAAGACTTCCTTTGTGTCATCACGGGGAAAATGAGTCCGGCTCACGAAAGATCGGCGTGACAGGGCGGCCGAAACCGTGCTGGCCGCAATTTTTTTTCAATGGTTTCCCCTTGTCACCTCGTCGGTCTCTTTGGGAAACGAGCAACAAGGGCGGTCCCTGCCGATCAGTGAGGTGATGCTTCCTTGCGTACTTCGATGGTTTCGGCGTCGATGACGGTGGTATTGTCCGGCTGGGGGGCCTCGATCATGGGCCTTTGTGAGTTTTGCTCGACACGCATGGTGAGCATCCCTCCCATGAAACTTAGCTCATACTTGCGATCGGCCAGGTCCACCCGTTGAAAGGCTTCCGTGAATTTTCGAAACTTTTCCTTGATCTTCCTGTAGGTGTAGACGATACCGGCCCCGATCAGGAACATAGCTCCCAAAAAAACCCAGAGGGGAGTGGCTATGATGGTGCCGAACGCGGTGATAACGCCCACAAGGCCAAGAACAACGGCAACTTGAACACCGACGATCAGGTAGAGGTAATAAACCCCCTGGTTGATCATGGCTTTTTCTTTTTCCTCGGAAGTTTTGTTTTGTTCGTTTCCTTCCGATTGTTTTTTCTTTCTGAATAGCTTTTTGAACCACATTATGCGTTCCTCGGCGAATAAGTTTGCAAATAGCGATTATCCGTCGTGCATGGTTTTGAGTGAGTCATCGGGCTTGGGGAGCAGGGTTGGAGCCTGTTCCCGGCTGGTGAGGAGTTGTTGCTCCAGACGGTATTTTTCTATGTTGAACTGATTGTCGAGCATCTGCTTGGAGAGTCTATAGCGCAGGTAAATAACCCATGTGATGATAAATGCCAAAAAAAGGGCGACTCCCACGAAAAACCATTTGTAGTCACGGATGGTTTCCGTACTTATGGTGAAGATATCTTCCACCAGATTGGGGACCATCCAGAGGAGTAGTACAGAAGCAAGGACCCCGAAGCCTATGTGAAATATCGAGATTTGCCCGAAAGCCTGAAACAGGGAGGCAAACTTCCCTTCTTTCAGGCCCGATGCCGTATCTCCCAGGCCTTGTTTGTTTTGTTCCTCTTCGTTGTAAAGCAGGGTCAGGTAGACCTTGACGAGAAACGAAACGAGGAGAATCAGTCCCACGGGAATGCCCACGGCGGCCGTGAACCAGGCCCGGAAGGGAAAAGGACGAGTTTCCGTTACAATTTCCAGCTGATAATCGGTCAACGGACCGAAATTCTTTTCAAAAATAAGCTTTTCATAGCTGGTGAGAGTGTTGCCGGTTGTCTGATAGACACTGTTGCCCTGCATATCGCTGATGATGATATGGGATTTGTGCCCCGCGTGCGATGCGGAAGCCATGTAAATGAGGAGTTCGAGGAGCAGGAAAAGAAGCACACTGACAACGAGAACGATTTTTTGTAACCGATTTCCTTCGAAAATATCCTGTAAGTGTAGTTTTTTTGCCATGATTGTAACTGAGAAACCTGATGCCCTTCGTTTCATGGCCCGGCAGAGCCGAACCATCCGAATCATTGTTAAAAATACCAGCCCATTTAATGAAAGCTTCCCTCTTTCGATATTCCCAAATCCAAAGCAGGATAAAGCTAACATTCGCCTTGGGGAGAGTCAAACAAAAACGCCGGACATTCACAGGTGTCGGTGGATACAAACAAGGAATCTTTTGTGCTTCGTGGTAGGGACTGCTATAAGAATATTCGCAGTGTTTTGGAACGGATCGATTCCGTTATGTCGGTACTGGAAAAACTGCTGAAAAAGCCCTTTGAAAACCATGGGAAGGGAGAGCAAAACATAATGCGCATCATGACCTTCAATCTCCGCTTCGAAAACAGCCGGGATGGGCCTTTTGGGTGGGATTACAGACGTGCCCTGGTGGTCGAGGTGATCCGCCGTCATGCTCCAGATATTCTCGGTACTCAGGAAGGTACCAGGAATCAACTGGAATTTTTACGGGGACAACTTTCACGGGAATATGAGATGGTGGCCGTCGATCGGGTTTGGGATGAAACCTGTCAGTACCCTACTTTCTTTTGCAGGAAGGAGGATTGGGTGCTGCTCCGGGGAGGTGAGCACTGGCTTTCCCTGACACCGCACATTCATCGGAGCAAAAATTGGGACAGCGCTTTCCCCAGGATGATGAGCCACGCTCACTTCCGCCAGAAATCATCGAGCCGGGAACTCCTGGCGGTGGTGACCCATCTGGACCATATTGGAGCTCGGGCTCGCCTGGGACAGGCCGAGATGATCGCCGAGTGGCTCCAGGGGCAACACTGCCCATGTGTTGTGCTGGGGGACTTCAACGACATGCCCGAATCGCGTGTACACTCCGTCCTGACCGGAAATCATAAGGTCATGACGGATACCTGGCAGGCCTTGTCGAAGGGGGAGGGTGATGAGAGCATGACCCGGCACGATTTTTTGGGCAGGCCCAAATCATTCCGCATGGATTGGATTCTCCATTCCGAGGAACTCATTGTTCGAGATGCGGCCATTTTGCGGGATAACCTGGATGGTTTCTACCCGTCCGACCATTATCCCTACATGGCGGACCTGGAATGGAATGATGTCCTCTGAGACATGATGCCCTACGAGTGGTGTGGGGAATGGACTTTACCTGAGAATATCGGGAGGAAACATGAAGGAAAGCATACGCGTCGCTCTCATACAACCCAAGCCTTATCCCTCTTTCGACGATCCCAGAAATCTGGGCCATGCCCTGCAACTGATACAAAAGTGCCGGGGCGAAAAGCTCGACGTCATCTGTCTGCCTGAGTATTTTCCCTTTCAGGGAGAAGAAGGGTTGGCGGAAGCGGCCCGGCACCACAACGCCTACATCATTGCGGGTCTTGCCGAATTGGAAGGCGACAGTCTCTACAACACGGCGACGCTCTTCGACCGTCAGGGTCGCCTCCTGGGCCGCCAGCGCAAACGTTGCCTGGGCGTTCTCGAACGAGAAACCCTGGGTATGGTCGAAGGGGATGGCCTGTATCGATCCTTTTCGACGGATTTCGGAAGGATCGGCCTGACGGTGTGCGTCGACTTCTGGGGACAGTCGGAGGCGGCGAGACAGCTGGCCAAACAAGATGTGGAAGTGGTTTTCAACATCAGTATTTTTCCCATCCTGCGGGGGCATTGGGTCACGGGGGCTCTGGTGCGGGCTTTCGACCATTTCATGTGCGTGGTGGGAGTGAACACAGCCGATTACAACGCTTTGTTGAGCGGCAAGAGAACCCATCAACACGGAGGAGACAGTTTTGTCATTCAGCCTCCCAAAATGCTCGACAAGGAAGACTTCCGCCGCTGGATTCGCAGTCTCGACAATGTGGAACACTGGGTCACGGACAGGTTGGACGAACTCGAACAGGTCCACATTGCTGAAGTCAACCTGGAGGTGGTGCGGCGTTTTCGTGATGCGTTCAGGGACCGGTTCGGTTTTGGACGATGACGTTGGGTTAAAAAATAAAGGGATAATAATGTTTTAAAGTATCATGGAGGAAGTTGTGGCGGGATTTAAAAGGAATATCTATTTGAGCATGAAGACGTTGGACGAGGCTGGGAGGATATGGGGGGAGAAGACCCGCCACCTGCGTACCCCCGAGGAAATGGTGCAAACGGTGGAAGCTTTGGGGCGCGTGACGGCCGAGTCCCTTGTTGCCCGGAGGTCTGTGCCGCACTATCATGGCGCCGCCATGGACGGTTTTGCCGTGAGGGCGGTGGAAACTTTCGGTGCGACCGTCACGAATCCCTTACGGTTGCTCTTGGGCCGACAGGTCATGCCGGTGGATACGGGGGACGTTCTGCCCCCAAATACCGACGCGGTGATCATGGCCGAGCATGTGGAAATGATTTCGGAAACTCATGTGGAGATACGTGCCGCCGCATTTCCCTGGCAGCATGTGCGCAAGGTGGGGGAGGACATTGTTGCGGGCGAGATGCTGCTTCCTCGAAATCACCGTCTGAGACCCGCGGATTTGGGGGCTCTCCTGGCTGGTGGGGTTGTGAAGGTACCCGTTCATGCCGTTCCCAAAGTTTGGGTTCAGCCCACGGGCATGGAGCTTGTTGCTCCCGATACAGGAGAAGAACTGGAGCCCGGCCGGATCATAGAATTCAACGGTACCGTGCTGGCTGCCCTGGTGAAGGAAAGTGGGGGAGAGCCGCTCCTTCAGGATGTCATTGCAGACGACTACGGGAGCATGTTGCATATGATCGAGGCGGCAACGGCTTCCGATGCCGATGTCGTTCTGGTCAACGCAGGGTCTTCCGCCGGTTCCGAAGACTATACTTCGGCCGTCATCGCTCAATTGGGGGAAGTGTGGGTACATGGCGTGGCCATGATGCCGGGCAAGCCGACCATATTGGGCATGGTCCGGGGCAAGCCCGTGGTGGGAATTCCGGGCTATCCCGTTTCGGCGATTCTTTCATTCGAACAGTTCGTGCGCCCCTTGCTCCATTCCCTCCAGGGAGCCCCTTGCCCGCTGTTTCCACTCGTTCCGGCAACTCTTGGAAGGAAACTCCCTTCGCGCCTTGGGCTCGAAGAATTTATCCGGGTCATTGTGGGCAAGGTTCGAGGACGCCTCATTGCCATGCCCCTGCAACGGGGAGCAGGTGTCATCACTTCCCTCACCCGGGCCGACGGTATCCTTCAAGTGCCCCAGGAACTGGAAGGAGTGGACGAAGGAACCGCAGTTTCCGTCAGGCTGCTCCGCCCACAAGAGTACCTGGACGACACCCTCATCATGATCGGCAGCCACGACAACACCCTGGACCTCATGGCCGATGAACTCAAACGGCGAGACAACCGCCTGCACCTTTCATCGAGCAACGTGGGCAGTTTGGGGGGACTCATGGCCGTTCGCCGTGGACAGACTCACCTGGCCGGATCTCATCTGCTGGATACGGAAACGGGAGGCTACAACCATTCCTATGTGGAAAGGTACCTCGATGGAATCCCCGTGCGGCTGGTGCAACTGGCCCGGCGCCGGCAGGGGCTCTTGGTGAAGGCGGGAAATCCCAAGGACATCCGGGGTATCGAAGACCTCTTCAAGCCGGGAATCACCTTCATCAATCGCCAGGGGGGATCGGGAACACGCATTCTTACCGATTACACCTTGCGGCAACTAGGCCTTTCGGGCGACGGCATCCTGGGCTATGATCAGGAAGAATTCACACACATGGCCGTTGCCGTGAATGTCCTCAGCGGACGAGCCGATGCGGGCATGGCCATTTACTCCTCCGCCAAAGCTCTCGGGCTGGAATTTGTCCCCGTCGGTGAGGAACGCTACGACCTGGTCATCCCGGAATCCGAATGGCCTGACAGGAAACTGCAAATCCTCATGGAGATCATCGAATCACGCCCTTTCAAGGATAGCGTGCAAGCCTTGGGAGGCTATGACGTTTCCGAATGCGGCAGGCTCATGGGGATATGGGATGGCGCGACCTGGACCGAGCGAGCGCTCTGAGAATGTGGCAAAGAGGGCAAAGATCGAAAGAGGACGGTCGATAATGAAGTTTCAGTTTTATAAAGATACCTACACGCAAGCAGGAAAATGGACTCTCATTTTCGTTTGTATTGGTCTCATCGCCGGTTTGGGATCGATTGTCTTCCATGTGTTGTGCCAGCTCGGCGTGCATTATTTCATGGACATGATGGCCGGGTATCGGCCTCCTCCCCCGGCGGGGGAACATCATCTGCTGCCGCCGACCGATACGGTGTTCAACAAGTGGGTACTCCTCTTTCTCCCCGCCTTGGGAGGAATCATCAGTGGTTGGCTGGTCTATACCTTCGCCCCGGAAGCCGAGGGGCACGGTACGGACGCCGCCATCGATGCGTATCATCGCAAAGGAGGCTTTATCCGGGGTCGAATTCCGATCCTTAAAACCGTTGCGTCCGCTATTACCTTGACCACTGGAGGGTCGGGCGGAAGAGAAGGGCCTATTGCTCAAATCGGTGCGGGATTCGGCTCATTCATGGCGACGGTGCTGAAGCTTTCCGAACGGGAACGTCGCATCATGATGGCTGCCGGTATCGGTGCCGGCGTCGGGAGTATCTTCAGGGCCCCGCTGGCGGGTGCGCTCTTTGCTGCGGAAGTTTTGTACAGGGACCCGGAATTTGAATCGGAAGTGATCATCCCGGCAGGTATTTCTTCAGTCGTTGCCTATTGTGTTTTTTGCTTGACATTCGGTTGGGGATCACTGTTTGAAGCTCCCCATTTCAAATTTCAGAACCCTCTGGAACTGGGGCCCTACCTGGTGCTTGCCTTTGTGCTGGTGGGAACGGGTGTGCTTTATGTCAAAGCTTTTTACGGTATCATGCGCCTCTTCAAAAAAATTCCAAGGATACCCAACCATGTCAAACCGGCGCTCGGGGGCCTGTGTACCGGGATCATCGGCTTTTTTTTACCTCACACCCTTGCATTCGGATATGGTTACATTCAACAAGCCTTGAACAACGAACTGCCGGTGGAATACCCGATTTTGTTTTTGATTTCCCTGGGAATCGGCAAGATTTTTACCACGGCATTTTCCATCGGTTCCGGGGGAAGCGGTGGAGTGTTTGGGCCTTCGGTTGTGATCGGTGGTGCGATGGGAGGGGCTGTCGGTATGTTGTTTCACCAAATCATGCCGGGCGTCGTCACGGAACCGGGCGCGTTCATTATTGTTGGAATGGCCGGTTTTTTCACTGCGGTGTCCAACACACCCATCTCCACTATCATCATGGTGAGCGAAATGACCAGTTCGTACCATCTATTATTGCCAAGCTTGCTGGTATGTTCCGTGGCGTATGCAGCGTCTCAGCGATGGACCATTTACGAGAAACAGGTCAAAAACAGGATCGAATCCCCTGCGCATGAGGGGGAGTTTTTCGTGGATGTTTTGCAGACGATCAAAGTGAAAGACGTGATGCCTGTGGTTAAAAAAGTGGATTTGATTCCACAGGGCCTTTCATTTCAAAGTTTTAAGGAATATTTTTCCAAAACCAAGCAACATTACTTTCCGGTCATGGATGAAAAAGGACGGTTTGTTGGAATATTTTCCAGTACCGATATACGGAGTGTATTGTTTTCAAAAGGGGTCGATCAGCTCATACTGGTCAAAGACATTTGCACATCCGATATTATTTTTACCACCCCAACGGAAGATTTGAACACGGTACTTCACAAGTTCACCGTCAAAAATCTTGATAGCCTGCCGGTGGTGGGAGAAGAAGACCACTGTATCTTGATTGGAATGTTGAATCGACGTGATGTCATATCCTTCTACAATGAAAAGATACAGAAGATGAAAGAGCAGTCCGGCAAGGCCGCGCCTAATGAAAAGCCGTGAGCATGAAGGGGATGGCCACGAAGGTGCCTACGGCGCTCCCGAGGTTGGTCAACACCACCACCAGGAGCACGCGGGTGATGCCGTTTTTCCAGAAGCCTCGAAAATGAGAGAGGTCCAAAGGCAGGGTTTCGAAATCCCTGACCTTTGGTTTCCTGAGAAAAAGCTCCACGAGGCCCGACACCCAGCCTGCCGCGATCATGGGGTTGAGGGAGGTGAAGGGAGCGGCCACGACGGCCGAGCAAATGGTGAAGGGGTGGGATAGGGCCAGGGTCGCTCCCAGGCCGGCAAAAATCGCGTTGGCCATGATCCACCAGGTGATCATTTCCGTTCCGGCACTTTGGCCCGATCTGAAAAAACCCACCACGATCAAGGCGATGATCAGGAGGGGAAGCCCCCATTTTAAACCCGCCAGAAGCTTGCCTTTGGGGGGAACGGCTTCCAGGGAAGCCAGGTCCGTCTCTTCGTCCCAGTGCTTTTTGATACCGGGCACATGTCCCGCTCCCACCACGGCCACGATTTTGTTTCCGGGAGCGCTCTTGATTTTCTGAGCCAGATACCTGTCCCGTTCGTCAATGAGGACGTTTTTGACTTCCGGCAGGGCTTCGGCCACCTCCGCAAGCATGGACTCGAGGACATCCTTGTTTTTCATGCTCTCGATGTCTTCCTTTTCGATCTTGTCGATTTCGCCGAATGAAGCAAACAGCTCTCCCGCAAGCTTCAATTTGGAAGACCACTTCATGAAGCGCCATGCCCTCGACAGGGTGGTTCGCACATCCCGGTCCACCAGGGCGATGTGGGCGCCGTGCTCCCTGGCGGCGTCCATGGCCGTGATCATTTCCTGGCCCGGCTTCACATCGAGCTTTTCGCCAATACGCCGCTGAAAGGACGCCAGTATGAGGTTGGCCAGGAGCAGGAAAGCCTTTTTCTCTCGAATCACCTTGAACAGGTTGGTTTCCTGCCACCGATTTCCCTGGGAGATGGATTCGTACCTCGATTGGCAAAGTTCGATACACACGGTGTCCGGCCGAACTTCGTCGATGGCTTGTCGGACCAGGTCCACACTTTCTTGAGAGACATGGGCCGTCCCCAACAGGACGACCTCCTTGTCTCCGTGCTTCAACCGATCCACATTCTCTCTTTGCACATGATCCGTTTTCAAGGGCCATTCCGCCTTGTCAGAAGTCTTTGTAATCGTCCGAATCGAAGGGAATCACATCCTTGGGTTGCTTGGACCGTTTGGATGCCGCCTGTTTCGTGGTTTTGGTTGTACTCTCCCTGGCCGGTTCGTGATCCTCCAAGTCTTCCGGAGGCAGAATGGCTTTTTTCCCGGTTTGATCGTGCAACGTTGTTCCATGAATCCTTTTGGTGCTTTCAAGGTGTGCCCGCACTCGACCTCCACCGACGATATCCGCCAGGTTTTGGATATACTCACGGAGCTGTTCGGCCTGAGCGTTCATTTCTTCCGCTGCCGAAGCGGACTCTTCCGCACTGGCCGCGTTGCGCTGGGTCAGCTTGTCCATTTCCGTTATGGCTCTATTAACCTGCTCGATTCCCTGGGATTGTTCCACCGATGCGGCGGAAATTTCCGCCACCAGTTCACCGGACTTGACAATGCTTCTGGATACTTCCGAGAATTCGCTGTTGGTTTTTTCCACCATCTTTGTTCCGTCGTGGACGGTTTTGACCGTGCCGTCGATGAGTTCCGCCGTGTTTTTGGCGGCTTCGGCAGCTCGCATGGCCAGGTTGCGTACTTCGTCCGCCACCACGGCGAACCCGGCTCCCGCTTCTCCCGCTCTTGCGGCTTCCACAGCGGCGTTGAGGGCCAGGAGATTGGTCTGGAAGGCGATTTCATCGATGGTTTTCACAATCTTTTGGGTTTCTTCACTGGCCATGGAAATCTTGGTCATGGCCTGGGTCAATCCGCTCATGGACTGATCGGCCTGACGGGCTATGTGATTGGCATCCACCATGAGGCGATTGGCTTCCGATGCGTTTTCGGCGTTCTGGCGCGTCATGGAGGACATTTGCTCCATGGAGGATGAGGTTTCCTCGATGGCCGCGGCCTGTTCCGATGCACCCTCCGCCAGTTGCTGGCTTACCGAAGAGACCTGGTTGGATCCCACGGCAACCTGATCCGACGCTTCTTCGATGCCGGCCAGGGTTTCCTTGATGGGCTTCGTGATCTTGTGGGTCAGATAGATGGCGGCCAGAAGCCCCACGACGATGGCGATGATGGAAAAAATGATGATGAACGCCTTGCCGCCCTGGGTGCTGCGGTCGAAGGCCTGGTTGGCGCCTTGCTGGAGCGTGGCGGATACCTGGTGGATTTGGCGGGCATCGGCGACGATGGCGTCCAATGCCTTCTTGCGATCTGCATTGTTCCGCACCCTTTGAGCGAAGCTGTCGGCATACTGATCCGCTTTAAGTCGCAGATCGTTGGTGGCGATGGGAAGTTGCTTCAATTGGTTGAGGACGGGATCTACCCGCTCATGTCCTTGCTCGAAGGCGAAGTAATAAAGGGCGTTGAGCCTGGCCTCCAAAGCAAGGCGGCTGACTGCGTTGGCATTGTTCAACTGATTGATGCCTTCGTCAATAAGCCGGGCGGTGTTCGCAATGTGGCGGTCGACATCTTCCACGTAGGCACCGGCACAGATAACAAGGCCCCAGGGTTTGAAATGCATGGCGTAGGTGATTTTGGGGAACACTGCATCCCCGGCTCCCGGTTTGGTCCAGAAATATTCCGTGTGCGATTCCCCATGTTTCACTGCTTCATTCACGACATAGCGCATGAAGGTCTCACCGGTTTTTTTGTCTTGGACGGTTCCGAAATCCATCCCTTCCAGGGTACGATTCGCCCCATGAGCCACCAGGAGCAAATCTTCCCGGACTACGAAATAGTAATTGTCCTTATCGAAATGCATGTTGCGGATGGCTTCCAGGGCCGCTTCCCTTCCCAGGTCGCGCTCATAATGGAACTTGAGTACGTCATATCCCACAGCCACCACATCCTGGATGCCTCTCATGGCCGCTTCCCTGAGGGCCACTGCATTGGCCGCAATGATCCGTTCTTCAATCTCCCTGGCTGCCTGTGCGGAAAGCTCCTGAGACATCGTCGTGATTTCCGTGGCAATGTTCACCAACTGGGTCAGAACGCGCTCGTCATATTCCTCCAACCTTTTCAGTTCTTCCGCGGCCTTTTGGTAACTTTCCCTGGCTGTCGTAAGGGTTCGACTATCCGTGTCGGCGGATGCCTGTTTTCTCAGCTGCTCCGTAATGTCCCTCAACTCGTCGAGGTGTTGCATGAGGAGGTTGTAGGACTCCTCATTTTTGCGGATAATGAAGTTTTTTTCCTGCTGGCGTGCCCGAAGAATTTTTTCGTCGAGACCTCTGGCCAGGGTATAGGTGTCCGATGCGGTAATGACCCTTTGGAGACTGATGAAGCCCGCTCCACCTATGATCAAGCCGATGACGATCAAGGCCAGGAAGCCTCCGAATATCTTGCTGCCGATGCCTTTGTTGAAGAACCCCATGTTCCAACCCCCTGTCTTTGTTTTGATTAAAGCACTTACACGAACCTCTATCCGATATTTTGAACATAACGAGCTTTTTGGGCTCATGTGTTCTTTAAAAAAATACATGCGTTCGGATACAAAAAAGGAAGCAGGGCTTAAACAGCCCGGCTTCCCCCCTTTAATGGTTTCGAGGTTTTTAGTCAATTTGTTTTAAACATGAGGTGGTTTGAGCGAGAGAGTGGGGGTTTCATCGCAGGTAGGCGCCTACCTGGCCGCCTGCAACCAGTTCCATGCGAGCTTCAGGGTCGCGGATTTCTTCAACCTTTCCTCCCGTGGCCAGTACCTTTTCCGAAAGGGGCCAGACCAGGTCGTCCGTTTCTTCCAGGGGCTTGCTGCAATAGGGGCATACAAGATCCGAGGGGGCGTGGTCCAGCAGGACATCGCACACATGGCATTGGAATCCGCTCATTTTAGAACCGTTGGGATAAACCAGGCGGTAGATGCGTCCCTGGTTGGCGGCACTGAGGGTGGCATCGAGCCCCAGAGTGGCCTTGGCCGAAGAGCCCTGAGTTTTGTGGGCCATGGTCACCAGGTCATGCACCATTTCTCTTTCGTGCTTTCGCTCGATATTTTCGATGGCCGGGTAAGAAACTTCCAGGACTTCCGACGCCCTGGCGTTCACGGATATCTTGATCCGCTCCATGACCTTGAGTTGCAGGGCCTTGGGCAACAGCCTTTGCAACTCCGCGGTCACTTCTTCCGGGCCGGCCAGCACGACTTTTTCCACATGGTATTCATCCACTACATCACGCAGCCTGTCGGTCGCGTCCTTGAGGAATTCCTCACTGTACTTGGCGGCTCTTCTCTGAAGAACCATTTGGGACCTCATGTGATCGCTCCCCGCCGCGCTCCGGTGCTTGACGGGAGGCTCCTGGACGATTTCCAAAATTTCATGGATTTCACCCATGGCAATGACGAAGAACCTGGCTTTCTCACGATCCGCGAGCACCACTCCATAGCGTGCGTGCTCATCCCAGGCTTCCAGGAGCGGGCGCACGTAGGGCGTACTGCCGAACCATGCCTGATTGGCCATGCGTATGGGCAAACTTTCCTCGAAAAAGAAGGAATCGGACACGTCGCAGAAGAGCACAAGACTCTTACCCTTGGGCATGTGAAATTCGGCCTTCCGGCGCGCCCATTCGGCGTCTTCCTGGAAATGCTTCAATTGTTCGCCGTTTTCTATCTGGCTTTCTATTTCCTTCAACAAGCCGTCCAGGGCCACCTTGTAGCCCCCTCGACGGTTCACTGCATTGGAGGGGTCCAAGTTAAGGTACAGACTCAAGACAGGAGAGTTGTTTTGCCCTTTGGCTTCCATAAGTTCGCGTATGGTTTTGGGCTGGAGCATTTTCATCATAACTTCCTCCTTGAATTTGAGTGATCTTATCGAGTTCTACATTTACCACGACGGTCGGTTCGGTTCATTTCCCCCCATATGATTTTTAGATTCCGGATGTTTGTGACCCCGTTTCATCTCGCCTTCCAGGGTCGGGTTTAGAGACCGTCGGCGGTATGGTCTGCCGCCGTTCATTCCACATTGAGGATTACCGAGTAGGCATCGAAGAGTGCCCAGGCTGTGTCCTGTTCTTTTAAATTGAGCACCTTACGGCTTTTTTCCGTGATCACGGAGCAAAGCTCCGTGCCGTCGCTCAATCGCAGTGAGATTTCAGCGTTGACGGCTCCCTGAGATATACCGGAGACAATCCCCTGGAGCTTGTTGGCCGCGCTGTTCATGGGAGCCTCCCGGCCGGTGGCAAGCATGACCCAGGGAGCTTTGATCTCGGCCGTCACAAAAGTGTTGGGTTTCAAATCCAGGTGCTTCATGCTGCCGTTGGTGATTACCGAAATCAGGGAAAAGCCCCCTACGGTGACGAGTTCCACTTCCGATTGGATGTCCCCTTTTGTGATTGTTTTGATTTTACCAAAAAAAATGTTGCGGGCACTGGTTTTTTTCCAGCTTTCCCGGTCGATGTAATGCCGGACAACCTGGTGCATGTCTTCATCGGAAAAGTGAAGGATGGATGCCGTCAGGCTGGGGGTCGAGTGTCCCAGCATTTTCTGAACGACCGGCAGAGGGAGGTTGTTTTGCAACAGCTCGATGGAACGGGAGCGTCTCAATGAACTGGGCGTTCCGTATTCCCTGGGCAGGCCGCACGCTTCGGCCCTTTCGTAGAATTTGCGACGCACATGTCCGGGATCGATCCTGAAAAGGGTTTCTTTCCAAGGTGAGAGCCCCGGGTCCTGCAAAACCTTTTTCAGTTCTTCTCCCAGTTGAGCCGGGATTTCCACTTCTCGAAACTCGTCTTTTCCCTGGGGGTTGCCCAAACAAATGGTCAGTTTTTCCAGGTCGATGCGGCTGAAGTCATCCAGTGCGAGGATTTCGTGCAATCGAGCACCCGTGTAACGGATGAGGAGAAAAATGAGCAGGATGCGCCGCCGTGATGCGCGAACGTCCTCGCGTGAAGGGGCGTCGGCCCACTTGCGAAACGATCTTTCCAGCTCGGCCAGTTGGGTGGTGTCCAGGTAGCTCACCCCTTTCGGTACGGAAAAAATCCTGGATGGATTGATGGTTTCACCCTGGATTTCCTTGTTTTTTTTGGGGGACGAAAAGCTTTGTTGCACGTTTTGCTCCCTGGTTTCATTTGTGTGAAGCCGATTTGTGCCCGATGCCGCACCATTTCTTTTTCCCACATTCGATGGGCTTTTGAAAAGCATAGATTTTGGTGGGGAGAAAAACAAGGCGGAGCCATAAAAATGTGTTGACTTGGGGAGGGGAGAGGGAGTACCTGGTTAATGACACTAAAAATATAATTTTCGTGTCTGTTGTCGGGGCGAATAATATGGATTCTCAAACATCTCGAAGGAGGGTACGATCATGTATTTCCCTGTGGCTGGAATTGAAGTGGCGCCCTGGATACCCCTGGTCGCGGGCTTTGCCGTGGCCTTTGTGTGCAGCATGGGAGGCGTTTCGGGTGCGAATCTTCTCCTCCCCTTTCAGGTCAGCGTGTTGGGGTTCACCACCCCGGCGGTGAGCGCGACCAATCATTTGTTCAACATCGTGGCCATACCCAGCGGGGTGTACCGGTTCATTCGGGAAGGACGCATGGTGTGGCCCCTCACCTGGGTGGTGATCGCCGGCACCGTGCCCGGCGTGCTCCTGGGAGTTGTCCTGAGGATACAATTCCTCCCCGATCCCAGGCATTTTCGTTTTTTTGCGGGGCTGGTCCTCCTCTATATCGGGTTGATGATGGCCCGGTCCCTGATCAAAAAACCCGCCCCGGGATCGGACAGCGCCACGGCGGAAAAGCGCTTCCAGGAACTGGTCAAGAGCTTCAAGGCCAGGGATGCGGCCACCCGTGAGCCTCTGCCCCGTGTGCAGGTCCATCGCTTCGGCCTGCGCAGGATCGATTATTCTTTCTACGGGGAAAACATTTCGGCACCCACCTTGGGGATTTTTTTCTTGAGCGCCGTCGTGGGGGTTGTGGGGGGGATGTACGGCATCGGAGGCGGAGCCATCATCGCTCCCTTTTTCGTGGCGGTTTTCCGCCTGCCCGTGTACACCATCGCGGGAGCCTGCCTCATGGGTACCTTCATCACCTCGGTGGTGGCGGCCCTGTTTTTTCAATTCCTGGCCCCCTTCTATCCCCACATGGCGGTGGCTCCCGACTGGCTCCTGGGCTTGATGCTCGGGGTGGGCGGCATGATCGGCATGTACACGGGAGCCCGGCTACAAAAATATGTGCCCGCCCAGGCCATCAAATGGATGCTGGCGTCGGTTCTCCTTTTTGCAGGAGGAAGGTATGTGGTCAGCTTCCTTTTCTGAGGTTTTTGTTGTAATGTGATGACTCTATTGTGGAGAGCCGGATGAGGCAACTTCCCACTGGCCCCGAGAGTCTCAATATGCAATTTTGCGGTTGCTTCCGAAGCCATTGGCCTTGCCGGGACGAACCGTTTTGGGTCCTGCGCAGGCGAACGAGGCTTTTCTGTCATGACCCGAGGCTGGTGGTTTCGCTGGGAGCGATCAAAAAATGGAAATCAACGCTACGGATTTTCGTGCAAAATTGCTTGAGAATTTTGGATGAAGTTGAAGCGAATCGTCAAGAAGTCATCATCACCAGGCAGGGCAAACCGGTCGCAAGACTGAGTTCCTTTGAAAAGAACAGTGACCGGGACCCTCTGCTTGGAAGCATGGAAGGTCTTGTTGAAACGGTTGGAGACCTGACGGAACCGGTCGTTGGCCATGAGTCATGGGAGCTTGATTGAGAAATGAGGAGGGGGAAGATATGGCAAACGCAAAAAAGAAAATCCTGATTGCCGTGGACGGCTCGGAGCAGGCCCTGGAGGCCGTGCGGTATGTGAGTCTTTTGGAGCCCGCCGCTCAATTTGAAGTGACCCTGTTTCATGTCATGACCCGGATTCCCGAGTCTTTCTGGGACCTGGAACAAGAACCAGGCAATGACTGCCGTATTGTCGGCATAGAAGCCTGGGAAGCCCAACAAAGAGAGATGATCCAGGATTTCATGCGAATTTCTCGGAGGATTTTTGCCGATAGGGGCTTTTCCGATGACTCCGTGGTGGTCGATGTCCATGAAAGGCAGGAAGGCATTGCCCGCGACATTGTCGCCCAAGTCCAAAAAGGCTATGACGCCGTTGTGGTGGGGCGCCGGGGGATCAGCGAACTCAAGGATGTGGTCATGGGCAACATCGCCAACAAGCTGCTGGAACGCCTCACGGATGTTCCCATCTGGGTGATGGGCGGTTCTCCCCAACCCGGAAAATACCTCCTGTGTATGGACAATTCGGAAGGGGCCCGCCGGGCACTGGAATACTTCGCGCGCATGGCCGAGGGGTTGGCGTCGGTGGAAGTGACCCTGTTCCATGCCATTCGCAGCCTCAATGTGTTTCGCCAGGTTTTCGGAAAGTCCTTTGGCCGCAACATGGAACTGGAATGGATGGAAAAGGCGGAAAAGGAGCTGGAATGCGCTGAAAAAGCTCTTGATCCCGTCATGAGCAACGCGACATTGATGCTCGAACAGGCCGGGTTGGCTTCCGCGTCCATCACCAAAAAAATCGTCAAGGGAGTGAACAGCCGTGCGGGGGCTGTGGTGGAAGAAGCCAATGCCGGCGACTACGGCACCATCATCGTGGGACGCCGGGGATTGTCCAGGGTCAAGGAATTTTTCATGGGCCGCGTGAGCAACAAGGTCATCCAGATGGCCAGGAATAAGGCTGTATGGGTGGTTGGTTGACGCGGGCGACAGATAAACGCCATGTACGCTTTTCGATGGTACGTTTACCACCCCCTTGGGCCTTCTCTACTTTAGGCCTCTCTACTTTAGGCCTCTCTACTTCTCGTTCCCAAGCTCCGGCTTGGGAACGCTTTTGTCTTGGAAGCTCCAGCTTCCAGTCTTTATGGCGTGAGGAGGCTGCCCCTGGACTCGTTGAATAGTTTACAGGGAGCTTTTGAACTGGATTGAACTGGATGACACGGTGGAAGCTGGAGCTTCCGGGCAAGTGTGTTCCCAAGCCGGAGCTTGGGAACAAGAAAAGTTGCACAAGAAAGTTGCACATCGCGTAACAGATAAAATATTGGGAGAAGTGAATGGTTGAGCGTTATACGCGCCCCGAGATGGGGCGTATCTGGAGTTTGGAAAACAAGTACGGCAACTGGCTTCGGGTGGAGTTGGCCGTGTGTGAAGTGCTGGCCGAGGACGGACGTATTCCGCAGGAAGACCTCCGGGAGATTCTTTCCCGTGCCCGGTTCGATGTGGCGCGCATCGACGAAATCGAGCGCCAAACCCATCACGACGTCATCGCCTTTCTCACCTGCGTGGCCGAGAACGTCGGCCCGGCTTCGCGCCACATTCATGAGGGGCTCACCTCGTCCGATGTTTTGGACACGGCGTTCGCCCTCCAACTGGGGGAAGCTTCCCGAATTCTCATCGAGGACGTGAATCGCCTGCTCGAAGTTCTCAAGCGCCGGGCTTACGAATTCAAGGACACGGTCATGATGGGCCGGTCCCACGGCATCCACGCCGAACCCATCACGTTCGGGCTCAAGTTTGCCCTCTGGCATGCGGAAATGCAAAGGAACCTCGATCGCCTGCGCCATGCCGCCGCGAGCGTCAAAACGGGCATGATTTCCGGGGCGGTGGGCACATACGCCAACATCGACCCGTCCGTGGAAAAGCGCGTGTGCCGCAAGCTCGGCCTCGAACCCGAACCCGTCAGCAACCAGGTGATCCAGCGGGACCGGCACGCGGAATTTTTTACGACCCTGGCCCTCATCGGGTGTTCCATCGAAAAGATCGCCGTCGAAATACGCCACCTCCAGCGCACGGAAGTTCGAGAAGCCGAAGAATTCTTCGCGGCGGGCCAGAAGGGTTCGTCCGCCATGCCCCACAAGCGCAATCCCATCGCGTCGGAAAACCTGAGCGGCCTGGCCAGGGTGCTGCGCGGGAACGCTCTGGCCGCCATGGAAAACGTTCCCCTGTGGCACGAGCGGGACATCAGTCATTCTTCCGTGGAACGGATCATCGGACCCGATTCGACCATTCTCCTGGATTACATGCTCGAACGCCTCACGAGAGTGCTGGACCGGCTCACCGTCTATCCCGAAAACATGCTCAGGAACATGCAACTCACGGGTTCTCTCCACTTCTCCCAGCAGGTCATGCTGGCCCTCACGCGCAAGGGGCTCACCCGCGAAGACGCCTACGTTCTGGTGCAACGAAACGCCATGGACGTGTGGGCACGGGGGGGGCAACTCGATGATGCCCTCAAAAAAGATTCCTGGGTGATGCAGCACCTCACGGCCGAAGAAATCGACGGCATCTTCGACCTGCAATATCACCTCAAGCACGTGGACGACATCTTCAAAGCCGTTTTCGATCCTTCATGAAAGAACCCATGACATCCAATAAAACCAAACGGAGTTCCACGCCGGAACTGCTGGCTCCCGCAGGCCAGGAAGAAAGCTTCCTGGCCGCCCTGGAAAACGGCGCCGACGCTGTTTACCTGGGTCTCAAATCCATGAGCGCCAGGGCTTCCGCCGTCAACTTTTCCCTGGACGAACTGGCGGCCCTGTTGCCCGTGGCCCGCAAGCGAGGAGTTCGTGTCCACGTGGCGTTCAACAGCGTCATGACCGCGTCGGAAATCCCCCAGACTTTGGACACCCTCCAGTCCCTTTCCGACCTGGGAGTCGATGCCCTCATCGTGGCGGACCCCGGAGTTTTCTTCCTCTGCCGGCGCTTCTTTCCCCAGTTGAAGCTCCATGCCAGCACCCTCATGACCCTCCACAACCACGCGGGAGTACAGCAGTTGAACCGCATGGGAGCGAACCGTGTGGTGCTCGCACGGGAACTTACTCTGGAAGAAATCGATGAAATCTCTCGGAAAACAACAGCGGACATCGAAGTCTTCGTCCACGGAGCCTTGTGCTTTTCCTATTCGGGACTCTGCCTGGCCAGCAGCTTTCGGGGCGGGCGCAGCGGCTTGCGCGGCCAGTGCGTACAGCCCTGCCGGTTGAAGTTCCGCCAGGGGCGCAAGGAAGGTTTTTTTCTTTCGTGCAACGATCTGTGCGCTCTTCCTCTGCTGCCCCGGCTCAAGAAGATGCGTGTAGCGTCCTTGAAAATCGAAGGACGCATGAAGGACGCCGATTACCTGGCCGTGGTGGTGCGGGCCTACCGCATGGTGCTCGATGCGCAAGGAAAAGACGAAGCCGCCGCCCTCGATGAGGCTCAACGGCTCCTGTCCCGTTCGCCCTCCCGCAGGCTGACCCTGGGTTTCCTGGACCGGGAGGCTCACAATGAGGTGCTTTCACCGCACCGGTCCGGTTCCAGTGGGTTGTGGGTGGGAACGGTGAAAAAAATCGAGGGGCAGGATGCCCTGGTGGCTCTACGGCACGAACTCCGGGTGGGCGACCGCCTGCGGCCCGAATCGGGGGAGGGGAAGGAGAAGCAGGCCTTCACCGTGTCCCGGTTGAGGAATGTACGCGGGGATTCTCTGTCGGAAGGAGCTTCGGGGAAAACCGTCCTCCTGGACATGAAAATTCCCTTGCGCCCCGACGAGCGGCTGTTTAAGATCGGGGCCAGGGCGACTTCTTCTTCCCGTCCTCGCGGCACAGAAGCGTTGAAACCTTCCCGGCTGCTTTCCTATCGCAAGTCCTTTGCCGTCAGGGAGGATGTGTGGGAGGATTGGCCTCGGTTGGGAATGGACCCCAGGAGGGCGGAAGAGACGCTGATCTTGAAAGTCGCTAGCGAAGCCGATGCCGCCTCCGCCTTCCAAAGCCCGGCCCACTGGGTCATGCTGACGGCTTCGCGCCAAAACCTCGAGAGATATGCCAAACGGCGCCTTCACCCCGCTCAAAGAAACCGGCTCATGTGGTCCCTCCCGCCGCTCATGACGGAAAAGGACGTTGTCTACTACCGTGCGGCCGTCCAGTGGATGACGGATAGGGGCTTCAATTCGTGGGAAGTGAACGATTGGGGGCACCTGGACCTGTTTCACGGCGTTCCAGCGGCCGTGTTGATCGCCGGATATCGGTTCAACATCCGCAATGGGGCGGCCCAGGCCTGCCTGGCCGACGCCGGGTGTCGCTGGGGTGTTTTCTCCCTGGAAATCACCAGCCAGGAACTTTCCATCCTGGGACAGGGGCCTTTCAGCCTCCTTCCCATTGTGACGGTTTACGGTTGGCCGCCCCTTTTCACTTCGAGGCTCATGCCCGGCCTTTTGGAAGGCAAGCCCTTCTTCACTCCCAAAAAAGATGCGTATTTTTATAAGAAAACCGCGCATCACTCGCTCATTTACGCCGACCACCCCGTCAGTTGGTTCGAACAAATACCCGCACTCCGAAACATGGGGTATCGGTGCTTCCTGATCGACTTGAGCGACGGTCCCCTCGACCAGGGCAGGGAAATGTCCCGGCTGCTCAGCGGCTACAAACGCAACAGGGCGGACGCTCCCTTTTCCCTCTTCAACTACGAGCGCCAACCCCTGTAGAAAAATCCGTGGAGCGAAACGGCATGAAAAGGCGCATACTTTGACATCCTCCCCGGCCTGAAGGCCGAGGATTCCTGAAGTGGCTTATGCGGC
>CAZRWT010000052.1:0-22897 GCA_964603955.1 uncultured Syntrophobacteraceae bacterium
AAGCGCCTTATATCCCCGCCCTGAAGAGACGGGGCTTTACGGCGCAGCCGGTAAGACAACAATTTACCATACTATTGGGAGCTGAAAGAATCGGTTTTTTGGGAAGAATACAACCTCGGAAAAAATGAATGACTCATGTGAAGCAGGTTTGCAGAAAGGGAAGTAATTATGGAAACCATGAAAGCAGTGGTCTTTGAAGGCACCCTGCGCTTTGAGAAAAACTACCCCCGACCACGGGCCGGGCAGGGGTGGGCCCTTATCGAGGTCCGAACGGCCGGAATCTGCAAAACCGACCTGGAAATCCTCAAAGGGTATCTGGGATTCAGAGGGATTTTGGGACATGAATTCCTGGGCCGAGTAAAAAGCTGTGAAGACCCTTCCTGGATGGGCAAGCGCGTGGTGGGTGAAATCAACGCATCCTGCGGCAAATGCTCGTGGTGCCTCCAGAGACTGGGGCGTCACTGCCCCCAGCGAACCACCCTGGGCATTGTCAACCATGATGGGTGCATGGCCGATTACTGCACTCTGCCCGTGGAAAACCTTTTCGAGGTTCCGGAGGCCATATCCGATCAGCAGGCCATTCTCGCGGAGCCATTGGCTGCCGCCTGTGAAATCCTGGAACAGGTTCCCATACAGGGTGATGAGCGGGTTATTGTCCTGGGAGACGGCCGCCTGGGAATTCTCTGCGCCTGGGCACTGGCAACGGTCACTCCTCACGTGACCCTCGTGGGACATCACCCCCATAAGCTTGAAAAGGCCCTCTGGCGGGGAATCCGCACATCATTGAAAGGCGAAGGGATCACAGCCGGCGAAGCCGACCTGGTGATAGAAGCCACCGGTTCCGGAAGGAGCATGGCCCAAGCCATGTCCTTGTGTCGTCCTCGAGGAACGATCGTGCTCAAATCCACAGTGGCTTCCCAGGAAAACATCAATCTGGCCCCCCTGGTGATCCATGAGCTTACCGTCGTGGGCTCCCGTTGTGGCCGCTTCCAGGATGCCCTGGCCATGATGCTGAATTTTCCCGACATGCCTCTGAATCGCCTGATCACGGACCGTTATCCTCTTCACCGGGCTCATGAAGCCTTTGCAAAAGCACAAAGCGGGGAAGCCCTGAAAGTGGTCCTGGACATTTAACTCAAGGCAGTATAACCGGGTATCCGAAAATTGCGTTCCATATGAGGGGGGGCAGGTCTGTCTGCCTACCTCATAGCAACTCAAAATCGTCAAAAAAATCTCATTTACCGGGAATGAGAGCTCTAATCCAGCTTCCAAAACCTTTGGGATTGCGCGTTTGAATCAGCACTCGACCAGGACCCCTGAAACGACAAACGAGCCCCTCACCCGATGTAAAAGACGAAACCCATCCCGAAGACGCTTTTTCAATGTTGTAACTCATGGTGTCGGCCCAGGCCACCAGGTGGCTGTTGTCCACGATCATTTCCTCACCCGCCGCAAGCTCGAGGGGATGAATGGCACCGTAGGAACTCACAAACAGGGTACCCCGACCTGTTGCCTTCAGCACAAAAAAGCCTTCACCGGAAAACAACCCCTTGGTGAGATTTTGCATGGTGGTGCTGATGTTAACAGTTTCCGAGCCGGCAAAAAAACCGTCTTTCTGGAGCGTATACGAAGTTGAACCGTCCAGTTCAATATGGGCTACCTCACCGGGTATTGCCGGCGACAGATACACTACTCCCGGCCCATTCCTCGCAGCGAGGGTCTGAAAAAAGAACTTTTCCCCCGACAGCATGCGCCCAAGTCCCCCAAGAATGCCTCCATCGAGCCTGCCTTCCACGGTCACGGTGGAACTCATGGCCACCATGGCATCAGATTCGGCCTTGATGGTTTCCCCGGCATCGAGCCTGACCTTGAGCATGGTATAAGCCCCGGGATAAAGATATTCGAATTTGCGATCCCCTTCCGGTTGCCTGGTGGATTTGGGATGAGGTTGGGACGGCGCGGCAGGCTGAGCTTCCTTCTGCTTCATGGCCTGCTGTTTTCTGTATTCAGCAAACATATCATCAGTCATTGAATGCCTCCATTCAGGGAAGCCGACTGCCGTGAAAGCTTATCGGCTCCCCCTGATTCCATGCATCACACAATGAATACAACACGAGTGCAAAACTTATAGGATGACAAAAATATCAAGGTTTTGCCACAATCTTCCAGACGGTTTTACGTATCAGATCGAAGGGAATGATCAGAATGGAAATAGCGATAACCCATACCCATTCCATGGGAGTCAGGAACGTGGTACGGAAAATTTCCCCGCCGAAATAGGTGATGAGCACCTGAACAAGGAAAATGATGCCCACGACTCTCAGGAACCAGACATTTTTAAAAATATGGTCGAAGAGGTTGAAATCTTCCACACGCACATTGAACTTGTTGAAGTTGTGAATGAAGATGAAGATGGCAAAAAAACCTGTGAGAAACGCAGCCTCACTATGGAACAGCCCCTGCAATGCCTGAGATTTGAGAAGCACCACGGACAGGAGGGTGGCGAACAGGCCATTGCCCAGAATAGAAGACCACATACCGGAGGTGATGAGCTTTTCATCCCGGCGCTTGGGCTTTTCCTGCATGTACTGCTTGAGAGGGGGTTCACCGCTGAAGGCCAGAGCGGCCAAGGTGTCCATGACCAGATTCACCCATAAGAGTTGAATCATGGTCAGGGGCAACTTGAATCCGAGAAAAGGCCCCAGAAAGGCGATGGCAATGGCCGAAACATTCACCGTGAGTTGGAAGGTGATGAACTTCTGGATGGAACGGTAAATGGTGCGACCGTAATGTACGGCATCGGCAATGGATTGGATGTTGTCGTCCAGGACCACGATGGCGGCGGCTTCCTTGGCCACTTCCGTTCCCGAGCCCAGAGCGAAGCCGATGTCGGCGTTCTTGAGAGCGGGAGAATCGTTGACGCCGTCACCGGTCATACCCACCACAAGCCCCATGTCCTGAGCCACTTTCACCAGGCGGACCTTGTCCCTGGGCAGACAGCGGGAAACCACCTTGAGCCGCGGCATGATTTCACTCAGCGCCGCATCGGAAAGCCCCGCCAGTTCTTCAGAGGAAATGACCACGTCGTCTTCCGAATCCACAAGACCCACATCCCGGGCGATGGATCGCGCCGTCCCCGTGCGATCTCCCGTACACATGACCACGTGAATGCCCGCATCCTTGAGTTCCTGGATAGCCGGCCGGGATTCGGGACGCAGTTCGTCCCGAATCAACCCGAATCCCACGAGGATAAGGTTTTCAGGCGGGGCGTCGGAACTTTCCGGCACATCCCCGACGGCAACGGCCATGGCCACCAGGCGAAAACCTTCATCGGCCAGCACTTCCGTTTGGGAAACCGCACGCTCCCGCAGCGCGGGTGCAATAGACCGGGCAAGCCCGTTTTCCAGGTAAAAGCGGTCGCACCTTTCAAGGATGCGCTCGGGAGCGCCCTTGACCAGGGTCAGCTCCTCCCCGTTTTTAAGGCGCACACTGGCCGAGGAAAATTTGCGCTCCGAATTGAACAGTACCTGCGACACCAGTTCGGCACCGTCTTCCACACAGGCGGTCGTATCCGCACCGACAAACCTGAGCAACGCCTTTTCCGTGCTGTTACCCCCCAGAATACGATCTCTCTCGTTGGGGGCGTTGCAATTGACCACGCAGGACGTGTTTTCCCGCAACGACAAATCGAGAAACCGGGCCAGAGGACCGGGGATCTCCTCGAAGCCGGAATACTGTTTCATACGGGGCTCGTCCGTCTGACCGTCCGGAGCCAGAAAGCCCACGGCATTCAACTTTCCATAGGTGATGGTGCCCGTCTTGTCCGTGAAGAGCAGGTTGAGGCTGCCGGAAGTCTCCACACCCAGGAGTTGGCGTACCAACACGTTGGATCTGAGAAGCTTGCGCATGTTTTGTGCGAGCACGATGGCAATCATCATGGGAAGGCCTTCGGGAACGGCCACCACGATGATGATGACGGCCAGAATTAAAGCGGTGACCACATCGTGAATGACACCCTGCCAGTTTGAAAAATAAGCCCCCATGGCAGCCATGTCTCCGCCCGTGTCCAGGTAGATCACTTTGAACATGAAGGCCAGGGCAATAAAGACCGAAGCGATGTAACCAAAACGGGCGATATTCTCCGCCAGATCCCCCAGCTTGAGCCTCAAGGGCCCAAGGCGCTCTTCCGCATCGAGATCTCCCGCCAGTTGTCCCAACTGGGTATGGTCTCCCACGACTTCCACCGCCATCACCCCTTCGCCGTCTTCCACAATGGTGCCTCGGAACACCGTATGGCGATCATCCAGGCGTGAGACATCTCCTTTTCCCGGAACCTTGGTGACAGCCTCGGGTTCCCCTGTCAAAGCCGCCTGGTTGATCCGAACCCTACCCTGAAGTATCACTCCGTCTGCGGGGACCTTGTCTCCGGGCTGGAGCAGCACCACATCCCCCTTGACAATGTCGTCGATGGCGACCTGGGTAAGGCCCCCCTCCCGAAACACGTGAATGAAGATACGGGAAGCCTCTTCCTGAAGCTTTTGAAAAGTCTGTTCGTTTTTGAACTCGGAAGCGGTAGACACCAGTGTGGCCAAAGCCACGGCCGCAGCGATGGCAACTCCCTCGTACCACTCGGCATGCCCCAGCACGGCCAGCACCGTCACGATGCCCAGGGCCACCAGAAGGATGATGATCATGGGGTCTTTGAAATTGCCCATGAGCTTGTCCAGAAAAGACTCCGTCTCTTGAGGGGTGATTTGATTGGAACCGTGAGCTTTCCTGGACGCTTCGACTTGCGCCCTCGTGAGTCCTTCGAATTGAAACATATGGCAACGTCCTGATTTTTTGATGGTAAAAGTTGTAGTCAGGCCGGACCGAAAAGAAAGCTCGGACCGATCCAGTAAATGAAATACATGATGAATGCCGCATAAGCCGCGCTCACCAGGTCATCCAGCAAAACGCCCCAGCCGCCGGGAAGCGACCTGTCCAGCAATCGGGCCGGGGGCAGGAATTTGAAAATGTCCAGGATGCGAAACAGGACGAAAGCCCACAGGGCAGTTTTCCAGAAGACCCCCTCCCGAAAAAGAAAAACCACGAACAGATATCCCGCAACCTCATCCGTGACAAAATGTTTCGGGTCCTCTTCCTTCCAGTAGGCTTCGGCCCAGGGATTTAAAAGCACCGTTGCCGCGCAGGCCCCCAGAAAAACGACGAGCAAGGCCTGGAGTTGCCGGGCATCGGGCAAGGCGAACACAATGGCTCCATGCATGGCGACTCCAAGGAGAGCACCGCAGGTACCGGGAGCGATGGGCGAAAGCCCCAATCCGCAGGCCGTGGCAATGAATTTGAAACAGCGGTCCTTCTTGAGATTAAAGTTGCTCATGCGATTTTTACCTCTCTGTAAAAAAGCGTGATCGGTCTTTCGAGAATCCGGCATGCCCCTTGCTACACTCGGATGCGGCGCCCATACCATCATGCATAGTGCCACCACCTCGAAGCTTAGTCTAGCAAAATATAGGACAGGACAGACTGACTGAGAAACCGTCTGAAAGTTGTGGAAACAATTTGACGCAGCAGGGATTTTTCACCCAAAAGGCGGTTCAACAAAAAACCCCCAAAACCAGGTCTTCAGCCCATGGTTTCGGGGGATATTTTCGCGACGCAACCTACATTCACCGCATGATCTTAACAAAAGCCTTCGGGCAACCAGTTCATCCGCCTGACAGGTACCCTCAAGCTCGAAGTCATCGGCTTACTGCTTGGTAATTCTTTTCAACAACTTCAACGCCTTTTCCGTACTCATAACGGGAATGATTTCCGCTACCCCAAGGTCCGTCCAGTTGTAAATGGAAGCGGCCAGGCGAACATCATCGTCCGCTTCAAACAAACGAAAGACGCGATGCCCGGAAATGTCAAACCACTCGCCCTTCACTTCCACTCCAGAATCTTTGTCAAGACTTTGCATGCCTCTTTCGATGACCAGGTTACGATCATCCGGTGAGTAATTGAATATAGCCAAAAACAGCATGATGTCACCTCCTTATTATAGTGAAAAAATGAATACCTCTTCGTACCGGTGTGCAACGATTACATTTTCATTCAAAGGTGAAAATTGTTCAATAATAGCTTGTTCTGCAGCGATGATACGGCTTCCGGCGAAATCGATCATCCTGCCCCAGGTTCCACAGCCAGTTGTCTACCCACACGCTGTCCACCAGCCTGCCTCGCCGCTGAAATTCCTCCTTTAGATGCTCCACGGCCCAGATGGTGGTTGCCCTGATTTCAATCTCATCAGGGCAACCATGGGTGATTTCTTCCTTCCTGTCAACCTTTTCCGCAAGCTCCCCGGCATAAGAAAGCACACCAAGTTCTCTCAAGACTTGAGGCAACTTGTAATCGGCAAAAGCCGTGAGATGCTCCATGCGCATGAAAGCACCCCAGTCCTTTCCGGAAAAAGCATGGTGTACATCCGAAACAAAAAGCTGAGCCCTTTTCCAGAAAAACACGTGCCTGCCGTGGTAGACACCCTCGTCCCTAAAACTTGGAAACGATTCCACCAGAGCGACAACGGTATCCAAAGCATCCCGGCGAGCATGCTCCAGAAGGTTAACGATATGCCCATTCCACCTTTCAAGCAAAACACGACCCGCTTCCCTCAGGTTACAAAGCCTCTCATCCCGGAGGGGAATACAACCCTGTCCTCGAAAAAGATGTTCCGCGTCCCTTTCATTCATTCCAGCCAGGAAAGCCGCATCGGTAATGGGGATTTTGTCATACACGGCCCGCATGAGACACGCGGCCAGTCCCCAATAGCCCGAATGGGATTCGCCACCGTACTCCACGCTCCAGGTCGTACTTCCCTTGTCTGCCCAAAAACAGTGGTTCAAAACATCCAGCACAAAAAGCCACTGCAGGTTGTTTTCACCACCTCCCGATGGATGACACGGATGGCTCCATGCCGCCACGGGATCGACTCTGGAGCCCCACAGTTCCACTGCCGGCGCGACAACTTCCGGATGAAAAAAAACATGGCGGAAATCGGACACCACGCTATGCACCGACGGAAGAACGGGAAAGAACGATGTATCGGGACTCAAGGTTTGCCTTCCATGGCAGAGCCTTCACCGATGTTCTGCTGTTCCTTTTCAAACTGCTCTCGCACTTTCAAAAGAAAAATCGTCAGGGGACGGTAAGCCAGATGAGCCCACTTGGCGAAAGGCACTTCCAACGCGAGCATTGGGACAGCTATCATCAAGTGAATCACATAAAGAAAATAGGTGGTGGCAGGCCAGTTGAGCAGGCGGGTAAAGTGGATGAAGATACCCGTTAGAGTGGCCAGTTGCAAGAGAATAAGAAACATCCAGTCGGTGGAGTGGGAATTGCGATAAACGGGCTTGCTCTTCCTCAGCCTCCCAATTATGGCATAAGTCGTGCCGTACATGAGGGCGAAGGTGGCATAGTACCCGAGAAGCCGTATGGGATGGAAGAAATCGTATTCTGGAAGATCCCGCTGGAACCAGCGAATGAACACAACCACCAGAAGAAAAATAGAAGCATAGCCGGTCATGATCATGAGGTGGACAAACCATTGCATGCGGTCCGTACACTGATTGAACCTTTTTTGTGTGACCGCATGAACGATCAGTTCCTTGAGCTGACCGAGATAAAGACGCAGGGGTATCTTGAAGGAAAGATCTCCCATGATGAAGCAAAAACATCGGAACACATTGCTCAGCAACAGAAGCGCCAGGGTACCGCCCAGAACCAGGTCCGCAATTTCAATGGCTTCCGCAGGCCACAGGGAATTGATGGCCGCTTCTTCCCAGTTGGGACTTCCCGTGTTGAACAAAAGCAGGGCAATGCCCACCAAAAGGCCCACAGTGATAACGGAAAGGATTTCAAAGCGTTCCGAAGTATAAAATTTTCTTGAAAAACCCGTCCAGTCGTAAAGGGAAGTGAGATACCTACGGGCAACCATCATGGTTTCGCCGGGGTCGGCACCACGTGGACAGTGGGTGGAACAGTCCCCGCAATAATAACAGAGCCAGGGCTCGGGGGAGCGCAAAAGCTTATCCTTCTGCCCCAGTTGGATGTAACGGACCATCTTTCTCGGGAAAGGATTGTCGGGAGTGGAGAGAGGGCAAACTGCGGTACAATTCCCACAATTATAACATTTATGAGCATCCTTGAGGCCAAAAGCCTCCAGATCGGCGATCAGGCTCGGGTCTACTCTTCGACTCATCTCAATGCCTCCTCTCAAAGTTGTTGGGAAAGGGCTTCCAAGAGAGCAAAGCCTGAATGAAAAGCGGAGTTGAGGATCGTACAGCGGGGGAGCGCGGAACAGGAAAGCAAAACTTCGACTTTTGACCTGCTCTTCATACCATCTGATTCAGTGCGGGGAAAGCCGCCACTTCCAAAATTTTCCCGGAAGTGGCGGCTTTTCAATACTTAAACCGGAATCCCTTAAACTCAGAATCCCTTATAGGGGTTGGGACCCACTTCCTCAAGCCTTGCAGCAAAAGCATCAAGCAGACCGGGAAGTTTATCGTAATCGGTTATGGAAACGGTTTCGAATTTCACGCGGTCGGATTCGAGCACGAGGCGGTCCAGAGTTTCCTTGACCTTGCTCAAACGAACGTCGGCCAGCTCACTGCCCTTGATGAAGTGGCACTGATAATTCTCACCGTGCTTGCAGCCCAACAGCATGATGCCGTCGATACCCTTGGACAGAGTATCGGCAATCCATATGAGATTCAAGGAGCCAAGGCAGCGCATGGGCAGGATACGCACCCAGGCGTTGTATTGCATACGACGGAGACCGACCATATCCAGGGCGGGATAGGCGTCGTTTTCACAGGCGAGAATCAGAATTCTCGGCTTTTCGTCGTATTCATCGGGTACGTTGATGGATTTGATCATATCTCCGATCATGCCCACGGAGTAGTTCTTGAAGGAAATGATGCGCTCGGGGCAGGCACCCATGCACACGCCGCAGCGACGGCAGCGGGTGGGCTGAGGCAACGGATTGCCCTTCTCGTCTTCGTTGATGGCCCCGAAAGGACATTCTTCCGTGCAGCGTTTACATTGGGTGCAGCGCTGCATGAAAAACTCGGGATAGGACTCATCACCCGAACGAGGATGAACGGCCTGGCCCTTGCTGGTGAGTTCGATACACTGAATGGCCTTCATGACCGCACCGGCAGCATCTTCTTCGGAGTTGGCCACACCCATGGGACGGCGAACGGGACCGGCGGGATAAATGCCCGTGCGGCGGCTTTCGTAGGGGAAGCAAATGAAGTGAGAATCGGGGAAGCCATAGCGCAAAGACGGAAGCTCAGGCCCTTGACGATACTTGAGGTTCAAAACATCCGACGCATAAATGGTGTCGGGTTTGACCAGCTCTTCTTCAGCACCTTCCCTTTTTTCCTTGACGTTTACACCGAACGCCGTGACGGGAACCATACCCGTGGCCAAAACGACCATATCCAGAGTTCCCAGTATCACCGTATCGCCCAGCAGTTCGTCATATGCCTGGACGGTGAGTTCGGAACCACGCATGACCACTTCCGGATCCTGGCAGCGGATGAAGATGACACCGGCTTCCTGGGCCTTACGATAGAAATCTTCACCCTGACCGGGAGTTCTCATTTCCTTGAAGACCACATATACATTGGCCTTGCGGTCCTGCTTCTTCACCTCGATAGCCTGTTTGAGAGCCGTGAAGCAGCAGACGGACGAACAATAAGGCAGGTGTTTGGGATCTCTTTGGCCGGCACACTGCAAGAAAGCCACGTTCTTCACAAAGCCGCCGTCACTCGGTTTGGTGATCTTGCCCGATTTGGCGATTTCTTCGAACTGAACATTGGTCACCACGTTGGGGGACGCACCATAACCAAGCTTTGCATCGAGCTTTGCGGGATCATAGGGTTTCCATCCGGCAGCCTGTACTACCGCGCCGATATTGTGCTCGGCAGTGGAACCATTTTGCCTGATAATCGCCTTGAACACACAAGGGCCGCCTTCGAGAGCTTCCAGTTTGGCCCCGGTATAGACCGTGATCATCTCTTCCTTTTGAACGGCATCGATGAGCTGATCCAGGTCATTTTTCTGCAATTCCTTATAGGGATAATCGACCCTGAAGGCCACATTTTTCTGGAACCCGCCAAGCTCGGCTTCTTTTTCCACAAGAACGACTTTATAGCCGGCTTTAGCCGCCTCAAGAGAAGCCGTGAGCCCCGTGACTCCTCCACCGACCACAAGGATGTCCCTGGACATTTCCTGCTCGGGCACGAAGGGCACGGGAGCCGCCATGGCCTTAATCCTGGTAAGGCCCATGCGCAGGTAGTCTTCGGCCATCATCTGAGTATCTTCTTCACCGGCAGGCTGGACCCACGCCACCTGCTCACGCAGGTTGACCCGTTCCACCAGGGTGTTGTCGAAGGAAAACGCATCGTACATGACTCGGGGAGAACAGGCAGCGATGACAACGGCATTGGCCCCTTCATCGGCAATATCCGCTTTTATGAGTTCGACGCCCGCCTTGCTGCAGAGATTGTCGTGAACCTTGCAAATGGGCACCGGAAATTCATCGGTTGCCACACCGCTAAGTTGATCTATATCGAGGGCATCTCCGATACCACACCCGGTACAAATATATACAGCGATCTTTTTGTCCATCTGAGTTTACCTCCTGACAAGAGCTTGAATGGCTTTGAGTGCAGCGGCCGTGCCGTCCTGTACGGATTCGGAAACATTGGCCGGGGTTCTGGTACAGCCGACCACAAAGAGCCCGGGCTTGGCTTCCAGGGAAGCGGCAAAGCCGTAATCGTCATAGGCGACCGAAGTGGGAATGGGAACCTCGGAGGTATTGGGCTGCATGCCCGTGGCCAGGACTGCCATATCGACAGTGATTTCGTGAAGGGCTCCGGCAGTGGTGTCTTCGACCCTCAAAGTCACATTTTGATTGGCAGGGTCTTCCTCGATCCTGGCGACCTTGCCTTTGAAAAATTGAATACCCGAGTCTTGTTTGACCATCTGGTAGAAATCTTCGAGCCGATCCATAGCCCGAATATCAATATAGAAGATATAGACCTTGGCATCGGGGTATTGTTCACGCACATAAGTTGCCTGCTTCATGGAAGCCATGCAACAGATACTCGAACAGAAAGGCAAATGATTTGTATCACGCGAACCCGCACACTGAATAAAAGCAACAGACTCGGGAGCCTTGCCGTCCGAAGGGCGCAGGATCTTACCCTGGGTAGGCCCATTCCAGGCAGCCAGGCGCTCCATCATGACGTTGGTGATAACATTTTTATCGCGGGAGAATCCCAAGGTATCGAGCTTCTTGGCATCATAAGGCTTCCAGCCCGTTGCCCAAATGACGGCGCCCACCTTAAGCTCAACGGTTTTGGTCTCCATGGTCAGATCGATAGCATCGTAAGGACATGCCTCCTTTACCTTTTGGGCTTCATCACCGGCAACCAAGCTCGGGTCCAAAACGTAACGCATGGGGAAAGCCATGTCATGGGGAATGTAAGCGGCCTTGATTTTGTCCATGCCGTAGTTGAAAGGATTGTCTATTTCCAGACTGCAGGCTTCCGCACATTTGTTGCAGCCCGTACACTTTTCATTGACGTAACGGGGATTCATTTGAACGGTTACGTCGAAGTTCCCCGATTCTCCGGAAATCTTCGTCACCTCCGCCATGGTGTAAAAGCGGACTTTGGGGTTGTTTTTGATACGACGGAAGTTGATTTCCAAACCACAATAAGGCGGACACAACTTCGGAAAATATTGATGAAGCTGAGCCACACGTCCTCCGAGATAGGGGTTTTTCTCAATGAGGTAAACCTCGTGGCCTGCTTCGGCTGCTTCGATGGCGGCGGAAAGCCCGCTCATTCCGCCTCCCACCACCAAAATGCTCTGGGTTACTGCGTTCGACATGCTTATCCTCCTAAGCTGATTTGAAAATATCGAAAACCCCACCAGCGTCTGGGCGCAATCTCCTGGCGCTCACATTACATCCATTCCATTCGGCACAGAGCTTGCAAATCAAACCAATTATCATTGGTGTGCATTTATACACAAAGTGCACTGTCCACGCAACAAAAAGATCGGAAAACTCACAGAATTCGATTCATCTGTAGCTTTTAAATTAAGAGGGTGAAGTGAGTCAACCCCTTTGAAGACCACTGAAGATCGCCCTCGCATAAAGAAAAAGTCCAAAGGCAGGGGGCATTTTTCTTGCCAAAATGACTCGACATGTTTAGTAATAAGGTGGTTTTGTAAGATACCGGAAGGGGATATCTCCCTCTCCCAAGAAGTATAAAGCGGCCGATTACAGCCGGGTGCATCGTCCCCGGAATTCTTTTTAGCCATTCGATCAGAAATTGGAGTGAGAACATGGATGAAAAACAAGAGCAAAAAACCAAATGGATTGAACCGGCCATAAAACTCGCTTTGTCGCTTGCCGCGCTCTTCCCTCTATATGTCATTCTCTACCTGACTTTTCCCGCATCCATCGTAGCCATATACCTCGTTTCGGCCGTCCTGGTCACTTTATTCGCCCCTTGGGAGGAGCTAAAAAAGAAATTCCTGTCCTGACAAGATCATCTCATTGCCTTCCGGCTCGCAGCAAAACCACAACAAGCAACGGCAATCCCCTACGGAACATCCCATGCCCCTGGTTTCTCGCCGGGCATCACCGCACGGAGGGCCCATGAAAGGGCATGCCGAACCTCGCCAGAGCGGACACATTGAACCTCCGTACCGTCGCCCGCGATTCCAAATAATCCTGTTCGCCATAGGGCATTCGCCGCCACCGCGACAGGGTAGCCGTGAAAAGCTCCTCCGCTCTCGGATGCAGGGGAATTTCCAGCTTTGCCCTTGAGGTGCATGATTCAACAAGAGTCATATGAATAATCGGCCTTCTTTCCTTAACAGATCCTAGAAATGCATCTACTCCCTCCCTGCCGGGAAGGTTGATGTCGAGCGTCACATCAAAAGCATCCAGGGGAGGAGAAAAGAAAAAGACCCATACGGGAATAGGAGCGGGTGTGGACGATTCCCAGTAGGTATATCTCACAACTCCCTGCCTGAAAGCTTCCAAAAGTACGTCGCTCACTCCGGATCTCAAAAGCATCAGGTGGATCCCGGAGGAGTCAAGGGTCATGCATTCGCCCTCTTCTTTTCCGTCAAGCGCTTTTTCCAATTCAGTTACATTAACCGGTAACCCGGAGGACTTCATTTCCATTTCAACTCCTTATAGTGAAGGTCATCTACTTAATTTCAGTTGATCGCAAAGAGTTGATGACATGTCAAGGTGGATCATCTTGATGAATCCGAAAATATTCGCATGAACCTCATTCTTCGCCATGTAGGGTCTTATTGCAATCATGTTGCAGTCATGCCTTGACCGTTCCAGCCGCCTCCACTATGTTTTGCTGAAAGGCATGTTGTGAATGCCCCGTTTACGGTAGAATGCAAACGGGCCGGGCCGGATAACACATACAATCATGCAATACAGTTCGCGAGGAGTTCAAACATGGTGGAGTGTGCCTTTCCAGAAAAAAACGCTTCTGAAGCCGACGTGGTGAACCTCTTAAAAACGGCAGGGACAATAGCGGTCGTGGGAATCTCTCATAAAGAAGAACGAGATAGCCATCGCGTGGCCAGGTACCTTCAAAAGCAGGGATACAAGATGATTCCTGTCAATCCGAAATACAAGGAAGTTCTGGGGGTGCCGTGCTATCCCGATTTAAAATCCGTACCCGAACACATCGACATAGTGGATATTTTTAGAAACGTGGAGGCAATCCCGGCCATCGTAGATGAAGCCATGGATGTCAAGGCCGGTTGTGTATGGATGCAACTGGGGTTGGCCCACAACGAAGCAGCCGAGAAGGCCAGGTGCGGCGGCATACAGGTCGTGATGAACAAGTGCATCATGGTCGAGCACTCGCGACTCATTAAAAAATAGGTTACAAGCTGGAGTGCAACTTTCTCGTTCCCAAGCTTCAGCTTGGGAACGAGAAGCGAAGAGATCAAAGGGGGCGTAAACGTAACATGGGAAAGTTGCACGTGGCGTTTACAAGCCGATGTGTCCCACGGCGTTTTTCACGTAGCTTTACGTTTTTCAGGCAACCGCAAATGTTTGATCCATTATTGGGAGGACATCAACTTTTGGCCGATAGAGCAATCTCACCCCTTGATGTACCACCGAAGCGAACAGACGAACAAAATCACACTCTGTCCAAAGGGTTCGGTTCCATCCATGGCGCTTATAAGCGGTTCTATACATCGATCAAACGGCGTGGGCTCATGCCCTACTCATTGACGTCTCGTGGAGCCTGGGCCACATCCCGGCCCGTCCATGTCTTTCGTTTTTTCCGGTGGGTGCGGCTGGAAAAATATAGAAAGGTCATTGACTTGGGAAGTGGAGATGGAATTGTGGCTCACCTGGCATCCTTGTTCGCTCCTTCCGTGGGAATCGAAATCGATGAATCCCTGTGTGCGGCGGCCCAAAGCATTTCCCGGAGCTTGAGCCTCCCCAACAGCGTGGAGTTTGCGTGCGAGGATTACCTGCAATACGATTTCCAATCGAGCGATGCCGACTGCCTTTACATTTACCCTCATATGCCCATCTGGAGTCTGGAAGAACAATTGAAAGACTGGCAGGGAACGCTACTCGTTTACGGCCCCCACTTCAAACCCAAGAAACTCAAAATGGTGCAAGAGTTCAAATGCGGCCGGGAACGAATGGCCATCTACAAAAAAACGTAAAGCGCCCCCATTCCCGATGATGGGTTTTGAAGAAAACCATGAACAACAAAAGGCCGTGGCACAACTGGACAATGCTTACCATTCATGAAAAATCTAAGGAGGAAACCATGTGCGAAGCCAATGCCTACTATCTCAGGGGAGACAAGGAGGAACTAATTCTCGAGGCCGTGGACGTCCTGGAAAACCAGGACGGCCAGGTGAGAATCGCCAACATTTTTGGGGAGCAAAAAACCGTCAAGGGCAAAATCCATAGCATGTCCTTGGTGGACCACAGAATACTCATAGCGGAACAGGCCTGATCGGGCTGCGTCTCAGTGCCCATCATGTTGTCTGAACTTTTGTTAAGAACTCGAATTGGAGCAGGCGGACTCTCCCGTCTGCTCCGGCTTTGCAGTGCATCGGCAGCAGGAAGTATGTTCCATGCTCTTGCAATACCAATCCATCTGGCGACAAATGCCCCGAATGATTTTCACATCCCCGGCCCTGAGTCCGACTCGACTGAAAAATCGTCTCACGTTCACCATCCAGTAGTCCGGATTTTCAGGATTGATGAAATTTATTCCGGAAAGGGTGTCACGGAGGTGATCGTACATCCCTTCGAGTTCATGGCGGTTGGCGAGGCGAGGTACAAAAGCACGCGGTTTTTCCATGGATGCGGTGAAAAGCTCATAGGCCATCACCATGACCGCCTGAGCCAGGTTGAGTGAGGTAAAATTGGCTGTGGGAATGGTCACGAGAACATCACAGTAGCGCAAATGGTCGTTGGTCAGGCCGCTGGCTTCCGCACCAAACATGACCACAACCCTGTTCTCCCGGCTGATCTCTATAAGTTTACCGGCCAAATCCCTGGGAGTTCTGATTTCGGTGCGTCTTCCGCCACGCCGTGCCGTAGTTCCCACCACATATTGGAACGGACGCAGAGCATCACGTAAATCTTCATACACCTCCATACCGCTGACCACGTCTTCCGCATTGTGTGTCGCCATGCGGAGGACCTTCGTCAGGTCACAGTCTTTGGGCCTTACCACGATGAGCCCCCCAAGCCCCATGTTCTTGACAACTCTGGCGCTCGCCCCGATGTTTTCGGGATAGCTGGGCTCATTGAGCAATATGGAAACATTGTTCAATTTTACTTTCATGATATCATCCAATCAGTTCCACAGACATCCGCTCATCGTCTTTTTACAAAGCACTGCAATATAGGGGATTGCAAGCATCAGTTCAAGGCCTGGATGTCCAATCCGGAAGGTGAAAGAAAACTTGGCACCCTTACCGGATTGGATTAACATTCATTTAGATCACCCAAACATGAAGTAACGAAATTTGAAAGAAAAGGTCTTGCCCATGAAAGATATCAAGATTCGTGAACCCATTCTTGCCGGAACATGGTATCCGGAACAAGCTGAAACCTTACGCCGGGATATCAGGAGCTATCTGGATGCGGCAAAGCCTCCATCCATAGAGGGAGAAATCAAGGGGGTTGTGGTTCCTCACGCGGGTTATTTCTATTCGGGAGCAGTGGCGGCATATGCTTACAAACTTCTGGAAAAAAAGTCATTCCAACGAGTAATCGTCATGGCTCCAAGTCACAGGGCGGCATTCAGAGGAGTCAGTATCGGCCCGATGGAAGGCTACCGAACCCCTCTGGGAGTTGTGCCTGTTGACAAGGACATGGTGGAGCGCCTTCGCGCCGGAAGCCCCCTGGTGAAGTACCATCCCGGGGCGGAAGCACGGGAGCACTCCCTCGAAATTCAATTGCCCTTTCTGCAGGTAGTTCTCGATAATTTCAAACTCATTCCTTTGATCATGGGAGACTCTTCTTTCTCCCTCTGTGAAGAAATCGCGACTTTACTGTATGAACTCTGCCGCAATGACAGCGTGCTCCTGGCGGCAAGCACGGACCTCTCCCATTTTCATACTTATGAAGAGGCAAAAGTTCTCGACGACATCGTTCTGAAAAAAGTCGAGGCATTCGATCCGCAAGGTCTTCATCAAAACCTGCGGGACAGACACTGCGAGGCCTGTGGGGCAGGTCCCATGGTCACGCTCATGATGGCGACACGCAAACTCGATGCCGATGGTGCAAAAGTGCTTCATTACGCCAACTCGGGTGATGTGACCGGAGACAAAAAGAGCGTGGTGGGCTACATGGCCGCCGCAATTTACAAAAGCCAAAAGCCATCCAAAGTTTCGATGAATCCGGCAGAAAACTCCTCATCGAACTCCAACGTCCACCCAAAAGGTGCTTCTTTGACCGAAGATGAAAAAGCAGCCCTTCGCAAATCGGCCATGGAATCCATCCGGAATCACTGCCTGGGAACCCCCGTCCCCACGTCGTCCCCTCCCCTTACGGCCTCACTGTCGGAACATCGGGGAGCCTTTGTGACCCTCCACAAAGGCCAAAACCTGAGAGGATGTATCGGAATGATCGAAGCCTCCCAGCCTCTCGATCAAACGGTGCGGAGAATGGCTGTGCAGGCGGCCTTCAACGATCCCAGATTCACGCCCCTGTCGCCGGCCGAACTGGATGAAATCGACATTGAAATTTCCGTGCTGACTCCCTTAAAGCGCGTGACAGATGTGGAAACCATCCGGGTTGGAGAACATGGTCTTTACATTCGCAAAGGAAATCGAGCAGGCATTCTGCTTCCACAGGTAGCAACGGAACAGGGTTGGAATCGGACCGAATTTATCGAGCAAACCTGCCGCAAGGCAGGTCTTCCCGCCGATTCATGGGAGGATAAGGAAACTGAAATCTATGCTTTTTCGGCCGATATCTTTTGAGAGGGAAGTACCAGGGAAATGAAAGGGAATACTCATTATGGGGAAAGTAGTCAATTTGCATGAAGAGCGCCGTTTGATTCTTGCGAAGCGGGGATTTCACCCCTGGTCGGAAATGTTCTCGGAACCTTTCAACTCGGAAACGACCCTCACAGACCTGAGTGACAACACCCTGGCATTTCTCATCGAGGGAGACGAAGAAGCCAACAAGGCCCTCCAGGCTCTCGTCATGGCATTCAAGGGGCTGGGAACTTCCGCCAAGTTTCATTTCTTGGCAAACAGGGACAAGATGCTCGTCATGGACATAAACCTGTACCTGCTGGATCAATTACGTTTTCAAGCAATGAAAAGACTTGACTGGATCGAGGACTCGCCCATTTTTCACATACCCATTTTAGACCTGGTGGAAAGTTTTCATAACCGGCAGGCATCTTTACCCCAACAGCCGCCGCCCCTGTCGCCACTTCACCCTGGTTTTAACGACTACCTCATCACTTTCAGCGCCGACCGCGGCTCCTTCATTCGCCGGATGATTCCCGAAGTCATTTCGGCATTCAAAGAAAAAGCCGGTTGGCCCCCGGCTTAAGGGGGCGACCGGCTTGGCTGGTGCGAGTTTTTTTAAATCAGGAACGAAAATCAGGGGGTGTTTTCAAAAGCGGATGAGCAAGAAAGCCGACCCAAAACTACCCGTGGCGTATCATTTCTTCAGCCATCCTCTTTCCCGTGCTTGTAAAACCGACTGCACAACGCCCTCTGTATCCAGTCCTTCATGGTGATAGAGTTCGTCCGGCGTTCCAGACAACCCGTATTGTTTAACCCCCAGGCGCAACAACCTGCATGGGATACCGGCATCAGCCAGTACTGTGGCTGTTCGGGCCCCAAGTCCCGTATCCACGTGGTGGTCTTCGACCGTGATGAGCAGGCCTGTCCCGGCCGCTTCCAGTATGGATTCCTTATCCAGGGGCTTGATGGAAGCGAAGTTGAGAACCCCAACCTCGATCCCATGCGTTTTCTTCAATTCATCCGCCGCAGCCGCCACACGGTGTACCAGGGCACCATAGGTGAGCAGGGTTGCCTGACGACCGCCTCTCAATTTATCCGCTCTGCCTGGAACAAAATTATAGGATTCCCCAAAGATGACCTCACCTTTTTCATTGGTGAGAGGAGTAAGCTTCGAGCGCCCCATCCCCACAAAGAAATTGCCGGGGTGGGTGGCCACGTAGCGTATGATGCGATCCGTTTGATTGGGATCTGCGGGCATCAGGACGGAAAACCCGTAGAGATTCTGCAAAAGGCCAAGGTAATCTATACACTGATGGGTTTGTCCGTCTTCTCCGACATCCAGTCCCAAATGAGTACAGACAAGCTTCATTTGGGTCTGGTTGATATCGTTCAAACGAACCTGGTTATAAACCTCACAGACTCCAAACACACCGAATGTACTGAAAAAAGCGGCAAAACCTTCTTTACTGACAGCTCCTGCGGCAGTGGCGCTATGGTGCTCCTGGATGCCCGATTCAAAAAAAGCCGATTCTTGCACCTTCCTGAATGCAGTCATCTTGACCGATCCTTCCAGGTCACAACTGAAACCGAGCACCTTGGGTACATCCCCGAGATTGTTGAGTCGGGCCAGATCTTCCAGTGCGTTGCCGTAAGCGGATCGGTTGTCCATTTTGGTCTTGGGATCGTAAGTCCGCGGAACTCCACCTTCGATCTGCGGATAAACCGGGGCAGGACAAAAATGGTCCTGAAAAATTTTCACGTCCTTGCGGAGTTGACGATACCTGGAAATTGGATTGTCGACACCAAGCTCTTCAAGGGCACGCGCGGCTTCTTCTTCCGTCAAAGGAGAACCATGATATTTGGCTTTGTGCTCCATGAAGGAAACCCCCTTGCCCATGACCGTTTGCACCACGATCACAGTAGGGTGTCCGGGGTCATCCACGTTCCGGGTATAGGCCTTTTTGAAAACTTGAAACAACTGATCAAAATCATGGCCATCTTCCACATGCAGCACATTCCACTGAGCGGCTACGTAATCGGCGCGAATGGCCTGAGGCATGACCTCGCTGGTTTTCCCACCGATTTGGAGACGATTGCGATCGACTATGGCGAAAAGATTGCCGAGGCCGTATTTAACGGCAAAACGCCTGGCTTCCGCAATCTGCCCTTTTTGCTGCTCCCCATCCCCCATGAGGACCGCCACCCTGGAAGGACTTTGCCTGAGTTTTAATCCCAAGGCCATACCGGTTCCCGTTGACAATCCCTGGCCCAGATTTCCCGTGTTCCACTCAACCCCCGGCACGCAACTCTCCACATGCCCCGCAAAGGAAGAGCCGGCCCGCCTGAATTCCAGAAAGATATTTTCTTCCTTGACGTAACCGAACTCACAAAGAACCCCATATACTCCGGGACTGATGTGGCCCATGCTCACCAGAAGTCGATCTCGATCGATCAAACAGGGATCTCGACTGTCGTGATTGAGCATGCTGTAAAGCATCAGCAACAGGTGCAGGGAAGACATGGACCCTCCCGGGTGTCCACTACCGGCCAGAGTCGTACTTACAATGATCCGACGCATACAGCGCAGCCACATCTCCTGAAGGTTTTTTTTCTGCTCTTCCGTAAGCGAGCTTTGTTCCAAAGATATTCTTTGCATGTTCAATCGACTTCCTTTGTTTAATGAACAGTTCGGTCCATTTCTCCCGCAAAGGTTGCAAGGGGCTTCATGTGAGCCAACACGGCATCGGCAATCCCATGCACGGCCTTTTTAAAGGGGGTTTCATTCCGGTCTTCAATAACAGGACGTCCACGATCTCCTCCCTGTACCACTGCCGGATCGAAAGGGAGAGAACCCAGAAAATCGATTTTCATTTTTTCGGTGGTAGCCCTGCCCCCGCCACTGCTGAAAAGGGGAATATGCTCATTGCAATGAGGGCAAAAAAGACCCGACATGTTTTCTACCAGCCCGGCAATTTCCAGATTCACTTTACGACAAAAATTGATAGACTTGCGCACATCGGCCAGGGCCACTTCCTGAGGAGTGGTGACAATGATCGCCTGGGCGTCCGGTATGAGCTTGGCGATGCTCAAGGGCTCATCACCGGTGCCCGGGGGACAATCGACCACGAGAAAGTCCAGATCATCCCATTTGCAGTCCGCCAGGAATTGTTGGATGACGCCGTGCTTGATTGGCCCACGCCATATCATGGCCGTGTCCGTATCTTCCAGGAGAGACTCGATGGAAACAACTTTTAAATTGGGCCGGTACTCATGGGGGAGTATCTTTTTGTCTTGATCGGTATTGAGTACTCCATGGAGCCCCAGCATCCTGGGAATGCTGGGGCCATGCAAGTCGATGTCCATAAGGCCGACCCGGTAGCCCTTCTGTGCAAAAGCCAGGGCGAGATAAACAGCCACGCTGCTTTTACCCACCCCACCTTTTCCACTCATTACGATCAATTTGTTCTTGATACGCATCAAGTTGCATTGTACCTGCTCTTCTTTGGACATTTTTTCCCTGTCTTTTTGATGACAGGCTCCACAATCCTTTGGGTCACACGCTTTCATGGTGGTATTGCTCCTCAACTTTATTTGAGATAGAAATATGCTTTCTGAACGAAACCTGGTAACCTTAGAGACAATGAGACCGGATGTCAACTCATAGAAAAAGGAGAAACTTCGATGTCAAACGTACTGATCCTTCTCGCCGTAGTGGCCCTGTGGATCGTGCTCAATCGTTGGGTACTGCCGCGCATGGGCATACGCACATGAATGTCCCGAAGCTGCGAGGTCGGGGATCTCAAAAAGATACAACCCAAAAAGGATATCAAGTTAGAGGAGTGAGGGCGGCGGGCCGTTCCCAAAACATTAACGGAGTTCTCATCTTTTTGAAAAGGTTTTGGGTTTCCTCACGGATTTTCTGCTCAAGACGACAAACAAAAGTCCCCCCAAGAACAGCACTCCTCCCACGATATATGCAAGGGTTTTCCAGTCAACCTGCACCAGGCGCAACAGGGTTTGCCAGACCCGTTTGAAAAGGCCGGCCTGCACAAGTTCATCGTGGTTCACCAAGGGCACTGTTTTTTGGGGAACATCGGAAACGTAAAAAATCATCTCTCCCAGCAGGGATCGTGCAGGAAGGGGAGCGGTCACGTTTGTGGGAGCATTGATCTCCCAGCGCAGCAGGTTCTTGCCGGCTTGTGAAATCAAAAAACTGGGAACATCATCAGGAAAAAGGTCCACTTCATCCTTTTCTCCCTTCCAGACCCGGAGGGACGCAACCGGTTTTCCTTCGGGAAAAGGGGTCACCAGGGTATAAAAGCGAAAGCCGAAGTTGAGCAACTTCATGGCTTCCCTTTCTCGAACGGCGGGATTTGAAGCCCCCATCACCACCGCGAGCAATCGCATGCCGTCCCGGCTGGCCGTTGCGGCCAGATGATAACCCGCAGCAGACACATAGCCCGTTTTGAGGCCATCCACTGAAGGGTCCCGGCGAAGCAGGCGATTGCGATTGTGCTGTGTGATATCGTTATAAGTATACTCCTGAATGGAGTGAAAATGCAGGAATTCCGGAAAGCGTCTCAAGTAGCTCATATCCATTTTGGCCATATCGCGGGCTGTTGTGATCTGGCCTTCGGCCGGCAATCCGTGAGGGTTAATGAACCGGGTCCGGCCCATGCCCAGTTCGCGACTTTTCCGATTCATGGCATCCACAAAAGCGTCGACACTTCCTGCCAAATGTTCTGCGGCAGCAACACAAGCATCATTACCCGATACAACGGCAATGCCTTTGATGATTTCCTGCAGCGGTACGCGAGTCCCAACCCCCACAAACATCTTGGACCCACCGGTCCTCCATGCCTTTTCGCTTATATAGACACTATCATCTAAATGGGCGACACCCTGTTGCAGAGCCTCGTTGACGAGGTACAGGGTGAGGATTTTTGTAAAAGAAGCCGGTTCGATGGGCTCATCGGCATTCTGCTCGAAAATGACCGCACCCGTTGAGACTTCCAGAAGTACCGCCGACCTGGCGTTGATCTGCCCTGGTGACATTTCGATGCTCGCCGCTTCCCTTAAATCGATATCCTGACCGGGAGACATTGACGGCATGCTCTCCTGACCGGCAGCCTGTATGGCCCCTCGAACGTTCCCTTCCGCCGGGAGTCCCATAAAGGCAAAAAACATGATGCTACAGAGCGCAAACAAAAGAACCGGGCGCGTTTGAAACATTTGTTATCTCTCCTTGCTGGAGCACTTGAGGCTAAACCGCTAAACCTTGACATCCTCCCCGGCCTGAAGGCCGAGGATTCCTGAAGTGGCTTATGCGGCC
>CAZRWT010000053.1:0-22701 GCA_964603955.1 uncultured Syntrophobacteraceae bacterium
GAGCTGGGGCTCGGCGTTCCCGGGAAGGGGCTTTTCCCAGGCGGGGGTTCTTCCCGTGATTATTTTCGGAAAACGCCTGAACCGCCTCCCGTCATTCCCGCATGCTTTTGGCGGGAATCCACAGATGCGCCGGTCTGGATTCCCGCCAAAAGCATGCGGGAATGACGGATGAATGGTACCGTTAACGGATGGATGGTACCGTTAACGGACAAATGGTGCTACTAAAAGTTATGGGCTTCTAAGCACCCAAACAGAGGTTTTTTAACATTTTCCGGCATAGGGTCCATAAACCGTCTCCCGTCATTCCCGCATGCTTTTTGTATGAAAATAAAAAAATGTTTGAAATTTTATACACTTATGTTTGCTTTTAGACAATATTTTCATGCTTCGTTGTGACCCCGTGGGTCATGAGGGTTGGCGGGAATCCACAGATGTGCTGGTCTGGATTCCCGCCAAAGCATGCGGGAATGACGGGGTGGCAACTCCAGATGTTAAAAAACTTCTGTGCAGGTGCTTAACAACAGTTGCCCTGTGTTGAATCATCCCCCCGATTATTATTGTTTTCATATTCGTTGTCGAGCCACGCCTGGAACAAGGGCACCACCCGGTCGGGGTGCAGGCAGTGGAGCATGGGGCCTTCCTTCTTGCGCGTGGGGGGGTGAGCCGTGACGCGCACCTGTCCCGATCCGCAGGGGCCTGCTCGCTCGCTGTCCGATGGGCCGAACCAACTGAAGGTGGGCTTGCCCAGGAGCCATGCCAGGTGCAGGGAGGCGCTGTCCGGCCCGGCGTATCGTTCGCCCAGGGACAGCAGGGCCACCAGGTCCGCGAGGTGGGTCGTGGGGGGAGAGGGCACCACGGCCTCTCCCAGAACCTCGATCCATCGGGGGAGCTTTTGGGCATCGCCGGGTCCCCAGGTGAGGACGCACCGGTAGCCACGATCCCGAGCGAGGTTCACGATGGAGGCCATGTGTTCCACCGGCCACATTTTGGTCACCCAACTGCTGGAAATGCCGAAGACGACCACTTTGTTCCCGAGCCCATCGCGGTTCCACCAATCGAGCATCCGACGGTGCGCCGCCGGATCGACGGGAAACGACGGGCGAGGTAGGGAGAGAAGGTCCAGGCCCATTCCCTGGCCGAGGCAAAGGATGCGATCGGCGATGTGCCGGACTTGGGGGGGAGGCGAAATGCGGATGTTGTTGAGGATGGGGGACAGCTCACGGGCTTCGAGGGGAGCGCGGGCAAAGCCGACGCGCCGGGGAATTCCCGCGAGCCACGGCAGCAGGGCGCTTTTGGTGAGCCCCTGGGCATCGATGGAAACCTGGTAACGGTGGGCACGCAGTTCGCGGCCGAGCCTCCACATGCCGAGGGCGTTCCTGTCCTTTTTGCGCCATACATGGAGGGTATCGAGCTGGGGCAGGGTTTCGAGCAGGGGGGCGGAAAGCTCTTCCACCACCCAGCCCAGGTGAGCTTCGGGCAGTGCTTCCCGGAGGGCGAGCAGCAGGGGGACCGTCAGGGCGGTGTCTCCCAGGGCACTCAATCGAACGATGAGGATGCGCATGAAAAAATTCCTTTGTGTGGAAGGCGATTTCATTTACTCATTGTGTTGTTTTTCAGACAGTTTCTCGATTGTTTTCGTAAGGAAGTTCGCAAGCCGGGGTGGGATTTCCCCTGTCATCCAGCGGCTCGGTTTTCACGATTCCCCTCAAGAGGCGTCCCAGGATATCCGAACCGGTGATCACGTGCTTTTCTTCGCCCCAGTATAAAATGATGTCTTCATCGATCACATCGTCGTCGAAACGCTCCGGATTTACCTTGAGGCGGGGTATGATTTTTCCCAAACTTTGCAAACCGTCGCGGACAATGATAGGTCTGTGGCAATGGCAGTAGGGATTGAAGGAATCCGGCTGAAACAAGGCGGCCCGAATGAATTTGTCCGCATTGAGAGTAAAACGGGGCTCGTTGTTTTCATCGGTGATGATGATCCATTTTCTGCCCGAGCGATTCACGGCTGTCAGGAAAGGGTCATGGGCGGCAGGAGTGATTTGGGGAAATACGGGTCGATCATTCATAAAGGTAAGCTGAAGAATGCTCCGGGAGTCCACCGGTTCACCTTCCGCAGCTACAGGCAGATCATCCAGGGCCAGAAAGTTCAGGCTACCTTTGCCTTCCACCTTTCCAATGTCGGTTTGCGGCGATTGCATGTGCAACCGGATGAAATCTCGAAAATCATCTTCCTTCAACCAGGTGATGGCTTCAGGTCCCAGCCAGTGGTCGAGAATAAGAGCGGTGGGTTTGGCGATGGGGTAAAGCAGAACCTGGTAGAAGCGCAAAACCGGTGAAAGTAGGGCTCCCATTTTGAGCGCATTGCGTGAAAAATAGGCCTGCGGGATGATTTCGCCCAGTATGGTGATGATTACGGTTGAAAAGATGAAAGCCATGATTCCAGTAAGGAACGAGCCCGATAAAAGCGCCAGCAAAACATTGACTCCCACATTGCCCCAGAGAATGGTCACCAGCAGGAAATTGGCATCCTGACGAAGTGCGAGGATTTTCCGTGCATGCACATTGTTCTTGTCCGCTTCCACTTGCAAACGGAGCTTGCTGATAGTGAAACAAGCCAGGTTCAGCCCGGAAAACATGGCCGACTGCGAGAGGCAGACCATAATTCCCGCCCAGGAGAGCAGCATCTTCAGGTTTTCCACGTAAGGAAAATCAATCATCTTGTTTCTCGATAGGATGTTATAAATTTTCCGCCATATTCATGTGGTTATTCAATCATTGTCGATCAAGCATTATACAGGTATGCCTGATCGGGTCAAGAACGGGGTAGGTTCGGGTGGGAAGGGAAAGAGTGGGCCTGTACGATGGTTTGTCGTTGTGGTAATAAGCTTTGTGGCTGGATAATTTTGGTGCATTGTACGATTCCAGGGAAACATGTTAAAAACATGGGTCTCTCCAAGACACGAACGGCCGGGAGCAGTTTTATCTATTCCGGGTGGTTGATGACTCTGGAATGAGGAGGAGTATCAAGAGGATGAGAGAGTTCCATTGGGAAGATTTGGCCCGGTTCAACGGCAAAGACGGGCAGTCCGTCTATATTGCCCACCAGGGAAAGGTTTACGACGTCACGGGAAGCAAATTGTGGAGGGACGGCCTTCACATGAGACGTCACCATGCGGGTGGTGATTTGAGCGTGGACATTCAGGCGGCGCCTCATGGTCCGGAGGTGCTCGAACGGTATCCCCAGGTGGGAGTCATCAAGGAAGAACCTGGTGATGCCGGACAGCAGGCGCCCGAAATCGTGACCCGGTACCTGGATCAATTTCCCATGCTTCGCAGGCACCCTCACCCCATGACGGTTCACTTCCCCATTGTTTTCAGCCTGGCCACGGTGGCTTTCACGGCGCTCTACCTGTTCACGGGCGTCAAAAGCTTCGAAATCACGGCCCTGCACTGCCTCGTGGGGGCCATCCTTTTCATGCCCGTCGTCATGGTGACGGGCCTTTTCACCTGGTGGCTCAACTACATGGCCCGCCCCGTCAAAGCTGTTCAAGTGAAGCTCGCGGGGTCATTGCTGCTGTTTGTCGTCGCCCTGGCCGCCTTTGCCTGGCGCATGACGGACCCCGGCATCCTGGACGGGTTTTCTGCGGCCGGCTTGATATATTTTCTGCTCGTCGCTTCCATGGCACCCGTCATTTCCGTCATCGGATGGTATGGGGCTCACCTGACTTTTCCCACGGAATGAACGAACAATTACGAATGAAAGGAGAAATTCATGAAGACGATCAAGGTGAAAGGAATGTCCTGCCAACATTGCGTGAAGGCCGTGACCAAAGCTCTCGATGAACTGGATGGTATCAGCGACGTGAGGGTGGAGTTGAAGACGGGAGAAGTTTTCTACGAAGACGGCAATTCGGTGGATGAGAAGACCGTCAGGGAAAAAATCGTGAAGGCGGGATATGAAATCGACTAAGGGCGCTCTGCGTGTGGATGGGATGTCCTGCGCCGCCTGCGTGCGTCGGGTGGAGACGGGAATCGAGAGCATCGAAGGGGTGCATGATGCGTCGGTGAACCTTGCCACGGGCCGTGTGGCCGTTTCCTACGATCCCGATGCCGTGAGCATGGATGTCGTGGGAGAAAAAATCCGGGAGATCGGCTACGAGGCTCATGAGCTACAAGAAGATCAATCCGGAGGGGTCAAAAAACTCTCGCTCATGGTGGGCGGCATGACCTGTGCCGCCTGTGTGCGCCGGGTGGAATCGGCCTTGAAAGACATTGCGGGCGTGGAAGAGGCGTCGGTCAACCTGGCCGTTTCCAGGGCGACCGTTACCTACCGGCCGGATATTGTGACCGTGGCGCGGTTGCGGGCGGTCATCGAGGATGCCGGTTACGAATACCTCGGCATGGGTGAGGATTGGGCGGAAGACCCCTTGGAGGCGGCTCGTCGCCGGGAAATACGAGACCTGGGAACCCGTGTGGTAGCGGGCCTGATCCTCAGCACCCTGGTGATGGTGGGGTCCATGCCCCACTGGTTCCCCTTCGTGCGTGTCATTCCCGAACAGACCATGCTCTATCTCCTGCTGGTGCTCACCACGCCGGCGGTCTTCTGGGTGGGGCAAAGGTTCTTTACGGGAGCCCTCAAGGCACTGCGTCACAAAACCGCGGACATGAACACCCTGGTGGCCATGGGAAGCCTTTCCGCCTACCTGTATTCGGCCCTGGCCACCTTTTGGCCCCGTTTTTTCACCGAAGCGGGGAAGGACGTACAAATTTACTACGAAGGCGCCGCCATGATCGTGGCCCTGGTGCTCCTGGGCCGCTACCTGGAGCTTCGGACCAGGGGCAAGACCTCGGAAGCCATTCGCAAGCTCATGCAGCTCAAGCCCAAAACCGCCCGCGTTCTGCGCGACGGCCGTGAGGTGGAAGTGCTCATCGAGGAGGTGGTCGAGGGAGATATCCTGCAGGTGCGTCCCGGAGAAAGAATTTCGACGGATGGGGTTGTGACGGGAGGCCGCTCTTCCGTGGACGAATCCATGCTCACGGGGGAGAGCATGCCCGTCACCAAGGAGGTGGGCGCCAATGTTTTCGCCGGCACCATCAACCAGGCGGGCAGCTTTACCTTCCGCGCTACCAGGGTGGGGGCGGAAACGGCCCTGGCCCGGATCATCCGCATGGTGGAAGAAGCCCAGGGTTCCAAGGCCCCCATTCAACGCTTTGCCGACAAGGTGGCGTCCATTTTCGTTCCCGTGGTGGTCGTCATCGCCTGCATCACCTTTGCCGTGTGGTACTTTGTGCCTGAGGACGCAAGTTTCAGCCGGGCGCTCCTCAATTTCGTCTCCGTGCTCATCATTTCCTGCCCCTGTGCCATGGGCCTGGCCACTCCCACTGCGGTCATGGTGGGCACGGGGCTGGGAGCCAACGAAGGCATTCTCATCAAGGGCGGCGAAAGTCTCGAAAAAATTTACAAGCTCGATACGGTGGTCTTCGACAAAACGGGGACCCTCACCCGAGGGCGGCCCCAGGTGGTCGGCGTGGTTGCCGCTCAGGAGGGTGCCAGGAAAGAAGTGCTCAGGATTGCCGTTTCCATCGATGCCCTTTCGGAGCATCCACTGGCTCGTGCCATCGTGGAAGCGGGGGCGGAGGAAGGAATTTCACCCGATCCAGTGGATGATTTCGAGGCGGTTTCGGGCCTGGGGGCTCGAGGGGTTCTCCATGGGCATGAAGTCGCTTTGGGAAGCAAGAGGTTTTTCGTGCGGGAAGGAATCGACATGGGAGACATGGAAGATCACGCACGGGAAATGATTGCGGAAGGCAGGACGGGTGTTTATGTTGCAATCAATGGGAAATGCATCGGCTTTTTGGCTTTGGCCGATGCCTTGAAGGAATCGGCCGTGGCCGGCGTGGGGATGCTCAAGAAGATGGGGCTGGGTGTGATCATGATCACGGGAGACCGGGAGGAAACCGCTCAGCGCATGGCGGCCCAGGTGGGCATCGAATCCATCATGGCGGAAGTCATGCCCGGGGACAAGGCCGGGGAAATCCGGCGGCTCCAGGGTGAAGGGCGCGTGGTGGCCATGGTGGGGGACGGGATCAACGACGCTCCCGCCCTGGCGGCGTCGGATGTGGGCATTGCCGTGGGAGCCGGAACGGATGTGGCTCTCGAAGCGGCAGACATCACCCTCATGAGGGACGATCTCCGGTTGGTTTCCGTTTCCATTCAGCTTTCGGCGGACACCATGAGGGTAATCAAACAAAACTTGTTTTGGGCCTTCATCTACAATACTCTCGGAATCCCCGTTGCCGCAGGCGTTCTTTACCCGTTCTGGGGCATCCTGCTCAATCCCATGTTCGCGGCGGCGGCCATGGCATTGAGTTCCGTATCGGTGGTGACCAACGCTCTGCGTTTGAAGCAGGTGTGGAGCCGCCGAAAAAAGAATTGGGGTGTGTCGGGCGCTCAAATGTCTTAAACTGCGCTTGATTGAGTGATATATAAACGTTCGTTCAAGCCTCGTGGGAGCAATCATGAGGCGGCTACTTTCAAGAATTTTATTCACAAGGAGACGGAATGGATCGTTATGTTTGTCAGGTTTGCGGCTATGTGTACGACCCGGCAAAGGGTGACCCCGAAAATGGTGTCGCGGCCGGGACTTCCTTCGATGCTGTGCCCGAGGACTGGACCTGTCCCATCTGCGGTGCGGGCAAGAGTGACTTCGAGAAGGAATAGGACGAAAAGCGTTGTACTGCTGTTGGACAAAATGAAAGCAACGGAAGAAAGGGAGCTCAATCGATGATTTTCAATTTCAATGCGGCTGAAGTTTTTGATATTGGCGTGAAGATCGAGGAAAACGGCAAGAAGTTTTACGATGAAGCCGTCAAAGTGATCGAAGATGCGGAAGTCAAGGCCCTTTTCAAGGACCTGGGCGAACAGGAAGTCGAGCATCGGCAGAAGTTTTTGCAGTTGAAAAAGGAACTGCCCGCCCAGGCGTCTCAGTCCACCGTTTTCGATCCCAACAATGAAATAGATGCCTACATTAAAGTCACCGCAGACAACCATGTCTTTCTTCAAAAAGATTTCGAGTCCAGGCTCGCGGATATCAAGGATGTCAGGTCGGCCCTGAGAATGGCCATGGAATTCGAAAAGGATTCGGTGATCTTCTTCCTGACCATTCAAGATGCCACCGACGACAAGAAGGGCAAGGAATTCATCGGCCAACTGGTGAAAGAGGAACAGGAGCACCTGAGGAGGCTATCTCTCCAGTACAAACGTTTGCGCTAAAAAAAATAGATCAGGGGGTAGCCACATCCCTTTCGGCTCGGAGGGCTGGGTGTGGATTACCCCCCTTGTTTGTGGAGTTCGGTTTTTATACGGATAGAAAGAAGGGGATTAAATGGGAGATAAAATCAAGATATACACCACGCCCACCTGTCATTATTGCAGCCGGGCCAAGGACTATCTGACTCAGAAAGGCGTGGCCTTTGAAGCCTTCGATGTGACCAGTGACAAGGAAGCTATGGCGGAAATGAAAAGAGTATCGGGAGCCCGCAGCGTACCGGTGATTTGTGTGGGTGATCAGGTCATCGTAGGGTTTGAAAAGGACGCGCTCGATAAAGCCATCCAGGCTTTGGGTTAAAAGGCGAAAGTCGGAATCCTTGAAGTCGAAAGGGGGTGTGCTTCGTGAAGCCGCTCAGGGTCGTGGTCTACAGCATGGAAGGCTGTCCCTTTTGCGACAGCGCCAAGAGCTTTCTCAAGGACAGGAACATTCCATACGAGGAGGTGCAGGCGCCTCCCGGCTCCGGCCGATGGTTGGAGATGAAAGAGGCTCTCGGCACGGGAGTGCTGCCCCAAATCGTCATGGGCAACGAACCCGTGGGAGGCTATTCCCGCCTGGTTGAAATGGAAGCTTCGGGAGAACTGGCCGCGAAGCTGGGAATAGCCGGAGAAAAATCAGACACGATCCTTTTTGATGTGATCATCCTGGGAGCAGGCCCTGCCGGCTTGAGCGCGGCCATCTACACCATCCGCAAGATGATGAAGACCCTTGTCGTCAGCGAGGATGTGGGCGGGCAGCTCACCTGGACCAACGATGTGGACAATTACCTGGGATTCAGCCAGGTGAATGCCGCCGAACTGGTGAAGAAGTTCGAACAGCATGTCGAGTCCTTCAACATCGAAACGGCTCTGGGGAAAAAAGTGGCATCCGTGCAAGCGGCCGGTCCCATCAAATCCGTAACTCTCGAAGATGGCACGCAGTATCACGGCAAGACCGTGATCATCGCCACGGGGGGGGGACATCGCAAGCTCGATATCCCTGGGGAAAAGGAATTTGTCGGTAAGGGCGTGGCCTATTGTTCCACCTGTGACGCACCCCTTTACGGGGGCGCTGAAGTTGCTGTGGTGGGAGGGGGCAATTCCGCTCTCGAAGCCGTCCTGGACCTGATTCCCATTGCATCTCATATCCATCTGGTTTCCATCACGCAATTGACTGCCGATCCCATTTATGTGGACAAGATCCATCATGCGGAAAATGTGGCTGTTTATGCGCTTTGGGAAGCGGTTCGCATCGTGGGAGAATCAATGGTCGAAGGGCTGGAAGTAAAAGACCTGAAAACGGGAGAAGTTCGAACCCTGCCCGTTGAAGGAGTTTTCGTGGAAATAGGCACCATGCCCAACTCCGGTTTATTTGTCGATGTTCTGGCCACCAACTCCAAGGGGGAAATCCTGGTGGACATGGAATGTCGCACCGGAATGGCCGGGGTGTTTGCCTGCGGGGACGTAACCAATGTTCCCTTCAAGCAGGTGGTGGTCGCGGTGGGTGAAGGGGCCAAGGCCGCTCTTTCCGCCTACAGTTATCTTCGCAACAAGCATTGAAGAGTATAAAACCATAAGAGGAAGGTTCAACGTATGGCCGGAATTCCCGTGATCGACCTGGGTCGGTGTGTGACATGCGAAGCTTGCGTCGAGGTATGTCCCGATGTATTTGTACTCAATGATGCCGGTTACATAGAAGTGACGGACCTGCCTTCCTATCCGCAAGACTGTGTGGATGAAGCCATCAAGTATTGCCCCACCGATTGCATCCACTGGGAAAGCAGCTGAAAGCAAACTCTTACGGCAGTCTTGGGGGGCGTGATTTTGGAAGAGCGAAAAAGTGCGGAAAAGGGCAGGGGTATGAGGCTCACGGTGAAAAAGCTGCTGCATGCCGACAATTTTCAAGAGCATCCGGAAGTCTGGCTGAATTTTGCCCCAAAGAAGGTCATCAGTCCTCTTCTTTCCTTCATTTACAGCCTTGACGAGCTTGAAAAAGGACGGGCCGTCACTGCCATTGGGTTGGTGATGGATAAAATGGCCCGCGAGAACATGGAACAGGCCCGAGACATCATGCGCCGCCTCATGTGGAATCTCAATGACGAGTCGGGATGCTCGGGGTGGGGTTCCGGAGAGGCCATGGGGGAAATCATGGCCCGCAACGAAGGGCTGGCCCGGGAATTCCACCGGATACTGGCCTCCTATATCAGTCATGATGGCAATCACCTGGGTAACGGTCCCCTGGAACGGGGGATACTGTGGGGTCTGGGCAGGCTGGCCGGCGAGAGGCCCGAGTTGGTTCAGGGCAGTGTCAAGGACCTTTTGCTTTACCTGGAATCCGAAGACCCCCGGCATCGCGGCCTGGCGTGTCTGGTCCTGAGCCGCCTTCGGGTGGACACGGAGAATGCCCGATCCGCCTTGCAAAAGCTCCTGGCGGATGACGAGGTCATCTCTTTTTTCCAGGATGACAGAGTGTGCGATTACCAGGTATGTGAACTGGCTCGAATGGCTCTGCAAAGCCACTCTTAGCCCGCGATGTACTGCAATCGAGGAGGGGAATGCGATGAAAATATTCTTTACGGGTGGAACGGGATTTGTGGGGAGCTACTTCACGAAGCGCTTCCTGGAAAAGGGTCACGAAGTGACGGTGCTCACGCGGTCTTTGGGCAAGAGCCGGGAAGGGCGCCAGGGAGCCGTACACTGGGTCGAGGGCGATTCCGTGAAACCCGGCAAATGGCAGGATGCCGTGGCGGGTCACGATGCCGTGATCAATCTTGCCGGAGCGGGTATCTTCACTCCATGGACGAACAGTGCGCGTAAAATGATCGAGGAAAGCCGCATTTTCACTACACGGAACGTGGCGGATGCCATCGGCCGTGCGGGAGGGGGAGGCTCCATCACCCTCTTGAGCACTTCCGCCGTGGGCTATTATGGGGGGCATCTGGACGACCGTATACTCGATGAAAACAGTCCTCCGGGAAAAGACTTCCTGGCCGGGCTGGGAGTCAAATGGGAGCAGGAGGCGCTCCGGGCCGAGGAGTCGGGAGCTCGGGTGGCTTTGTGCCGCTTCGGCATTGTCCTGGGCAGAAACGGGGGTGCCTTGAGCAGGATGCTTCCGGCATTCAAAAGGTATTTAGGCAGTCATATCGGTAGCGGCCGGCAATGGTTTCCCTGGATTCACCTGGAGGACCTTTTCAGAATCGCCGAGTTTTTGCTGGAAAAATCGGATATCAAAGGACCCTTCAACTGTACGGCTCCCAATCCCGTGACCAACAAGGATTTTGGAAAAGCTCTGGCTCGAGCTTTGGGTACATCGGTGGTCTTACCCGGCGTGCCGGCATTGGTGATCAAGATGGCCTTGGGTGACTTTTCAGAAGTCATTCTGAAGGGGCAGAGAGCCGTTCCCCGCCGGTTGCTCGATGCCGGCTTCGAATTTCAATTTCCCCATATCGATACCGCCCTTGCGGATCTTTTGAACTGATTTCAGAATTTTCCTTTTCCGCTGTCCACCTCGATTCCTCTGCGGTCGAGGAGTGATCCCTCCAGTCGGTAGAAGTTTACCAGGGCCTTTAGGTAGCTCACGACCGCTTCCACTTCGTTGATGCGGCTCACGAGCAGGTCTCTTTGGGCCTGGGCCACGAGAAAGTTGGTGCTCCTCCCGACACGGAATTTTTCTGTCTCGCTCCGGAGCTTTTCTTCCTGAAATTCCCGCGTGGCGATGCTTGCGGCGATTTGGTCCCGAGTGCGGCCCACTTCGATGTGCGCCGTTCTCACGTCCAGTTCGATGAGCTGCGCGAGGTTCTCCATGGCTTTGCGGGTCTGCTGAAGCTCAAGTTGTGCCCGTCGATACCTGGCGGCGGCATCCCGGTTGAAAAGAGGGTACTGGATGGTGACTCCGACGCCCACATCGTAACCGCGTCCGTCCACATCCTCCATGGACCTGCCGAAGGAATCGGCATAACCGCTCTTGCCCAGGGTGACAAACAGGTCCATGAGGGGAAGCAGGCCGTTTCGAGTGCGTACGATTTCCAGCTCGCCCTTTTTCAGACTCAATTCGGCCTGGCGCATTTCCGGTCGCCTCTCCAGGGCCACCGCCACATGATCTTCGATATTTTCCGTGGTATCCCGGGGCAGTTCGGGTGGGTGGATGGGTTCCACGTTCCGAGACCATGGGTCCGATCCCGGAAGATTGACGAGTTGCAACAGGCGCAGTTTCGCTTTTTTCTCGGCGGAGCGAGCATCGATAATCCCCTGCCGCTGAGCGGCCACTTCCGCCTGGACGGCCGCCAACTCGGCCTCCGCCATGGCCCCCACCTCGATCATTCCGAGGGTTTCCTCCATCTGTTGTTCGGCAAGCTTTAGGGATTCTTCGTAAATCTCGATTCTCCGAAGCGCCAGGGCATAATCCCAGTAGGCCTGTTCGACTTCGGCTGCCAGGTGCTCCCCGACCCCCCGGAGTTCATAAGCGGAAATGGCGGTTTCCAACCGGGATTGCCTCAAACGCGCCAGGTTCACGGGACTTCCCCAGCCGCGCAGCAATGCCTGTGTCACCGTGATTCCCAGCCGCGTGGCGGCGTATGGATCGGGATACACATCGGAATCGCTTCTTTCCGTGGCGATGCTTCCGGTTACCCGGGTGCCCGAAGGAAAAAACTTTTTCAGGGAAATGCTCCCCCTGTGAAGATCACTGACCCGGCTTTCCATGAGCCCCCCAGTAGTGGAGGGCCTTCGTTCCCGTATTCGTTCCGTGGATAGGGAACTTTCCAAAACAGGGTCGAACACGGCCGCTTCCTGCTCTTCGAAGGTGGCGCCGATGGCCGGGGCAAGCCGTTCCACCTCGAGGGACCGGTTGTTGGCGAGAGCCATGATGACCGCATCGTGTACCGTCAGTTCGATGGGCCCGTCTCCCGGATCGATCCTCATGGGGGGCCCATCCCCGTGGGAATCATCGCGAGGATGAAAGGTCGGAAGGATGGAATGAACCGGATCTGCCGCCGGGCTACGGATTCCACTGTAGGAAGCCGGGCCCGAACCCACGCAGGAAGCCGTGGTAAGTGCCAGGAGCAACAAAACGACCCGGAGCGACAGGGCGTGTGTGCGTGGAAATTTTTTCATGGCCGGATTAGCCCCACAGAAATCAACTCGTCCCCGAAGCCCGAGCGCCGGTCGCACCGATGGCCGACGGCTTCCTCCACGACTTGAGCTTTCCCCACTATGGTGCAGCGCTTCCTGGCTCGAGTCACGGCCGTGTACAGCAACTCCCGAGACAACAGGGGACCGCCGTTGGGAAGCATGATGACGATCTCCTCGAATTCCGAACCCTGGGATTTGTGAATGGTGATGGCAAAGGCCTTTTCGTAAGGGGGCAGGTTGAAGCGGGACAGGGGTTCGTCGAGATGGGCAAACCAGGCCCTGGAGTCGCTTCCTTCCCGCAGCAAAACGCCCATATCCCCGTTGCTGAGGTTGCGACGGGGATCGTTGACGGTCACGATGATGGGAGTGGCCGCCCGCCGGGGAAAGCGGCGGTCCAGGACTTCGTTGATTGCCGTGCGTCCGAGGAAGCCTTCGTTGAGGGCGGTGAGCACCATGGCTTTTTCGAGAGCCTCGAGGGCGTGCCGGGGATCGGTCGCTTCGACCAGCGGTCGGTAGAGCGTTCCCATGAGTTCGAAAAGGGCTTCCCGCCCCGGGTTGTCCATGAGCCTGCAAAAGGAGGCGGCACCCTCCCGCACATTGGCCGTGAGGGTATCGAGGGCGCGTTCACTGTCGCCTCTGTTGACGGCCCCGGCTACAGTTCCGATGGCCAGGGTACTATCGAACCGGTAACTGTGCCGCAGTTCCACGATGGGAGAAAGGTAGTTTCCATTGGGCTTGATGCGATCCTCTTTCCTCTGGATGACCTTGTTGACGACGGAGGCGAATTCATGAGTGAAGCCATTGATCGGCTGCCACTCACACAGATCGGCCGACACACGCCCTGCCTCGATGGAGGGCAACTGATCGCGGTCGCCCAGGAGGATCAGCCTGGATTTTTCCGGGAGAGCGTCCACGAGCATCTTCATGAGGAGCACATCGACCATGGAACATTCATCGAGAACGGCAATGTCACATTCCAACGGATTGGCCGCGTTCTTCCGGGGCTCCCTTCCCGGCGCGATACCCAGCAAGCGGTGCATGGTCAGGGGCTGTGCCTGCCGAACATGCTCGATGACTTCAGGAGAAATACATCGGGTGACGGTGTCGTCTTCGAGCGCCCGGCGCAGGGAATCGGACATCCGCTGGGCCGCCTTGCCCGTGGGAGCTGCCAGGACCATTTCAGGAAGGGGCTTTCCTGCCAATCGCCCGGCTTCGCATTGAAGCAGGAGCATCCTGGCGAGAACGGTGGTTTTGCCGGTTCCCGGTCCTCCGGTGATGACGACCGATCGGAAATAAAACGGGAGGAAAGCACCCGCACATTGTAAATCCCCCCCATCAAGCGGCGGTGCGGTTTCGTCTGCGCCGGAAAACAGGCGACGTGCCGTGTGAAACAGCTCAGGGGAAATCATTGCGTCGTGATATTGCGATGCCTGGTGAAAAAAACGCGCGAGCCGGCGCTCGATACCACGGTAGCGGTGAAGGGCCGTCAAGTGCCCCGTAAGAACCAAGGGCCGCCGTTGGTCGAGGTGCAAAGCCACTGCGGAAGAACGGCGCAGATCCTCCATCCATGTGTCGAGCGACGGGAGTTTCAAGGTGCCGCCGCTGCTTTCATCTTCGAAGATCGTTCCCGCTACCGCCTCCAGGTCCAGACAGGTGCTTCCTTCATCGAGAGCCCTCACCGTGAGGGCCGCCGCAAGCCGCACCCCTTCCGAAGCGCCATAACGACGCCCCACAAAACGAGCGAATTCCCGATGCAAAGGGGTAAACAACCACGGGGGAAGCAGTTCTTCGTCTTCGCTCATATGGTTGTGATGTGTAGATACGAAAAGTTGTTTCATATTGTTAAGTGACATCCCAATCAATAATAATATTAAAAATAGCTTTTAAACTCATCGGTGGAACGACTGCCAGGATGCTGAAGATATGATGATTGCCCCTTACTATCCCGATTTTATGAAAAGGTCACTTCTTTTTATTTTTAACTGACTCCCGACATACCTTCCAAGATTTTCGGCAGCATCGATCTCGTCTTTTCTTTGAGCGAAGGTCGGCATCTGCCGGTGCATGCCGTCGAAATGAATCATATGCGGTCTCGGTGAACATGAAAGGACAGGCGGGAAGCGGTGACCCGGCTCCTTCCCGTTTGGTGGAAGGCTCCGATCCACACCGCCTGCAAAAACAGGATGGTCCAGGGCGTCCAGAGGGAAGCGAGTCCTCGCGCCAGGTCCGGTCGAGCCGTATGGGCATCGGGGAGGAAAAACAGCCATACAAGAGAGTAAACGGGAGCCAGGGCGGCCATGATCTGGTAGTCGGAAAGGGACGCACGTCCCCGGTGGTCCGATCTCAGGAATTCCGACAAAAAGCGCCACCCTTGAGTCGCCGTCACCACTCCCATGAAAGCCCACGCATACATGGCGCGGCTGAACAACTCCATGCCCGCCAGGCCCACCAGGAGGTAGAAAATCGAGGTGACGGCCTGGATGGGAATCAAGGGGCGGTTTTCCAGCCCTCCCGCATAGGCGACCTTTTTGGTGGCGCCCCGAAAGGTGAAGGTGCGATGAGCAAACAGCCTGCGGACCCAGGGGGCGCTCTCTTCCAGGGGCTTGCCGTAGCAGCATCCGAAACTGATGCAGGCCAGGCGCCCCAGCCCCTCCCCCAGGGAGTAGGCGATGGCCAGGGCCGCCAGGAAAGCCCATGGGGAAAATCCCCCAATGCCCACATTCACCATGGGCCCCAGGTGTCCTGGGATCATGGCGATCCAGGGGGCCAGGACAATGCCGGTGAAAGAAGCGCCGCCCACCGTTAGAGTGTGCCGTTTTTTCTCGACCAGACGCGCCACCCAACCGGCGGCCGGAGCACAGATCGCGAGCAAAAGGGCAACGAGGGCCGTGGATATTTTCCAGTCCATTCCCACGGAACCCAGCAGCATGAAATAAACGGTCAGGGCCGTGAGGTAGGCATTGGCAATGAAAAAACCGTAGTACGTCAGGTTGATTCCCGACCAACTGCCGTCTTCTTCTTTTTTCACGGGCAGGGAAGCCAGGATTTGCCATTCTTCACCGGGGAGCTTTTTGAAGGCCCACCACAGCAGCAGGGCAAAGGCAATTCCAAAGGATGCAATGATGAATGGATTTTCCATGTGTTCACAATCCTCCACATATGATGATTCGAATTTTTCCCGGCGATGGTGCCGCCCGTTCATCCTCGTACACGGGAAAATCCGAGGGCCGTGCCGAGCCGCGAACGCACCTGGAGGTCCGTTTCCACCAGGGGCAGGCCGAAGCCCATCGAGAAACGGCTGTTCACGTGGGGGGCGAACAGGTTGCGCACCAGGTCGTCATCGAAAAGGAAGCGGTTTTTTTGAAACACAAGGACCACCGTGCTGCTGCCGGGGCGAAAAAGGCTTTTGGGCACGCCTTTTCGCAACATCATGCCCGTTTCCACGGGAGCCGGGTTTTCGTAGCCCGTTTCGCTGTAGCACTGGACCACCCGGCCGATCATCAGGGCCACGATTTCCACCATGGCCACCAGGCCCGCTCCCGTGCCCCCCGAAACATCCGTGTCGATGATCGTGACGAACCGTTTGTTCTTGGAATAGGGCGTCACATCACGGACGACCGCATGGGGATTGCACGAACGGTAGCATCCGGGCAGTGCGTAGAAGTCCTCCACTCGACCCGCCACGGGGGTGTGGTTGTAATGGTACTTGTCGGGAGTGAGACGAAAAACGGCAAAATCGCCCCTGTGGAAAGCTTCGTGCCATGGTGTTTTGTCCATCCCCAGGAGTTCATGGAAGGAAAAGAATTTTTCCTTGATGAAAAGGCTCGATGTCCCGTCGAAAGAACCTGGGATCACGCGGGAATCGGCTGGGGATACCACCGCGTTTTCTTTTTCGGGCATGGGTCTGTACTCCCGGTACTTTATCTTCCGCTCGAAAAAGTCCCTCAGGGATTTGAATTGCAAATCCTTCACCACGAATTCTTCCGGGTTCAGCCCGTGACGCCCGCACAGGCGCCGAAAATCTTCGGGGCTTCGAGTGCCTGCAAGATCGAAATGCAAGCAGGCCAGGAGGCTCGACATGCGGGCGGACGTCAGCGCGCGGAAAAGCCAGTGGGAATCTTCCCGCTCCTTCGCGTACATGCGGCGAAGGAGCTCGTCTCCCAGAAAATTTTCCGTGATCACCTTACCCGACCGTCGCTCCACATACTGGTGGCTCGTGTTCATTTTCTCTCGATTCCTTTTCACTTTTCCGCGCCTCGTCCATGTTTCCATAAATCACCAGGAGGACCAACCCGATGAGCTTTTCCAACTGGGCGAGGGGCAGTGTGTCGTTCAGAGTGTCCTTTTCAACCTGTTGGACATAATCCAGTGTACTCATTTCCCCCAAGAGCCGGGCCAGGGATTCCCTTGACTGCCCGCAGCCACGGAAGGCGCTCCGGTGCAATGCCTCGCAATCGGCCTTCAGGACATGGAAAGCTTCCGCCATGTGCTTTTTCCGCAGGGTTTCCCGGTAATATTCCTCCATGGTTTCGTTGAAATCCCGTGCCCGCATTTTCATGGGGGAAGAAAACCGGGTATCTTTCAACGCATCGCCTACGAGGGACGCACAGGTGGACAGGCGCTCGGGATTTTCGAGCCGGCTTTCCAGGTCTCGAAGGGTTTCCTCCATGTGGAAGGCTTCGATGAGGGCGGCCCCTTCCTCTTTCAGGATGCTCACGAGGGTCCGAGCGTAATCCCCATGGTAAACCCTCAAATATCCCGGGTACCTGCGACTCATGCGCACTTTTTTGCATCGCTCGATAACGGCGAGAAGAAAGGCGTTCCCCGTTCGAGCGTGGACAAAAAAAGTGGGAATTCCGATGGCTTTTCCAAAAAATATCTGCCTGCGTTCACTTTCCACGAAGGTCGTGTCCGGAATGTGTTCGTGCCGCCACTTGCCTTGCAAAATGCTGTTGTAGGCCCATGCGGTGACGAGCGCCTGAAAGTCCGCCGCCCTGCCGAAGTCTTCCCCAATGCTGTGGAAAACACTGTAATGGCGCCCCTCGAAGCCGCTGAATCCCATGCGGCGATGTTCGCGCAACCGGTACAACCGGTAGGTCGCCATCTTTTCGTCGAAGACTCCCATGGCGGCCAGGTCTTTCTTGAGACGTTCGTCGTTGCCGAGGGTGCCGTCCAGGGCGGGAGTTCTTTCCGTGCTCATAAGGGAGGCGAAGTAATCGACGAGACGGTAATCGGGTACGAAATCCCCCTTGAACCCCGGCAGGCGCCCCAGGATACCGTCCAATCCCAACGGGCCGAAGGGAGTCACGGACTGACCGAAAATCTTCACGCGGGCCTTCTTTTTCCACCGTCGCCAGATCATACGCAGGTGCGTGAAGTCCAGTTCGTGGGGCAAAAAGCCCAGAACGTTTTCCGGGTGGAAATCCTCGAAGGCGATGCGATAGGGCGACGCGCTGTACGTTCCCGGAAACAATGGCAGGAAGTGTTCGATGAGTTTGATGGCCAGGTCCCCCAGGTGCTTCTCGTCGGCGTCGGTGAACCGTGGGGAACGAGATTGGAGGAGGGCAGAGAGCTTGCGGCTGCCCAGGCTGAGGTGCGTTCCGTTGTTGGCGAGGCTGATGTTGGACATGTTGGGCAGAACCACTAGGTTGCGGTGGACGATGCCCGCATCGCGCAGTTTTCCCAGAGCATTGAGGCGACTGCGGCTGAGCACCTGGTGGCAGAGCTTCATGTATTCGTGCTTGGGTTGCCCCTCATCCCAACCGGAAAGGCATGGACTCATGAACAGCTCCCTGTAAAACCCGTCGGCGATGCTTTCGTTCAGGCGGTGCTGGGCCAGGGGCGGGTGAGGGGAGAAATAGACCATGGCTTCCTGGCCCGTATCGATCAATTGGAATTTGTAGTTCGCATAGGTGGTGAGCAGTTGAGTGAGCAGGTAGCGGATCGAGGTTTCCCCCGCGACGGAACTGCCCGGTCCCCGCCCGTTTCCGGCGCTCACCGTGTGGAAGCTGAAGGTTTCCGGAGACGTATTGTCGTTGGAAAAGTGGTCCAACAAGCGTTCGGCCGTGCGTCGTACGGCCGGAGGCATTCTTCCTTTCTCGATTCCGACGCCGATCACGTCCGCCAGGGAAAGTTTGAGGAGATAGCTCACGGGAATGCGCATGTGCGGTTCACCGTTGTCGCCCGTGAAGTGGAATTGTTCCGCATCGGATCGGAGTCCTTCGTGCGGAGCGCTTTTCCTGGCCGACAAATCCCTTTTGAAAATTTCTGCGGCATAGGGACTCAACATACGAAGGGGGAGCCGCACCCAACTGTTTTCCCAAACTCCCTTTTTGTTGTCGTGGAGATAGTTTTCGAGCCCGGTGATGGACTGGCGGGATGTTTCTCCGGCGGCGAATCGCCTCACCAGGTTGGCGTAGTAGTTGGATCGGGCGATGAAAAGGGGCAGGTCCACATCTTCCCTGGAACCCTTGACCACCGCTTGCAACTCGTTTTCGACTCCGGCGGTGATGTCTTCCACTCCGAAAAGAATGCATCCATCGCCCCGTAAATCACCATGGTTTCGTGCATCACCACAGCCTCGTGCGCCCCCTCCGATTCTCATGGAAGCACGGAAATGGAGTTCCTCGGCCGTGCGTTCCCTCGATTCCCTCCCAAACTCCCCATAGCGCCCGTCGATGGGCACGACTTTTCCCTCTCGGTGACTCTGATCTTCATCCATGACGTTCCGCCTCCTCATCCCGTTGAATGGAAACGCAAACTCAAAAGCATGCATGAGCGTGCGTGCAATAACACGCAGATCAGGCTAACCGGTCCATGTTTTCATGGTGTGAAGAATGAGTGACAATTTGGACATGCCCCGGCGGGGCTTTTACAACGGCGGGCAGCTATTGAGAGTCTGTGTAATGCTGTTTCGCAGATACTCGTCATCAATCTGTTCGCGTACACTTTTCAATACGGCATGGGCCTGATCCCCACCGATCATGCCCAATGCGATCACGGCATGCCGTCGGGTGTATGTCGAATACGATGAATCGAGTATGAAAGAGGCGAGCGGTCCTATGGATTGAGAATCGCCAATCCTTCCCAAGGCTTCGGCAACCGTTCCCGGAAGGCCTTCATGTTGATATTGCAGCATTCTTGTCAATGCGGATAAAACCCTGTCGGTGTCGGTTTCCGAACATCGATGTCCGGCGCAGATTTTGCCCAGGGCGATGACCGTGTTGTACCGAAGGTTCATCTCGGTCTTATCGTCTTCCAACAGCGCAACAAGCAAGGGAACCGCCGTGACAACGCCTCGTTCTCCAAGCATGTGGGCGGCTCCACGGCTTTTTTCCGGAACATTCAGCAGTGTGAGCAGTTGCCGGTTTGTCTTGAATGTCATTTTTTTTTCATACGTATCGAAAACGACCGACGCACTCGCAACAAGCAACCCGACGTTTACGAACACAACCAGCAGGCAACCGACGACTGCCGACGGGATTAGCCGTCTGCGTCTGCCGATCGACGCGATTTTCAGACCGGATGCGGTTCCCACGAGCCAGCCCACGAAAAACAGCCCGCCGAAGACCTGTTCGTAAAAACGCACGAAAGCACAGTAATGCCCGGCTTCCCGGAACCACCAGATCACGAAAACCAGGGCCGTTGCGGCTCCAATGGCCGAGGCATACTTTGCCCATGAAAACAGATCGTCCTCGATTGTCTTTGCGTCCGACCGCTTATCCATGATACCGTCCTGCCTGTACGGAATAGAAGCACGGCAAACTCGAAGATCAAAGGCTGCCGCTTTTGTTTCTTTTTCATGTCTTGATCTTTCGCGAAATTTTCGGTTGAACCGGCCTGCATTTTGATTGCAAGAATCTCATTAGCCCGTTGGGATCGTCCGTACCGATGAGAGTGGCTTTTCCACTCATTTCGACGCGAACGTAATCAAATCCGCCGATATTCCAGAGCCATCCCTTTTTTGTCGGATGGATTCCCCATCCGGACCAAAAATTTGATCGCCCTTTATCTATTCCGGTGACGTTTTCGTAGGGTATTTTTTTGCGAAATAGCGGTAACGGCCCGAATCGGATAAGGAGATATTCCCCCTTGTCTTCAACGGCAAGGTAAACCATCGCGAAGGACAATGCCGCGCATGCGATTGCCGTTTCCATGAATATGACAAGGTATGGAGGCGTGTCCTTCAATAAAATCCCAATTCCGAAACAAACGGCCGCCACCGTTAGAAGAACAGGTTGCAGAACACCTTTTTGCCTGTGTTTATAAGTACCGGAATTCATGGATGTGTCTCCCTTTCGTTCTCCGGCTGCGAACCCAAGGCTTTCAGCAAAAATTTCGCCATACGGGTTGCATTTGAATCCCGCACACCGAGATTTAGAGATTGTCCGAAGTAGTCCGTGGCTTCATCCGCTCTTTCCTGATATAGCCGGTACTGTCCCATGTAGTAAAACATCTCCGCTTTTCTGAACAAGCGTTCAACCGGACGATCATGCCAATACGAAGCGGAGAATTCATCAACTTGCATATCCCCCCTGAAAAGACGCATGGCGCTCGACGGCCATTCGGTCATGTCGGTTTCCTCGACAATCCCTGAAAGCCTCTCGTCAATCTCCGCACTGTTCGCCCCTCTTTTTTTCATGCATATGAACAGCCAGACGGCGGCGTATTCTTTCATCGGAAGACTCTCGCGCAATACAGTCTCAAAATCACGCTCGGCCGAGGTGAAGTCGTCGTTCATCAGATGGTGAACGCCTCGATTCAGCAGTGCGTGCGCGGATGCCTCGGAGTCGTTGTTCAGATCGATCGCCTTTGCGTAGTCGGCCATTGCCTCTTCATGTTGCCCCATATCTTCCCTGATCGCTCCTCGATTGTTATACCCCATTGCATAATCGGGTAGAATCTCGACGGCATTGTTCGTGAAAGAAAAGGCCGATTCAGTACGACCTTCCTGATACTCGATCCAGGCAAGATTAAGAAGTGCATATGCCTTTGCCTCGGGATCGTTATCAAGTTCAATGGCCCGCAGATAGTTTTCCTTTGCCTGATCGCGCCGTCCCATATTCTTCAGAAGTACGCCGTGATTGTTGAGTACCATTGCGTAGCGAGGGGAAAGGGCGCTTGCGCTGTTGAAATCCCCGAGGGCGGCATCATATTTCTCCAGTTTCATGTTTGCCCAACCGCGACCATTGTATGCTGCGGCACTTTTCGGCGTCAGTCGGAGTTCCCTGTCAAAATCCGCAACAGCGGCCCCATAATTCCCAATGCGGATATGGCACCAGCCTCTGGTCTCATACGCCTTGCCGAGTTTTTCAATGCCGAGTTTGCCGCTTTCAATCAATTCAGTATAACGATGCAATGATTCATCGTATCTTCCCTGCTTGAAAAAGGCATCGGCGGTTTTGAACATCCGGCTTGCTTCGATGTGGGAATCACCGGGAACCGCTTTTCGCAAACCCGTATCACCGGGAACGATAAACTTTGCCCCAAGCCACAATCCTGAGACAAGACACAGAAGCGGTAGCAAGACATGAATAGGGCGAAAGGCTGAGACAGTATCAGGCTTATATTCCGGCTTGACCGTACAAGCACGGCAAAATACGGTGGCAAGGAACGACAAAATTGCCGTGATGCCCGGGATCGCCGCATAGGCGAATCCCATAAACAAATAATATTTAAATAATATACCGTAATTGTTTCCGGGAGAACCGGTGTCATAAGGAAAAAAGTAGACGGCGCAAAGAAGTGTCGGCAACAATACAAGCGCGGCTGATGCAAATACCCGCCAAACGTGCATACGTCGCGTCGAGGCTTTCTTAACCAGGATAACCGCGAGAATACACAGGCCGATGGAAATTGCCGATCCAATAATGGCACCAATGAATAATGGCCCCCCTAATACCATGCCCATTTGCATATCCTCCCATATGCTCGATCGACCACTATGGAAGCGACTTTCTCGATACCCTTTTTTGACTCACGCGAAGACGCGAAGGCGTGAAGGTTTTCCCTGGCCGGCCCTGATTGCTATTTATCCATGACTTGCCTTTCGATGAATCCAGGTGAAACACAAAAACAACACACCCCCGATCTTTCTTCGCGTCTTCGTGCCTTCGCGTGAGCTATTCATACCGCCTCCCTTTTGAATTAAAATTCAAGTATAATCCAAAAACAATCAGGGAGCGTACAAGAAATGGCTTCGATATTACCTGGACCATTTGACGGCCATCGAGCGAACGTGAACCTTGGCCCCCCGGCTT
>CAZRWT010000054.1:0-22390 GCA_964603955.1 uncultured Syntrophobacteraceae bacterium
AAAGCTCCTGGTGGTGGGCGGCGGTTACGTGGGACTCGAACTGGGATCGCTCTACGCCGCCCTCGGGAGCCGGGTGACCCTGGTGGAAGGGGCGGATCGTCTCATGGGAGGCGCGGACCAGGACCTGGTGCGTCCCCTGGCGCGGCACCTCGAGGAAGCTTTCGAGGCCGTTCATCTGAACACGCAGATCAAAATCATCGACGAGAAAAAAGACCGGGTGGACGTGACTTTCCAGGGAACCCCGGCGCCTTCCCCGGAAAGCTTCGACCGCGTTTTGGTCGCTGTGGGCCGCATTCCCCACACTGGGGGCCTGGAGCTTGAACAGGCCGGAGTGCGGCTGGATGAAAGGGGATTCATCGTCGTGGATGAACAGCGGCGCACTTCCAACCCGAAAATTTTCGCGGTGGGGGATGTGACGGGGGGCGTCATGCTCGCCCACAAGGCCATGTTCGAAGGCAAAAGGGCGGCGGAAGTCATGGCCGGCCGGCCTTCGGCCTTCGATCCCCGGGCCATTCCCGCCGTGGTTTACACGGACCCCCAGGTGGCATGGTGCGGGCTCATGGAAGAAGAATGCCGCCTTCGAAAAATGGAAATCAAGGTCACCCGGATTCCCTGGTCCGCATCGGGCCGTGCCGCCACCCTGGGAATAGACAAGGGGATGACCAAGCTGGTGATCGAGGCCGCCACGGGGCGCATCCTGGGGATGGGCATCGTGGGCCGCCACGCCGGTGAAATGATCGCCGAGGGCGTCCTGGCGGTAGAAATGGGGGCTCTGGCGGAGGACATGGCCCTGAGCATCCACCCGCATCCGACCCTTTCGGAAACGGAAGGGGAGGCGGCGGAAGCTTTTTGGGGGCTTTCCATGCATACCGTTCCATGAATGGAGTGCGTTACAAAAATGATGAAGTTGCTCTGAATTTCTGCAAAAAGTTTCAAAAATGTTTCAAAAATCATGACATCATGATTTTTGATGCTGCATAAAATCTCATTGATTCAAGAGGTTTGAGCTTTTTCCCCGAGTGGGCACCAAAATTGCCTGATCCCAAAAGGGGTATGAAAGCACAAATCGACGCACTGGAACTGAAGGTACTCTACGACATCAGCCGGATCATCGGTCAGGCTCTAGACCTGGATTACGCCCTGGAGGCCGTGCTCGAAATCCTGTCCCAATCCCTGGCCATGAAAAGGGCCACGGTCACCATAAAAGACGAGGAGTCGGATCACCTCGTCATCCAGGCTTCCCACGGTCTGAGTTCCGAAGAGAAGAAAAGGGGGGTGTACCGGCTCGACGAAGGAGTGACGGGCCGGATTTTTCGCACGGCCGAACCCTTCGTGGTTCCGGACATCAGCCGCGAGCCTCTCTTTCTCAACAAAACTCGGGCCAGGGCCATAGAAAAAGACCGTATTTCCTTTCTCGGAGTGCCCATCTTGCTGCATGGGCAGCCGGTGGGAGTGCTGAGCGTGGATCGGCTTTTTGGTGAAGAAGTGTCTTTCGAGGAAGACATCCGATTTCTTTCCATCGTGAGCAGCCTCATTGCCCAATTTGTGAGCCTCAACCGGCAGGTGCGGGAGCGCGAAAGAAACCTGAGGCAGGAAAATGTCCGGCTCAAGGCCCGTTTGTCCGAGCGATTCCGGGATTTTTTCATGGTGGGTCGCAGTCCGTCCATGCTCGAAGTGCAGCAGCTCATCAAGAAGGTGGCTCCCAGCAAGGCTTCCGTGCTCCTGCTCGGGGAGTCGGGAACGGGCAAGACCCTCATCGCCCGCCTCATCCATGAACTCAGCAACCGTGCCCGGTTTCCCTTTGCCAAGATCAACTGTGCCTCGCTTCCGGAAAATCTCCTCGAATCGGAACTTTTCGGCCACGAAAAGGGTGCGTTCACGGGGGCGATCAAAGCCCGGGCGGGACGTTTCGAGGAGGCGGAAGGCGGCACCATCTTCCTGGATGAAATCGGGGAGTTGTCTCCGGCGCTCCAGGTGAAAATCCTGCGCTTCCTCCAGGAGAGGGAATTCGAACGGCTGGGCAGCACCAAAACCCGAAAAGTAGATGTGCGGATCATTGCCGCCACCAACAGGGTCCTCGAGGAAGCGGTTAGGGAAGGGGCCTTTCGAGAAGACCTCTATTACCGCCTCAACGTGTTTCCCATTCGCGTGCCCGGTCTCAGGGAACGCAGGGAAGACATCCCCTTGCTCCTGGAATATTTCCTGGACCGCTCATCGAGGGAGTACGGGCGTCGGTTCGAACTCACCGCTGCGGCCGTCGAGCTTCTCCAGAGCTACGAATGGCCGGGAAACGTGCGGGAGATGGAAAACCTGGTGGAACGCCTGTCCATCGTGGCCGAAGGGAATGTGATCGATCTGCGCGATCTACCGTCGTTTCTTCATGGGGAAAGCCCCATCCATGACGTGGAGGACGACGGTTCTCTTTCACGCCTGGAAGAAATGGAAAAGAAGGAGGTCGTGGCCGCCCTCGAACGCAACAGGTGGGTCCAGTCCCGCGCCGCCAAGGACCTGGGGCTCACCCTCCGACAGATCGGCTACCGCATCAAAAAATTCGGCCTGGAACCCGTCATGGACGAGCGCCGCCGCCGTCCGGCAGGCGAGGGAAAGCGGGAATACATTCGGCCGTGACCTGTCCGATCGATCACGAGCACTTTGAAAAACAGGACGAACTCGCTCACAACAATCTTGATCCTGTCTTGCATGAGGCTGATGCGTGAACCAGAGGAAGTATTGTTTTGTACTTGACATTAACCTCCATCCACCCAATCCTGATCATCAAAAAACAGGATGATTTGGAGGCTGGCGCGGTGTAGGTTTGTGGGCGGCTGTGCAACAGATCAAGGGACAGCATAAGCGATGTAATCGGCCTGAAGAATTGAAGGAGGTGTTTCACATGGCAAGCCCATCATTTGAGCGAGAGATCACGTCGCATCTTCGCAAGCTGAGTTCTGAGCAACAGATGCAAGTTTTAGCTTTTGTGAGCACCTTGGCGGCAGAGAAGCCTTCCGGCGTGCCGGGAAGTGAGTTATTGAAATTTGCAGGTGCCATTCCTCTGGAAGATCTCAATGAAATGGAAAAGGCAATAGCCGAGGGCTGTGAACAGGTGAACCTGAATGACTGGTAGATTTCTGATCGATACGAACCTCGTCATTGCTCTGTTCGGCAATGAATCCACGATGTAACGGCATCTGAGCAATGCTATCGAAGTCTTTACGCCGGCTATTGTTCTTGGCGAACTCTACTATGGAGCCTACAAGTCCTCACGGGTAAAGGAAAATGTCTCCCGAATCAACAAGTTTGCATCTCAGAACGCAGTGCTCTCCTGTGATGCGGCCACTGCTCAGTGGTACGGTCGGATCAAAGACGACCTGCGGAAGAAAGGCCGTCCCATTCCAGAAAATGACATATGGATCGCAGCCATTGCCCTACAATATGATCTTATCCTGGCCACACGAGACGACCACTTCCAGGAGATAGCCGGGCTGCAGATCGAGAAGTGGTAAGCCTATCGGCGAGTTGTCGTGGTCGTCCTTGAATGCCGTGATCAAACCCCTCCCTGCACGCAATAGGGATTTTCCCGCCTGCCTTCCGAAGGGCATGTCCCATTTTCGCCACCTTCATCCACCGGTTGGGGTGTTTTGAGGCTGGTGCCGACGGGTGTTGCTTTATTAACAAATCTGTATCAATTCTTTACATCTTTGAAATAAAAATTCTCATCTTGCTTTGATATCCAGCCCTGTCGATAATCGCAAAAAAATTACAATTCCTAATTGTTGCATTTATTTAAAGCACACTTCCCCCGCCTGGCACGTTCCCTGCCTTTATATTTGCCAACCAAACAAAAACAACGGAGACGGGAGGTCCCGAAATGAGAAAAATCGCGATTTTACGGACAAGACGGCATCGGAAAGTCCGCCACCACGCAGAATACCGTGGCGGGGCCGGCGGAAATGGGAAGAAAAGTGATGGTCGTGGACTGCAATCCCAAGGTGGATTCCCCCCGGTTGCTCCTGGGCGATCTTTCCCCGAACGCCGTTTGGAACGATGAACCATGACAGGAGCCAAAACTCATGTTCGATGCTCCCTTCCTGTTCCCATTGCGGCTCACCCTGCGCGTCGCCTTGTCGGCCACCATTTTTGCGTTGATTTTCGGCGTGCTCGCGGCGTGGTTTTTTCGCCGATTTCGCTTTCCCGGGCGAGACGTCCTGGATGCGGTGTTGACCTTGCCCATGGTCCTGCCGCCGACCGTGCTGGGATACTACCTGATCGTACTGATTGGCCGGAACGGCGTACTCGGCTGCTGGTTGGAATCCACCTTCGGGATCACCCTGATGTTCACATGGCAAGGAGCCGTGATCGCAGCGTCGGTGGTGGCTTTTCCATTGGTCTTCAAGTCGGCCCGTGCAGCCCTGGAAGGAGTCGATCAGAAATACGAGAACGCAGCCCGCACCCTTGGTTGCGGGGAGTGCCTGGTCTTTTTGCGGGTATCCCTTCCCTTGGCCGTGCGCGGGATCATGGCCGGAACCATGCTCGCCTTTGCTCGGGCCATGGGTGAATTCGGTGCCACCTTGATGATCGCCGGAAACCTGCCGGGCCGTACCCAGACTTTGTCTTTGGCTGTGTACAATGCGGTTCAGGCCGGCAACGATCATCTGGCCAATCAACTGGTGCTGATCATTTCCGTGGTCTGCGTGGTGATAGTGTGGACGGCCAATCGGTTGATTCGTCCCAAATGGTAATGGTTTGAATGAATGCGAAAACTGCGAACATTCCCATCAACCAAACAAAGAAGCCGGAAGGAGATGAAGATGAAACGAACCGCTTCCATTGTGTTGTGTTGTATCTTGTTGTGCTGTGCCGGATCGCCTGCGGCAGCACAGGAACTGGTGGTTTCCGCCGCAGCTTCGTTGATCGGCGCCTTTGACGCGATCAAAGCGGAGTTCGAAAAAGGCCACCCGGAAGTGAGCGTTACACTCAATCATGCGTCTTCCGGAGCCTTGTTCCGCCAAATACAACAGGGGGCTCCGGTGGACGTGTTCGCTTCGGCCGACTTGAAATGGATGGACGAGGCCGTTCGGGCAGGTCTTGCATTGGAACGGGACGTCGCGGTGTTTGCCCACAACACACTGGTCATGGCCGTTCCCACCGGAAATCCGGCAGGCATTGAGGAAGTGGGGCATTTGACCTGTGAGCGCGTCCGGCGCATCGGCGTGGGTACGCCGACCACCGTTCCGGCGGGCAACTACGCGATGCTGTCTTTACGGGAACTCGGGCTATGGGATGCACTTCAGCCCAAAATGATCTTTGCCGAATCCGTATCTCAGATTCTGAACTACACCCAGCGAGGAGAAGTGGATGCAGGGATTGTCTATGCAACGGATGCCGCACAGGCCGGAGAAAGGGTCCGGATCAAGGCGGTCCTGCCGTTGCCCGAACCCGTGGTTTACCCCATCGCCCCCCTGGTACACAGCGCCCATCAGGAACCGGCCAGCAAGTTCATTCGATACATCTTGTCGGATCGAGGTCGGGATATTTTAGAACGATACGGATTCAGCCTTCCGGAGTAGCCGGCCATGTTTATCGAGTGCCGCCTTGCAACCCGTTTGATGGGGACAGGGTCGACTTTTGACCTGAATGTTGATTTCAAGGCTCTCACCTCATCCGTGGTTTTCTTTGGTCCGTCCGGATCGGGCAAGAGCTTGAGCCTGTTGGCTTTGGCCGGCCTTCTCAAACCTGATTCAGGACGGATCACGGTTCAGGGAAAAGTGTTGTTCGATGCCGAAACCGGAGTGAACATCCCGGCCCGTCGGCGCAATGTGGGATTTGTTTTTCAGGACTACGCCCTGTTTCCACACCTCACGGTGCGCGAGAATGTGGCGTTCGGCCTGAAACAGCCTTTTCGCAGGTTGCGCACGGAGCAGCTCGACAGGGTGGACGAGCTGCTGGAGTTGTTCGGCATGGCCGAATTGGCTGGACAAAGGCCGCATCAGCTCTCCGGGGGACAGCGCCAGAGAACGGCCCTGGCCAGGGCATTGGCGCCCGATCCACAATTGCTGCTTTTGGACGAGCCTTTTTCAGCACTGGATCAGCCCTTGCGGGCGCGGATGCGCGATGAACTGGCCCGGATTCTGGAACGTTTCAATCTCCCCATGATCATGGTCAGTCACGAACCGGCCGACGTGGAAACCTTTGCCCGGGCCCTGGTTGTTTTCGGTCGGGGCCTGGTACTGAAAGTTGTGGATTATCAGGCGTGTCGTGCCAATGAGGAAGACTTTCAGGATATCTTACAACCGCTGTTCGATGCGGCCAATGCCGACAATCCCATGATGAGCAGCGATTGACCCTACCGAACAAAGCGGCCGAAGCAGCCCCTGCTACTCCATGCGTTTTGGGGCTGATGCCGACGGTTGTTGTTTGATTAACAAATTTGTAATAATTATTTGCAATTTTGAAATAAATCATCCTGGTCCCGCTTTGAGATCCGACCCTGTCGATAATCTTAAAAAAATAACAATTCCAAATTGTTGAGCTAATCCCAAAGTCTCTCCTCCCGCCTGGCACATTTCCTGCCCTTTATATTCGCCAACCAAACAAAAACAACGGAGACGGGAGGTCCCAAAATGAGAAAAATCGCTATTTACGGAAAAGGCGGCATCGGAAAATCCACCACCACGCAGAATACCGTGGCGGGGCTGGCGGAAATGGGAAGAAAAGTAATGGTCGTGGGTTGCGACCCCAAAGCGGATTCCACTCGGTTGCTCCTAGGCGGGCTTTCCCAGAGCACCGTGCTCGACACCCTGAGAAACGAAGGGGAAGACGTGGAACTGGGAGACATTCGCATGAACGGCTTCAGCGGAGCCATCTGCGTGGAATCGGGAGGCCCCGAACCTGGAGTGGGCTGTGCCGGGCGCGGCATCATCACCTCCATCAACCTCTTGGAGCAGCTGGGAGCGTATTCGGACAGCGAAGCCCTGGACTACGTTTTCTATGACGTGCTCGGCGACGTGGTGTGCGGCGGCTTCGCCATGCCCATTCGAGAAGGCAAGGCTCAGGAAATCTACATCGTGGTGTCGGGGGAGATGATGGCCATGTACGCGGCCAACAACATCTGCAAGGGCATCGTCAAGTTCGCCGAAGCGGGAGGCGTGCGGCTGGGCGGGCTCATTTGCAACAGCCGCAATGTGGACAACGAACGGGAAATGATCGAAGCCTTCGCCGCCACGCTGGGCACCCAGATGATTCACTTCGTGCCTCGGGACAATATGGTGCAGCGAGCGGAAATCAACCGCAAGACGGTGATCGAGTACGACCCGGCTCATCCCCAGGCCGATGAATACCGGACGCTCGCCGGGAAGATCGAAGTCAACGAAATGCACGTCATCCCCAAGCCCATGCACACGGACGAACTGGAAAAGTTGCTCATTGCCCACGGACTGGCCGGTTAACCGAAGCCGTCGAACCCACATGTCCAATCATGAAAGAAAAAGGGAGGAAGCCCTCATGTTGATGATCCGTTCCATCGTAAGACCTGAAAAAGTGGACAATGTTCTGGCCGCCCTCATGGAAGCGGGCTTTCCCGCCGTCACCAAAGTTTCCGTGGTGGGACGGGGCAAGCAACGCGGCATCAAAATCGGCGAGATCACCTACGACGAAATTCCTAAGGAACTTCTCATCACGGTGGTCAAGGACCAGGACCGGGATTTCGTCATCAAGACCGTCATGAAGGCGGCGCGCACCGGCGACAAGGGCGCTTTCGGCGACGGCAAGATTTTCGTGACCCCCGTGGAGGAAGTGTACACCATCAGTTCGGGCATCAAGGAAACGTCCGCGGGTGAAACGCTGGAGGTGAAGGTATGAAGGAGGTCATGGCCATCATCCGCATGAACAAGATGAATCAGACCAAGAGAGCCCTTTCCGACGCGGGCATTTCTTCCATGACGGCCAAGGATGTCCTGGGAAGGGGCAAGGGTCTGGTGGACACGAGCCTCCTCGAGGGGGCGGAAAAGGGCTACGAGGAAGCCGTCGCTCAGTTGGGCCAGAGCCAGCGCCTCATTCCCAAGCGCCTCCTCATGGTGGTGGTGCCGGAAAAGCTGGTGCCCAGAACTGTCAGGACCATCATGAAAGTGAACCGAACGGGAAAGTCCGGAGACGGCAAGATCTTCGTCATGCCGGCCCTGGACGCTCTGAGCATCCGCACGGCGGAAGGGGGCGATGCGGTTCTGGACGATCCGAGTTAGTGCGGCAATGCCCACCACGTGCCGGCGGGCTGCGGGGAGAGGGTTCTGTTGCCGCCCGGCCATGCCGGCAGGCATCCCGCGCGGGAGCGTGGGAACGGGGTGGGAAAGAGAATGAAGACATGCACAAGAAACGGGAGGAATGATCATGTCCTTGACATGTGAAGAGCGTATCGAACTGGAATGTGAGTCCGTAGACCCGGCCGAGGTCAAGCAGGAGCTGCTGACCCGGTACCCCACCAAGGTGGCGCGCAAGCGGGCCAAGCAGATCATCGTCAACGAAGTGGGAGAGTGCGGCGAGGTGCCGGAAATCGGGGCCAACACGCGAACGATCCCCGGAATCATCACTCAGCGGGGGTGTACCTACGCGGGCTGCAAGGGCGTGATCCTCGGCCCCACCCGGGACATCGTCAACATCACTCACGGCCCCATCGGGTGCGGCTTCTACAGCTGGCTCACCCGACGTAACCAGACCCGGCCCTCGAGCCCCGAAGACGAAAACTTCATGACCTACTGCTTTTCCACGGACATGCAGGATAAAGACATCGTTTTCGGCGGCGAGAAGAAACTGCGGGCCGCCATCCAGGAGGCTTACGACATTTTCAAGCCCAAGGCCATCAGCATCTTCGCCACCTGCCCCGTGGGGCTCATCGGCGACGACATCCACGCAGTGGCACGCGATATGAAGGAAAAGCTCGGCATCAACGTCTTCGGCTTCAGCTGTGAAGGCTACCGGGGAGTGAGCCAGTCGGCGGGGCACCACATCGCCAACAACGGGATTTTCACCCATGTGGTCGGAGAAAAAGACGAGACCAAAGGGGGAAAGTTCAAAATCAACATGCTCGGGGAATACAACATCGGAGGCGACGCCTTCGAGATTGATCGCATTCTCGAAGATTGCGGCATCACGGTGGTTTCAACCTTCAGCGGCAATTCCACCTACGATCAGTTCGCCTCCGCTCACACGGCGGACCTCAACACGGTCATGTGCCACCGTTCCATCAACTATGTGGCCGATATGTTGGAGAATAAATACGGCATTCCCTGGATCAAGATCAATTTCATCAGCGCAGAAGCCACGGCCAAATCGCTGCGCAAAATCGCCGCCTACTTCGAAGACGAGGAACTTACGGCCCGAGTGGAAGAGGTGATCGCTCGCGAGATGCCCGAGGTGGAAAAGGTGCGCGACGAGGTCAAAGCACGGTGCGAGGGCAAGGTGGCCATGCTCTTTGTGGGAGGGTCCCGAGCCCACCACTATCAGGAGCTTTTCCAGGAAATCGGCATGAAGACCATCGCTGCCGGGTATGAATTTGCTCACCGGGACGATTACGAGGGACGCAAGGTCCTGTCCGACATCAAGGTCGATGCCGACAGCCGCAGCATCGAGGATTTGGAAGTCCGTCCCGATCCCGAAAAGTACCGGCCTCGCAAAGGTGAGGAAGTTATGGAACGGCTTCGCTCCAGGGGGCTCGAATTCAAGAAATATGAAGGCATGATGCCTGAAATGCCGCAGAAAACCCTCATTGTGGACGACATCAGCCAGTACGAATCGGAAAAGCTCATCGAGATCTACAAACCGGACATTTTCTGTGCGGGCATCAAGGAAAAGTACGTGGTCCAGAAGCAGGGCGTGCCCATGAAGCAGCTCCACAACTACGACTATGGGGGACCCTACGCCGGCTTCAAAGGGGCGGTCAACTTCTACCGGGAAATCGACCGCATGGTGAACAGCAAGGTCTGGGGGTATCTCAAGGCCCCCTGGCAGAAAAGCCCCGAGCTTTCCGCCCGGTACGCCTGCCATTAGACCTCACGCGCATTTGCTCAAATATTGAAGGATCAGGCCATGTTATTGCGACATACTTCGGCAGAAATCAAGGAGCGCAAGGTTCTCAACGTGAATCCGGCCAAGACGTGCCAGCCCATCGGGGCCATGTACGCGGCGTTGGGCATTCACGGCTGCCTGCCTCACAGTCACGGCTCCCAGGGATGTTGCGCCTACCACCGCAGCACCCTCACCCGCCATTACAAGGAACCGGTGCTCGCGGGCACCAGTTCCTTCACGGAAGGAGCTTCCGTCTTCGGCGGTCAGGCCAACCTGGTGCAGGCCATCGACAACATTTTCACCGTTTACCATCCCGAGGTGATCGCCGTTCACACCACCTGCCTTTCGGAAACCATCGGGGACGACATTCCCCAGATCGCTCGAAAGGCCGAAGCGGACGGCAAAATCCCCAAGGGCAAGTTCGTGATCCACGCCAACACCCCGAGCTATGTGGGGTCTCACGTGACGGGCTTTTCGAGCATGACCCGGGCCATGGTGGACTACTTTGCCCGGTCCACGGGAAAAACAACGGATGAGATCAACATCATTCCCGGCTACGTGGAGCCGTCGGACATGGAGGAAATCAAACGCCTGGCGGGGGAATTGGGAGTGAAGATCATCATGTTCCCCGACACTTCCAACGTTTTGAACAGCCCTCAGACGGGCCGATTCGAAATGTACCCCCGTGGAGGCGTCACCGTGGAAGCTCTCCGGCGCACCGGAGACAGCAGCATGACCATCGCCCTGGGAAAACTGGCTTCCAGCGCTGCCGCACGGGCTCTCGACACCAAATGCAAAGTCCACTGCGAAATCCTGGACCTTCCCATCGGACTCGCCAACACGGATCGCTTCATCGACGTGCTGCGCAAGGAAGCGGGGGTGAGCGTCCCCGAGAGCATCAACATCGAGCGCGGTCGCATGCTCGACATCATCACGGACATGCACCAGTACTTTTACGGGAAAAAAGTCGGCCTGGTGGGCGATCCCGATCACCTCACGGCGCTTGCGGAATTTCTCGTGTCCATCGACATGTGGCCCATCCACATCGTCACGGGAACACCGGGCAAGGCTTTCGAAAAGCGCATTCGGGAAATCACGCGGGACGTGCCCCACAAGGTCAACGTGGGAGCGCCGGGCGACATGTTCCTGTTCCACCAGTGGGTGAAAAACGATCCGGTAGATCTGCTCATGGGCAACACCTACCTCAAGTACATCGCCCGAGACGAAGACATTCCCCTGGTGCGCATGGGATTTCCCATCCTGGACCGGGTGGGCCACAGCTACTTCCCCGTCGTGGGATACCGGGGAGGCATGAGGATTCTGGAAAAGATGCTGGACGCGCTCCTGGACCGCAAGGACCGGGATTCTCCCGAGGAGTCGTTCGAACTGGTCATGTAATCATGTAGAGCATGTTGCTCCTGTGGATAGGTAGAAAGGATTGTTCCAATGCAAAAGCCCGATCATCACATTTTTGTCTGTGCGAGCTTCAGGGGCATGGAAGCCAAGGGAAAGTGCGTCAAGAAAAATTCCATGCAACTGGTCCCCTACATCGAGGAAGAACTGGAAGACCGGGGCCTCAACGCCATGGTCACCACCACGGGGTGCCTGAACCTCTGCGACGAAGGACCGGTGCTCATCGTGTACCCCCAGGGACTCTGGTACCGGAAGGTGGAAAGCGAGGAAGCCGTGGACGCCATTCTCGACGGTCTCCAATCGGGAGAACCCGCCGGGGAGTATTTGATGAGTTGAGGCAGGGGCGAGTAGTTAGGGGCGAGGGGTGAGGGGCGAGGGGCGAGAGGTGGCTGGGGACTCTCGTTTCCATACCGGAGCGTCTCCCTTGTTCCCAAGGTCCGATACTCTTCTCGTTCCCAAGCTCCAGCTTGGGAACGAGAATGACTTGGAAGCTCCAGCTTCGTCTCTCCAGGAGAGTGTCGGCTCCCCTGGCCATCCTTCAGCATTTCAGACAGATCTCGCGCCTGGTGGTGGTTCGGACACACGGGAAGCCGGAGCTTCCCGGGCAAGTGCGTTCCCAAGCTGGAGCTTGGGAACGAGCGTGACGAGCGTGAACGTATGGGACTTGGGAACGAGAGTAAGTTGCACCTGGCGTAACCATGAAAGAAAGAGGCGACCATGAATCACGACGCGGATACCATTTTTGAAGAGAGGAGGAACCAGGTCCTCCGCAAGGGCGAGGAGCCCTACCGCATGACCTGCGACAAGGAAAGCCTCGCGGGGGCCGTCAGCCAGCGGGCCTGTGTTTTCTGCGGCTCACGGGTGGTGCTGTATCCCATTGCCGATGCCCTGCACCTGGTTCATGGTCCCATCGGTTGCGCGGCCTATACCTGGGACATCCGGGGGGCTCTTTCCTCGGGGCCCGAGCTGCACCGGCTCAGTTTTTCCACGGATTTGCAGGAAAAAGACGTGATCTTCGGCGGGGAAGAAAAGCTCACGCGAGCGCTTCTCGAACTCATCGACCGCCACGATCCCAAGGCCGCTTTCGTCTATTCCACCTGCATCGTCGGCCTCATCGGGGACGACCTGGAAACCGTGTGCCGAAAGGTTTCCCGCGAAAAAAACATTCCCGTCATTCCCGTGCAGTCGGAAGGGTTCAAGGGCAACAAAAGGGCCGGGTATCACGCGGCCTGCAATGCCATGTTCCAACTGGTGGGCACGGGGGACATCCGGGGCATTTCTCCCCTTTCCGTCAACATCCTGGGGGATTTCAACCTGGCGGGGGAAATCTGGATCATTCACGAATACTTGCGACGCATGGGCATCGGCGTCGTCGCCAACATCACGGGAGACGGCCGCGTGGACGACCTGCGGCGTGCCCACGGCGCCGCCCTCAATGTGGTGCAGTGTTCGGGGGCCACCATGGACCTGGCCCGCATGATGGAAGAACGCTACGGCATTCCCTCCCTGCGTGTTTCCTACTTCGGGGTGGAAGACATGGCCGAGGCTCTCTATTCCATTGCCGGGTTTTTCGAAAAGGAAGACCCGGAGATCATGGAACGCACCCGAGAACTGGTACGTCAGGAACTTTCCATCCTGTATCCGAAGCTCCAGGAATACCGCGAGGCTCTCACGGGCAAAAAGGCCGCCATCTATGTGGGGGGCGCCTTCAAGGCGTTCTCGCTGGTCAAGGCTTTTCGGCTCCTGGGCATGAGCGTGGTGCTGGTGGGGTCTCAGACGGGTACGGAGGAAGATTACCGGGAACTGCACGACATCACCGACGAAGGAACCATCATCGTGGACGACTCGAACCCCCTCGAACTTTCCGCGTTCCTCAAGGAAAAGGACGTGGACATTTTCGTCGGAGGCGTCAAGGAAAGGCCCATCGCCTACAAGCTGGGGGTGGGATTTTGCGACCACAACCACGAACGCAAGGAACCCCTGGAAGGGTTCATCGGGATGCTCAATTTTGCCAAAGAAGTCCACTCGTCGGTCATGAGCCCCGTGTGGCGTTTCGTGCCCCGCAGGTCGGGGAAAAAAGAAGGACCGAGCCATGAAAAATCCTGATCCCCCCTACATTTCCACCACCAATGCGTGCAAGCTGTGCAAACCTCTCGGGGCCTGCCTGGCCTTTCGAGGAATCGAAGGGGCCGTTCCCTTTCTCCATGGTTCCCAGGGGTGCGCCACCTACATGCGCCGCTACATCATCAGCCACTTCCGGGAACCCATGGACATCGCGTCTTCGTCCCTGGGGGAAAAACAGGCGGTTTACGGCGGTGAAGCCAACCTCAAGCAGGGGCTGCTCAATGTCATGGGCAAATACCGTCCCCGCATGGTCGGCGTGGCCACCACCTGTCTCACGGAAACCATCGGCGACGACGTGCCGGGCATCCTCCTCAACTTCAAACGAGAAAACTCCAACGGCAGCAAGGGGAGCCTTCCCCACCTGGTGCAGGTGTCCACCCCGAGCTATTCGGGCACCCACATGGAGGGATTCCATGGGGCGGTGCGCGCCGTGGTGGATCAGACGGCCAGGAAGCTCGATCCCTGGAGCGCGGTCAATGTGCTGCCGGGCTTCTTGTCTCCGGCGGATGTGCGCCATCTCAAGGAAATCATGGCGGACTTTTGCCTTCCATCCATCGTCCTGCCCGACATTTCGGAAACCATGGACGGACCGGCCCTTGAGGACTACGAGAAAATCCCCGCCGGAGGCACTCCCCTGGCCCACATCCGGAACATGGGAGGTTCCAGAGCGACCATCGAATGGGGCCGCACCCTGGAAGGGAAGGATTCCGCCGGGAGCCTGCTGCATGAAAGGTTCGCCGTGCCGCACCATCTTTCGGGCATGCCCGTGGGGCTCCGGGAAACCGACCGATTTTTCGCCCTCCTCGAGGGCATTGCCGGGAAGCCCGTCCCGGAAAAGCACGTTCTCGAACGGGGCCGCCTCGTGGATGCCTATGTGGACGGCCACAAGTACCTTTTCGGCAAGAGCGCGGTGCTCTTCGGCGAGGAGGACCTGGTGGTCGGACTGGCCTCTTTCCTGGCGGAAGTTGGGATTCGTCCCCTCCTTTGCGCTTCGGGCGGCAAGAGCGGGAACTTCGAACGGGCCGTGCGCGCCGTGACCGGGGACATCCTGGAAGACCCGCCCCTGGTCAAGGAGGGCGTGGATTTCTTCGACATCGAGGAGGACATCCGAGCCCTTGGTCCCGATTTTCTCGTGGGGCACAGCAAGGGGTTCCAGGCGGCGAGGCGCATGAACATTCCCCTTGTGCGAGTGGGCTTTCCCATTCACGACCGCTTCGGGGGCCAGAGGATGCTTCACCTGGGTTATCGCGGGGCTCAGAACCTCCTGGACACCCTGGTGAACATGGTCCTGGAGCGCAAGCAGGCGAGTTCCCACATCGGTTACGGGTATATGTGAAGCGGTTGTTTCATAACCGGAGCGCGGCATCGTCACGACGTGCCGGTGTCGCGTTCGACAGTCAGGCAGCTCCTGATAAATAAGCTACCCGGCATCGTATTTATCACCACAGAGGACGCAGAGAAACACAGAGGAAAAACATTTTACACCCTGTTTACGGCCAATGATTTTCGAGCTTTTCTCTGTGCATCTCTGTGTTCTCTGTGGTGAAAGGTCTTTTTTGGGTACGTTATTTGACGTGAGTTGCCTCATACGAAGGAAGAAATCATGAGAGGCACGGCACATGCCGGAGATACCGGCGCGCATCCCTGTTTCAATGCGAGTGTGAAAGGCGAGTGCGGGCGGGTCCACCTGCCGGTGGCTCCCAAATGCAACATCAAGTGCAATTACTGCAACCGCAAATACGACTGCGTCAACGAAAGCCGGCCGGGGGTGTCCAGCGCGTTGCTCACTCCCTGGCAGGCGCTGCGCTACTTGGAGCGGGTTCTCGAAAAGGAACCCCGCATCACCGTGGCGGGCATTGCCGGTCCGGGAGACCCCTTCGCCAATGTGGAGGAAACTCTGGAAACCATCCGCCTGGTGAGGGAAAAATTCCCTCGGCTGCTCCTTTGCCTGGCGAGCAACGGGCTGGAAGTGCCCTCGAGCGTGGACCGGCTGGCGGAGTTGGGAGTGACCCACATGACCCTCACCATCAACGCCGTGGACCCGCGTGTGGGCAAGGAAATTTACGGGTGGGTGCGGGACGGCAAGGTCATTTATCGTGGAGTCGATGGGGCGGAACTTCTCATCGCGCGCCAGTTGGAGGCGGTGAGGCGGCTCAAGGAAAAGGGCATTCTCGTCAAGGTGAACACCATCATCGTGCCCGGCATCAACGACGAGCACGCGTCGGATGTGGCGCGCACCATGGGAGAAATGGGTGTGGACCTTCACAATTGCATGGCGGTTTTTCCCAACAAGGACACGCCTTTCGAACACCTGGAAGAGCCTTCCGCCGAGAGGATGGCCTCCATCCGAGAACGCGCCGGCAAGCATGTGCCCCAGATGTTCCACTGCACCCGGTGTCGCGCCGACGCCGTGGGACTCCTGGGCGAAGACCGATCCGGGGAACTGGGGGGACGCCTGTCCACCTGCTCGACCCTGGTGCCGTCGGCGGAAGAGCGGCCTCGAACAGCGGTGGCCACCCGCGAGGGGATTTTGGTGAATCAGCACCTGGGCGAAGCTCGCAGCTTCCAGATATGGGAGGAGCGAGACGGGGAATTTCGGCTGGTGGGAGAGCGAAAGGCGCCGCCTCCCGGAGGAGGCTTGCAGCGATGGCGCAAACTGGCGGAAATCCTCCAGGATTGCAGGGCCGTGCTCGTGAGCGGCGTGGGGGAAAATCCGGGGAAGGTCTTGTCGGAAGCGGGCATCCTGCCCGTGGAGATGGACGGCTTCATCGACATGGGGCTCCGGCTGATCTACCACGGAGGAAACCTCCAGTCCGTCAAGAAAAGACGCTCGGGCGGCTGTGCCAAGGGAGCCGGATGCGGAGGGGACGGCACCGGGTGTTGAACGGCTACGGGGGCGGCAGCCCCCGTGCCGTGCCCGGACAGGGTATCCGGGCAGGATGTGCCATGGGGAGTTTGCATTGTGCAGGAGGCCAACGGTTCCGCATCACCTGCTTTTTCCCCTTGTAGCAGCGGTGTGGTTTTCTGCGTCCACTGGATTGATTTTTATACAATATTTACAATTATATATTACCTGGTCTTGAATTCTTTCAATCTCGTACATTCGACAAGACGATCCAAGGTTTTTTCTGTAAATACTTTACCCCTCGTTGCAAGGATCATTTTCTTCATGTCTTCCCGGCGAACGCCGAAGCCGCGACCACCGATGCAGGCGATGACCTCGTATTTCGGATCATCTTCAGAACGACCTGCAAGGCTCAATGCGCCAAGATGCTGAATGCGAGTCACTTTATCGCGGGCCGTGCCGTCATCCTCGGTGATTTTGGCTTCAATGATGACTTGCGGGTTGAATTCGCTGGGAATCATGAAATCCGGCGTCTGATCGAATCCCTCGATTCGTTCCGCTCGTTTTGTCTTACGGTAACTGACACCCGCTTTAGACAAAACATCCTCGATCACCGATTCCAGGCTATCGCCAATAAGCTCACTAACAGAATCCCGATGCCCGGCGAATGGCCTGCCAAGAAACCTTTCATACAGCAGCATGGCGTAAGGTACGCCCATCCCGGCGAGATTCCGGATGCTCTCGGCACCGTGTTTTGTGTCCGCCTTATTCAAGCGATGCAACTGATTGACATCAATATCGGGCCCCCCTGCGGACAGCAGTTGACACGCTGTTTGGACCAGCGCTTTGAGACGCTCCTTTGTAGCGCCGTTGGTGTTGAGTCTCGTTTTCGGGTCCATTCGTACTTTTCTGTCCAGCGAGCGCACAAAGCCTTGAGTAACCGATACGCCGGTTCTTTGTGTCGTGACATAGCCCCATTCCGGAGGCGTGAAACCGAGTATGGAGCGTAGAACCACAATTGCAATGGGCTCGGAGACCGTAATTGGAAAAATTCTGTCTGGATCGAGTTTTGAAAAGCCCTCGGTCGCAGCCTTCAGTGCTTCGTATCCGCGTTCGAAGACCGGATATTCGACAAAGCCGGCTCCTTTGGGCAGAACAAGAAATTCCGACTCAAGGCACGAAAAAACGGCATCAACATAGGGTTCAGGGTCTTGAAGAATGACATCCGGGGATACTTCAAAAGGAAACTTCGGCATGTTCGGCTCCATATTCCTCGACACTTTCATGTACGGCAAACAAGGGTTTCTCTTTTTCCACCGTAGTTCTGTTACGATCCATACGCTCCATGCATCTTTCAATTTCGGTGCAGGTTCCGAAATGTTGGAGCCAGTCCTTCACTCTTGCGGTTCGAGTTGTCGTGGGTTCGTTTTTTTTCCACTCAAGGCGTAAAGACCAAATCGCCAAACGAACCAAATGTCCAAAAGTGATGCATCTGATATCGCCGGGGGTTGGTTTTACGTTTCCGGCTCTCAGTAACTCCAGGTCTTTTTCAACGATTCGTGCGACTTCTTCAGGCGAATCCGCCAGCCACTTCCGTTGCATGGTTCCGGTTTGACGGCAGACAAAAACAGTATCGATAATCGAAGAACCGGAGCCGTTAATGTGGATGGATGCGCCCATCTCAGCCGGACAGGGAAGGGATGCGGAACAGGTCAGTCCTGCGTCAAGAATTGCCACAGCCACGGGATAATACGCTTCGAGATTGTTGTGATGGTAGGTGAAAGCCAAAGGCGACCCGGGCTTTAACGCCCTCGCCATGCGTTGAAAGACGGACGACAACCCATTCGTGAAATGATCGAGCCCACGGCCCATGTCCACGTTGCCGGTCAATTCACCGGGTGTGCGGGTAGAATCGGCGCTGAACGCGTTCGAATCTCGACCGACCAGTTTTCTAAGCCATACATAACAAAAATCCATAAGCTCCGCGTATTGGACATTTCCAAAATAGGGAGGATCGGTAAAGACTGCATCCAGTGATGCATCCGGCAGTTTGCAGGTTGCGGCGTCTTGGCATGAGATATGGACCATCCGTGGAGGCGCGGAATCATCCCCATTCGGATGATCACCTATCCATTCCCCATGAATGGGAACGATTCTTTTTGACCGACCGTGATACCTGACTTCAAACGGATGGTCACAGTATGCCTTTGCTTTTTTGAACTTCTCGATGATGTTGGCCCACCCGCCGCTGCCGACACACATGTTGCGGCCAGGTTCCATGATTCCAAGAAAATTCGATTCGCATTGGATCAATCCCACCGGAAACCCGTGGACAGAGAAAATATCGAGTGACTTCAAAGCGCTGGTGTCATACCGGCACAACATGTTCTGATAACGGAGCAAGTCCGAAAGATTTGTCGCCAACGCATTGCGTACACGTTCGTCCGGTGTTTTCAAGATCATGCGAGCGGAAAATTCCAGGCCGAGAAGCTGGCGGCTGTTGAACATCTCACGATAATGCCTGTATCCCCATCGGTGCAGGCGGCTCGATTCATCACCGCTGGGAATTTCGTCGTCGGGAATGTACTCCGGATACATTCTTGACCAACGGCTTTCGGCCTCGTTGATACGGGCCATATCCTGCTCGTCGGGTTTCTTGAAGAACCTGCCGGTATGAGACGGCTTGCATTTCGGGCAGTGGTATTCGATTGCATAAAGTCTGTGGCGCGGTGGTCCGAGACCGGCATCAGGATAATGATTGATCGCACCACAAACCGAACACCCGCAACGGTTTCTCTTTGCAGGACCATTCGTCGTCAGTTTCGTTCCGCAATGGGAACAGCGGCCCGGATTTTTCCGGTCGTCCGTTTCCGTCAATTCTCCGCAAGAAGGGCATACAAAGACGTTTTTCGGATGCCTGGAATCCGCAGAAACGAGATACCCGGGGAAAAGGTCCAAGTCCTTTCCGCATTGACGACATGGCCTCACTTTGACCCAAAGAGAGTATTTCACATGGGCATCGTCCGAGCCGCATGAAGTGCAGCGTGTTCGATACAAAGTCCCGATATTGTTTTCCAACGCTACCCGCAACGCGGCCGCCGCCTTTGAATACGCTTCAAGATCGAGATGCTCGATTTCCTGTTTAACGATCCAATAAGACATGGGGTTGATGTCAAAACCCGTGACATTGCATCCAACCCGATTGGCTTCCAGGATGGGCGTGCCGCCGCCCATGAAGGGGTCGGCTATATGACGGCCCGCAAGGTCGTTCGGTTTGTAAAAGACTTCTCGAAGCGGTTTTCCTGAGAATTCAGAAAGAAGCAGACCTCGAAACAAAGTGCCCGGCCGCCTTGCGAACCATTTATGCACCGCGATAATCGGCCGGTAATTCTGCTGTATTTGCTTTTCCCGAAGGGCCATATCCGAGATAAACGGGATATCGAACTCTCGCTCTATCATTTTTTTTGAGCATCCATCTGTCCGCACAGCCTGGTACCTTGAACGAGAAGCGGACAGGCCGGCTCCAATGTTAAAAAACTTTAATGCGGGTGCTTACCATTTCTAATCTTCTGCTGAATGAACCGCTTTGTCCTGTTTTCAAGGGATGAAAGTGACTCCTGAAACTCTGCGAGGTGACGACCACAACTTTCACAATGGAAGGAGATGTGGTCTATTATGCGATAAGAACCAATGTCTTGCGCGTAGATCTGAAAATCGCAGTGCGGACAGAATGCGTGCATGTCATAAACCTGTCCATCGCTAAAATACTTCCACCGCCACCGTAGATTAAAGTAAATGTCAGTGTTGTAGTCGCGCCAAGAGAGTGATGGCGGCTTGTGAGGGAACGCCACCTGCCATGCGAATGCACCAAGGAACAATAGTGTTGGTAGCGAGAGTAGTCCCATTATCAGTATTGCCCAATTTGGCACGGACGTGGAGAATAGAAGGAGTTCATACGAGTGGGCAGCGAACTTGCCAATTGCAGGCCACCAATTAAGGGAGTAAGCGCCAATAGCAGCACCGACAGCGAGAATGACGCCCGCGATTACCTTGCTCCAAACTGGGTCGCGCCAGAGTTTCTTGATTAGCTGAGCCATGACGTTCAAGGCATCTTACGTCGAGCAGATAGAGTCCGCTCCGTTAACACTCCAAGCAGAGAGATTGGTCTTACCGCCAAAACTTATGCCCCACAGTGCCTGGTTTTGGTCTAGGCGGCAAATTTTTCGACAACCCGGTTCCTGCCGATGATTCCGATTGCTTCATAGACCGCTATTCACTATAGCACTTTCTCCCCGGTGGGCTGAACGAATTGGACGGAGAGGGGCTGGAAAAGCTCGGAAACCGCAAGTTGTTGCGAGATTTCTTTGGATTTGGTTGCTCCATTTCGTGGAACCGAAAGCATGACAATAAATAAAAATCCTTTAGCAGCAAAGCTTTTACCAGGTAACCGGAAAATTGATTTCCACAGGCTTTCGGCTAACACCTGCCTCGGATTGTGTCAAGGACGTTTTTTCGTGTCGATTTGCCGGGACTGGGGTGAGGTTCGCAAATCACCTGCAAAAAGGAACCCATGTACCCTTTGCTCAATGGACGGGACTTGGCCATCCAGTCGGCGAGGGGGGCCGAAAAACTTCGGCGAGGAGGACATCCGAGCCCTTGGCTCCCAAATGCAACATCAAGTGCAATTACTGCAACCGCAAATACGACTGCGTCAACGAAAGCCGGCCGGGGGTGTCCAGCGCGTTGCTCACTCCCTGGCAGGCGCTGCGCTACTTGGAGCGGGTTCTCGAAAAGGAACCCCGCATCACCGTGGCGGGCATTGCCGGTCCGGGAGACCCCTTCGCCAATGTGGAGGAAACTCTGGAAACCATCCGCCTGGTGAGGGAAAAATTCCCTCGGCTGCTCCTTTGCCTGGCGAGCAACGGGCTGGAAGTGCCCTCGAGCGTGGACCGGCTGGCGGAGTTGGGAGTGACCCACATGACCCTCACCATCAACGCCGTGGACCCGCGTGTGGGCAAGGAAATTTACGGGTGGGTGCGGGACGGCAAGGTCATTTATCGTGGAGTCGATGGGGCGGAACTTCTCATCGCGCGCCAGTTGGAGGCGGTGAGGCGGCTCAAGGAAAAGGGCATTCTCGTCAAGGTGAACACCATCATCGTGCCCGGCATCAACGACGAGCACGCGTCGGATGTGGCGCGCACCATGGGAGAAATGGGTGTGGACCTTCACAATTGCATGGCGGTTTTTCCCAACAAGGACACGCCTTTCGAACACCTGGAAGAGCCTTCCGCCGAGAGGATGGCCTCCATCCGAGAACGCGCCGGCAAGCATGTGCCCCAGATGTTCCACTGCACCCGGTGTCGCGCCGACGCCGTGGGACTCCTGGGCGAAGACCGATCCGGGGAACTGGGGGGACGCCTGTCCACCTGCTCGACCCTGGTGCCGTCGGCGGAAGAGCGGCCTCGAACAGCGGTGGCCACCCGCGAGGGGATTTTGGTGAATCAGCACCTGGGCGAAGCTCGCAGCTTCCAGATATGGGAGGAGCGAGACGGGGAATTTCGGCTGGTGGGAGAGCGAAAGGCGCCGCCTCCCGGAGGAGGCTTGCAGCGATGGCGCAAACTGGCGGAAATCCTCCAGGATTGCAGGGCCGTGCTCGTGAGCGGCGTGGGGGAAAATCCGGGGAAGGTCTTGTCGGAAGCGGGCATCCTGCCCGTGGAGATGGACGGCTTCATCGACATGGGGCTCCGGCTGATCTACCACGGAGGAAACCTCCAGTCCGTCAAGAAAAGACGCTCGGGCGGCTGTGCCAAGGGAGCCGGATGCGGAGGGGACGGCACCGGGTGTTGAACGGCTACGGGGGCGGCAGCCCCCGTGCCGTGCCCGGACAGGGTATCCGGGCAGGATGTGCCATGGGGAGTTTGCATTGTGCAGGAGGCCAACGGTTCCGCATCA
>CAZRWT010000055.1:0-16893 GCA_964603955.1 uncultured Syntrophobacteraceae bacterium
GGCCGCATAAGCCACTTCAGGAATCCTCGGCCTTCAGGCCGGGGAGGATGTCAACGAAATGATTTCAATAAATATGCGACCGGCGCCACCCCATTCGCATCGTCATCCAGCACGGATTGTGTGCGTTGTGCTTCATATTCAATGGTTGCCAGCAAGGTATCGAGATTCTTCTCGTCTTTGTCCCGTACAGTCTGTTCCATGGCTTCAAGGGCAGCGGCCAGGATCGGGAAGCCCGCGTTCAAGGCAATCCCTTTGATTCGATGGGCCTCTTCATAGATTACCTGAAGGTCTTTTCGGTCCGTGGCCGTTTTCAGGAACCCAAGTCGTGATTGAAGGCTTTGCTTGAAGATTTCAACAACTTTCATCGCGAGTTCAACATCGTTCATGCATCTTTGCATCAGACCCTCCCCGTCAAAAACAGGCAGGTTTTGTTCCCTGGTGCCCGAAGCGTCGGCAACCGTGGTCTGTTTGACTTTGGAATCCGGTGGCGCCTCGCCTGTGTTGCTTCCGCAGGCGTTTCCAAGTCCCGAACCGTCATGTGCATCAATCCCGCACGGCAGCCATTTGGACAGCACCCGGCCCAGTTCAAATGGGTTGACAGGTTTTGCCACATATTCATCCATGCCCGCTCTCAGGCATTCGTCCTTGTCTTCCCGCATGGCTCCGGCGGTCATGGCAACGATTGGAAGCCTGGAATGCCGCAAGGTCGAGTGTCGTCTCCAGTTCCCATGGCCTTTCCCTCTATTGTTTTCTCTTCTCCGAATTTCTCTTGTGGTCTCCAGCCCGTCCATTTCCGGCATCTGAACATCCATCAAGACCAGGTCACAGGGCACGGTTTCCAGAATTTTGAGCGCTTCGACACCGTTGGCAGCCACATGCACCACAAGGCCGAACTTTCGGAGAATACCCACGGCAACCTGCTGATTGACCGCATTGTCCTCGGCCACCAGCACCACTCCGGAAAGACGGGGTGGGGAATATTCGCGGCGCTTTTGCTCCCTGGCCAAGTGGCGGGTAATGATCGGCTGTTCAAACGAAAGGTCATGGGTGCGGGACAACACGGCAAGCAGGACATCGTAAAGGTCGGATCGGCGCACGGGTTTGTTCAGGTATGCGGCGAAACCTTGTTCCTGAAATCGTCCGGCATCTCCGGGCAAACCCACGGAAGTCAACATCACCAGGGGCAAATCCCCGAAGCGTTGGTCCCGGCGGATTGCACGGCCCAGAGTCGCGCCGTCCATGTCCGGCATGCGCATGTCCAGGATGCCCAGGGCAAAAGGATCGCCGGCCACGTGCGCCGCATCAAGGGCACTCAAGGCATCCGGACCGCCGCCCGCCTCCCGGACACGCATCCCCCACGTTCCAAGCTGACCCGACAAGACTTCCCTGTTGGCCGCATTGTCGTCCACCACCAGCACGTGCAGGCCGTTCAACCCTGGAGGAAACACGGGTACCGGACGCCCGGCGGTTTGTTGCCTGGCGAAAGATACCGTGAAGCGGAATTCCGATCCCTTTCCCGGAAGACTGGTCACTCCGATCTCGCCGCCCATCATCTCGACCAGCTGACGGGATATGGCCAGACCCAACCCTGTGCCGCCGAACCTGCGAGTGATCGAGGCGTCCAGTTGGGAAAACTTATTGAACAGCAAGGGGATTTTCTCTTCGGGAATGCCGATGCCCGTGTCCCGAACCGTAAAATGGAGTTGAACCGTCGAATCGTCCGATGATTTACCCGGTCGCCCGTCGGACGGTCCCACGCCGACACGGACAGCCACCTCCCCGGCATCCGTGAACTTGATCGCATTGCCCACCAAATTGTTCAGGACCTGGCGCAATCGCCCCGGATCGCCCCGCAGCAGAGCCGGCACTTCGGGAGCGACAAAAACGATCAGTTCCAGGGATTTTTGGTGTGCCCGAAGCGCCATCGTGCCGGCCAGATCGTCCAGGAGATCGTGCAAGTTGAAATCCAATGTTTCCATTTCCAGGTGCCCGGCCTCGATCTTGGAAAAGTCCAGGATATCGTTGAGCAGGGCCAGCAGATTCTCTCCACTGGACTGGATGGTCTCCACGAAATGACGTTGTCTCGGCTCCAGATTTGTATCCAGAAGCAGACCGGTCATGCCGATCACCCCATTCATGGGAGTGCGAATCTCATGGCTCATATTGGCCAAAAATTCACTCTTGGCCTGGTTGGCCGTCTCGGCTTGCTCCCTGGCCTCGATCAGCTCGGCTTCAACCCGCTTCATATCCGTGATGTCCGTGATCATGGCGAAAGAGCCGGCAAATTGTCCCCTGTCGTCAAAGATCGGCGTGGCCGAAACCCTGCTCCAGATCGTGCTCCCATCCCCATGCACATGGCGGCACTCGTACTCCTCGCTGATTCCCATGGCGCGATGCCGCATGCGCCGGGCATGCTCCTGTCTTTCGTCCGGGTGAATACCATCGATCACGGGCTTGCCCAGCAGGTCCTCAGGCCGCTTACCCAGCATCTCCGCCATTTTCTTGTTTACGAACGTGATTCGCCCCTCCGCGTCCTGAACACGGATGCCCTCGTTGGCCGTTTCCACGATCATCCGATACTTTTCTTCGCTTGTGCGCAGGGCATCCTGTGACCTTTTACGGAACACGGCCATGGCGAACAAGTGGGCCATGGCTTCCAGAACCTTCAAATCCGAATCCGTGTACTGACGATCCGCGTTGGCCAGGGCGATCTGACCGTAGAGCTTGCCCTCGTAAATCGCGGGAACGGAGATAAAACGACGCAGGGGGACATGCCCTTCGGGCAGGCCCCCCGCCGAAGGGTGATTCGATGGATCGTTGGTGTAAAAACCCTCCAGAGTGTTCAGACAATGCCCCCAGAGGCAAGGATAGCCATGCTCGCGACGCGGAAAAACAATCCGACTGTCCCGCACCCCGCAACGCTCCTTGCCCATCATGGGGGAAAAGGTATGGATCACGTTGTCTCCCGTAAACGGGTCGATGGAAGCGACAAAACCCTCTTCGCTTCCCGTGAGACGTCGAGCATGGGCCAGAACCACATTGGCCATATCGACCAGGTTGGAATCCGGAAGGGTCAGTACCTTGGAAGCCTCGGCCAGGGAGCGATTCACCTCGGCCTCGCGACAGATGTTTTCCTGAATCTGCTTTTGCTCCGTGATATCCCTGGCATTGTGAACGCTGCCGATCAACATGCCGTCGGCATTGTTCAAAGGGGTCACCGTAATGTCGAAGTGCCCGTCCAACCGCTCTTCGAACAATTCGATGCGTGCGGAGCTCTTGCCGGCCAGTAGCCTGGAATGGGGACAGGTTTCCGGTGGTTGAGGCAGGCCGTGGACCACCTCGTAACAAAAACGGCCCATGACCTGTTCCGGTGAGATTCCCAACCGTTGGGCCATGGAACGGTTGACGCGAATAATCCGGTGATCCAGGTCCAGGATGGCAATCAGATCGTTCACCGAATCAAAAGTGGCCTGCCACTGGTCACGGGCGGACTCGGCACTGCGTTTTTGAGCCGTGAGCGCCTCTTCCGTTGCCTTGATCCGGAGGACCGCCTCGATCTGGGCCAGGAGTTCCTGCTTGTGTACCGGCTTGATCAGGTAGCCGTCGGCTCCGGCCCTGAGTCCTGCCGCCTTGTCTTCCGGCCGGACACAGGTCCCGCTCAGGAACAGAATATGCGTTTCCGAGATGGCCGGGTCACTTTTGATAGCCCGACAAAAATCCAATCCGCTGCCGTCCGGCAATGCAATATCATAAAGTATCACATCGGGCCGATTTCGACGGACCAGATCCATGCCTTCGGCCCCCGTTGCGGCCGTGAACACCCGATAACCTGCGGTCGCAAGAATTTCTTGATGGATCGGCAGGAGATCCCGATCATTGTCCACCAGTAGAACAGTCCGCAGTTTCGTGCTTTCCTCAAAACGGCCAGAATTGTGAAACGGCAACATTTTTGATCCTCAGTGCGAAAAAAACATTTGCCCCAAGCCTCGTTCTCACGCTCCAGCGTGGGAATGCATACCGGCTCAAAGCTCCCATGAACCGATCAACAAACCCAAGGGCGGCTACCTCCCGCCAAGAGGATTGGAAGCTGGAGCTTCCAAAGCAAAGGCGTTCCCAAGCCGGAGCTTGGGAACGAGAGGTGTTTCCCCGCCTCCTGTTTGCAGCAGGAAGCAGGGAAAGCACCTTATATCCCCGTCCTGAACGACGGGGCTTTACGGCGCGGCTGGTAAACGTGCCATCGAAAAGTTGCACATGGCGCGTTAATAAGTCAAATCATCCAGGGAAACCTTGCTTTTGAAAAGGTTGTAGGCCCATATCTGGTAGGCCAGCACTACGGGTATGAAAAGCACCACGACCACCAGCATGATCTTCAATGTCAAGGGGCTCGATGACGAGTTGAAAGCCGTCAGAGTCCATTGGGGATCGAGGCTCGATGGGAGCATGTTGGGAAACATGCCGACCACCCCAAAAAAGGTCGCCCCCACGATGGTCAAAGCCGAAGCGAGCCAAGCCTTGAAAAACGCTCCCCTGGCAACGAAGAACCGGCTGCCCAAAAGACCGCACACCGTGAGCAGTACCACCAGGAACAACACCGGGCTTGCCATGTAGTTGTTATACAGCTCCGTGGCGAAACCGCTGAACAGCAAAAAAGCAACGGCAACAATGAGCAATACGGGCCAGGTCATCCTGGAAACTCGCCTGGCCTTTTCGTGCATTTCTCCGTGGGTTTTGAAGGAAAGCCAGATGGCTCCGTGCTGGATGAACAGCAGCAGGAACAGCAGCCCGCCCAGCAGCCCGTAAGGATTCAGCAGGCTGAACAGAGTGCCGTGGTAAACCCCGTCACCGTCAATGGGGATGCCTTGAAAAATATTGGCGAAGGCCACCCCGAAAAGCAGCGCGGGCACCGAACTGCCCACGAAAATACAGGTATCCCACACTTTTTTCCAGCGGGGATCATCCAGTTTTCCACGGAATTCGAAGGATACTCCCCGGATGATGAGACCGAAAAGGATGAGCATCAGGGCGGAATAAAGGGATGAGAACATCACTGCATACAGGGTGGGAAACGCGGCGAAGGTCACCCCTCCCGCAGTGATCAGCCATACCTGATTGCCGTCCCACAAAGGCCCCATGGCATTGATCATCACACGCTTGTCTTCCTCGCTTTTGGCAAGGAATGGATAGAGGGTACCGATGCCCAGATCGAACCCGTCGGTCATGAAAAAGATGGCCCAGAGAAGCCCCCAGAGGAAAAACCAAATGGTTTGAAGGTCCATGTTGTACTCCTTTTTTCGTCAATGCTTCCAGTTGGATTCGTCCGCTCATGCACGAGGCGCATCGAGAGCCGGTTCAGCCGGTATCTGCGGGTCGGGTTCATGAGAGTCCGGACCCTTACGCGCATATTTGGCAATGAGAGCAAATCCGGCAAGGCCCAGGAGGCTGTAAACCAGAATGAACCCTCCCAGAGACACGGCAACCTGGGAAAAGGCAATGGGAGAAACTCCATCGGAGGTTCGGAGCAAACCATACACAATCCAAGGTTGCCTGCCCACTTCCGTCAGGACCCACCCCATCTGGATGGCCAGATACGGCAGGGGAATCGAATACATCATGATCTTGAGAAAACCCGGGCTTTCCAGCAGTTTGTTTCTTTTGAACCAGCCGATGAATGTCAGGAGAATGAACACGCATCCCAGTCCTACCATGCCTTTGAAAGTCATGCTGGTGAGGAGAACCGGTGGCCGTTCATCGGCGGGAAAATCCTTGAGTCCCTGGACTTCCGCGTTGATGTCATGCTTGACCAAAAAACTCAAAGCGCCGGGAATGGCCCCAATTTCAATGGAATTGCGCTCATTTTTCTCGTCGGGCCAGGCAAAAAGATAGACGGGAGCGCGTTCCTGAGTTTCCCACAAGGATTCCATGGCCGCCAGCTTGGTGGGCTGTTTTTCCGCGACGACCACCCCATTGATATCGCCAAGGATGAAAACAAGCAGCGAAAACACCAGCCCGAAGCGCAGGCCCATCTGGAAAGAACGCTTGAAAAAATCCACATTTTTTTTCTTCAGCAGGTGATACGCGCTCACCCCCATGATGAAAAAAGCGGCCAGCACGTAAGCGGCCGTGACCGTGTGAATGAATTTCACCACGGCAAACTTTTGGGTGACCACCGCCATGAAATCCGTGAGTTCGGCACGCCCGTCACGAATGGTATAGCCCACGGGACTTTGCATCCAGGCATTGGCAATAAGAATCCATACGGCGGAGAAGTTGGAGCCGAAAGCCACCAGCCACATGACAGCGGCGTGAGCCTTCTTGGACAGCTTTTTCCACCCGAAAACCCAAACCCCGATGAAGGTGGATTCGAGAAAAAATGCCAGGGTCGCCTCGATGGCCAGGAGAGACCCGAAAATGTCCCCAACGTAAATGGAATAGCCCGACCAGTTGGTGCCGAACTGAAACTCGAGGGTGATACCCGTGACCACGCCCACGGCAAAATTGATGAGGAAAATCTTGCCCCAAAATTTGGTCATCCTCAGGTAAAGCTCATCTCCTGTCCTTACATAAAGGGTTTCCATCCAGGCCACCAGGATGGAAAGTCCCAATGTCAAGGGGACAAAGAGAAAGTGAAACATGGTGGCCGCAGCGAACTGTAACCTCGAAAGTAACAAGACATCCATATCCCTCCTCCTTCTGTGTTGGGTCGATGTTGATTCAACATGAGTCCATTCTTCGGAACCGAACGACTTCCGGATGCCTCGTGCAGGGTCACGGCGCGGGGTCCATAGACCCGCAAAAACAAAAAACCATAACGGATGTCAAGTTCCCCGCAGATGGCTCTGTACCGGCATGATTTTAATCTGACTACATGAGCTAAAGCCGGTCGTCAAGCACTCTTTGTCATGTTGAGAACTTTCTTGTTCCCAAGCCTGAGCTTGGGAACAAGAAAGTTGCGCATTACATCGTCAATGGTCCTCCGATTCCTGCGGCCTGGCTGTAAGGAGCCTGCGGGGCGCCTCGCCCTCCGGAAGTCTTTCCCGCTCGCCCTCCAGGGTCAGGCGCAGCCGCTCCAGGCCCGCCTGTGTCTCCATGGCCTGCCGGGCCAGGCGATACCTCAGATAGAGAAACCAAAAGCACAGGCTCAAGAAGCCCGCGAACAGCACCCCGAAAACCCAACGAAAACTCCAGATGAGTTCCAGCAACGAGGAAGCCGTCCTGGCAAGGAGCACCGGCACGATCCACAAGGCCAAAAAGAAGATAAAAACCAGCCCCCCAGCCGCCAGAACTCCAGGGTTTTGCAAAAGAGAAAATCCCCGCTCCACCGGACTTCCGTCCTTTTCTTTTTCCTGCCCTTCGTCTCCGTCCGAAGGAAACAGAAGCCTCCAGATTTTAATGACAAAGACGAAAAAAAGCATGAGCCCCACAGGCACTCCGATGGCGGCAAAAAGCCATGGAGTCAGGGGAAAAGGGACGTCCCGCGTCACGAGTTGCACCTGGTAGTTTTCGATGGGGCCGAAGTTCTGCTCGAAATAGTAACGGTCAAAGCGCGTCAAGGTGTCACCCCGAGTTTCATACAGCACGGCGCCGCTCGGGTCCCGGACCTGCAACCATGCCTTCCTGCCCGAACCATTCCAGGCCGCCCAGAATGCCGCCAGTTCGGCCAGCACAAACAGCACGGCCAGGCAGACGACCACCTTTCTCGTCATTTTTACAGGCTCTTTTGCGTGGGCCATGCACAATCTTCCCGTTGGAGAATGTGAGAGGATAAAAAGCTTTTGCTTCCCTTCATTCAACCTGACGGGTCGCAATGTTACAGTAAAAATTTTTCAAGCTCCAGTGATCAATTCTTGCCCGTGTTGTCCATACCGTTCAAATTTTCAAGCATCTTTCATTTTTCCGCCAAGATAAGATAATAATTTTCCTCATCCTCCATTTTTTTTATTCGAAGGTCGAACCGGGTCAGCAGAGTTTGCATTTCTTTGTTGGAAGGCATGATATCCCGGGCCACGGCGGTACCCGCTTTTCTGTGGAGATCATTGATTTGTCGGATACCGATCAGGTGGAGAACGACAAAGTTCCCTCCCGGCTTGAGAGCCCGGCTCATGGCCTCGAGGGCCGTTTCCTTGCAGTCGAAATGAGGGAAAACCTGGTGGCAGAACACCAGGTCCTGGGAAGCTGGGGGCAAGGGTAACGATTCGAGAGGAACACGGAATGTACGGACATTTTCGTACCCTTTCAGGCGCTCCCCAGCCCGTCGGATCATTTTTTCGCTGATATCCGTGGCTGTCACCTCTCCCCTTGGGCCGACCTTCCCGGCCAGGATTTCCGTCAGGCGTCCCACTCCGCATCCGGGTTCGAGCACCCGACAGCCTTCCAGGGAAGGCAACAAACCGAGCGTTCGCTCGATGGTTCGCATTTCTTCCCGTGAATAATCCGAAACCGCCCAGGGGGCATCCGCCTGAGCGTCAAAGAAAGCGGCTTTGGCCGCGTTGAAATACAGATCATCCAGCTGCCGACACAGGCATGTATGGTTCACGTTGATCCTCCTATGGTAGAAAATGCGGCGGCTCCCCTATGGGGCCGTAATCCTTTTCCATTTCTTCATGAATGGGAACTCCCACCAGGAATGTATAAATTTCGTCGGCTTTCTCCGCCGGCACCACGTCGTGAAAGGCATCCGGGTAGAGGATTTTCCCCACGGTGTAGGCGTCGATCAGTGCCGTGCCGATGTTGGTCAGGTACCAGTTGAACGGGTGTAGGACATGAACTCTCCTGTTTTTAAAAGCCTGCAAAGCTTCGTGAATTTGAGGTTTTCGTTCGTATGCCCGCCGGACCAGTCTCAGACCGCCCGCGTCGATGAAAACGATATCCGGATCAATGGCCAGCAACGCTTCCATGCTGGTCATGATGTGGCTTTGCTCCATCGAGCCCATTTCCCCGGCCACATTGTGGGCGTTGGTCCACTCAAAGGGAGGGTAATTTCGCTCCGTGCTTTCCAGACCCCGAGCCCCCCGGTGGCCCAGCCCTCCCACATAAATACGATGCGCGTGGGAGTCCCCAACCTGCCGAGACCTGGTCCCGACATCCTCCTGTGCCGAACGAATGAAATCAATCACCGCCTTCGCCCGTTCCTCCCTGCCCAGCACCTCTCCGAGCAAAGTCAGGGAATCGAAGAAGGTGTCATCGAAATTGGCAAAGGGGCCGTAGCTCAACACGATGACGGGGATGCTCAGGATTTGTTGTACTTCATGAGCCAGGGGGGCGTCCATGTAGGTGACAAATATTACCTGGGGATCGTGGCTCATGAGCAGTTCCAGGTTGGGCTTGCGGTTGATGGCGGCCGGTCCCCCCGGCCCGGCCGAAGGCAGGCCGTGCAGTTCGGGATGGGCAAGCCAGTAAGGACGCCCCCGGGGGTTGAGCTTTTCCATGTCTTCGACGGCCACCACCCTGTCCCATGCCTGTAAGTAAACGATCATTCTCAAGGTTCCCGGTCCCAGGCACAGGATTCGGTTCGGACTTCGAGGCACCTCGACCCTACGTCCTGCCGTATCCCGGACGGTGATCGACTCCCCTAAAGCCGGTCCCACGATCCCCATGATCCACAAAAATATCGAGCACATCAAAATTCCCAAACGCATCAAACCCTCCGGATTCCTGTCGGCTTTCCTGGTTTCTTTCCAGCCCTTCCCCTTTCTGCTGCGCGCATCCCCCCCCCGGAAGCCGTCAAAATTTCAGGGTGACACCCGCCATGCCGTTGATGCCCGGCATGGGATACCCCGGCCTGTATTCATACGTCACATCGGTGAGGTTTTCCCCGGCAACGAAAAATTCCATGTCCAGGTTGTAAGGTTTCAGTGTGTACAGGTAGCTCAGCTTTCCGTTGAGGAGGCAGTAGCTGCTCACCCGATCATCATTCACCGCGCCGTCCATTCTGGCTTGCCGGTTGACATACATTTTGGACACATATTGTCCATCCATGCTCAACTGAAATTTTTCCAGGAATCGCCAGTTGACCCCGGCACTGAACGTCGTTTCGGGGGCATAAGGCAAGGTACTCGGCTTTGAATCCAGAAAGGTTACTCCGGCAAACAGGGAAAGATCATCCGTGGGGCTGTAAGTCACGGTGGCCTCAATCCCCTGAGTCCGGTAATCACCGATGTTGGCGTAAGTGGGAGGGGGAGGCGGAGGAAGGACCACGAGGTAGCGGTTCTTTCCCTTGTCCCGGAAAAAAGTCAGGTCGGCCTTGATGTTTTCCCAGGTATGGCTGATCCCCACTTCGTAATGATTCATGGTTTCGGCTTCGAGGCCTTTCCAGTTGTCCCGATCCGCCCAGCTCCTCGAAATATGAGCGACCTCGACCCCGGGAAAAATCACTCCCCGTGAGTAGCCAAAATGGAGTTGCGTGTTCTTGTATCCCAAAATGAGCCCCGCATGAGGCGCGGCTTCCGAAGAGAAACGATTGTGGTCATAATAGCGCAGACCCGCCGAAGGAATGGCGTAAAATCCACTCTTTTCACCGATGAGCCGGCTCAGGGCCACGTAAGGAGAAGTGATCCTGTGAACGGGGCTCTTCCATTCATTGTTTTTCCGGGTGTCCTCCGCCGAAAACACATCATGATCGAGGCCCACCAGCAACTCGCTGCCGGACCAAAAATTCAATACTTCCCGTATCTTGACTCCGTAAAACTTGAACTTCCAAACGGCATCCGGGTCCCGAACTGGATCCGGTCTGTTCAACTGCTGCCCCTCCCCTTGATTGCCGTAAAATTGAAGACTACCCCTGGCCATTCCATGATAATGTTCCAACTTTACGGCTCCCAGCCAGGCTTCGGTTCCATACTTGCCATCCCTGCTCATGGGAGAGGCGCCCTTTTCACCGGGGTCCCAGGCATAGTTGTCGGTTCTCAACCCCAGGACGGAAGCATACCAGTTTTCCCCCAACTCCACGCCCAACCGGCCAAAGTAATTCGTCAGTTGCCCATCCGCATCGTCCCTGTGACCGGCGGATTTGCGGAAGCTCTGCCCCAGGTAGTAATCCGTCACGCCGATTTTGCCCGCGTGCTCGGCTCTCTGAACGATGGTGTCATAACTTCCCCCGGCCACATGCAGGCTGGTCTGAAACCCTTCCTCGGTCCTCCTCTTGGGAACGATGTTGATGGCTCCCAGGGCATTCCCGAAATTTTGGGGCTGCGGACTTTTGTACACTTGAATGGCGGCGGCCGTGTCGATGGACATCAAATCCAGGAGGGGGTGATTCCAAAAACCCATGTACATGGGAACCCCGTCGATGAAGGTTTTGATCTCGGCCCCCGGCCTGCTGGAACCCATCCCACGGATGAACACGCCGCCCCCCTCGGCTCCGCCGTGAGAACCGATGTGGTTGTACCGGGAGATATTCACGCCGGGAGTACGCCGCAAAGCAGTCGTCAGGTCCTGTGCGTTGAGGTTTTTGATCTGTTCCTCGGTGACAATGGTGGAACCGGCTGCGAAAGAATCCACCCGATTGCCTTCAATGATGGGAGTGGACACCACGACAACCGGCGCCAGTTCCCGTGCCCCGGCGGATACTTCCTGTGCTCCGGCATATGGTGCGCCTCCAAACAGGCAGACGGCACACAGCAGCGTCGCCCTCAAAGTAAATTTTTCCATCTCCGTTCTCCTCATTTTTCATCTTTTCCCCAAAAAAAAAGCCACGAAGCCCACACATCTCCCTTCAAGGAAACGGCGGCCTTCATGGCCTTGCTTTACATTGCCCGGACACCCTGCGTCAGGGAAAGCCCGCACCATCATTTTTCAAGAAAAAAGCTCAATCATCTTCAATGCTTGACGGCCTCAAACACCCACAAGCAACAGGGAGCAGGATTTCCTACCTGCCCCGGAGCGATTTCTATCGCCCACTGAAAAGTTCCGTTACAACCTACTGGAACCCACCCAAAGAAGTCAACCGCTTTGCCGGGCAACACGAATACCCGATCATGACTTCCCATTCACATCGGGGCGCAAAAGCAGTTCGTGCGCCGCGCCGAAGCAACGCCGTCGGACGAGTCCGGTCACGATGAACGAGCTGACGGCTGTGGAGCCCACCAGCATGAGCATGACCACGATCTGGTAGCGGATCGAGACGAGGGGATCGGCTCCCGCAAGGATCTGGCCGGTCATCATACCGGGTATGAAGACTATTCCGACGCCCATCATGGAATTGATGGAAGGCATCATGCCCGCCTTGAGGGCGTTGCGAAAGGTGTCCGCGCTCGCTTCCCGGTAGTCGGCTCCCAGGGCGAGGCGCATTTCCACTTCATCGCGCCTGGAACGGAGTTCCGAAAACAGCCGTTCGAGGGTGAGGGCGATGGCCGTCATGGAATTGCCCACCACCATGCCCCCGATGGGAATGAAATACTGGGGATGCCACCAGGGATCCGACCTCACCACGACCCCCGTTACCAGGGCCGTAACCAGCAGGTAGCCGACAAGCATGGACAGCAGGGTGGGCGGAAAGAAGGACACGGCTTTTTCCCTGATGCGCCCGCGAACGATCCACGCGGCAAAGGAAATCATCATCACGTAGATGGAAAGCACCAACAAGGGATTGCTGAACTTGAAGATGAAAGTGAGGGCATACCCCATGAGAAAAAGCTGGAGGAACGTGCGCAGGGTACCCAGGAAAAGATCCCGTTCGAGCCGAAGCCGGTAAAAAAGAGAAGCCGCGGCGGCCACCGCAATGAAAAGCAGGGCCAGGGCAAGCTGAAAATCACCGATGTGTACGACGGATTGGGTCATGGCAGCCTCATGAAATTCAACGGCATGAACAAAAGCCGGGCCAGTGGAGTGATCAAAGGATCAAGGAGAATCGGACAAATAGCAGATGGGAGCAGGCGACAGCACCCCGTCTCGCATTTCATACGCTCCGGCATGGGAAAGATTCACCCCCAGTGGCTGGTGGCTCACGGCAATGACGGTGATGCCCCGATCCCGGCAGAGGGTCTCGATGATCGCCTCCACAGCCTTGCGGCTTTCCGGGTCCAGGGCGCTGATGGGTTCGTCCAGGAGCATGATTTCCGGTTCCAGGAGGACGGAACGCAGGAAGCAGAGCCGCTGCTTCTGACCACCTGAGAGGCCCAAGGCGGGCTGATCCAGGGACAGCCCTCGCAGGAGGAAGGCTTCCAGGGATTGTTCCAGAAATCCATCGTCGGGAGGCACCAGGTGCTCATTGGCTTTGAAAGTAAAAGGCAGGAGGAGATTGCCTCGCACGGAATCTTCCACGAGCACGGGGCTCTGATGCAGATAGGCTACGCGGCGACGAAGCTGAGAAGCCGGATAATCCTCGATGGATTTTCCGTGAAAACGGATGATGCCTGCCGTGGGAGGGACAAACCTGGCCAAAAGACGCAAAAGTGTGGATTTACCGCTCCCCGATGGACCCGTGACCAAAAGAAAATCCCCTATTTTCACAGACAGGTTCACCCGGCGGAAAAGGAGCGGCTTGCCCGGGTGGGCAAAGTCCACATCCTCGCATTCCAAAATGAAAACAGACTTCTCAGGTTCATCCATTGCCGTTTATTCCTCAATGGCAGGCAAAGTGAAATGAAACGTCGTCCCCTGCCCGGGAGTGCTTTCCGCCCAGATATATCCGCCGTGCCTGTCGGTGAATTCTTTGCAGAGGATCAGCCCCAGGCCCGTGCTGCTTTCTCCTTCGGTGCCGAGCTTCGACACTTTCCGGTCGAGGCGGAATAGCCCGGACAGTGTTTGCTCGTCCATGCCCATGCCGTTGTCCTGGACCGACACGTGAACCATCGAGCCTTCCCGTGCCGCAGTGACGCGGACCCTGCCTCCTCTGTTCGAAAACTTCACCGCATTGGACAAGAGATTTCGTATGACCGTGCCGATCATGGCTGGATCAATCAGGGCGGTCAGGCCTTCCGGAATGTGCATTTCAAGGGAGACTTCCTTTTGTTGGGCCATGAGGTGCAGGAAATCCACGTTGGCCCCGATGATCTGTTGCAACCCGTGCGGCTTGGGTGCGAACTCGGCCGATCCCTGCTGCATGCGGGCCCAATGCAGGAGGTTTTCCAGGAGCGCGTATAATTGCTCGGCGCTCCGGTACAGGGCCTGGGATGCTCCACGAACGTCCTCGGCCTCCCAAATCTCGGCGTCTTCGGCAAAAGCCCTTGTCAAGGACAGAAAACCCGATATGGGGGACCTCAAGTCGTGAGCGATGATGGAAAAGAAGGTGTCCTTTTCTCGAAGGAGCTTCTGGAGTTTCTCATTGATTTTAACGATTTTTTCTTGAGCCCGTTTGCGTTCCGTGATGTCCGTGGCGATTTCCAGCCGCACGATTCTCCCATCGGTCCACGTGATGGCCTGGTCGCGACAATCGAACCACCTGCCCGTTTTCGTGTTCTGGAATTCCCAGGCATGAACTCCGGTGGGTTTTCCCGATGCATCCAGCAACTTGTCGTTGGTACAAAACGAGCATGGGCCGTCCTGGTCCTGTTGTATGGTCTGCCAGCACGTCGTACCGGTCAGGTCCCCCCATACTTCGCGCCCGTACTCGTTGCAGAACAGCACTTCATAAGTGTCCATGGCCACGATGTAAATAAAAGCATCGATGCTGTTGAGCACGGTCATGAGTCGCTCGTGGGACTGCCGGAGAGCATCTTCGATTCTTTTGCGCTCGGTGATGTCCCGCACGGCCGCCACGCGCAGAGTTTCCCCCTGCGTTTTAAAATTCCGTGCTTCGATCTCGACAAAAAAGGTCTCCCCGTTTTTGTTGACGCCTCGGACTGCATAAGGTCCGGAGTATTCCTGAAGGACGCTCTCGCGAACCCTGGTCCTGTCGTCCTCGTGAACGGCGAACTCCACGATGTTTCCCCCGATGAGTTCTTCCCGCTCATAGCCCAGGAGTCTTGCCAGGGAAATGTTCAAGTCCCTGACCACCCCGTCCTTGTGAATGACGATTCCTTCCATGGTGAGGTCGGACAGGAGCCTGTAGCGCTCTTCACTTTCTCGAAGGGCTTTTTCGGACCGAACCTGTTCGCTGATGTCGTTGATCACGAGCAGCAACTGTTTTCGGTCGTCTTGTCCCGACCGGGGAAGCATTTCATGATCCGGCCTGCCGACGCAACGAACCGGCACCTCGTTTTTTTTATCCAGGAGCCGGAAATCCAGTTGCTTGCCCGAAGGGTTTTTGAAAAAAGCTTTGAAACGACCGTGAAAAGCGGAACGATCCGCCGGGACGATGAAATCAGCCAAAGCTCTTCCGTGCAGTTGATCAAGCTCCTTGCCCACCATGAGAGCAAAAGTTTGATTGGCCTGCACGATGAAAGCATTTTCATCGAGGATCAGGTATCCCACCGGAGCCTCGTTGAAGAGTTCGGCAAAGCGGTTCCTGGCAGCCGTCAGTTGCCTTTGAGTGTCCCGCAGTTCCTCGTTTTGCATTTCCAGTTCGATCTGATGCACCTGGTAATCGTGGATCAAGGTCTTGAGCTCTTCGAGAGATAGGTCTTCAACGGGTCTGGAAGCTTCTTGCAATCGCGCCTCGGCCTGCTCCCTCAGGATTCTTTTCTTGTCCTCAAAACTTTCAGCCATGCCGTTTCTCGTTCCGGTTGATGCCGTTTTTTTTTCTCGTTCCCAAGCCGGAGCTTGGGAACGAGAGGGCGGGGCTCAGGAGGTCGGTTTGCCGCATCGCTCTTCCTCGGCCCGCTTGCGCTCCGTGATGTCGAAAGCACTTTCCAGTCTCACCATGCGCCCATCCACCCATTCAATGGCCCTGTCAAAGCAATGGTACCACTTGCCCGTCTTGGGGTTATGAAACTCCCAACTATAAACGCCCGTGGGCTTGCCGTCTTCGTCCAGGAGCTTGGGATTGGTGCAAAAATCACAGGGCCCCGACAGCTCCCCTTGCAGAACCTCCCAACACTTATGGCCTACAATTTCTCCAAAATCACCGCGTCCGTGCTCGTTGATGAAAAGAATCTCATGGGTTTCCATGTCGGCAACATAGATCAGGGCGTTGATGCTGTCCAAAACAGTCACGAGCCTCTGATGGGCTGCCCTCGCTTCTTCCTCCGCCTTCCTCCGCCCCGTGATGTCCTCAAAGGTCGCATATACCTGAGAGGGTTTTCCGTCGCCGGGCTGGAACAAAGGTACCGCAGTAATATCCAGCCAGATGTGGGCGTTTTTCTCGGGGTGAAATACACCCCTGATCACCGGTCCAACCTTTTCACCCGTGCGCAGAGCGATCATGGCCGGATGATCCGTTCCGAAAACAGAGGAGCCGTCCTCGCAAATCATCTTCCAACAAGGGTCCATGGAAGTCTTGCTCAGAATTTGATCCACGGAAATGCCAAGAATGCGCTCCGCGGCGGGATTGGCTGAAACGATGCCGCCATCGGCGCCATGATAAACCACCCCTTGGGAAAGGGTCTCGAACAGGCGCCGATACTTTTCCTCGCCGGCACGCAGAGCCTCCTCGGCTTGCTTGATTTTGGTGATGTCCACAAAAGACACCAGGGTGCCGGAAAAAACTCTCGGCCCTACGGCATATGGAACCACGCGCATCAGGTGCCAGCGACCGTCATCGGTCTGAACCTCCTGGTCAGCCATGACTCCCTGCTGTTGCACCGTTTCGATGATCTTTAGCGGATCGACATTCAAAAGGTAATGGTTGATGTGGGTCAGGGGACGGCCCACATCCGTATCGAGAAGTTTGAAAATTTTACTCACCTTTGGGGAAAAACGCCGAATTTCCATGTTTTCGTCGAGCAGCAGGTTGCCGATTTGACTGGCACTCAGCAGGTTGTCCACATCGTTGTGCAGTTCGCTCAGTTCCATGATCTTGGACTGGTACTCGGAATTGACCGAATAAAGTTCCTCGTTGGTGGACTGAAGCTCCTCGTT